>CAYRGJ010000013.1:0-79361 GCA_964423835.1 uncultured Dehalococcoidia bacterium | reverse complement strand
CGCGAGCCGATCACCACGTCGCACTGGCCGATCTTCTCCAGGAAACGGGGGATATCGGCCGGGTCATGGGAGAAGTCGGCGTCCATCTCGAAGATGCACTCCACGTCCTGCTCCCGGGCATACTTGAGGCCGGCGACCCCGGCGGTGCCCCGGCCGCGCTCCTGGCGGTGCACCACGTGGACCCGGCCCGGGTGCTCGGCAGCCATCCTGTCGGCGATCTCGCCGGTCCCGTCAGGGGAGCTATCGTCCACCACCACCACGCTGACACCCTCGTGGGCCAGGATGGCCCTGATCATCCTCTCGATGTTCACCTTTTCGTTGTAGGTGGGCAGCATCACCATGGCCTTCATGGCACAACATTATAGGGCCGGGCGATCTGGCGCGCAAAGGCGCGGCCATACAGGTCCGGGTGGTCCGGCGCGCAAAGGCGCGGCTCACGGGGCCGGCCGATCCTTGAGGCCCGCCCGCGGTGAGCGGCCTTAATCGCGGGGCGTGGGGCCGGGGCCGAGCGTCTCTTGAACCGGTGCTGGCGATGCTCTATAATCTATACATCACCACCATGAGCGAAAAAGCCCTCTCCGGTCTGAAAGTCGTCGAGCTCGCAGAATTCATCGCCGGACCATACTGCGGCAAGCTGCTGGCAGATTTTGGCGCCGAGGTGATCAAGGTCGAGAGGCCCGGCTGCGGCGACGAGGCGCGCGAGAGGGGGCCGTTCCCGGGCCACGTCCCCGACCGGGAGAAGAGCGGCCTGTTCCTCTACCTGAACGCCAACAAGCTCGGCGTCACCCTGAACATCGACACCGCTACCGGGCGGGACATCCTCAAGAAGATGCTGAAGACGGCCGACATCCTGGTGGAAGACCAGCCGCCGGCCCGGATGAAGGCGCTGGGGCTCGATTTCGAGAGCCTGCACCAGGTCAACCCCGGGCTCATCGTGGTGTCCATCACCGCCTTCGGACAGAGCGGGCCCTACAAGGACTACAAGGGCTACGCCATTAACGCCAGCGCCGTCGGCGGCCAGAGCGTCTGCGCCGGTGAAATGGGGCGCGAGCCGCTGACCCCGCCGCTGTGCCTGGGCCATTACCAGAGCGCCACGGCCGGCGCCACCGCGGCCATGGGCGCCATCTTCGCCCGCGAGCATACCGGCCGCGGGCAGCATGTAGATATCTCGGAGGCCCAGGTCTGGGCCACGCTGCATACAGGCAACCAGGAGTCCTCCTTCATCCTGCACGGCATGAAGCGGATCCGGTGGGGCCACCGCACCCCCGGCATCTACCCGTACACCATACTGCCGTGCAAGGACGGCTTCATGAGCATGATCGCCATCCAGGGATACCAGTGGAAGCGGTTCCTGGAGATGATGGGTGACGGCAAGGTCCCGGAGTGGTACAGCAGTGAGCCGCGTTACCAGGACCGCCGCGAGATCAGCCTCAAGTACGCCGACGAGATGGACGGCCGCCTGGCTCCGTGGCTCATGGCCCACACCAAGGCGGAGATATACCGGATGTGCCTGGAGAAGAAGGTGCCGTTCGCCCCTGTCCGGAACATGGAAGAGGTGGTCAACGACGAGCACCTGGCCTTCCGGAACTACTTCGTGGAAGTGGACCACCCGGCCGCCGGGAAGCTGAAGTACCCCGGCGCCCCGGGCAGGCTGTCGGAGACGCCGTGGGCCATGGACAGCGCTGCCCCTCTTCTGGGCCAGCACAACGAGGAGATCTATTGCCGGCGCCTGGGCTACTCCAGTGAGGACCTGGAGGCGCTGCGCAACGGAGGCATAATCTGAGCACCGACAAGAGCTACCCGCTTCAGGGCATCCGGGTGATCAACTTCGGGTGGGTCTTCGCCGGCCCCTACCTGGCTACCATGCTGGGCGACATGGGGGCCGAGGTGATCAAGATCGAGACCCGCAGCCGCATCGACTCCATGCGCCTCTCTCCGGACAACCTGGACAAGGAGCCCGACCGGGACCCCTGGTTCCACAGCGGGGTGCGCAACCAGAGGAGCATCACCCTGGACATGGAGCAGCCCAAGGCCATCCCGCTGCTCAAGAGCCTCATCAAGAAGAGCGATATCGTCATCGAGAACTTCGCCCCCCGGGTAATGAAGAACCATGGCCTGGACTACCCGGAGCTGGCCAAGGTCAAGCCCGATATCATCATGGTCTCGCTGCCGGCCACCGGCCACTCGGGTCCGCTGCGCGATGCCCAGACCTATGGACCGTCGCTGACCGGCCTGGCCGGGGTGGATGGCCTGGTCGGCTATCAAGGCGAGCGGGTCCTGGGGCTGCAGCAGGCCTACGCCGACGTCAACAGCGCCCTGCACGGGGCCTTCACCGTCCTGGCCGCTCTCTACTACCGGAAGAGGACGGGCAAGGGCCAGTTCATCGAGATGGCCCAGCTGGAGGCGGTGGTGGGCATCGCCGGCGAAGCGGTCATGGAGTATGTGATGAACGGCAACGTGCTGGGCACTATGGGCAACTTCTATCCCACCATGTGCCCGCACAACAACTACCGCTGCGCCGATGAGGACAAGTGGGTTTCCATCGCGGTCAGGACCGAGGACGAATGGCAGGGCCTTTGCCGGGCCATGGGCGACCCCGCCTGGGCCAGGGAGGCCAGGTTCGCCGACAGGTACCAGCGGCAGAGCCACCGCCAGGAGATGGACCGCCTCATCACCGAATGGACCTCGCAGCGCACCTACTACGAGGTGACCGAGATCCTGCAGCAGCACGGCGTGGCGGCGGCGCCCTGCCTGGACACCGAGGGACGGTTCTTCGATGCCCACCTGCAGGACCGCAAGACCTATCTCGAGGTCGAGCACCCCACCACCGGGACCGACTTCATCGCCAACTCGGCCTGGGCCATGTCGGACAACCCCACCGAGATCCGCTTCCGCTCACCTCTGCTCGGCGAGCACAACAGCTACGTGTTCAAGGAGCTGCTGGGCCTGTCGGATGAGGAGGTCGCGCAGCTCGAGGCCGAGAAGGTCATCCACTAGTCCCCGCCGCCCTCAGGCCCTCCGCCTCCTGGCCCCGTCGGCCCCAATCGACTGCCCTCTGCCCTAAAGCCCGCCACCCCGCAGTTCGCTGCCCTCAAGGCCGCCACCCCGCAACCAGTTGCCCTCAAGCCCCTTGCCCCCCTGGTCCTGCCAGCCCCCGTGCGCTGGCCCCAAGCAGGATGCACCCGGTCCAGGTGATGCGATCGGCGTGGAAGGCCGCGTCCAGCCCCAGCCTCTGCTGCAGCCCCACCACGTCAATGCCCAGCGCCTCCAGCGAGGTCCGGGCCTTAGCCGGATGGCGGCAGGGCTTGTCCTCGACGGCGGCGCAGGCCTGGCAGAGCTGGCAGTTCCCCCCGATCATGGCCCAGAGGTGAGAGAGGCCCCGGCGGCGCAAACGGCGCTCGAGGCGCAGCACCAGGAGGTGGAACTCCAGCTTGGTGCGTGTCACTGCCTCCCGGTCATGGGCCACGTCCGCCGGGCGGGAGCACTGCAGCAGCACGCCCCGGTCAAAGCCCCTCAGCCGAACGGCCGCTTCCTGGAGCGAGCCCACGCGCGGCGGGCACATGTGATGGGCATTGTAGCTGCCGCAGCGGTTGTCAAGGCACCAGGCCCTGATCCGCTCCTCGGGGACCAGCAGGCTGGGATCGAACTCCAGGGCAGCATCGAATCCCAGCCTCCGGGCCTGCTCCAGAACGGTCTCGATGTCCATCGTCCAATGATACCGGCTGACGGCCGTGGGAGGCCAGCGGGCGGGGGCCGGGCCGCGCCGTCCCGGCGGGTGGCGGGGCCCCGCGGGGCTCCCCGGAGCTGTGCTATGATGGGTCTGCCGTGCTGGAGAAGCTGGAGGAAGGGGCCCGCCACCTGGGCCTCACGCTTACCCCGGAGCAGGTGCACCAGTTCCAGGCATACTTTGAGAGCCTGGTGGAGTGGAACCGGCGGGTCAACCTGACCGCGATCACCGATCCGGAAGCGGTCCAGGTGAGGCACTTCCTGGATTCCCTGACCATCACTCTGGCCCTGGAAGGTCTACCGTGGGCCGGCAGCGGCTTCGCCCTGCTGGACATTGGCTCCGGGGCCGGCATGCCGGGCATCCCGCTGAAGATAGTCTATCCCCTGGCCCGGCTGGTCCTGGTGGACTCCGTGGCCAAGAAGACGGCCTTCCTCACGCACGTCGTGGCCCAGCTGGCGCTGCCCGGAGTGGAGGTGGTCACCCGGCGGGCCGAGGAGATGGCCCATCGGCCGGAGTACCGCGAGAGCTTTGACCTGGTGGTCTGCCGCGCCGTGGCGGGGCTGGCCACTTTGGCCGAGCTGACACTGCCCTTCTGCCGCTTGGGAGGAGTGGTGGTGGCCCCCAAGAAGGGCGGCATCGAGGCGGAGCTGGCGGCTGCCCGGCCGGCCGTGGACCTGCTGGGCGGCCGGCTACGGGGAATCCGGCCAGTCGACGTGGAAGGCCTGGAGCAGCATGTCCTGGTGATCATGGAGAAGACGGCCGCCACGCCGGCGGCCTACCCCCGCCGCCCCGGCCTCCCGGCGAAGCGCCCGCTGAGGTAGCAGCAGCCTGGCACCGACGCGGCTGATTCGGCGGCACGGCGGCCCGCTGCGGCTAATTCGGCGGCACGGTAGCCCGATCGCTATTCTCGTACGACTATCCTTGACAATATATCGGGCCAAGAGTAACATCCTTAGCTGTCATGCCTGATCTATTGCACGGCGTCCTGTACTTCATCTGGCCCACCGGTGTAGCCATGAGCGTGGCAGACCGAGTCCTCTGGTGCCTCATGTTCTGGCTGCCGGCCCTTGCGTTCCTATACACCATCTTCGTCATAGGCATTTCCATCAGATGGGCGGTAAGCCGGGCTCATCGCCCGGCCCCACACACCGCAGTTTTGATCTACATGATTCTGGCAGCACTCTGGTGGTCAATCCCTGTCTCCCTTATGGCTATCGTTGGGGGGCTGGCTGGCGGCAACGTGCAACCACATGGCTACATCCTGGGTTGGGGCATTGTTGCCTTCCCTTGCCTCCTTGCCGGCGTGGTGACTTTCATCTTCGGTCACAGGCCAAGACCGATTACCCAGGCTGCTTCGCCGCCACGATAACCCCATCCAGCTCGTTGTCGAGCCGGGCATGATCCGACCCCGGATCGTAGCTGCCCCATCTCCTGTGTACACGGGCACTGGAAGCGAATGCGGCGCTGGCGCATTTGGGTAACACCCCTTTCTGAGGCAACGATGCAATACGGGAATAGAGGGACCCCCGGTGCACCCTCGGCCCTGTTTCCAACAGGCCCCCCGCCCTGTTCGTCCACAAACATGTGAGACAGCAGCCTTGTGTAACACCGGCCCATGTTCTAGTATGAGGGGGGCCGGGCGCCGCCCGGCCACATGGGGCAGCGCCAGCGAGTGTGAGAGGACGTGGGCGACTTCAAGATTGAATCAGACCTCAGGCCGACCGGTGACCAGCCGCAGGCCATAGACCGGCTGGTGCAGGGCCTTCAGGACGGCTGCCGGGACCAGACCCTGCTGGGCGTGACGGGGAGCGGCAAGACCTTCACCATGGCCAACGTCATCGAGCGGGTGCGCCGGCCGACGCTGGTGATGTGCCACAACAAGACCCTGGCCGCACAGCTCTGCTCCGAGTTCAAGGAGTACCTGCCCCACAACGCGGTGGAGTACTTCGTCAGCTATTACGACTACTACCAGCCCGAGGCCTACCTGCCGACCACCGATACCTACATCGAGAAGGAAACCGACATCAACGAGGAGATAGACAAGCTGCGCCACGCCGCCACCCGGGCCCTCTTCGAGAGGCGGGACGTGGTCATCGTGGCCTCGGTGTCCTGTATCTACGGCCTGGGCTCGCCCGAGGAGTACTACAGCTTCGTGGAGCATCTGAAGAAGGGTGAGAAGCACAACCGGAACCGGGTGGCCCGCCGCCTGGTCGAGATGCAGTACCAGCGCAACGATATCGACTTCACCCGGGGTCGCTTCCGCATCCGCGGCGATGTCCTGGAGATCCAGCCCGCCTACGAGGAGAAGGCGGTGCGGATCGAGTTCTTCGGCGACGAGATCGAGCGGATAGTGGAGGTGGATACCCTGACCGGCGAGCTGCTGCAGGAGTACACCGAGATCAGCATCTATCCGGCCAAGCACTTTGTCACCTCGGAAGAGAAGCTGACCGCAGCCATGGCCGACATCCGGGTTGAGCTGGAGCAGAGGCTGCAGGAGCTGCGCGGACAGGGCAAGGTGCTGGAGGCAGCCCGCCTGGAGAGCCGCACCAACTACGACCTGGAGATGCTGCAGGAGATGGGCTACTGCACCGGGGTGGAGAATTATTCGCGCCACCTGTCCCGCCGCGCGGCCGGCAGCCCGCCGGCCACACTACTGGATTATTTCCCGGACGACTTTTTGTTGTTGATAGACGAATCGCACATGACTATACCCCAGATCAGGGGCATGTACCACGGTGACCGCAGCCGCAAGGAGGTCCTGGTCAACTATGGCTTCCGGCTGCCTTCGGCCATGGACAACCGTCCCCTGACCTTTGACGAGTTCGGCTCCCATATCAACCAGGTGGTGTACGTCTCGGCCACCCCGGGGCCGTATGAGCAGCAGAAGAGCTTGCAGGTGGTGGAGCAGCTGGTCCGGCCCACGGGCCTGCTGGAGCCCACCGTGGAGGTCAAGCCCACCCGGGGGCAGATCGATGACCTTCTGGAGCAGATCAAGGCCAGAGTGGACCGCGGTGAGCGTTGCCTGGTGACCACGCTCACCAAGAGGATGGCGGAGCAGCTGTCCGAGTACCTCAAAGAGATGGGGGTCAAGACCCACTACCTGCACTCGGAGGTGGACACGCTGGAGAGGGTGGAGATCCTCAGGGACCTGCGCCTGGGCGTGCATGACGTGGTGGTGGGCATCAACCTGCTGCGGGAGGGCCTGGACCTGCCGGAGGTGAGCCTGGTGGCCATCCTGGACGCCGACAAGGAGGGCTACCTGAGGTCCGCCGGGGCGCTGATCCAGACCATGGGCCGGGCCGCCCGGCACGTAGATGGCCATGCCATCATGTACGCCGACACCGTCACCGGCTCCATGAAGGCCGCCATCGATGAGACGCAGCGGCGCCGCTCCATTCAGGAGGCCTACAACCGGGAGCATGGAATTACTCCGCAGAGCATCAAGAAGGCCATCAAGGACATCACCGACAGGGTGAAGCAGGTGGCCGAGACCCGCGCCATCTATGCCGGCGCCGTGCCTATGTCGAAGGCCGAAGCGGCCGCGCTCATCAGGGATCTCGAGGCCCAGATGAAGAATGCCGCCAGGAGCCTGGAGTTCGAGAAGGCCGCCATCCTGCGGGACAAGATCACCGAGCTGCGCCATGAGGCAGCGGCCCTGTCCGACATGCGGCCGGGGGGATCCCGGGCGCCGGAGGGCAATCCCCGGAATGACGCGGCACGGCCGTCCAACCAGGCCCCGCCAGCCGGTACTTCCCGCCCGCGGGCGGGACAGAACAGCCGGGGGTCTACCAAAAAGCGCCGCAAAGTGGTTTAATATGGCACCAAATGGCCAGCGATATCAGGGAGGCAGATTCGTACTCCGGTCCGCCGGGTGACGGCGGCAGCGAGTCCGCGCCGCATCCGGCTGTGCCCCGGGACGCCGGGCCCACGCCGCCTCCCGCCGGGCCCCAGGACGCTGGCTCGGCGCCGGCGGCCGCGCCCCGGGACGCCTTCGACACCCTCTTCGCCGATGCCCCCACCGGCATATACGTGGCCCTGGACGGCATCATCCGGTACGTGAACCGGCGGATGCAGATCTACACCGGGCGCACTCGCAGTGACCTTCAGGGGCAGCTCTACCTGAGGCTGGTGGTGCCCGAAGACCGGGATCGGGTCAACCAGAACCTGGCCAGGGCGGCGGGCGGCGAGCGCATGCTGCCCTCGGACTACCGCATCGTCAACGAATCGGGCGAGATCAGGTGGGTCACTGAGACCACCACGCCTGTCCAGTACCAGGGGCAGACGGCCGTCCTGGGCAGCCTGGTGGACATCACCGAGCGCAAGGCGGCGGAGGAGGCCCTCAAGGAGTCCGAGGAGGGCTACAAGACCCTCTTCGAGTCTACCGAGGAGGGCATCCTGGTCTCGGACAACGCCACCGGCAAGTTCGTGTATGCCAACCCGGCCATGTGCCGCATGCTGGGATACACCGTGGAGGAGCTGGCCGGGATGGACCGCGGCGCCATCCATCCCGCCGGCGAGTGGGGCCGCATAGCCTCGGAGATCGAGGCCCAGGCCGGGGGCATAACCCAGTTGGCCTCCAATATCCCCTGCACCACCAGCGACGGCCGCACCGTGTACGTGGACATCAATGCCACCAAGGCCCTGGTCAACGGGCGGGACTGCACCATCGGGTTCTTCCGCGACATCAGCGAGCGCAAGCGCATTGAAGACGAGCTGCTGCAGTCGGAGGGCAAGCTGCGGGCCATGTTCAAGTCCATCGCCGATGGCGTCATCGTCACCGACCTGGAGGTGCTGATGACGGAGGTCAACGACGCCACCCTCTTCCTGCACCGCTACGGC
This sequence comes from uncultured Dehalococcoidia bacterium, assembly GCA_964423835.1. GTDB lineage: Bacteria > Chloroflexota > Dehalococcoidia > UBA2247 > RBG-13-53-26 > JAFGCL01. Next base: position 70,795 of record CAYRGJ010000013.1, on the reverse strand, counting down.
CGCCGGGAGGAGCTGCTGGGCCGGAGCATCCTGGATCTGGTCACCGAAGACGATCACCCCCGGGTGATTGAATCGCTGCGCAAGACCTTTCACCAGGGCCACAGCGGGCACACAGAGTACACCCTTCTGACCAAGGACGGCACGACCACGGATGCCGAGCTCTCCGCCGCCCTGATGAGGGACAAGTCCGGCAAGCCCACCGGCTTCATCATGATCGTGAAGGACATCACCGAGCGCAAGAGGGCCGAGGGGGAGCTGCTGCAGCGCAACCGCGAGCTGGCGGCCCTGCACCAGGTGCTGACCTCCATCACCCAGACCCTGGACCTGCAGCAGGTGCTGCGGGAGATCGTCTCACAGGTGGGCACCGCCCTGGAGTCGTCATACACCAGCATCGTCATGGTCAATGAAGACGGGACGCTGGGGGTGGGCAGCGAGAAGTACGCCGATATCCACTCGCTCACCATGAAGACGCGCCAGAGCAGCGCCACCGGGAGGATAGTGGACCTGCCCATCACGTCCATCAATGCCCGGCCGCACGGCGCCACCCGGGGCATCATCACCGGCGGGGAGCCGCTCCTGGTGGACGACGTGGACGAGAGCGAGGGCACCAACCCGGTGCTGCTGGGGGCCGGGATCAAGTCCTATGCCGGGGTGCCGATAAAGGTCAAGAGCACCATCATCGGCGTGCTGTTCGTGCACAGCACCCGGAAGAAGGCCTTCTCCGGCAAGATGAGGATGCTCATCGCCTTCGCCAACGAGGCTGGCATCGCCATAGAGAACGCCCGCCTCTACAAGGACGCCAGCACGGTGGGGGCCCTGCGGGAGGCGGACCGGCTCAAGACCGAGCTGCTGGCGAACGTCTCGCACGACCTGCGCACTCCGCTGACCTCCATCAAGGGCTACAGCACCACCATCCTGCGGCACTACGAGAAGCTGTCGGACCAGGAGAAGCGCGACTTCCTCCGGGAGATCGACCTGGCCAGCGACCGGCTCACGGAGCTGATCGAGGATCTGCTGCAGCTGTCCAAGCTGGAGGCCGGGGGCTTCCGCATGAACAAGGAGCCGGTGTCCATCGACAGCCTGGTGGCCAACTCGGTGGATGACATCGAGCAGAAGGCCCAGGGCCACCAGTTCACCATGAAGGCTCCCAGGTCCCTCCCGCTGGTGGAGGTGGACCCCAGGCGCATCCGCCAGGTGATCGACAACCTGTTGACCAATGCCGTGAAGTACTCGCCGGAGGGCACCGAGATCACGGTGACCTGCCTGGCGGACGAGCAGAGCCTGATGGTGCAGGTAAAGGACCAGGGCGTGGGCATCGCCGCCAACGAGATCGAGAAGATATTCGAGCGCTTCTACCAGGCAGCCTCCGGCACGTCATCCCACAAGGCCGGCGGGGTGGGCTTGGGTCTGGCCATATGTAAGGGTATAATAGAGGCCCACAAAGGGCGTATATGGGCACAGAGCGAACTGGGAAAGGGAAGCATGTTCACCATCGCGCTGCCACTGCAGCGGGAGGGAAGCAAGCCGGATAGCCAGAGTACGAAATAGGGAGGTATGCCCATGCCGCAGAGAAAGCCGTTGATCCTGGTTGTGGACGATGACCCCGGGATACTCAAGCTGGTCACACTGAATCTCGAGCTCGAGGGTTACCAGGTGATTACGGCCAGCGATGGCAAGTCGGCCCTGCAGGTGATCGAGAACGAGCAGCCGACGCTGGTCATCCTGGACGTCATGATGCCCGGGATGGACGGTTTTCAGGTGTGCGAGCGCGTGCGCCAGTTCTCGGATGTGTCCATCCTCATGCTGACCGCCAAGGGCCGCAGCGAGGATATCATCAGCGGCCTCAACAAGGGGGCGGACGACTACGTGGTCAAGCCCTTCAGCAGCGATGAGCTGCTGGCGCGGGTCAGGGCCATCCTGCGCCGGGCCCGGTTCCCCGAGGAGATGCCGCAGCCCCCGTTTGTGTCCGGGGACCTGGTCATCGACTTCGCCCAGCACCGGGTCACGGCCGGGCCGGATGAGGTGCTGCTCACGCCCACCGAGTACCGCATCCTGTGCCTGCTGGCCCGCAATGTGGGCAAGGCCATCACCCAGGACCACCTTCTCTCCGAGGTCTGGGGGCAGGAGTACTGCGGCGATACCCACATCCTCCAGGTGGCCGTGGCCCGCCTCAGAAAGAAGATCGGCGAAGACGCCGGCAACCCCAAGTACATCATCACCCGGCCCGGCATCGGCTACGTGTTCAAGAAGCCATAGCCACGCCCCCCGCCGGCCAACCCCCGCGACCGCGACCCCCGCGGCCGGGCCCGGCCGCGGGCCAGGGCAGGCAGATACAGACACGTCCCCGCAGCGCGCCCGCGCTCGCCCAGAGACCTTTTTGTGACCTTTTTTCTTCAGGGAGAGGACTGTTTGAGAAGCGGTCAGCGCGGCCTGAGACACAGGGGATAGCCGGCCGCCCTACACTTAGGCCCATGACGCGGAGGAGGCAGGTTCGGGCCTGCCTCAAACAGGACGCACCTGTTCGCCGATGGGGCTGAGGTGCACGGAGGTAGCGTGATGGCAGTGGCGAAATCGCTGATACTGGTGGTGGATGACGATCCGGGCATCCTCAAGCTGGTGAGCCTCAACCTGCAGCTCGAGGGCTTCCGCGTGCTGACGGCTGCCAACGGCAAAGAGGCCGTCCAGGTGGTCCACGACGAGCATCCTTCGCTGGTCCTGCTGGATGTGATGATGCCGGTGATGGACGGCTTTCAGGCCTGTGAGCGGATTCGCGAGTTCTGCGAGGTGCCCATAATCATGCTCACCGCCAAAGGCGCGGTGGAGGACGTGGTGCGCGGGCTCGATGCCGGCGCGGACGACTACGTGGTCAAGCCCTTCAGCATCAATGAGCTGGTGGCCCGGGTGAAGGCCGTCCTGCATCGCACCAAGTTCCCGCAGGAGGTGCCTCAGCCGGTGTTCACCTCAGAGGATCTGTGCATCGATTTCGCCCAGCACCAGGTGAAGATAGGCGACTCTGAGATCGTGCTCCCGCCGACCGAGTACCGGATCCTCTGCCTGCTGGCCCGCAATGCCGGGAGGGTGATCACCCATGAGCAGCTCCTGACCGAGGTCTGGGGGCGCGAGTACCGCGGCGACACGCACATCCTGCAGGTGGCCGTGGCCAGGCTGAGGAAGAGGCTGGGGGACGACCCCGGTGACCCCCGTTTCATCGCCACGCGGCCGGGCATCGGCTACACCTTCAAGAAGCCCCGCGAGGACCTGCCTGACCAGGAGACGGTGGCCTGCAGCGCCTCGCAGCCGGCCACCGAGTGAAGGCGCCCGCCCCGCGGGTATTGCCGGCCTCGCTCCAGCATAGTAAACTTCGGCCTGTTGAGCGCTGTTCCTCTTCGAGAGCAACCCTGGTTGACCCCCTCGGCTCAGTATTGGTATCCCTTTGGGTCTGCCAAACATGTCACGGGGGTGTCAGAATCGTATCCCAGGCCCGAAGGCGAAGCCGGCGGTCCCTGTGTCGCGGCGTGCCTTGCCTGGCGGCGTACGATGGGAGATCAGATGGGCAAAAGGGCGGCGTTTGATCTGAAATGAACAGTCACGCCTTCATACCGCTGGTGGCTACCCTGGCCTTCATCCCCCTGCTGGTGGCCACCGTGCTCCACCGGCCCTGGCAGAGGCAGCAGGGCTATTTCCTGCTGTACCTGGTCCCGGCCATGCTGTGGAGCCTTTCCGACTTCCTGCTGCGGAGCGACCTGTTGCAGCTCAATCAGCCCGTGCTGGTGAAGGTCATCATCTGCATGGCCTTCTGGATGGTCATCCAGTTCCACTACATCCTGAGCAACTACCACGGGGATACAGGCCGGGTGCCGCTGGCGCTGCTGCCGCTGGTCATCGTGGTGGGGCTGGCCATCGCGGGCCGGGTGCCGGACTCCACCGGCGTGTCCGGCGGCAGGATCACCGTTGACTATGGCCTGTGGCTGATACTGCCCGCCGTCCCGATGGTTCTCATCGTGGCCCGTGACTTCTGGCTGCTGGGGCTCAAGCGCCGCGCCGTCACGCAGCCGGCGGAGCGCAACCAGATCACCTACCTCATGGTGGTAACGCTGGCCGCGGGACTGTTCTTCGCCGCCGCCTTCACCGAGCTGGGCGTGGCCTATGCGGTCCTGCACATCGGCAACATGTTCACCGCCCTGGTGCTGCTGTACGCCACGACGGCCCACCAGCTCCTCGACGTGGGGGCTGCCCTGCGCAAAATCCTGCTGCATGCCTGGCTGACCCTGGTGGCCCTCATCACCTACCTCGGCCTCTTCTATGCCGCCTCCAGGCTGCTGGACTTCGATTTCGACTGGGTGGTGGTCCTGTCCGGGCTGGCCATCACCGTCTGCTGCATCATGCTGGTTTCCGCCGTCGGCTCCACCCTGCGCCGGGCCGTGGAGGAGTTCTTCATGGGCCCCAGGTATGACCACCGGCAGAAGCTGTTTGAGCTGGTGATGAGCCTGCACAATATCGCCGACCTCTCGGAGTTCAGCAGCCGCTTCCTGGCGCAGCTGTGCCACGCCACGGGCGGGCAGACCGCCTGGCTGCTGCTGCCCGCGCCTGACGACCAGGCCTTCGAGACCAGGGTGGGTTTCCCCGAGGCCAGCCCGGGGCCGGCCTTCGCCATCAGGCGCGACAGCCCGCTGGCGGAGCATCTCGCCCGGGAGAACGCCCCGCTGACGCAGAAGGAGATCAACGTCCAGCCGCAGTTCTCCGCGCTGCCGGAGGAGGAGAGGAAGAGCCTGGAGCTGGCCCGGACGGAGCTCTTCTTCCCGCTGCGCAGCGAGAGCCGGCTGGTGGGCATAGTGGCCATGGGCCGCAAGAAGCGGGGCGGGCCGTACGCCTATGAGGAGATCGAGCTCATCACCTACGCCCTCCGGTCGGTGGGCCCCAGCATCGAGAGGGAGCACGTCCGGGAGCAGCTGCAGGTGAAGGAGCAGTCGCTGGCCCTGGTGAACCGGCTGATGCTGGTCATGACCTCCACCATCGATATCACGGACGCCTTCGTCCGGTTCACGGAGCAGCTTGGTGAGTACGTGCCCATCGACATGGCGGCCGTGGCCATGGCCGATGAGGAGGAGCTGTACATCGTGGCCTGCCATGGGCGGATTGCCTCGCCCTGGCAGCAGAGGGACAGGCTGTTGCTGGCGGGCACCGGGACGGAGATGGCCATGGTGCAGGAGCGCGGGGTCTACGAGCCGGACCTGGCGAAGGAGCGCTCCTTCACCACCGGGGAGAAGCACATGAAGCAGGGCCTGCGCTCGATGGTCTACCTGCCGCTGTTGTACAGCGGCCGCACCCTGGGGTCCCTGACCCTGGGCAGCGGGCATCCGCAGGCCTACAACGAAGACCAGATCAAGCTTCTGGAGGAGCTGGCCCGGCAGATCACGCCGCCCATAGCCAACTCGCAGCTCTACGCGCAGGCCAGGGAGAAGGCCCGGCTGGACGAGCTCACGGGGCTCTTCAACCGGAGGCACTTCGATGAGCGGCTCAGGGAGGAGATCAACCGCCAGGCGCGATACGGCGGGGCCTTCTCGCTCATCATGATCGACCTGGACTCCTTCAAGCCCTACAACGATGTCTACGGGCATCCGGCCGGGGACACCCTTCTGCGCGACATCAGCGCCCTGATAAGGAAGGCCATACGAACCAGTGACCAGGCCTTCCGCTACGGCGGCGACGAGTTTGCGGTGCTGCTGCCCCAGACCGACACCGACAGCGCGTTTCACGTGGCGGAGAGGATCAGGCAGGAGATAGCGGGCCATTCCCAGGCCAGGAACACCGGGGTTTCCTGCAGCGCCGGCATATCCAGCTGCCCGGTGGACGGGATCCTGCCCGAGGACCTGGTCAATGCCGCTGACAGCGCGCTGTATCACTCCAAGTACGCCGGAGGGAACCGGGTCTATATCTCCACCAGCCTGATGTCCACGGCCCGGGACGGCCAGGCGGTGGACAACGAGGCCAGGAGCCCCAGCCTGGCGGCCATCTACGCCCTGGCGACGGCCGTGGACGCCAAGGACCACTACACCTTTGCCCACTCGCAGCGGGTGAAGGAGTATGTGGTGGTGCTGGCCCAGGCGCTGGGCCTGCCTCCGGACGCGGTCAACCGGCTGAGCGCCGCCGCGCTGCTGCATGACATCGGCAAGATCGGCGTGCGGGACCACATCCTGACCAAGTCCACCGCCCTGACCAAGGAGGAGTACGACGAGGTTAAGGGCCATCCGCGCCTGGCGGTGACCATTATCGCCAACGTGCCCAGCCTGGCGCCCTGCGTCCCGGCGATTCTCTACCACCACGAGCGCTACGACGGCACGGGCTACCCGGAAGGCCTGAAAGGCGAGGATATACCCCTGGAGGCCCGGATACTGGCTGTTCCCGACTGCCTGGCCGACATGACCTCGGAGAGGCCCTACCGGCCCGCCCTGAGCTGGGAGGAGGCCATGGAGGAGATCAGGCGGCACGCCGGCACCCAGTTCGATCCCAACGTGGCCGAGGTGTTCGTGGGCCTGATGCAGTCCGGCGCGGTGTCCGTGACGGGCCGGGCCGGCCGCCCGGCGGCGGCATAGACCACAGCCTCAGGCCAGGCGCTTCAGGATGGCCTCCCCGGCCACGATGGCCACCATGCTGGCCACCGCCAGCGCGGAGCCGAAGGGGATGGTCTGGCCGGTCTTGAGCCGCCCCATGAGCAGGGCCATGACCAGGCCGATGGCCGCCCCCAGCACGATCACGAACACCACCAGGGGGAAGCCGCAGACCAGGCCGATGAGGGCCGCCAGCTTGACGTCCCCCCAGCCCAGGCCCTCTTTGCCCAGTATCACCTCGGCTGCCACTGCTACCACCAGGAAGAAGAGAAGCCCCACCCCGCCGCCCAGCCCGGCGATGGCTATCTGGGGCCAGTCGTCCATGGCCCCTACCCCCTGCATCCAGGGGAGGTCCACCAGGCCCGCGATGATCAGCGCTGCCACCGAGCAGGGGTAGACCACTATGTTGAGCACCAGGCCCTGCTCCAGGTCGATCACGAACACGACGATGAAGACGCAGGCCCACAGGGCAGCCACTCCGAACTCGGGCTCCAGGCCGAAGAAGAGATAGAGGCCCCCCAGCAGGGCCCCGCAGGCCGCTTCCACCATCACCAGCCGCCTGGGCAGCACGGCCTGGCAGTAGCGGCAGCGCCCCCGCAGCCAGAGGTAGCTCACGACGGGCAACAGGTCGGGGACCGACAGGCGGCGGCCGCACTGATCGCACTGCGATGGAGGAGAGATGATGGAGCGCCTGTCCGGCAGGCGGTCAATGCAGACATTGAGGAAGCTGCCGATGGCCAGCCCCAGCAGCACGAAGACGATGGTGAGCAGGGCAGTCACGGCGACATTCTGCACAGCGCGACCATCGCTTGTCAATGGGTCTTCATCCCCTGGTGATATCCTCGTGATATCGGCCGCCGGTGGCGCACGATTTCGGTGACGGCGCGGCGGCCGGTTGAGACCCGACGGTGACCTGCCTTGCGTACACTCCGAATCAAGCGTGCGCTTTCGAAGGAAAGGAGGTGTTCAGAATGGCAGTAGTTAAGAAGGCCAAGGCTGCGCCGGCCCGCAAGGCCCGCAAGGCTCCGGCCAAGAAGACCGGGAAGGGGAGAGCCTAGGCCACGAACCCGGTGCCGGCAAAGCAGTTGGCCTTGCCGGCACCGGTTCTTTCTCTGATTTCATCAGCTTCATCAGCCGTAAAAATAGAGAGACGGCGGTTTCTTTCGAAACCGCCGTCTCTGTTTTCTTCCTGCGGGGCTGACGCAGCTACTTCGCCTTGCGCCCCCGTACCAGGTAGACGCCGCCGGCCACAACGGCCACCGCCGCCACCGCCACTCCGATCATCCACAGACCGAAGTGGAACCCGCCGCCGCTGGAGACCTTTATCTGCTTGCTGTAGAAGCTCTCGCCCAGGTCGCCCTTGACGGTCAGGGACACGGTGTGGGTGCCTCCCTTGTCGAAGGTGTGCTTTATCTGGCCGCCGGCCGCGTCCTTCTCCGCGGGGCTGGCCCAGGTCACCGAGGCGCCATCATCGAACTGCCATTCCCAGGACGTTATGTCTTCGGGTGGGGTGGAATCGTCGGTGATGGTGAGCTCGTTTCCCGCCTTGCCGGTTCCCGGCAGGGTGAAGCCGGCCACGGGCTTGGTGTGCACCGTTACCGTCATGGTCTCTGATACGCCGGTGGCGGCCGCGGAGTTGTATACCGTCAGCTTGACGGTCTTGGCATTGGACCCCTCGGCGGCCGAGCTGTACTTGTGAGAAATGTTCCCGCCCGATGGGCGCGTGAGGGCGGTCCAGTTCTCCGAGGTTCCGTCACCGAAGTCCCACACCCAGCGGTCGATCTCACCAGCCGGAGTGGAATTGTCGGTAAAGATAACCAGGTCTTCTCCGCCGACGACAGTGGTCCTGTCAGCACTGAAGGCGGCCACCGGGGTGGAGATGGCCTTGGTGGTGAATGATGTCTCCAGGGACCAGGCCGACGGGTTGCCGTGGTTGTCCTGGTACCTCACGTGCCAGTAGTACTTGGTGCCGGGTGCGAGGGTGCCCGCCGGCACCACCAGGGACGTCGCCGCACCCGTGAGCGAAGTCTTGAAGGCCGGGCTGGCATAGGAACCGGCAGTAGTGGTCACCTCCCACTCCGACGAGGCCAGGGACTCGCTCATGTCCTCATAGCCCGTGGGGTCCGGGTCCGAGAAACCGGACGCATTCAGAATGGGCGCCACGGCTACGTCAACAGCTCCGTCGGACGGGCTCTGGTTGCTGGGCTGGTTGGGCGGCAGGCTGGCCATCACCTTGAAGGAGGTCTGAGCGGACCAGTCCGACCAGGCGCCGGTCTGGTCCTGGACCCTCATGTGCCACCAGTATACCTGGTCATAGGCCAGCAACCCGATCGGGGTGCTTACCGTATCGATGCTGGTCAGGCCGCTGTCCCAGGTCGGTTTGCCGTAGCTGCCGTCGGTCTCCAGGGTCGGCGCGGTGTCTGACCGCATGATCTGCCACTGGCCATAGATGAGGTTATCGGAGCTGCCGGCAGTGGCGATGAACAAGTGCAGCGGGCTGATCTCCTGGGCCCCGCTGTCCGGTGAGAAGTTAACGGGCGTCTGCGGCGGCGACGCTACCGATGCCACCGCCCCGGAGCCCGGGACGAACACGCCCAACAGCAATATGGCCACTATTAGTGCCGCTAGTATCCTTGCCTTGACCATGTCAATGCTCCTCCTGTTGACCCGTATTCCTGCTCAAGCGCTTAAATCGCCACGAGAATACTACACGCTCATCCCAAGAAGTCAATACCCTCATGGCCATCTGGGCAGGATGCGCTTCGCTGCCCGTGCCGGAGGCGGATGGGCCGGGTTGGCGGGCCCGGAACGCTTGGGGGCCGGTCCCGAAGATGTTGATGCGTCTCCTGCACTGGCCTCGAAGAGGCTGGTAGTCATTCTGTCGTGCTTCCACCATGGATATCTCTGGCAGTCGCCGGGGCTCCTGATTCTTGGCTGAGGTCGGCGGCCCCGAAAGGAGCCGCCGACCCTCATGCCGATTCGCTAAATGGTCAACTGCCTCACTTGGCGCACTAGCTTGCTGCTGCCCAGGTGCCGTTCTCCCACACGATGTTGCCCCAGCTCCCGCCCGAACCGCCATCAGCGGCCAACGAGATGTCCCCATCGGTCTCGATGGTGTACGTGGCCTTCAGGTCCGTGGTCCGCATATAGTCGGAGACGCGGAAGTCGTTGTCAGTTATGGGACTGTTCTCCGGATCGCCGTTCCAGGCAACCGTGGCTACAAACTCGCCCCTGTTGGCATCAGCCAGGCACGCTTCGATGGAAGCCTGGACCGTCACCAGCTCCGCGTTGGCGGACTCCACGGTGCCCTTCCCGATGAACCGGGTCACCGCCAGGGTGACGACGGCCGCCAGGACGCCCAGGATCATGATGACTACCAACAGCTCGATCAGCGTGAAACCCTTCTCACCTCTGCAAGCCCTCTTGAATGATTTCATTTCTTTCTCACCTCCTTTCCTCTGACGTTCAAGTCCGTTCGATGTTTCTTTATGTCCTTGGCGATGGGCCCCCTCCTTTCTTCTCTTCTGTCACTCGCAACAAAAAAGCTCCCCGGCGGGCCTCCGCCGAAGAGCAGCATGTCCTTGACTCTCGGTAGGCGGCAGCCCAACTATCCGTTCTGGACTCGCGGCTTTGCGTCCCTGCCTTCCGGCAGGTTTGCCCTTGGCGCCCGGTTATTCGGTTGTTAATCAGTATGGCGTGAGAGTATCTTATACACTCTTTGCTTCAGGTGGTCAACCGCGACTTGTGACGTTTTACTCACCAGCCCCCTCACTGCGGCCTCTCATATAGCTCACAAATGCGCCGGCTAGGGCTCGATGGTCTTGGCTTCGAAGACCCGGATCTTCTGCCGGTCGGCAAAACGCTTGCCCTCGGGGCTGAGCGCCGGGACCACGATGAGGACCTTGTCCTGGATGCTGCAGTCATAGGCCTTATCGTCGAACTCAAAGACCCGGTCCAGCTTGACCGCCGTGTCGCTGACCTCGATGCCGATGGCGATGCGGTGCACGGTCAGCCCGTCGTCCCGGGTGGCCAGGAGGTCGAAGGTGTGGTCCGCTCCGGACTTGCCCCTCATCACGGCGTAAAGCTCCGCCTCGTAGCCGCGCTTCTTGAGGTACTCTACCAGCGCCGACTTGGAGGTGAACTTGAATCCCTCGGACACTCCGGAGGAATCCACCTGGGGCAGGCTCAGGCCGAGCACGGAGTCCAGGTCCCAGCTCTGTATGACCTTGATCTTCTGCTGGTCGGCCAGGGCCTCCGCCTCCTTCTTCATGGTGGGAACCACCACCATGATCTTGTCGTGGATACCGCAGTCATAGGCCTTGTCATCGAAGCTGAACACGCGGTCTATGCCCAGCTCCTGGGCGGAGTTCTCGATGCCCACCGCTATGCGGTGCTGCACCACTCCGTCATCCCTGATGGCCAGCATGTCGAAGACGTGCTCCGCCCCCGACCGCCCCTTGGCCCGGGCATTCTCATGGACCTCGAAGCCCCGCTCCTGCAGGAACTTGATCAGGCGCGGCTTGTGGTTCATCTCGAAGGTGAGGCTCAGGCGCACCTCTTCCCGCTTGGTCAGGGTGTAGGTGTAGGCGTCGACCTCCAGCGCCTTGTCCTCCGGTACCACGGCCCCGCACTTGAGGCAGCGCCACTTGATGGCGGGGTGCCCGAACACCTCGCCGCAGTCCCGGCACTTGCGCAGGACGCCCATGCTGGTGAAATCCTGGCCGGTGGTGCGCAGCTCCTGCTGGCACTTGGGGCATATCATCTTGCCGGCCTGGCCGTATTCTTCTTCAACGCCGGCGTACTGGCACGCGGTGTGCACCAGAACACGGCCCCGGACGATGCGGCCCGAGCCGCATTTCACGCAGTAGTAGCCCGGTGTCAGGTTGAGGGACCGGCACTGGGGGCAGTAGATGTACCTCTCTGATGAGGTCCGCTCCAGGATGCCCGCCTTGGCCAGCCCGTCGAGCATGGCCAGAACCTCTTTGTCCGGGATGTTGAGGACCTTGGTGGCCTCCGGGTAGTAGTAGCCCATCTCCCGGTCAGGGTCGATCTGGGGCTTGAGCTCGGTCACTGCCCCCGACAGCAGCGTTCCCAGAAGCCTGGCCGCCTTCTCGTCCCGCCAGAGCGGCTTGGTGAGATCCATCGTCTGCATCCCCCTTAACCTCCAACGACCCCCGACTTCATCTGCTCACTGCCTTAATCACCTGCCGGGCTCGCCCGGTCCCATTCCACACGCGGGCCAGCCTGGCGGGACCTTTCCTAGCGCTTCTCGTGGACCGGGGCCTTGCCGCCGGACAGGGCCGACGACATGAGGACCCGCGGCACCCTGCCGATGAGCTTCTCCACTTCCTCCCGGTCCTGGCAGAACCGGGTCAGGGCCTCGCCGCTGATTGTGCCTTTCAGATAGAGATTGACCAGTGACTGGTCCAGGCTCTCCATGCCTTCCCCGGCGCTGGTCCGGATGACATTGGGAAGCTGGAATATCTTGCCTTCCCGGATGAGGTTGGTGACCGCCGGCGATCCCATCATGACCTCTACGGCGGCGATCCGCCCGGATCCGTCGGCCCGCGGCACCAGCGCCTGGCACAGCACGCCCACGATGAGCGATGCCAGCCTGGTCTGGGCCAGGTAGCGGTGCTCCGGCGGGAACATGTCTATGACCCTCTCGATGGCCTGGTAGGCGCTGGGGGCGTGGCCGGTGCTGAAGACCATGTGCCCGGTCTCGGCTATGGTCAGGACCGCGGCGGCCGTCTCCAGGTCGCGCATCTCGCCCACCAGGATCACGTCCGGGTCCTGTCTCAGGGAGTGCTTCAGCGCCTGGGCGAAGCTGAGCGTGTCCGTCCCCACCTCACGCTGGGTGATGGCGGACCGCAGCGGAATATGGGCGTACTCGATGGGGTCCTCGATGGTGAGTATGTGGCACATCTTGTTGGCATTGATATGGTGCAGCATGGCCGCCAGTGTAGTGCTCTTGCCGCTCCCGGTGGGCCCGGAGACCACCACCAGCCCCCTGGGCTTCATGGCCAGCTCCTTGCATATATCAGGCAGCTCCAGCTCATCCAGTGATGGTATCTTGGGGGGCAGGAGACGTATGGCCAGGCTGATGCTGCCTCTCTGTTGTGCTGCGTTGCAGCGTATGCGGCCAATGCCGGGCACGTTGTAGCCGAAATCCAGCTCCAGGGTGCGATAGAACTCCTCGCGCTCCTCCGGAGTGGTCAGGTCCACCAGGGCCGCCCGGGCATCCTCCGGTTGGACCGGCTCCGCATCCACCAGAGGGTCGATGTCGCCCACCACGCGCAGGAACGGCGGGAAACCGACCACCAGGTGCAGGTCAGAGGCCCTCCTCTTGTCCGCCAGTCGAATCAGATCTTGGATAGTACCTTTCATAATCCCACACTCCAGAGTCCGCCTGTCACTGCCGTGCTAGGCGGTCAACTCCATCCTGAAAGCGATGCCTTCGTCGCCCTGGGAGATCGAGGGGATGGTGACGGAGGAGAAGCCCCCGCCGTCCTTCAGCATCCATCCATACTGGAACACCTCGTCCACGGTTCCCGCTACACCGGAGATGCTGACACCATCGGCCTGGTAGTTGACGGCCTCGAGGTATATGCCGCTCTGCGTCGCGTAGCTGGAGATCAGGCCCAGGTCGGTGGTCGCGGAAAGCCGGTTCGAGTCCAGCCTGTCGAGCAGCGTGTTGAGGGCGGCCGCCGGGGCCCTGGCGTTGTCCACCCGGGTCTGCAGTTCCTGAATATTGTTGTCCGCCACGGCCTGTTCCGTGATGGTCCGGTTGATGCTGTCGCGCTGCGCCTGCAGATCGGCGTTCTCGCCCTTGAGGTAGGTGATACCCCATATCCCCATGCCTATCACCACCACGCCTACCAGTATGGAGGGTACCCACATGATGTCCGCCAGTGACTGCTTCTTGATGCGGTATATCTCGGGCAGCGCATCGAAATTCACTATTGAGTTGGACAGTGTCCCCGGCTCCGCCGCCAGGACCCCCTTCATGGCCAGGCCGATGCAGGTAGCGTACTTGCCAGGTTCGAAGCCCTCGGTGCCCACCAGCGGCGACTCCAGCGCATGGACAGGACGCTCTCGCGGTCCGGCCAGCGAGGTCATCTCGGCCTCCTGCCCCACCAGGTCGCCGGAGACCAGCACCGGTACGGTCAGGTCGATGGGCTTGTCCAGGTGGGCTGCGTTGTAGAAGGAGATGGACCTCTCCATCTCGCTGCGGAGAATCCCGATGCGCTCTCCCGCGGGCGTCCCCGGGGCCAGCTGCAGGCTGCGCACCACCTCCGGGATCCCGTCTCCCAGTACCACTATGTCCAGGGCTTCCTGTGAAGTATCCACCATTATGGCCCGGGGCTCGCTGGCCGCCCTGGCCAGGCACAGGGGCTTGATGTCCATGATCATGGGCCTGAGGTTGGCCAGCTTGAGCGTGGCGACTACCGAATCCACCTTGTCCTTGGGCAGAACGGCCAGGTAGACCCTCATCTGCCCGTGGTCGACGGAGAGAACCTGCCAGGAGAGATAGACACCATCCAGCGGGATTCCCAGGCTCTGCGCCGCCTCCCGGGAGATTGCCTCCGAGCGCAGGTCCTCGGCCAGCTCGGGGAGCAACAGCATCTGGTACAGGCAGTTGAGGCCGGAGACGCCCACCGCCACCCGCCTGCGCATGATCTTGGCGCCGCGCCAGGCCTCTTTGAGCTTCTCGGCCACGGCCGGCTGGTCCTGGACCACGCCCTCCTTGACCAGCCCCGGCTCCAGAGGTACGATCGTCCACTTCTCGGGCTGCCGCCCCTTGGAGACCAGCACAGAGATCGAAGCATCATCTATGAAGACATTCACTTGCTGCTTTGCCATCTCTCACTTTGCCCTTCCGGGTATTCGTTCCTACCCCTGCCGGACCATTCTCCCTGGTCCGGGCTGATCAGCTACTCGACATAGACGTTGAAGACCAGGCTCATCCCCTCGGCACTCATGGACGAGGACATGATCTCCGCCGTGGGCAGCCAGTGGCCCAGTATCCCGCAGAAGCGCAGCTGGTGCTCTACCCCGCCGCCGATGGTGAGCGTCACCCCCATGGACCGGTAGCCAGAGTCCTCAGCCTGCTTCGCGCCGGACATGCTAACGCTGGAGATACTCACCCCGGCATCCGCGGCCGCTCCGTACAGCTTCTCCTCCACCGTCATGGTTTGCGCGGACGGAGGCACGCTGGCCGCCATCTCCGCCAGGTCCAGATTGGTCTCGGCCAGCTGCCCCTGGAGGTCGCGCATCTTCAGGTTATTCTGCACCAGGGTGGTCGCCGCTTTGTCCACCTGGTCCTGCAGCTGGTGGTTCCGGGACTGCTCCTGGTTATAGAAGAACACGATGAGGGCGACGCCGGCGCCCAGGATCACTATGGTCAGGATCCACTTGACGAGCGGCGAGATGGAAAACGAGAATCTGAGATTGGCGGATTTCAGGGACTGCATCACATCGGTCTTCATCATCTCTACATCATCTCCATGCTTGGGCCGTTCGGCCTCCCGGGCAGATTGCAGGATGGTCGGGCCGTACGGCATTTCCCACAGGTTCTCGATTTTGGCATGGCCGGGACGGCGGGAGAAGACCTGAATGGCCAAGAATACCGAGCCAGGTAGCTCATCCGGGGCGGCATCCGGCGCGGGGCGCCGGATGCCGCATCGATCACGCTAGAGCACAATGTAGCTCAGACAGCCGCTGCCCACGTTGTCGCTGCGGAAGGACAGGATCATGTAGACCATGTTCCAGACGTCGGTGCCCGTCCTCAGTCTCACCGTGGCCGAGCTGTCGGCCGGGGCAATGATGTGGTCCGAACCATCGATGACGTATGTATCCAGGTCTATTCCGTCATCCGGCGGATAGCCGGTGACGCCTCCGCTGCTCCCGGAGCTGTTCATGGCGTTGTTGTCGGGCGCGGCGCTGCCCGGGGTTATGAAGCCCGGGTTGAGCTTGGTGCCGTTGAGGTAGAAGTTGTCACCATTCCCGTACCACGAGTCGCCTTCCCCGACGTAGTAGGTTAGTTTGACCGCCTCGTTCTCGCCGGCAATCCCCTGAGGGGCCAGGAAGCCGTCCAGGGTGAATGTGACGTCATCGTTGCTGTTCCAGTACCGGAAGGTGTCGAAGAGGTACATCTGGTGCGCCAGGGTGACCGGGCTGGTGTACAGGGTGATGATCGACCAGGATGCGTTGGCCCACTCGTCGTTGACCACGTCGCTCAACGGGTAATCGGTGGTGATAACCTTCGTCTCACCGGAGTGGCCATTGGTCCAGGTGTAGAGGGCAGTCCCGCCGCCAACGGCGGTCCACAGACTTCCGTCCCAGTGCAGGAGGGTGCTGGTCTTCGAGGTCTTCTCGCCGACCACATACACATCCGTGCTGGCCGTGCCCCAGGCCCCGTACAGGGTCTTGTTGGAGCCGCTGTACATCGCGCTCCAGGACGTGCCATCGTAGTGTCGAATGGCGCCGCTGGAGCCCACGGCATAGATGTCTCCAGCCCCGCTGCCCCAGATACCGTAGAGAGTCGAGGAAGTGCCGCTGGTCATAGGGCTCCAGGCGGATCCGTTCCAGTGCAGGATGACGCCGTTGGAGCCGGCTGCGTAAACGTTGTTGGAGGCGGTACCCCATACCCCGAACAGATCCCGGCTGGTGACGCCGGTGCCGCTGGTGCTCCAGTTGCTGCCGTCGTAGTGCCGGATCGTCCCGCCGCTGCCCACCGCCCAGATATCGTTGGCCGCGCTGCCCCAGATGCCATTGAGGTTAACGTTGCTGGAGAGGCCGGTGGGGCCGCCGGCGTAGCTCCAGGTGGCGCCGCCATCGGTGGTGTGCAGCAGGGTGTAATAGCGGGTGGTGCTCCACCAGCCGGTGCTGTAGCCGTCACCGACGATCCATACGTCGGAGCTTGAGCTACCCCAGATGTCGTTCAGCTGCTCGGAGCGGCCGTCGGCGCGGCTCTGGGAGCTCCAGGAGCCGGTGTACTTGCGGATGGCGCTGTTGGCCCCCGCTGCCCACAGGTCGTTCGAGGCGGTGCCCCACACGCACTTGAGGTCGCTGCCTGTTCCGCTGGCCTGAGTGGACCAGCTGCTGCCGTCGTAGTGCAGGACGCTGCCTCCCAGGCCGACCACAAAGATGTCGCTGCTGGAGCTGCCCCAGATACCCTGATAGGTCTGAGTCGTTGGCAGTGTCGTTCCGCCAGTGTCGGCGTGGCCCACCCAGTACGTGGCGTTGCCCACGAAATCATCGGGAAGCGCCGTCAGGACCAGCGTGGTGATGTCAGCGTTGCAGCCGTAGGACCACCCGTTGGGGGAGTAGGTGCTGCCGTTGGGCAGCACCGTCCACTCCGTGGCCGAGACGGTGCCCAGGTCGTAGCTGTTGTTCTTATATACAGCGCGGACCGACACCTGGTTGACGGCATAGGTTTCGGCCAGCTGCTGCCGGGCTTCGTCGGTGAGGATGAAGGCATTGTTCGGGTCTTCCTTCCAGCCGGACCAGTAGAGGAGAATCTTCCTGGGGTTGCCGCTCTCCGGGATAACTGAGATCTCGCCTGGGGACTCCCTGTAGAGCCGGTCGCGGACCCTGTCGCTCCCGGTCTCCCGCATCAGCGCGTTTCCGGTCACCGCGTAGTCTCCGTAGAAAGCCAGGTAGGTGCCGATTGATTCATTGGTCATGTTGCCAGCTACCACGGTGGTGCTGGCTCCCGTCACCGGATCGGTGGCAGTCGATTCTACCTGGAACAACTTTATCTCGGTACTCCAGGATAGGTAGACGTCGTGGCTGTTGGTCCGCGTCCAGGACCATGACGTGGTCATGGCACCCTGCCCTTCGTAGGTGAGCGTGACCTTCATCCTTTCCCCGGTCACGTTGGGGAAGTCCGCCCAGTCGACTCCTCCGTTCTTGTAATCGAATATGATGATCTGACCGTTCTTCCAGCTACTTACCGTCGGTACACAGTATGCCGGATGCGTGGGAGAGAGGTCCTGAAGGCTGCTGGAGCCCGTGAAGGTGAATCCCTCGGGTATCCACACCCCTATGCGGTCGATCTTCTTGCTGCCCTGTATCGAATCATCCATGACGACGACGATCTCCAGGGTACCGCTCGTAGCCGCGTTGCTGACGGTCACCAGCTCGGCGTGAGGCGTCCGGCCGTAGGCCGGCGTCTCCAGCCCCGCCAGGAGCCATACCGGGCGTATGGTTACGGTGACCTCGCACCCGTTGAGGTCGGGGACGCTGTAGATCAGCGGTTCATCACCGTACACGCTTTCATCCCAAGTGCCCTTCCAGTCGTTGGGGTAATCGCCGGAGGATACCCGCCAGATCCCATCCTGTATTCCCGCGTCGGCGGCATAGAGCCGGTCCGTAATCCGGTCATGGACCTCGCCCGCCCTGGTCCCCGTGATCACGAAGGCCAGTAGCGGGGTAATGATGATGGCGCCCACGACCATGATCACCAGCACGGTCGTCAGCGTGGCAAACCCCGACTGGGACCGAAGGGCACTTCCAACCCTTCGCTTCTGCCTGGACAGCACGTCCTCCAGGTCGTCCTTCAGGTCCAGCAAATCATCCATGATTTCCATTTTGCCCCCTCCGCAGGAGAATGCTCTGCTTCATTCTCGCCGCTGCTGCCAAAGCCAATCAGCCCCCGGGCCGGCCTAGTTTGCCGGCCGGCACGTGATGTTATAGGTCCTTTCTTCCGTTCTGGTCCCCACGGTGGACACCACCCTGAAAGCGAAGGTCTCCGTATCGGGGCTACCGTCCCCGGTGGTGTCAATCCATCCGCACGACATGTCAGCAGCGTCCAGGTGACGGGCCACGATGCCATCCAGGCTGGTTTCTACGGGCGCTGCGTTGCCGATGGTCCATTCTGAGGATTCAATACGGTGGAGATCATGCTGGTTACCCGAGGCCACCAGGATATAGGTAACATTCCTGGACCGCAGGTTGTATTTCCCGTCAGCGTCGGTCCACTCGCCGGCCCAGCTTAGCTGCAGGAAGCCGGTGTTGTCGGTCATGCCCGACCCAAAGTCAAGGGATTGGGCCTGGAGGCCATCCATGCTGACGCTGTCGCCGGCCGCCTGTACCTGACGCACGGCGGTCATCTCGTGGGTGATCCGGTTGGATCGCTGCAGTTGGAGCAGGACGCCTCCTATAGCCAGCCCCAGCACGCCCATGATCACGATGGCGGCCAGGAGCTCCACCAGTGAAAAGCCTCTCTGATTGCCTGAGATGCTGTTTCTCATCACTGGGCCTTCACGCACTGGGTGACCTTGATGGCCTTCCCGCTTTCGTGATACCGAATGGTCACTGTGATCATCTGAAGCTGGGTAGGATCCTCCGACACCACATGGTCGCCGTCGATGTAGTCGGCATGTATCACCACGTCGAACTGGTCTGAGGTGGTCACCTCGTCGCTTTCAGTGTCGATAGGGAAACCTGTGGTAGCCACGTTCTCCATGGTGGTCCGCGTCAGGCTCTGGGCCGTGGTCTGATCGTGGGCCAGCCGGGTGGCGTGGTATCCGGTCATCAGGGCACCCAGGAATCCCACCGCCACGGTGCCCAGGATGGCGATGGATATCAGCAGCTCCATCATGATGGCCCCCCTCTGTCCCCGGACAGGGGAAGGCCGGCGCCGTCTGGTGGCGACATGCCAGGATCTGTTCGATTTCATACTCGCCCCCGATCAAATCACAGATAATGATGTACGACCCGAGCCCGGGACGGACCTTGCCCGTACCACTATTTGTCGCTTGTCCAGCCCGCTCGCCTCTGCGATGAGCAACCACGTGCGCCCCGACGCTCGCCGGGCACATGCCAGAACGATATCACGCTCCCGTCACCGGGGTATCTCGGTTGGGACAAAGGAGGTCACAAATTGGTCACAACGGCTCCGGGCCGGTGGTGTGCGTCAGTCATGTAGGGTGATGGAGGTGGGCCGCCGGGCTGATGGGAGAGGGGCCGCCGCCATCCGGGGTGGCGCTTTCTCGGGCTGATGGAGGTGAGCCGTGGTCGCGCCGGCCACCTAAGATGGTGGGGACCCGGCCCGCATCGCATCCCGGGGCAGCCTGTCAGCGGAGGCCGGTGGTTTCCGCCGGCGGCCCCGGGGCCGGCATTACGGGGGTGTGTCGCTGTCTCCCGGACCTGACCTCAGGCCGAGGCCTGGCGTATCAGCCAGTACTCCAGGCTGTCGGCCAGGGCCAGCCAGCTGGCCTCGATGATGTTCTCCGAGCTGCCCACGGTGCGCCACTGGTGCTCCCCATCGCCGGATTCGATGAGCACCCTGACCTGTGACTCGGTGCCGGCGCTCTCGTCCAGGATGCGGACCTTGTAGTCGATGAGCTTAACCTGGGCCACCTGGGGATAGAACCAGACAAGGGCCTTGCGCAGCGCCGCGTCCAGGGCATTCACCGGGCCATCGCCCTCGGAGGCGGTATGGATGACCTGCTCTCCCACCCGGACCTTCACCGTGGCCTCGGCCAGCACCTCGCCACCGCCGGCCGCCGGGCGGCGGCGGCTCTCCACCACCACCATGAAGTCCACCAGCTCGAAGGGCGGCTTATAGGTTGTCTGGGCCCGGTGCACCAGCAGCTCGAAGGAAGCCTCGGCCTCCTCGTACTGGAACCCGCGGCTCTCCATGGTCTTGACCTGCTCCAGTATGCGGCGGGCCTCTTCCCGGCGGGATATGGGGAGGCCTCTCTCCCTGGCCTTGTGGACGATGTTGCTGACTCCGGACAGCTCGGACACCAGCACCCCGCTGCGATTGCCGACCTCCGCCGGGTCGATGTGCTGATAGCTCTCCGGCCACTTGCTGACGGCCGAGACGTGGAGGCCACCCTTGTGGGTGAAGGCGCTGGTTCCCACGTAGGGCTGCCGTGGGAAGGGCCTGAGGTTGGCCAGCTCGCTGATGTGCCGCGAGACCTCGGTGAGGCTCGCCAGGCGCTTCCGGCCTATGGAGGCCAGGCCCATCTTCAGCTCCAGGGCGGGTATGATGGAGCACAGGCTGGCGTTGCCGCAGCGCTCGCCGTAGCCATTGATGGTCCCCTGCACCTGGACGGCGCCGGCGGCCACCGCCGCCAGGCTGTTGGCCACGGCCAGGTCCCCGTCGTTGTGGGCGTGAATGCCTACCGGGGAGGATACCTTCTCCCGCACCTCACGCACCACCCGGGCCACCTCGTCGGGCAGGGAGCCGCCGTTGGTGTCGCAGAGCACGATGCAGTCGGCCCCGGCCTTCTCGGCCGCGGCGGCCGTCTCCAGGGCGTATTCGGGGTTGGCCCGGTACCCGTCAAAGAAATGCTCCGCATCGAAGAAGACCCTGATCCCCTTCGATTTGAGGAAAGCGACGGAGTCGGAGATCATGGCCAGGTTCTCCTCCAGGCTGGTCTCCAGTACCCGGGTCACCTGGCCGTCCCAGCTCTTTCCCACGATAGTGGCCACCGGGGTCCCGGCCTCCACCAGGGCCTTGAGGTTCGCGTCGGCGGCGGGCTTGGCGCCGGGCCGGCGGGTGCTGCCAAAGGCGGCCAGGGCCGCGCGCGAGAGCCGCAGCCCCCTGGCCTTGCGGAAGAACTCCTCGTCCTTGGGATTGGAGCCGGGCCAGCCGCCCTCTATATAATGAATCCCCAGCTCGTCCAGCTTGCGGGCGATCTTGAGCTTGTCCTCGACGGAGAAGGATATGCCCGCCTGCTGCGCCCCGTCCCGAAGGGTGGTGTCATATATCTGTACCTTATTCACGCTGGTTCTCCCGTTGGCCCGGATACGAGATTATACCCCATAAGAGGGCCGGGGCGTTGACAGTGCCGGCGAAAGTGGTATAAATGTCCGCGACGGGCGGGCCTGCGCCCGGTGGAAGGAAGAGAGATGAGAGCAGCAGCGCGCCGGTGGCCGGCCATCCTGGTGGTGGCGCTGGTGGTGGCCGTGGCCGTGCTGGCCGGGCCGCTCCTGGCCCCGGCCAGGGCGGATGCCGACTGACGGTGCATGAAGCTGACGGTCGTCAGCGCGCCGGAGGAAAGCGGTGAGGTCACCGTGGAGCCGGTTTCGGCCGACCACTATTACTACCCCGCTGACAACGTGACGCTGACCGCGGTGGCCAGGCCCGGCTATGTCTTCAATGGCTGGAGCGGCGACGTCTCTGAGATCGAGGACCCTGGCAGCGGCACTATCGTGGTCGAGCTAAACCGGTACTACATCCACAATGTCCAAAAGCTGCAGATCGTGGCCAACTTCGCCCGGGAGGAGAGCTTCCCCTGGAAGTGGCTGGCCATCGGCCTCGGTGCGGGACTGCTGGTGGTGGCGGCCCTGGGCCTGATGCTGTTCCGGATGAGGGCCGCGGGCCGGCCGGGGCGGACCGAGGGGCCGGCGTAGACCGCATCCCCGCGCCGGGGCTATAATCAGAACCACCCGTGGCCGGACTGGCTGCGATGCCGAGTGGTGTAGTGGCAGCACAGGGGAATTTGGATCCCTTAGCTCAGGTTCGAATCCTGGCTCGGCAGCCAAACCTCTCCAATCGGACACTTTTTCCCTCGTAAGTATTGACTCTCAGGTCCACCATTTGTAGCCTATTGGCAATAGAACGGAGGGAGAAAAAGTGGAAAAGACCATTTTGGAACAACGGATTTTGTCACCTTCAAGCACAGGTGGAATACCGGATCACCCCCCACCACGCGTGACCCCTCGGCTTCCTTCTGGCGAGCCCGAGTATCCTCTTGTCGACAGCTTCCTGCTCTCTCGGCGCATCGAGAACTGCAGTCCGGCCAGCATCAAGACGTATTCTGACCGGATCTTGGGGATGCTGAAGTTCATTGGCAAGAGCCCCACTGAGATCACCAAGGCAGATCTTGAGTTCTGGCTGCTGCATATGAGGGAAAGCGAATCGAAGCGTGGCCAACGTCGATCCCCATTCTTCATCCGGTCCACCTTCGGCTCTGTCCGTGTGTTCTTCAACTGGATGGCTTCCGAGGGCCACATCGCCAAGAGTCCCCTGGCCAACATCAAGGTGCCGAAGGTGCCGCGGTATGAGAAGGAATTCCTCTCCGAGCAGGAGTTTCACAAGCTGCTCGGCATGTGCCCGCATCACACCTTCGCCGGCGCCAGGGACCGGGCCTGGCTGTGGCTCCTATGGTCGACCGGCGCCAGGTTCTCTGAGTTGGCCAACCTTAAGAAGGAAGACCTCGACTGGAACGCCTGCAGGATCCGCGTTTTCGGCAAGGGGGCCAAGGAGCGTCGGGTTCCCTTCACCGTCGAGGCTCAGAAGGCCGTCTATCAGTACCTCCAGAAGAGAGATGACAGCCTGCCGGAGCTCTGGCTGACCGAGGAACGCCAGCCAATATCTCGCATCGGTATCGGCCAGATCATGCCACGGCTCATAGATGCTGCGTCCGACTACAAGTGTCCCGAGTGCGGCAAGCAGTTCGGGGGATTGTCGTTTGTCTGCCGGCTATACGTTTGTCCGGACTGCCATGTGAAGGTCACCCAGCTTTGGGAAGTGCAGGACAGGCACCATATCTTTCGGCGCTCCTGGGCCTGGCGCAATCTCAAGGCTGGGGTCCCTATTAAGTTCGTCCAGCTGGTCGGCGGTTGGGAATCGGTGACCGTGCTGGAGCAGTACGTCCGGCGCATGACCAGCGATGATGCGCTCGGGGGTAACGTCAAATGGCGATAGTGTGTGGCCTCCCCGGGCTGACGGACCAGTTTGTCAATAATACCAAGAAGGAGAGGGGTATTGGGAAGTGAAGACGCTGCCGTCATGGCCTTCGCTGGCCTGGCCTTCATCATCCTCTGCGTGGCGGGCGCGATCGCCGCCATTGTGATCGGAGGGGTGATCATCTACAAGGTGGCAAAGCGTAGGCGAAACCACGTGGAGTAGTTCGCGCTTCATTCAAGCGCCGTTCAAAGAAGCTGGGGCTGTTCGCCGACCGTCTTCCGTTTGCGCTCTGCCCTCTTGAAGGTTCCTTCTGGTGCCAGTCGGGGGTACTCTATCTGCTTCCCAGCCAGAAGATCATCGATCGTCAGAATCTGGATCCGCGGATAGCGAAGTCCGGGGAAGTGCTGCGGCTCATAGAATCCTGCTGAAGCTGCCTCTTTCCTCATGGGGCCTGTAGGATCCTCCAGAGTAATGAAAGCGCCGATCACTGCCTTCTCGCGCTCCATGTCGCCTTTCAGTGTAGCCACGTCGCCCCTCTTCACGCCCCCACTCTTCACTTGAACAAGAATGGTCTTGGCCTTGCCGCTATTGTCGTCGAAGAAGCGAATGATGCCATCTACCCCAGCGTCGGGTCCCTTCTTCTTGTCGTTGCCTGGCCTAGCGGCGACTTTGCCGAAAGCCCACCATTGGAACTGGTAACGGTCATGCTGTGCTAATGCTTGAGCACTGGCCAGGTCCTTCGGGTCGCCTACGACTTCGTAGGGGGAGAGCTCCGTGCCGAATGCGTCCTCCAAGCGGTGCCTCATAAGCGTTATGGCCAGGTGCGTGATATCAATACCAATCCAACGTCGTCCTAGTTTCTCAGCGACTGCTACAGTCGTTCCGCATCCGCAAAACGGGTCGAGCACAAGTCCATCCTTGGGACTGCTTGCACAAACTACTCGTCCAAGAAGGGCATCAGGCTTCTGTGTAGGAAAGCCAAGGCGCTGGACAGCGAGTGCATTTATGGGATCAATGTCCACCCATACGTCTTGCAGAGGTACGCCCCTCTGCTCATCCAGGTAACGCCTGTATCGAGGCCATCCACCCTTGAGCGGCCAATAGATACGCCCATTCGCATCCAAGTGCTCGAGGTTCTCGAGCGTGAACTTCCAGTGATTTCCTTTTGAAGCGGGATCATACCCCCGCCACGGCTGGCCTGAAGAGCCTTTTCGTGTGCCAGCGGCGGTGAGATCTGATAGCGTGAATGCTCGCCCTTGTTCGTCTACATTCCGGTAGTGGCTCGCAATATACTCTTCGTCAAACGGTTGATGCTGAGGATTCCATACGAAATCACCAGTCTTGGTATAGAACAGCAACACATCATGGACTGGGCCATATCTTGTGGCAGAGCTATGAGCAGAGGTACGCTTCCAGATTACTTCGTTGCGGAATTGCTGCGGTCCAAACACCCCATCCATCAAGAGCTTCAGGTAGTGGCTCGCTGTGGGGTCGCAGTGGAGATAGATACTCCCTGTGGACTTCAGTACCCGTTGCATTTCTTCCAACCGTGCCGCCATCATCACCAGATAGGCCATCATGTCATTCTGGCCGAGGAATGATCGGAGTGCCTGAATTAGATCAGCCAGCTTCCTCGGGCTATCCTGGACGAGCTCGGTGTATGCCTCTTCTGTCTCGATGTTCCAATGCCAGGTATCCTCGAAGGCCGTTATCTGTGCCGCCGACTGAGCACCATTCTTCTCAGCAAAGAGAACATTGTAGGTCGCGTTGCTGTTGAACGGAGGATCCAAATAGATCAGGTCCACACTCTCGTCAGCAATGTGGTCCCTCAGAATGTCGAGGTTGTCACCGAAGTAGAGCTTGTTCTTCCACTGGGCGTCTGCCATGTTGATCTGCCTCCTACCGGGATTCGCGCCATTATACATCGAAATCAGAATCGCTCTACCAGATAGGGCATTTGTATTCTCGGCGATCGGTGCTATAGTATACTCGGCAACGGCAGTCGCGATGGACCTCCCGTGTGAGATGGGACCTGCAATGTGCGGAAGATTTGATGAGATGATGCTCAGCAAGGAGTGCGAGGGTTGACAACTGTCAACCTTGTTGGTAGAATCTTATGAGCGAGAAGAAGAAAAAAAGGAAGAAGGGCAGGAGAACCATTCTCCAACCACAGCCCTCCTACCCTCTGGGAGAGGTTAAGGGTCTCATAGCCGAAGGGAGGGTCTGGATAACCGCTAATGCGCTTAGGAGAGCACAGGAAGACTTCAACTGGGGACCGAGGGATATTATTGATGCTCTGCTAAAATTGCAGAGCAAGCATTTCAGCAAACCAGAAGCATCTAGGAGCATACACTGCGAGGTGATAGACGTCTACAAGGTGATCAACCTCAAGGGCGAGAACGTGTATACACACTTCTATGTTGACGACAAGAAGCGCCTTCTGGTGGTGAACAGCTTCCATATGCTTGGATAAGGGGAAGGTAATGAAGTGCCTTGAATGTGGGGGCAGATACCGCGAACTCACGGGTGACCTGCAGATGGTGGACAAGTACGTCGGGGAGTATCTGGTCAGAGGCGTTTCCTATAGCGAATGCGGTGGTTGTGGCCAGAAGCTCTTCCCACTGGAGACTGCTGAGATCATCGAAAGCCAACGGCGTAAACGTATGGACGAATTGCTTGGACAGCGCCCAATAAGTGCATTTCTGAGTGCTTCGGAAACCGCGAAGCTTCTGGGCATTTCACGCCAAGCGCTACACAAGCACCGTCGAATCCGTCGTGGGTTCATATTCCAGATAGTCTTCTCTGGTGACATAGTATATTTGAAGGAATCCGTCGAGCGCTTCAAGACAAAAGGTGATGGGAGATTCTCTCTGATAACCACCTTTGGCCAGGGAGGCGGCGATTACCTGGGTCCTGAGGAGTCCTCGAGGTTGACAACGGAATACGCGGTCGTGGCTAACCATCACACGTACACTACGGAGAAACCGCAGTTCTTATGGTGGAACCAGACAAGTCCAAAGAAGGAGGTATACCATGGAGACCGTTAGGAGTAAGGGCCCTATGGAAATGCACCTGAACAATGGTCTGGCTGCGGTCTTTGTGGACAATGTGTACGTGACGACGCGAAGAGATGGGACGCATTTCATCAGGCTCCTGACTAATCTGCCCGAAGGCCTCCAAGAAGGATATCGCATGATGGTGCCAGATCCTGCGCTGAAGCGCATGCTAGACACTATATGTTCGCACTTGGATTACTACCCGAAGAAGCCTGCCGAGCAGAGGGGCTCTGCCAGCAGACTGGCAAAGCCCAAGTAACGCGATCCGCAAATTGAAGAAGAGGCCTCGCAGGGAGGCCTCTTCGCTTTTCCTGATGCTGCCTGCCGGTCTATCCGAACGGGAGATCTTCGGTTTCCGGCCCCGGCCCCTCTTCCTTCCCCTGGCCATTCTTCTCGAGGAAGAGCACCTTCTCGGCCACAACCTCAGTCCGGTACTTCTTCTGTCCGTTCTGGTCTTCCCATGACCGGGTGCGCACTCTCCCCTCGATGTAGACGCGCATCCCCTTGCTCAGGTACTGGTTGCATAGCTCGGCCGTCTTGTCCCATGCCACCACATTGAACCACTCCGTCTCGGTCTTCTTCTCGCCGTCCTTCGTGTAGCTGTGGTTGGTGGCCAGGCTGAAGGTGGTCACCGGGTTCCCATTGGGTGTGAAGCGCATCTCGGGATCCTTTCCCAAGTTGCCTATGGCTGTCAGCTTGTTGTACATCTCCTTCTCTTTCTACAGCACCGCGACCTTTGATCCGGCGCCATCCTTCGTGACTCTGATCTGTGTTCCGAATTCCTCTCGTAGCTCGTCAAGGTGTGTAATGACAAGCACGAGCTTGAACTTGTCCTCGACTGAGTGCAAGGCCTCCACTACCTTGGTGAGACCGTTCTGGTCCTGGGTGCCAAACCCCTCGTCAATGAACAGGCACGAGGTCGGGGCCCCGGCTCGCCGGGCCACCATCTTGGAGAGGGCCAGCCTCAGTGCCAAGTTGACCTTGAAGGCTTCCCCGCCGCTGTACATCTCGTATGCTCTCGTGCCAAGCTCGTCAGATATCAGGATGTCGAGGGTCTCGGTAGTCGTCCCCGACTTGTTGTCCCTCTGGGTCAGTAGGGCGAGGGACATTCGGCCTTCCGTCATGTCCGAGAGGAAGGCGTTGGCCTCGGCCTCAAGCTCCGGGACCGCGGCCTTGATGATCTCCGAGGGGATCCCCGCCTTGTTGAAGGCGCCGGCCAGGAATCTGTAGACGTCGGCCTGCCGGCGCAGCTGCTGAAGCTGGGCCTCGATCTCCTGGGCCTGCTCCTGGCACTCCCGGGCAAAGTCCATCTTCGCCGTTAGGTCAGCCACTGCCTTCTGCGTTGTGCCATGCTCCAGCTTGGCGTTGGCAAGGTCGGTCCTGGCAGCTGCCAACTTCCGAGCGATCTCTCCGGCGCCACTTACGGCACTGGTCAGGTCCTTGATCCTCTGGTCTGCCGCGGCCAGTGTGTCCTCGCAGGTCTTCACGGAGGCCTCAGCCTCCTTCAGGTGACCCGATGACCTCTCAAGGTTGGTCTCGGCCTCCTGCAGTTGGTGGTACAGCTTCCCGAACGGGTCCAATCGCTTGACGTCAGCCTGAACCTTGTCCCACTCCTTGATGCTCTCGCCAAGCTCCGCGGCCTTGGCGTCCAGCCGGGCCAGTTCCTGTTGCTCTGGCACAGCATAGGACTTCGATGAGAGCCTCTCCTTCAGTGAGTCACGGGCCCCCTGTGCCTTGCCCAGCCTGCCGGCTATCTCTGCCTGCTTCTCGGGATTCATTGTCTGGCCACAGGTCGGGCAGAGCTCCGGCCTGGCAGATGACAGGCTTTTGATCAGGGTGTCGGCCTCGGCCAGGGCCTTCCTCACCTTGGCCTCAGCCTGGGAGATCGTGAGGGCCAATTCCCCCCGCTTCTTGTTGACCTCTCCAAACACTCGGGCCTTCTCCGATAGCTCGAGCCTGGCCTTCTCGGCGTCCTGCATCTCCTGGTATCCCCTCAGGATGTCCGGCTTCTTCTCGATGGTGCCGCGGTACTTTGCCACCATGTCGGCCAGTGTATCGCGGAGCTCCCGGGCCTTGTTGAGGTTGACGGAGGCCATTGCGCGTTCCTTCTGGGTCCTACCCAGTTCCTCGGTCTTCGGCTGCAGCTGCGCGGTCTGGGCTTCGAGGTCTCTGACTGCCGCCTCCCGCTTCTCGACAGCCGCAGTGATCGGCTGCATCTTCGCCTGGGCCTCTTGAAGCAAGAGACCGTAGGCGTCCAGCCCCGATGCCTCCGCGGTTACCTGATCCCCCTTGGCCGTCTGTGCAAGGATGCCATCCTCCGTCTCGCGGAGTCTGGCCTTGGCCAGCGTCTCCAGACTGTCGTACTGGTCGAGACCGAGAATCGAGATCAGTACTCGCTTCCGGTCTGCCGGGTCCGCGACGGTGAATTCGTCCGCGTGACCCTGCCGCAGGAAGACGGAGTTGCAGAAGGTCTGATAGTCCATCCTGATGAGGTCAACGATCGCTGCCTGGGTCTCCTTCATGGTGGCTCCGGTAATGTCCTCCTGGCCATCGAAGAGGGTCAACGTGCTCTGACCGGAGCTCTTTCCCTTCCCTCTACGTTTGGTTCTGACCACTTGAAACCTACGGCCGTTGACTTCGAAGGCCAGTTTGACGGCGCACTGCTGGGCGCCGGCTCTGATCCTCTCTTCGTCCGAATCCCCCCGGGCCTTCCCCCACAAGGCCCACGTCATGGCGTCGAGGATAGAACTCTTGCCGGCGCCGTTCTCCCCGGTCAGGGCCGCGACATGCACCGCGGCCAGGTCAAGCTTTTCCTCAGCGAAGGGCATCCAGTTTGTCAGGTGCAGCGTCAACGGTCTCATTCTGGATCACCCCCCTCGTAGAATGGACACCCTCGACAGGCTCCAGATGTGTACCCTCTCAGGATGGCCACGAGGTTGACCGCCTGGTCGCGGGCGTTGGCATTGAGGTTCTTCCCCTTCCGGCAGGATACCTTGAGTCCCGGGATGACCGCCGCGTTCCGGCAGTCGTAGGTAATTGCCTTGCCCTGGCGCCGCTGCTGCCGAAGCCGGTCAAGCTCGGTCGCCACTGGGTCCGCGAATACGGCCGCTACGTCGATCATCTTTCCGCTCCTTTCATCAGCGTTGTGGCAGCGTTGAGTACTTCCTCCCGGAATCCCGGGGTAAGCGTCCTGCTCTCGCAGTACTTCTCGAGGGCCTGGATTGGGCTCATTCCCGCCAGGGTGGCCACGTCCTTGACTGGTGCATTGTCCTGCAGCACCTTCTTGTTGATCTGCACCCATGCCGCACCATCGAGGGCCTTGTGTATGGCGTTGTTGTCGATCTGCGAGGCCAGGTGCTTCGGCACGGTGACGTTGACTCGGATGATGTGACCACGCATGTCCATCACGGCGCCATCCGGAGTCTCGAAGGGCCACACAACCACGTTCTCGGGCGTGGTGAACATGCCATCTATCTCGATGTCGTGGGTAAGGAACTTGCGCGCACTCTTGAGGGGCACATCCTTGAGGGTTGTCTTACCCTTCTCGATCTGCCAGATCAGGACGTGCTTCTGGTCCCCCTCATCCGTGAAGTCGAGGGCCTGAGGCGATCCGCAGTAGGCCACCACTGGATACTGGTCATCCCACACCTGGCCGTTGTGGATGTGGCCAAGCATCACCGCATCGAAGGGGGCCAGGGCCAGGGCCTTGACTGGGATGATCGGGTCCTTCCCGAGCATCATGCCGGCCTCGCTCCCGGGCTTGGCGTCGGCCACGGTGAGATGACCGACAAGAATCACCGGCGCATCGGGCCACCTATCCAAGGCGCGCGACTGGCTGGCCAGGTTCTGGGCCACTTCCCTGTAGGCGTCTCCCAAGTCCTCGCCGGCCGTATCTGAGAGCCTCAGCCACGGCATGGAGGCGACGTGGATCGGGCCGGCCTGGGTTTCGATCGGGTAGACGTCCGGAGTATCTAGCACAACCACCTTGCGCGCGTCGAGGGTGGTGAATATGTCGGTCGTTCCGGCCTTGGTCGGGTTGCCGGGGAGATCGTGGTTGCCCGGGACCATGACAATAGGAATCCCGAGGTCCTGACTGATCTCCGCGACAAACTCGGCCACCGCGTGCTGGTAGGTCTGGCTGGGGTCTCGCATCTTGTAGAGGTCGCCGGCTATGGCCACGAGATCGACGGCCTCGTCGATGGCTATGTTGATGATCTCATCGAGGGTCTCGCAGAATGCCACGAGACAGGACGATAGCCCTTCCTCCGTGGGATGGGAGTAATTCTCCCATCCCAGATGCAGGTCCGCGGTATGAAGGACCTTAATCATCGTAGGCCTCGACCTTGAGGCGCATACTCGGGCGCCGGATGATGCCCTTGACCCGCTTGGTCAGCTTGAGCCAGGACCCTCGGGCCCTTATCCCCATTCTCTGGCTTGCCGTCACCTTCACGGGCTCGTCTTCCCGGGGCTGGAGCATCCCCCACAGCTTGGCAATATCGGCCCTCTGGAGGTCGAGACGTTTCGTGCTGTCTTCGGCATGCCTCGCGATTCTGTCCGTCAGGTCGTTGTAGTGGCGATCCTGGCGATCCTCCAGCCGCTTGACGTTCTCGCTGAGCTTCCCGAGTTGTCCCTCTCTGTAGAAGAGGTCTATCATGTTGATCAGGCTAACAGCCTCGGTCAGAGTGTCGGTGAGAGCCTGCTGAGCCTTCTCTCCGATCTCTCTGGCCGTTTCTTCTGGCAGGGTGCCGTATCGGGTGAGGTCAACGATAATCGCGTTCTTGTCCCATGTCTTGAGCGCGAAGCCTTGGTTCTTGTTCATGTAGACAGGTGGGACCATCCTGGCATTGACAAGGATCTGGGCCAGGGCAGGATGCGAGTCTCCGTCCTTGTCCACCGGGGAGAGCTCTACCCTCACGGGCTTGACGGTCTTCTCTCCATAGCTGTTGGTTCCGTGGTCGTAGACTAGCTGCATTGCTTTCTCCTTCTCAGTATCATTCGGTCTACTTGCGTCCGCGTTCTGGTCTACCTCTTGCTGTGCTCTCCTTCCTCTGCCTCATTCCCTGGCTCTGGCTGCTCCGTTGCTCGGAGGTTCATGACACGGGTGTCATGCGCCTTCTTTCCCCGGGCCTTGAGGCTCTTGTCTATGATCTGATCTCGCTGTCGGTAGATGGCCTGGGTGACTGCTGTGGGCAGCTTGACGATCTGGCCTTTCAGGTCCCTGTCGATCCACTCGAGGTCTATCTGCCATTCGTCGTCGTGCCTGCGGGTCGTCAGGGTGTACTTGATGTGACCACGTAGGCTCCCGCCTTCCTCTGGTGAGAGAGGGGCAATGATGATGCTGGGTCCGCACACGAGCTCGCCTGGCATAACCAGTGTCCTGGGCTTGCGGTTAGTTGCCTTCTTGCGCTTCGTCGTCATTGTTTCGCTTCTCCTTTCACTCTTTCGCGTTCATTCCTCTGCTACTGCAGCACCATCGCTAACAGGAACAGGGTTACAAACCATCCAGTCAGTCCGAAACACAACCAGTCACGATTAGTCATCTCAGAGCCTCAGCCTTTCGCCTCTCTGCTGCCTTCGCCTTCCCGGCCTTGATCTTCTCCGAGAGCCTGGCGTACCGTTTCCGGCAGCACTCGCCATTCGCCACCATGATTCGGTTCTCTGCTCTCCGATCGGCTTCGGTGTCACCACCTACCACCAACAGAGTCAGGTCAGATTCAAGCTCCATGCTGTCTCCCTTCCTAGTCATCCCAGCTACAGCCAGTCGCCGGCACGTACACGCCAGACTGACTGACTGGTATCGGTTGTCTCGGGGTCTCTCGGGGTATCCTGGCTATCAGGTCTCGGATGTAGCGGTCCATCGGTATGATCCCGTGCTCCGCGAGCCACATCGGTACGCTGCAGTCCTCTTCAAGAAGGACATGGTGGGGCCCGTCCAGGTAGTCGTACTCTGAGACCTTCGCCTCGAGCTTGCGCGTGTCCACCCTCAGGTATCCGTGCCCTCCGGTCAGCCAGAATTCCGCGCCGTCGGGTAGCTCGGGGTCGTCGATCTTCTCCCTCGTGTCCCAGTCCCGGGGCAGTCCCGTTCTTGCCAGCATTCGTCTTTCTCCCTTCACTCTTTCGCTTGGCCTCTCGTGGAATGGCGCCAGGGGGTATCTGGCGCCACTCGGACGAGGGGTCAAACCCCTGCCCGATTAGAGGCTCAGTCGGCCCTGTGCCATCTCCATTACAGGGGGTATCACCGCCGGCGCCGGCTGAGGATCGACGGCCACCGTCACCGCGGCCGGTTCGCTGACTACGGGGTCCTGATTCGTCACCGATTCGGGCTCCTGGCTCGCGGGCTGCTGTCCACGTATGTGGTCCACAGCCTTCTGAGCTTGGGCCGCTGCAGTTACGATCAGTCGCTTATCATCCTGCAGTCTCTTGAGCCAGCCGCGGATGTAGGCGGCGCTGTTCTCAATCGTGCTCTGGAGTATCCCGACCTCATTGCACAGGTAAGATGCGCCCATCTCTGCTATGAGCTCTTCCTTCGAGTAGGTCTGGCTACCAAACCCTGCAACCTCGTCAGTCTCGAATCGTCCCAGCCTGTCCTTGTGCCCGGTGCTGTGCGTGAGCTCGTGAAACAGCGTCGAGTAGTACTCTTCGGGATTCTCGAAGCTCGTCCGGGCAGGCATCCCCACGAGGTCCGCACTCGGCCGGTAGTAGGCGCCGGCCTGACCATGCGTGATTCTGGGCTTCCCCTGGTAGGCCTCGACTATCTTTTCAGCCTCTGCCAGGGCGTTAAACGTCTTCGGCGTCTCAGCCTGCGGTATGTGCTTCTCGAGTCCCTCGCACTGCTCCACGTTGAAGACCCGGTAATATCTCAGCATCGGGATTGTGCGCGCCTTCGTGTTCTTGGGGTCCGGCTGTTCTCCCTCTGGCGTGTTGTCCGCAATAAGAAACTTCCAGAAGACCACGAGCGTGGACTCTTCTCCCTTCTTCACGGTGCCCCCCAGGTCCTTGCACTGCTTGAAGCTGAGCCAGTACGGGGACTCATACCCGCGGCCGGCCAGTATCCACACGTTGATGCCCCTGTATGCCCGCTTGCTCACGAGGTTCCGCGGCATCCCCTCTGCACTGTTCCACGGCTTGCGCCACGGTATCTCGCCTTTCTCTAACTGCTCGATGATCTGCGCCGTCACGATGTCGTAAACGCTGGTCTTTGCCATCTCTCTCTTCGCTCCTTCCAATCGCTCTTTTCGTCGCCGGCTGTGTCGCCAGTTGTCTATAATCGTACTCGCCGTGTTGCCAATTGTCAATACCCTCGACCAAAACGGGAGTGAAGAAGGGGGACAGTGATCTACTACGTAGATCACAGGGGGTTATAGTGTGGGAATATCGTGCACCACGTGCGCGGGGATCCCTCCTATATGGTTCCCACCATCGGCACGCTCTGCCTGCAGTCTCTCGGTTTCGTCACCAGGTCCACCAATTCGATCGCACAACCTATCGCACAACCCTGTGCGATGGCTCAACCCTCCACGCTCAATCCACGCTGCGCACAACCTGTGCGATGACCCTCACGCTCAAACATCGCACAACCTGCCTGTGCGATGGCGCAACCTCTCACGCTCAGTTGACGCTGTGCACAGGCTGTGCGATGACCTGTGCGGCTGCCCAGAGCAGTACCGCACAGGGTATATACTTCGTATATACCCTGCGGTGTGCAGGGTCCGTGCCATCCCCGTTAGTCCACCATTACCACACCCGCCGGCCACTGTCGCCTATTGTCTACGCATTGTCGCCAGCCTGTGGTATAATGTCCTTGGTTGGATACAAGCTGTAGTGGCTGAGAGTGTGAGATTGCAGGCCGTATGGCTAAACACCACCACAACAGCGGGGTATGTCAACGGAATCGGAGGGTCTGAGAAGGGCCGTATTCGTAGGCTCGTCTGAGTCAAAGGCAATCCCAGACCGGTTTTCGGAGAAACGCTCAATCTCGGACAGAAAACGATGAGCCTGGAGCACAGGAAAGCGACCAGATACAAGGACCTGGCCAAAGCCAGGGCCGAAATCGCGCGTCTCTTCCCTCTCGCGATGGAAGTCATTGAGAACGTGCTCAAGAATAAGCAATCTCCGCGTAATCTGCGCTTCGAAGCGGCCAAGCTGATCTACTACCACCACGCTGGCAAGCCGCCGACCATGATTGACATCGACCTCGAGGGCAATCTGGGCTTGACACAGGCTGACAAGCTGGCTAAGGCTACTGCAGAGGCGCAGAAGGCCTTCCGGCAGGCACTGGAGAAGGCTGATGCGCTTCCTGTCCTAGACGACTTCAGGGCCCCGGTGCTGGTCGGAGCACGCGCTGGCACACAGGATGAGACATCCGTTAGCCCAGAGGATGACCTGCCTTCCGCGGACGCCGCTGCGCCCGCGTCAGAGGGAGACCAGACGGAGTGATTCCCATCTCAGGGGTAACGCACATGCCCTCGCACATGCCCGCGCACGGCTGCGCGCGCCCAAGGGGGGAGGGGGTCTGGGACTGGGGGGAGGCGTCTTGAGGTGGTCTTAATGCTACTCGCGAGTGAAAAAATTCCCCAGAAAAAAGTATGGTCCTCGAACGCCTGAGCGTGGAAACATGGAGACTTCGAAGCTGAAGACCCTGCTGTGTCCCCGGTGCTGCCAGATGAGTGTATTCCGGCAGATGGTCGACGAGTCGTGGCGGTGTCGGGAGTGTGGGAGCAAATCAGGGAGAGAGGTCCGGAGATGTTCGGAAAGTGGGAAGGCAAAGAGTACACGTTGACTCAAGAGGGGGGCCGGTGGCCCTTCTTCGTGGTCAAGAGGGTACATCCGAGCAAGGCATTCATATTCCTGATGCAGTGGTGTTTGAACTAAGGGAAGGAAGGTAGAGATGGCGAAGGTGAAGGCAGTTCTGGCGTACCTGTGGGGGCTGCTGGTGGAGCGTGGGGTGGTGCTGGCGGGGTCGGTGCTGGGAGCGGGGGTGGTGCTGGAGATCTTCCATCGGGATATTGAGAAGAAGTGTGACGAGATCGTGTCGGCGTGTGTGCGGTACGAGAGTCTCTTCCTGGCGTATGCGGACCTGTGGCGGGAAGAGGGCGGGGGATTGCGCTTCCATGCGGACGTGAATGTTGATGACCGGGTAGAGTTCGAGGTCGGGTACCTGGGGTACTTCTTCCTGCATGTGAAGGTAGGGGCGTTGGAGTTCTGGTGGCCGGAGCCGGCTGGACCGGACGCGGATCCGGTGCTGGTGGATTGTGGGCTGACGGCGACCGGGAGTGCATAGCTGAGGGGGCGCACTGAGGATAGAGAGCCTGGGGGGCGTGTGGTCCTCCAGGCTCTGTTCTAAGGGGAAGAGATGGTGACAGAGGCAGAAGGCCGGACTGAAGAGACGGTAGACGAAGAACACCAGGCGATTGAGTGGGCGAAGATCGGTGCGAACTTCATCTACTTTCTGACGGCGTATGTCTATGTGCTGGAGCCGCCTCCCGGGCGCGGGGTGATTAGGTTCGAGTTGTGGCCTCACTTGATCCATGTGATCAAGTTGTTGTTCAGTCAGCCGAAGTTGCTCTTCCTGAAGTCGAGGCAGGTGGGGATGACGTGGCTGATGGCGGCGTATGCGTTGTGGACGGCGATGACGCGGCCGGGGGCCCGGGTGCTGGTCCTGTCGAAGTCGAAGCTGGATGCGCAAGAGGTCATAGTGCGGATCCGGTTCATCTATGACCATCTTCCGACGTGGATGCAGGTGACGATTACGACGGAGAACAAGGGTGAGCTCGAGTTTGGTTCGATGATGTCGAAGATCAAGGCCTTTGCGTCGACGGAAGATGCTGGGCGGTCAGAGACGGCGACGCTGGTGATTTGTGACGAGCATGACTTTCATCCTCATGCGGAGGCGAACTATGCTGCGCTGAAGCCGACGATTGATGCGGTGTATGAGGATGGCAGTCAGCCGCAGATCATCTGTATGTCGACGTCGAACAAGCTGGAGATACTGACGCAGTTCAAGACGCTATACCGGGAAGCGAAGGCTGGGGCGAACAACTTCGTAGCCTTCTTCATTCCGTGGTGGGCGCGGCCCGGGCGGGACCGGAAGTGGTTCGAGCAGCAGTGCAAGGACTTTGCGAAGACTCCCTGGCAGCGAGAGGGCGAGTATCCCGAGAACGAAGAAGAGGCGCTCTCGCCTCCGAATGCGATCTCTGCCTTCAACCAGGAGGCTCTGAAGAACATGCTGGCTGACATCCGCAAGCCGATGCCACATCTTGAGGGTGAGACGTACAGTCCGCTGATCAACGTGTACAAGAAGTACGTTCCTGGCCGGACGTACACGGCGGGGATTGACACTGGGCATGGTGTCGGGCAAGACGAGAGCGTTTGTGCGGTCATGGATCTGCAGACGATGGAGGTTGTTGCGGACATCCAATCCTCAAGCGTGGGGACCCGGGACTTCGCGCGGGTCTCGGTCCAGCTTCTTCGCATGTACATCAACGCCTGGGGGTCCGAGCCGCTGGTGGCCGTCGAGAACAACGACTGGGGACATGAGGTCATTCAGTACATGGTGGACGAGGCGTACTCGAACTTCTTCTATATGGACTGGTTCAAGATCGCGAAGAGGGATGAGACCCGTAAGAAGGAAATCGGCTGGCACACGGCGCCGGGCGGGACGGACAGTGCGCGGTGGATCCTCTGGGGTGAGCTCATCGATTCGGTCCCCGGGCTGGTGGTCTACAGCGAGAAGGGGCTGGCGCAGTTCTTCGACATCATCAGGAATCCGGAGAAGAACGGGAAGATCGAGGCGATCAAGGGATGCCACGATGACTACCCGATGGCGGTCGGGCTGGCCTGGCAGATGCGGAAGTTCACGTACTTCGGGCCGGCGCTCACCGACAAGGCGAGTCACACGAAGTCGTACATGGTGTCAACGGGTAGGGTTGGCAGATAGGAAGGAGGGTCAAGGTGGCTACTGCGACGAAGATCACCCCTGAGGATGCCTTGGCCAGGTACGAGATTGCCAAGAGGTACTATGCCGAGAGGGACCGGCGCTTCGATGAGGCCTGGGAGTACTACTCCGGCCAGTTCAAGATCAACGTGCCGGACGGCTTCGAGGCGTACATTGATCCCAAGATCAAGGGGATCATCGACGTGGACACGGGGCACATCATCACGTCGAATCCGGTGGTGACCGTGCCTCCTTCGAAGGCGACCAAAGAGGCAGAACGGGCCGCGGACGTCCGGGAGAAGTTCCTTCAGGTGGCGCTCGCACGGCTGAGACGGAATCTTGTGCATGATCCCTTGAAGCGCGCGGCGAGCCATGGCTTCAAGTATGGGGTCTACTGTTTCAAGGGGCCCATCTATGATCCGAGTCTACTGAAACCACAGGGCAAGTCAACCAATTCCACGGGGATGTTCCGCTTCCCGATCGTTGTGCAGGCCATCAATCCGAAGCGGGTCCTGCCGGAGCCGGGGGCCTCCCAGCCGCGATGGTACTTCGAGCACTACAAACGCAAGGTCTTCGCGGTCAAGATGAATTGGGTCGAGTTCCAGACGGACAAGAAGGACGACGAGGATGTTCAGTGGGTGGAGTACTGGGACGACGATGTCCGCTACTACTGGGCCGATGGCAAGGTCGTCTACAAGGTTCCGAACCTCTATGGCTTCCCTCCTTATGAGATGGGGTATGGCGGCATGGGCGACGAGTCGGACGACGGCCTGCCCGAGTGGGAAGCGATGGGCCTGATCCATCCTTCCATCCCGACGCTGAGATCCCGGGCCCGGTCCTTGACGGCCCTGGACGCCTTGCTTCAGATGGCCGCGTTCCCGGTGATGGTGTCCGACAAGCCGGTCAAGGGGCTGAATCTGCAGTTTGTCCCCGGCCGGATCAACCATGTCCCTCCGGAGCTCAACCTCCGGCCATGGCATCAGATGCAGATCAATCCGGACCTCTACAAGTTTCTGGCGATCCTGGACAACGATCTCGAGACGATGACCCATGCCAGATCCGTCGAGGGGCAGAGAGACATCGGGGTCAATTCGGGCTACATGCAGAGCATGCTGGTGGCTCAGGCCAGGCTCCGGTACGAGGAACTGATGGCGAACCTCGAGCACTCAATCGCCAACCTTCTGGGAAAGGTGCTCATGCTGGTGGAGAACGTGATCCAAGAGCCGCTGACCGTCTATGGAACCTTCGGCAAGGGTGACAAGAACACTGCGACGATCCGGCCTCAGGACATCGCGGGCCAGTACTACTGCGAGGTCAAGCTGTCGGCCGTCGACACCGAGCTTCAGGACCGCAAGGCGATGCTGGGGTCCAAGCTCTACCGCGAGGGCCTGCTGCGTCGGCGCACTGCCATCGAGGAATACATCGGCCGGCCGAACGCCACCGAAGAGGAAGAGGGGATCCTGGTCGACAAGCTGCTCGAGCAGCCGGCGATCCAGATGGCTCAGGCTCAGGAGATCGCAAAGGAGATGGGGTACTCCGATATCGTCAATGGCCTGACTCAGGGCGGGGCGCCGGGTGGCGGGTCTGGTCCGCAGAATGTCACCGTGCAGCCTGGCGGGCTGCCGTCAGTCAACGAGTTGCAGGCAGAACTCGCGGGAACGAACAAGGTACTGGAGGGAGAATATGGAGATCTCCAAGGTACTTAAACAGGCACAGGAACGAGCCGAAGCTGTCCTGGCCCGGGCCAGGGAAGAGGTCAAGGCCGGTGATCCCAAGCGGGACTACTCCAAGAGGCAGCAGAGAGTCCTGAACAAGATGGGCAGCAATGGGTAGCCTGTACCCGACGAGGGGCCCCGGTTCCCCGGGGTGGATCGACGACCTTCGTCGCCAGCTTCGGGATGTCGAGCTTCGCGATTCGTTCACTTCGAAGCCGGCACAGGCGCCCTCGGCCGTCTCCGTGGACACGCCTTCCCCTGCGCCAACGCCGGAGGCCTCCTGGCTCTCTGAGTGGCGTCAGACGCAGACTGCTTCCATCGACACCATGAAGACCGGCTATGAGGCTGAAGTCACGGGAGAACTGCAGGAGTGGACTGGCTTTGCCAAGAGCACGAAGTGGCTGAGGTCCGAGGAATACCAGGGGCTGGTGGCTGCTGAGAGTTACCGGGCGGCGAGGAACAAGGAGATTGCTGACTGGTACAAGGATGCTCTGGCGACGCTTGATCTGCAGTCGGAAGAACTTGAGGGCGTGCAGCAACTTCAGGCCGACATGGACGCTCAGTCAGTCGTGCTGTCCGCGGCGCTCAACAAGTTGAACAGTGAGCTCGCGGCGCCGACGTCTGCTGATACGATCAACGCCAAAACCGAAGACTTCGTTGGCCAGGTAGAGAAACAGAAAGCCAGTCTGACTGCCTATCGGGACTGGCTCCGAAAGCAGGGGACGACTGCCGAGGATGAGATCGCTCAGGCGAAACAACAGGGCCTGCCTGAGGACCAGTGGCTCAGCACCGATGACCGGATTCGCGAGTTGCAGGACCTGATCACGTGGGCAAACGACATTCAGGCGCAGTTGCAGAGTCAGCCGACCTGGAGGCCTTGGACCTCTGAATTCTGGCGTGAACGGGCGCTGGGGTTCCTGGTCAATACTGCCCTGCCGAAGCTCGAGTGGGTCGACACCACTTGGTCCATCTTTGCTGCCCAATTGATGCAGAGAGGGGTCGACGCCCTTCCCGGGGATAGCATGAATCTCTTTGGGGCCAGCGAATCCTCCCTGCTGGACCTCTACAAGATGGAGGATGGCAAGTACGTCTATAAGCCATGGGACACGGAGGCGCACGAGCTATGGAAACAGCAGGCTGATCCGGCGGCGCAGTCGATCCTCGGGATCGCCAATCCGATCTGGTTCCTTCCGGTCGAGCGTGTGGCCGGGGGAGCGTTGAAGGGCCTGGAGGGAATGGCTCAGGGCGGGAAAGTCGCGGGGCGAGTCGGAGAGGGTTGGCTCACACGGCTGGCAGTGCGCAATGTCGAGATAGAAAGGCTGGCGATTGAAGCCGGAATCGAAACTCGCGGCTTCAGGACGGCGGCCCAGATCGCTGGCCGCACTCCCGGGCTAGTCGAACACTACTTGCCTCAGGTGGCCAGGGGGACCCGTGTAGTCGTTCGCGGTCTCTACCTGCCGGTCGAGGTCACGGCGAGGGCTACCCTCACTGCTGTCAAGGACATCGCGTGGCTCGGGAAGAACATGGTGGTATGGGGCTGGAAGCTCGCGACCGCGCCAATCAAGGGCGCTGGCTGGGTCCTCTCTCGGGGCCTCTACCGTCCGGCCATGTCTCAGCTGGGAAAGTTGGCTGTGCCGGGCTCCATCAAACAGATGGCGGCGAGTGCGGGATACGAAGTCACCCTCCTTCCGAAGTCCGAGCAGATTGGCAAGGGCATGCTCTACCGCGTCACGAATCGCGAGCACTGGATAGACGTCATGGTCAAGGACCAGGACGAGCTCGCTCACCTACTGACAACCGGCGAGCTCATGCCGGCTGAGATGGAACGGTACTACGTCGAAGAGACCGGCAAGGTGCTGACCTACCAGCAGCTGCGGGAGGCTCCGGTAACGGGCAATGTCTGGGCAGAGAGGGCTTTCCGGCTGACAGACCGGCCTGTCGGGATGAATGAGGAAGCCTGGTCGCAAGGCTTCAAGGCGCTCCGGTTGGACAGTATGGAGAAGATTGTCAGGCCGGCTCAGATCATGGATCAGTTTCCGACGATCGAGAAGTTCATGACCGACTCGATGCAGGAGACACCATTCCGGAGGGCGCTCGGAGCGGTCGTAAACCGAGAATGGGCAATGGGCCACATGCGCGGGATCCCGGGCCTGCGCAACGTCATTATGAATCTGGATCCGGTAGCCAGTGAGGTTGCCCGGGCTGCGCAAGCCTGGCGCAACATGGAAGAGGCCCTCGGGATCTGGAAACAATCGCGGCTGGCGGCTGCGCGCCAGTGTGAAAGGTTTCAGGTCGAAGTCGCCCGCCGTGACATAGGCCAGGGCGAGTACGTCACGGACCTCATCGTCAAGAACGTCCAAGCTCGCGACGGCAAGGCCATTGCGTACATCGGGGATGTTCTGGAACATCCTGACCGCTTCGTCATGAGCGACGAGCTTCGCGTCGCCCGCGACACCTACTGCTCGATCATTGATGAGGCCAGGGCCGGCTTGAAGAAATTCGGTGTTGAGATCAATGAGGTCGGCTTCGAAGAGGGGGGGCATTACTTCCCGCGGTATGTCCTGGGTCGGAACAATGTCCTCATCAACGCGAGTGGGCCCCGGCCTGGCGGGGGATTCATGACCAAAGCCACCTTCGAGAAGACCCGCGTCTTCACTGAGATGTCCGAGGGTATTCAGAAGGGGTACATCTACGAAGAGAATCCGCTTGTTGTCCTGGACGCGCATCTCGATGCTGTGTGTCATCGGATCGCTGATCAGGAATTCTACCGGCTCATGAAGCCGCATGGGATGTCACAGGTCGAGATCGTCGAACATCTGGCTCCCGGGCTCCGCAAAGCCGTGGAGGTTGGCCGGGAGAGAGTCAGGTCCTTGGAGGCCATAGACAAGACCGTGAAGACCCTCTCCGCTGTCGAGCCGCACAGGGCCCCCAAGCCGGCCACGATGCGGTGGATCCGGAAGAACATGCCCGAGGTCTGGGCCGAACTCAAGACAATCCGGTCTCAGGCAACGGCTGACGAGAAGGCACTGAGGGCAACTCTCCAGCAGTACGCGGATACCTTCAAGGAAATGAAATGGCAGTTGGAGTCCCTCAAGAGCACATCGGCCTCGGCCTCAGCCACTGCAAAAGAGCAAGTAGCGGCAGCCCAGCAGGAGGCGCGCGAGGCCATTGAGTACCTCACCAAGACTCTCGATGAACTTGGGCAGAAACCACTGGCGCAGTTTCCCGCGGAAGAGAAGCTGAGAGATGTACTGGCAATGCTTCCCGATGACCTCAGGGCTGAGTGGAAGCAGTCTGTCGACATGCTCTATGACGAGGCCACCCATATCTCGGCCGGCTATCAGGCCGAGCTTGAGACTGCCATCGAGACTCTCAAGGCCGATCCGGTCTACAGCCACACGGTCAAGTACGGCCGCACGTCGGTCAAGCGAGTCGTTGATGGCAAGACGGTTGTTCAGGCCGGCAATCTTCGGAACGTGAATCTCCCGGGCCTTCTCCTGAAGCGCAGCGGCAAGGACGCGGGGATGATTCCCGAGACCATCACCATCGAGCAATACCGTGCTCTCTATAACAGAGAGCCGAACCAGTCGATCCTCAAGCAAGTGGGCAAAGAGAAGCGCGTCATGAGTGAGTATGCCTTCGACGAGATCGCGGAGGACTTCGGGATGTCGTCGGACGAATTCGTCCAGCACATCAACGACTATCCCCGGCTGCAGCAGCGAGTTGCGGAGCTCTCCCGAGAAACGGGGGTCAGCAGTGAGGCTTTCGATCGCCTGGAGATGGTGCGGAGAGTCTTCAGGGAAGAAGAAGATGAGGCGGCGGCGGCGATCCGTGCAGTCGAAGCCGGCGAGTATGGGAAACCGGCTGAGGCGGCAATGCCGGAGGCCGACTACCCCAAGCCGGAGATCCCCGAGGTCAGGCTGCCGACTGGGGAAGCGCCTCCCACTCAGGCTCCCTTGGCTGCGGCGCCTACGCCAGCGCCTGCTGCCGCAACAGCTCCCCGGGTGGTGGAGAATCCTTCCTTCGAGGGTATCCTCCCTGAGAACATCGTCCACTTCAATCAGGGGGCCCACGCCAGGGTGTCCCTCGTGGTCTCTGCAGAAGAGAAGCAGCTTCTCGAGCTTGCCGCGAAGGTCCGGAAACAGATCCGCGGCAAGGCATCAAAGGCCGAGATAGAGAAGGCCAATGCGCTCACGGAAAGCCTGGCAGCGAAGACCGGGAAAACCGTTGGGCAAGTCAGGACCGAGGCCATCGACCTCCGGGACAAATACACGGCGCTGGCAAGGCAGCATGCCAAGCCGGACACCGAGATCATGGTCGACCTCCGTGGCGAGGGTGCTGGTGCTGCCCCCAGGCCTGCTCCGTCTCCCGGGGCAGCCATGCCGGAGGCGCCTGCTTCTGCCGGAGCTCCGGCTCCCCAGCCGGCCGCATCATCTGGGGCCCCTCCGGTGCGTGACATCCGGTTCAATCCTCGAGCCGAAGCGCCCGAGGTCAAGCCTTCGAAGGACTGGTGGGATCGTGTCCGGACGATGTCTGCGAACAAGGTCAAGGACATGAAGCTGAGACAGGCCAAGATGGAGGGTGACTTGGCCGGGGTTCGAGCCAGGGCTCAGCACCCCGAGCCGTTCGGTCAGGGTGTGCTCTTCAAGGGTGAACGCGGGATGCGCGTGCGCGAGACCTATGCCTTCCAGCAGACGTGGTTTCCCGAGTCCGTAGCCACGGCGATCGACAAGCAACTGGGTGATCGTGGGGCGAAGTGGCTGGGCACAGTCTCTGACGTCAACACCTTGGCGCGGTTCATGATGACTGGTATGGACTGGGGCGCTGGTATGGTGCAGGGGCTTCCAGTACTGCTCATGAGGCCCGATGTGTGGGCCAAGGCTCAATACAAGACGCTAGAGACCTTCTGGGTCAATCGGAAGGCCTCCTACGCCTACCTCAACATGGCAGAGAATCAGGCCATAATCAGAGAGTCCATCATGGCCGGGAAGCCGCTGGTTGTCGGCGGGAGTGAATTCACGGAGACAATGGGCAAGGGTGGACTTATGGGGAAGGTCACCTCGGCGCCTGGCCTCAGAAGGACTGCCCGGCCTCTCTTTGAGAGATACGCACTGGCGTTCGACACGTTCGGGAATGTGGCCCGCATTGAGATGTATAAGGCACTGCGGCCGATGGCCAAGACCCCGGAGGAT
Source organism: uncultured Dehalococcoidia bacterium (assembly GCA_964423835.1). Taxonomy (GTDB): domain Bacteria; phylum Chloroflexota; class Dehalococcoidia; order UBA2247; family RBG-13-53-26; genus JAFGCL01. The sequence continues at coordinate 26,640 of CAYRGJ010000013.1, read as the reverse complement.
CTCCCGGTCATCATCGACTTCATCAACAAGATGACCGGCGTCCGGTCAGGGGTAGTGACCGGCGCCACTCAGCGACAGATCGAGGGATCCCTGCTGCTCTTTGCTCCGCGGTACTTCCGCGCCACCATGTCCCTCATGTCCGACGTCTTCCGCGGGGGACTCAGAGGGACGCTGGCCAGGCGCATGATGGCCTCCATGCTGGCCAGCGGGGCCCTCTTCTACTATGGTGTGTGCAAGGCGCTCGGCCAGGAGCCAAACTTCAACCCGCGGACGAGCAAGTTCATGACCGTCGAGATAGGCGGGAGTCACATCGGCTTCGGCTCCATCTGGGTTTCCATGGCTCGGATGTTTGCCGGCGTGGTGGCAACCGGATCCGACAAGCCCGAGAACCTGCTCAAGCTCAGTCGCGACGACAACCCCCTGGTACAGTTCATCTCTGGCCGTCTGGCGCCGATGACCGGATCGGCCTTGGACATAATTGTCGGGAAGACCTACGTTGGCGAGAACCTCGAGGACCCTAACGGCTTCCTCGGGAAAGACTGGGGCAAGATTGGGAAAGAGGTCGTGGCTCGAAACCTCCTGCCGTTCTGGCTCGATGCCCAACTCAGCGAGAATCCCCGGCCCGGGCTGGCCTCGATCCCGGCTGAGATGTTTGGCCTTCGGTCATGGGCCCTCCAGCCGTGGGAGAAGAGGAACAAGCTCCGCGACCACTACGCCATGCAGGAATTCGGCGTGACCTGGGAACAACTCAGGCTGGAGAAACCGAAGAACAACCAGAAAGCCGCAATGGCCTCTACCTGGGGCGTCGATGCACAGAAATACCTGGAGGGAAAGTACGGCGATCTCGCTCAGATCAGCGACGATGCGCGGCAGGCGGTTCTCAACCGCGGCGAAGCCTTCGATGAGCTCTATGAGGAATGGTCGAACCAGTTCGACACTGAGAACGAGCGTGTAGCCACCCTCCTGGAAAGGACGGCTGACGAATTCAAGTACAACCTGGCCTTGAGGGACCGGCTCAATGCAGGCGACACGACGCTGACTGACGATGAGAGGATCAAAGCGCAGACTGCCGGCCAGATCTTCCGAGACAAAGTGGGCCAGATCAGAGACAATCATCGCTACTGGCGAGAAAGCATCCAGAGTGATCCGAAGTACGCGGATATCTATGCACAACTGGACGAGTGGCGGGAAGAGGGGGCTGAGTCCCTCGAGAGACGTGGGCTCACCGAGTACGTTGGTGACCGCGCCTATCAAGCGTACATCTCCCTGATGTACGAGACGGAGGGCCTGGAGGATCAGTACGGGAATTTCGACTATGACGAGTACGATCGGCGCAAGTCGGAGTGGCTTTCTACCTGGGGCTCGGACATGTGGGACTACTGCCAGAAGAGACTCTCGGCCGGCAAGGACGAGCCGGCGATTGTCTCTGAACTCAGGAAAGCACGCAAGGTCCTCAAGCCGTACTGGGAGATGCAGGACCAGATCAACGAGAAGCTGAAGGGGAAGTATCCTCAGACGGCCGAGGAAAAGCAGAAGATGGTCCGCATAGAAGTCTCCAACCGGTTGGACAAGATCAGCGAAGGGATAGGCGGCCTCTATGCTCAGGATCCTGAGATGACCGGTTCGATCTGGCGCACGAAGGGCGGCAAGATCTGGAGAGGGATCATTGCCAAAGTCCGCGCACAGGTGAACAGCGACGTCATGGTACTCGATACGGCCGTGCAAAGAGCCAGGGACCAGATGAGGCGCGACAATCCGGATGTCGATTTCTACCTGAGACTCTGCTACGATCGCCAGCCTCTTGGCGAGGAAAAGGCTTACAGCTTCACGCGCAACCTCAATCCTCTGAACAGGGAAACCCCCGCGGAAGAGACGTACATGCCTCTCGCCATTTCTGCAGGATTGTAGACGTTCTGTGCTATAATATAGACATCTGGCGATAGTCTCGCGGAGAAGGAGGTAAGCACAATCGTGGCAGACCCAGTGAAACCAGCGGAGGACGCTCAGAATAAGACTGACCTACCAGCTGCTGAGGTTGCATCAGGCCAGGGCGAACAGCCGGCCGCGCCTCAACAGCCAGCGGAGGGGTCTCAACCTGCAGCAGGTCCCGAGGGTGGCAAGGGGGTAGACCTTGAGAACAAAGTCAAAACTCTCGAGGGACTTCTGAAGGCCACTCAGAAGGAAGGGTCAGAATACAAGCGAACGATCCAGACTCTGACGGAGAGACTGGAGGCCACAGAGAAGGACCTCGGGGATTCTCTCGAAGCACTGTCGAAGTCCCAGACATCGGAACCCCCTCAGGAAGACAGGCCTGGGGAAAGGCCGAGTGCCATTGCAGGGATCATCGACCGGCGCAAACAGAGGGAAGCTGACGCGAAGGCCAAGGCGTCAACCGGCAACACGGCGACAGCTGTGCGATTCGTGGCACTGGTAGAAGGTGCCGGGCTCTCCCTGGATGATCCGAGACTGGCCGAGGCGAAAGCCGCGGCGACTCCCGAAGAGGGGATCGAAATGGTCAAGGGCATCATCAAGGACATCAGAGAGACCGAACGCAAGGCTGGCGATGACCGATTCAACGAGTTGGCGAGCCAGGTCAAGGAACTCAAGGAAAGCCTCTTGAAGGTGGATACCTCCGGCCCGAGCGGTGGGGCAATCCCGCAAGGGACGCCCATGGAATTGGCTGTCGCGGCATACGCGAACAAGCCGAAAAGAAAGTAAGAAAGTGAGGAAACCAGATGGCCGGTACTTACACACTGGCTGATCTTAGCAAACTGGAAAAAGACACCCTCCGGAAGTCCGTCATTGACGGCCTGCTGATGGAGTGTGACCTGATGCAGTTTGTCCCCTGGGAAACGCTGGGCCAGCTGAGCACCACAATTGTCCGGTACTCGGAGATCCCCAGCATCGGCTTCCGCAAGATCAATGAGGGTTACGCCGAGGGCTCTGGAAAGACCGAGCAGATCAGCGAGCAGATCAGCGCCATGGGTCGGAACATCGACACCGACAAGCTGATCGTCGCAGCCAAGAACACCGTTGCTGAGGCCCGGGCGCTGCGGCAGGCGCAGGTCCTCAAGGGCATGGCGTACACTTTCAATGACAAGTTCATCAATGGCTCCCGGGTCACTGATCCCGAGGAATTCGATGGCATCTCCTACCGGATCGACAACATGTCTGGCCAGAAGATCACGGCTTCGTCTGCCTCTGGCGGCCTGAACGTCATGGCTGATGCCGCGGGAATGAACACGTTCCTGGACAAGCTCGACTCGCTGATCTACGCCATCGATGGCCACAAGCCGTCCTGCCTGCTCATGAACAGCACGGCGCTGCTGAAGACTCGCTCGGTCCTGCGGAGACTGAACCTGCTGAGCCAGACCAAAGACATGTTCGGTCGACAGATCGACATGTACGGCACGGTTCCGATGTACGACATCGGCGTCAAGCACGACCAGAGCACGCTCATCATCCCCAATACTGAGGTCGGCTCGGGCGGTGGCGCCGCACAGTGCACGTCGATCTACGCGGTGAAGTTCGAGGTTGGGACGCAGCTGTGGGGGATCCAGACCTACCCGCTGGATGTGACGGACATGGGCCTGCTCGAGGATGGGGTCACCTACAGAACGGTGGTCGATTGGCCCCTGAGCCTGGCGAACGCTGGCCGAAGATCCATGGCCAGGCTGTATAGCCTGTACTTCAGCTAGGCCGATTGAAGGAATAGGGAGGTAATCGAACGATGCTTGATGCTCTGCTGGCAATGAGAGAAGGCGGCTCGGTCCCGGCTGTGACCGCGACGGAGGCCGGCGTGACCAGCCTGACCCGCGATGCCACTACCGGCCAGGCTGTAGTCCAGATCGACAAGCTGGCGCTCCCGGGCCTGGCTGTGGTGCTCACGCATAAGGCCGACACTGGCACGTCCTCGGACAAGACTCTCACGACCACCATCGAAGAGTCTGATGTTCTGGGGAGTGGCTGGGCAACCATCGCCACCTTCCCGGCGATCAGCCACGGTGCTGCGGCCAACAAGATGGTCCGGCGCATTTCTTCACAGAAGAAGTACCTGCGCTCGGTAATCACCGGGGCCGGCTCCGATGGCACGATCGGCGTGGATATTCAGATCCACGTGGGCACTTCGGAGATGGAAGAGTCCTAGTCTCCGAGTTGACACAGTGACTCATGAGGGGGCCGGAGTAGTCTTCGGCCCCCTTTCTTGAAAGGGAGGGAGCAAGGATGGCAGAACGGCAAGAGCTAACCATCCCGATCATAACGAACCCGACGATCAAGGGCCATGTGGACCTGGGGCCTGATCGGGGAGATTCGGTTCAGTGGCGTGGCCTCATCCACATCGAGACCATCGCTGGCGCCGGCAAGACGCTGGGTGCGGTTGTGGCATCGGCTTCAGACAATGCCAGGGTCACGAACGCGACCGAGCGCACCACGAAGGCCCTGGTTTACGCCAAGGTCAAAGAGATTCTGATTAAGGCGCACATCGCTGAGGCCCGGGTGCTCTTCAGTCTCAACAACTCTGCCGGGACTGCCTATGGCCGGATCTACAAGAACGACGTGGCCCTCGGCACAGAACAGAGCAACGATACTACCGAATACGTGGCGAAGACTGAGGATCTCGGGCCGTTCATTCCCGGCGATCTGCTTCAGGTCTATGCCAAGATCACCGAAGAAGATCCCGCTGCTACTGCCTCTGTCAAAGATTTCAAGTTGGCTTACGACGTGGTGGTTGATCCCGTGCTGGATGCCGTGAGCCAGGATCCGGTGTAGGAGGTAATATGCCGCCGAATTGGCCGTTTCAATACGATTCCGCTGCGCTGACTGGAGAGACTACTGATGCCTATGCTGTAGTCCTGGACTGGGTGACCAAGCTCCTGAGGGAGAGGACGATCACGTTGACGAACACGGATGGGGCCAATGGCCTGAAGTACAAGGTGGAGGCCTACGCTGCCCATGACGGAGAGGCAGTCGAGGTTATTGCCGAGACTACCCTTGCTGCCAAAGGCCAGGACATCCTGCACTTCACCAAGGCGTGGGTCCGGCTGGTTGTCAGCGTCAAGGCCGCGGTCGGGAGTGCTCAGGCAGACTATGCCCTGGACTACGTGGGGCAGGTGTAGGGGGTAAGCAATGACTGTCTACCATGATGGGGTTCCGGATTCGTCGGGTGTCCTGCTGGCCGATGTAGCTGCGATCAAGGCCGAGACTGACAAGATACCAGCCGTGAAGGCTGAGACCGACAAGGTTGCCGGCCTGATCACAACTGTCAGCAGCATCAAAACAGAGACCGACAAGGTTGCTGGGTTGGTCACAACTGCCGGTGCGATTAAGACAGAGACTGACAAGATCCCCGGTGTCAAAACAGAGACTGACAAGATCGCTGGCCTGATTACGACTGCAGGCGCGATCAAAACAGAGACCGACAAGATAGCAGGCCTGGTCACGACTGCGGGTGCGATCAAGACTGAGACCGACAAGATTGCAGGCCAGGTTACGAGGGTTGGCGACCCCGATGCCCACACCCTGAAATCCCTGGTGGCTAAGTTTGGTGACCTGGCGAGAGACCTTGATACCGTCCTGGGTAGTCGATGGGACAGCACTGGGGATGTGGGAACTGATATTGCCAGCCTCATTGCTTATTTGACCATCGCTACCAAGGATGAGGCTACTAACACCCACAGCCGGCATGCCATTGGGAACAAGGAAGACGCGGCGGTGACTGCTGCTGGGACCGAGAACTCGGCCATGGCCTATCTGAAGGGACTGTTGACTATCCTGGGTGTGCCGGCGCGAGACCTGGACACCATCCTCGGCACCCGGTGGGACTCTGCGGGTGACCTGGGTACGGACATTGCGGCCCTGCTGGGCGACCTGGGGGACGCTGACGCCCACACCCTCAAGAGCGTGATCGCTAAAATCGGCGATCTGGCCGTCTCTCTGGACACTCTTCTCGGCGCCAGGTGGGATTCCTCGGGCGACCTCGGGACGGATGTGGCCACGCTGATCGCTCAGACGGCTCCCACGGCTGCTGGCCGGACACAGTTCATCACCAAGCAGATTACGTCTGCCGCCAACGCCGGCGACGTGACCCTGGCCACCATCAATACCAAGGCGTGCCAGGTCGAGAGCATCGTGGTGCGCTCCAATGGAGCCACGACCGAAGACCTGACCAGCGTCAAGGTCATCGGCGGTGCCTCCGGGGTCTTGGTCTTCATCTCGGACGTCGAGGGCGCGAGGGCCAACATCGCGGCTAAGGACCAGCAAGTTGCCTGGACCGGGGCAAGAACCCTCGGGGCCACCGGCACCATCGTGATGAACTTGGCGGGGAACGACACAACGCCCGTTGATCTGCAGGTTGACATCAAGTACCGGGCCGTTGAGGCGGGCGGTTACCTGACATAAGGAGGGCGGCATGGCTTACACGCTGAAGGGATACTCGCACTTCCCGTACAACTTGCTGAAGGGCCTGGCAAGCGACCTGTCTGATCAGGAGAACACAGTCATCAAAGGGGCCCTGATGAAGGACTCCTATGTCCCAGATCAGGATGATGATAAGGTCTTCTCTGACGTCAGCGCGCACGAGATTACCGGCGATCCCACACTGGACCCTGACGGCGACTACCCTGCGGGTGGCCTCACCTTCGGGGGACTGGCGGCTGGGGCTTCGGTATCCGTCACGGGGCGTGTGACGACGGTAGACCTTGACGATGCCATGCTGGAAGACGTGAGCATTGGCGGTTACTTCCTGGTGATCTACGATGCCACGCCGGCAGACCCGGATGACCAGGTGCTCATTGCTTACTGCGACTTTGGGGGGCTGAAGATGAGCAGCTCCGGAACCTACAAGATCGTGCTCAACGAGGCTGGGCTGTTCACGATGACCATGCCGGTGTGAGGAATAGCCGATGCAGTATGAGATAAACGGTAGTACACCAGGATACCAGAACCTGGTGAAGGATACCTGGATAACGGATAACACACCTACTACGAATTATGGTGGCAGTACCATGATGGTGGTGTATAAGGCATATTACAACGGGGTATCTCTTATCTCGTGGGATTTGTCTGCCATCCCCAAGGGAGCAGCTATAACATCAGCTACGATGTCGCTGTACACCACCCTGGCCGAGTGGATATCCGGAGGGGGGGGTTATAGTCGGCTCTATCGCTTAAGGAGGCCAGATTGGGAGGAGCTGCAGGCCACATGGAGAATCTATAAGACAGGCTCCAATTGGGGTGCGGCTGGAGCTGCCCACACCTCCACTGATATCGATACGACGCTGTCCTCCCAATTCCTGAGGATACCGGCACCTGCCTGGTATGAGTGGGATGTCAAGGACCTCGTGCAGGATGCTGTGGATAATAGAGATGGTAGACTCCACTTACATATCAACCATGCGGAGAAAAAGGGCGGCAATGAAATAGTCGCCAAAAACCATCCTACAGTCGCCCAAAGGCCGAAGATCGCTATCGCCTACACTCTTCCTCTGCCGGCAGTGATGCTGTCACCGGCGACCAATCTGGACGTGGACGCAGCGCGGTTGTCTGGAGATGTCACTGGTCTGGGCGAGGCAGACGATGTCACGGTCACGCTCTTCTGGGGGAAGACGGATGGCGGTACCAATCCCGCCAACTGGGATAACTCGGGGGAGCCCACGTCTCCGGCCCAGCCGCAGGGTGTGGCGTCATTCTACAAAGATGTGACCGGCCTGGATGCCGAGACCCTCTACTACTTCAGGGCCTGCGTGAAGGATGATGAGCGGGAGGAACCTGTGTGGGCCGAATCTAGCCTCACCTTTACGACGCTGACACCGGTAGGCCCGGGCCCCGACATTGGGCCGGCGCTGGCCGACATCGGCCTCACAATAGATCAGGTTCTCGCCATGCCCGTGGCCTTCGACTGCGGCATGTCCCTGCAGGAGGCCTTTGTCGGGGTATTCCTGGGGGCGGGAATACTCCGGCCATACGAGGCCGGCAGCAAGCTCGTGACCGGCATACAGTTCACTAGAGAGAGCAAGTTGGTTCCCTATGACGGCGGGAGCAGACTCGTGCTGGACGGAGGCTAACGATGGCGCAGAGATTTCTTCAGGGGGCAACGGTGTCCTGCAACATCAAGCACTTGGTGTTCAATGACTCCCTGGATGCCTGGCAAGAGGGAGACTTGGATGTCGGCTACCCGAAGGTGACCATCTGGAATCCTGCCGGAACGAAGATGGTGGACGCTCAGGTGATGTCGTCCGTTGGCACGGGGCGTTACCGGCACATCTACGCCCTGGCTACGGATGCGCCTGTGGGCTTCTGGAAACGTCTCTACGAAGGCCAATACAGTGGTGCTGACGTGCAGAAGCCACTTCTCGCTGATGGATTCTGGGTGGACTAGGAGGCGCGATGACTGTCGACGAGATGGTGGAACAGGTACAGCACAAGCTCGATGATGACGATGCCTCTCTTCTGGCGCCAGATGTGTATCGCACTGCAATCGACCAGGCTGCCCTCGAGTTCTCGGGCGCCTATCCATCGGCACAGAGGACCAAGCTCTCAACGGTGGCCGACAGCAGGGACATCAGCCTGGCCACGTTGACTGACCGGGTCTCTGTCGAGGGCATCGAGTACCCGGCCGACGAGTTCCCAAAGCGGTTGGCCCCCTTCGAGGTCTATGGTGACACCCTGAGCATGGTGATCCCCAGTGCTCCCGCGGCCATCGAGGACGCCTATGTCTACTGGGGCAAGAAGCATACCGTCGCGACACTACCGACGCAGTATACCTCCCTGGTGGCTCAGGGCGCGGCAGGCTACGTCCTGCAGGTCCTGGCTATGAAGACCCGCCAGGATGCGGTGGGCAAGATCGGCACGGCCTTGACTGAGATCGAGAAGATGATCGATGGGGGAGCCACGAATCTGGCCGCAGCGGTGACCGCAATCAGCACTGCGAAGACGGAGATCGCGAAGATGATCACTGGCGGCGTGGGTGAACTCTCCGACGCTGACACGGCGCTGGATTCGGCAGCAGCCGAGATTGCCAAGATGGTAACTGGGGGTGTGGGAGAGCTCTCCGATGCTGATACCGCGCTCGACAACGTGGACAAGTGGCTCGACACGGATGCCTCCAGCGCTAAAGTGGCACTCGCCAAGATCGTGACCTACCTCGAGGGTGCCTCTGATCCTTCAGCGAAGAAGTACCTCGAGGATGGCGATGCCCACATCAACGCGGTTAACGACGGCCAGGATGCGGCCGGCCACTATGCCCAGTTCGCTTCCGGCGCGCACGCCATAGCCTCAGGCTTCAGCCAGGAGGCCACGCAACGAATGAACATGGCCACCACATACGTCTCGGAGGCGATCCAGCGGCTGGGAGTCAAGGGGATGTACGCCAGGGAAGCCATGGGCTACATCAATGAGGCCACAGGTCGCCTGCAGGTCAAGGGCATGTACCAGAGAGAAGCGGCTCAGTACCTGTCCGAGGCCACGGCCCATCTGAACGTCCTGACCACCTATGCCAGAGAGGCTCGAGTGTACCTTGATGCCTCAGGGGCCCTCGCCGGCGCTGCTGATAGGTATCAGAAGCAGGCCGACGTGTGGATTGCCCAGTTTCAGGCAGAGCTCAGGCGTGTCGAACAGAATCGGCCATCGATGCCGATGCCTGTCTATCATCATTCCTGGTAGGTTTGAATGAGGACTCTCAGTGATACGTTGCTGGCGGCGCAGAAGAGCGCCAGCCGAAACCCATACGTAGTCGTCGAGTACTACTCCGATGGATCCTGGGTGTCGTTAACCTCCGCAGTCCTGGCTGCTACCCATCTGCAGGAGGACTACCACTCCGGCCTGAGCGTTCTCATCAATAACCGGACGAATGCGTACAAGGACCTCTCGATCCGCGGCAAGCCGATCCGAATTGGCCATGGATTCGTCACTGCCGAAGGGAATGAATACTCCTTTGCTCCGACGCTCTGGGTCGATGAGTGTGGACCGAACACCCGCCCGGGCCACAACGAGGTCATCATCAAGGCCTTGGGTATCTGGGACCGGCTGGCAAACTCCTATCCGGCTGAGGAAGTCACGTACAACGAGAGCAGTGACACCGACACCATCAAGGCCATCATCAGCGACATCCTGTACCGGGCGACTGGGGAATACCTCGGCACCGACATCAGCATAGACAGCATCGTCAACACCCGGTATGTGAAGTACACGCTCTCACTGGACCTGACCTATGCGGAGCACATCATCCAGCTGCTCTCGAACACTGAATGTGAGCTATTGCCGCGGGGGTCTCAGCTTTGCCTGATTCACCCCCAGGATGATGACTCCGTCACCTACACCTACGACGCCGGTCATGTGATCTCAGCGAACACCCGGCGTGTCGCTCTCTTTAAGCCGAACAAGGTCACAGTACTGAGCGTGCAATCTGATGGCTCCCAAGTCTCCGGAACCTATGCGGACCCGGAGACTGGCAGCTTGATGACCTACGAGGCCTACAAATACACGTCCCACTACTGGGGAGTCACATCTCAGGCCATATGTGAGGCGCTGGCTGAAGACTTCGTGCAGAGGATGAAGCGCCGGGGCAACAAAGGCGAAGCACTCACGAAGATCAACTGCGGCCAGGAGCTCTGGGATGTAGTGAGTCTCACTGACAAGTGGACCGGCCAGACCTTCACGGCGCGGGTTGGCCGTATCGAGGTCAACTACTCCAAGAGCAACGATCAGGGATATATGATGCGTCTGGGCTTCGGTGCCTGGACCGAGAACAACGAGGCCACGGATGGCGGCGAGGTCGCCACTGCCAGCGACTTCATCCCGGGCATCTCGGGCGAGTTCCTCTCCCCCTACAGCATTGAGCCGTGGGTCCTGCGGAAGTACATGCAGCCGTACACTTGCACCGTGGCGCCAGACAAGGCGAATGCCTCTTACACCTGGGAAGTCGTCTACTGGCTGGCCGGGGACGTCCACTTCGCCGATGGGACCAAGCTGCCAATCAATGCCGGCAACCTGGATCTGACCTCGGCCGGCTACGGGGATAATCCGGTCCTGCTCTACTTCAAAGAGGGGAAGGCCACTCTTCAGCACACGAGCAACTGGATGACAGCCATGGCGCCCGGGTGTGGTGTGGTGGCCGTGGTCCAGAGGGCCGAGTCCGAGGCCGGCAAGGTGTCCTGGGATGCGTCCAATGGCAAGGCAGGGGTCCTCAATACCAGGCTGCTGCTGGCCGACATGATACTGGCCAACCACATCAAGGCCGGGGAGCTCGTCCTTGGCGGCAAGGTGACCGGCAACCTGGACAACGTGGGCGAGGGTTCAGACTATAAGCGCATGCCGGCAACGTGGATCTCCGCGGGGAAGCTCCTGCTGGCCGGGCTGGCTGACGAGACCCTGGATCGGATGTTCGATACCAAAGCCAAGAGTGACAAGATTCAGGCTTGGTGTCATTCCTCGGATGCCACGTACATCGACGGCGGCAAGATCTACACTGGCACCGTCGCTCTCAACAAGCTGACCGCCTTCCCCTCTCAGCTAATGGATGGCTACCAGAGCAGCTTCGAGGTATGGACCACATCGCCTGGTCCCCCGGACGGCTGGGAAGCCGGCGCCGGCCTGTCAACTGCCTGGGGTTGTGCGACAGCCAATCCCAAGCATGGAAGCAACTATGCCGCAGTTGCCGGTGGCAGCGAGGTTCGCGGCATTCGCTGGAAGCTCCCGATCTACTGCGACGAGAATGATATTATCACGATTACGGCCTGGCTCGCGCAGGACAGTGGCGCTGATGGATCAGCGGCTATCGGTTTCGATGCCTACAACAAATCCGGCGGCTACATCGGCACCTACTCGAACACATGGGTCTATTCCGCGTTCACCGCAGGTAATTGGTACGAAAGGTCGGTAACTCTGAAGTGTCCGAGCGGGACGTGCTACATCAAGCCAGTAGTCTACATCGGCCCTGACAACACTACAGGCTACTGGTACTTCGACGATGTTCGGGGAAACAAGTCAGCTGTGGTGATCGTCCATGGCACAATCGGGGGGGCCCGGGTCATCATTGGGCCGGACCCTTCTGACCCCAGCAAGTTCGGCATCTACGGCATGTCGGACTCGACGACGAAGCAGTTCTATCTCGAGGCGGCAACGGGCAAGGCCGTAGCCGGGGGTGGGAATGTCGTCATTGATGCCACGGGTATACACATCAAAGACGATGACCTAGATTTCTACAATGGAACCACGCTGGCCGGTAGGGTGTGGGCCAATGGGCCCACAATGCACCTGGATTCATACACCGGGGGGATTCTTCTTAGCCCTGCAAGCGGCAATTACGTTACGGTGTCAAGAGGTCTGTATTGCGCCAATGCCACCTTTATACCAATGCGTACCTCTCAATCATCCGAGCCGACACTAGCTGAAGGTGAAATGAGAATCTGGCGAGATTCTGACGATGGCAAGGTATACCTCGTTTATAACGACGAGGATTCCGGTCAGAAGAAGGTGGAGCTTACTTGATGAACGTCCTCACCATCATGATCGATCGAACAGAGAAGGGGCTCGTGCTCAAGAACTGGAGCGCAATATCATCCGATGGCAGGGACCTCAACGCAATAGAGGTTCTCCAGTCTCTGAACCTGACCAGCAGTGCCATTCTCCAGCTACTGAACATGGTCCCCGTACTGGCCAAACCTCAGGGCAAGTCTGAAGGAGAGGGGGGAAAGGATTGTGGAACAGGTCAAGGCCTGGGGTGAGATCGGCGCTATCGGTGCAATCATCGTCTTCGCTTCCTGGATGCTGAAGTCCATCCTGGACAGGCTGAAGATCTCAGACGCGATGAATGACAAGATGACCGTCATGCTCGAGAATCATCTGACCCACATCAAGGACCACATGGCCGACAGCAACGTGGCACTGAAGGGGATCCTCGATCAGCAGAAGGAGATCTGCCAGAAAGTCGACGACCTCAAGGATTCAGGGAGAGGGGCCTAGCGGTTGTCATAGTCTCGGTCGAACTGCGTGAGTGCGTAGTTGTCTTCCTTGAGAGAGTGCTTCAGGCGTAGTGCCTGATACTCCTGCTCTTCCTCTGGGCTCCGGTCCCTCCCCTCCAGCTGGTAGTACCGGATCTCATCGATCTTCCTTCTCTCTCGCCTCTCCCTCTCTAGTTTCGGTTCAACGAAGAGAGCCAGGTAGACGCGGTACAGGATGGCGACCGCTGCCGTTCCCCCAATGAGGATGGCCAGGCCAATGAAGACGACATGAAGCACATCAGACATGGCTCGGATTATACCACTCCCTAGTTAGTCGACTCAGGCCCGCCGTTCCTCTCGAAAAAGTCTACCTCACACGCATACCCGAGGTCGATGTAGTTGTGCATGTCGAGGTCCGTGTCATGCTTGGACTCGTGGAGGTCGAGACCCTTCTTCATCAGGTTGATCCTGCGAGAGAGCTTGTGGATCACGAAGAACATGGCGATGCCGGATCCGTCCGGCTTGGCCATCGCACAGTCCGCGGGGATGAGCCCATTCTCCACGCACAGCGCAGCCATCTGCTTGAAGTTGGCCAGGCAGTCTCCGTCGTTGGCATATCCCTTCCGGCGCTCCCGGGATACCTCAAGGCGCTCCTGGGTGCCTTGTTCGATGATCTGCTCAAAGGCCTCTGGCTTCATTGGCCTCTCCTGTCCTCCCGAGTTTGAGTGCTGACACAAGACGGTCCACATCTCCGAAGGTGCAGACGAGTGGGTGGTTCGTGAAGATGCACGAGTCCTGGCTGTGGCCGAGGATCCACACTGGCTTCTTCAGCGCCAGTGCGGCCCCCATCTCCACGAGCGCCCCTCGGTAATGGAGATCCTCTTCGAAGACCGCCAGGAGAAGATCGCAGTCCTGAACACCCTCTATATCGGCCACGGCGTACTCTTCAAGTAGGTTGGCCTCATCCTCGCCCGGGTACTCATGCGCCGTCCAGTCACAAGTGATCTCGTAGCCAAGCTCTTTGAGTAGCGCATACCAGAGCCTGATCTTGGTGCGATCCTGCCACTTGCCGGCAACGTAGACCCTTATCCTATCCATACGGTGTCTCCTTCCAGCCTCGTAGTGACTATCCTTCTTCTCTGTATCTTGTCAGCCGGGTAGACGGCTGTGTCGAACCACTTGCAGTACGTGACGACACAGAACCATGCACGCCTCATCCTCGCTGTCCATCCCAGTTCGCACGGCCGCCTGCAACCAGGGCACAAGTGCTTGCTTTTGATCGTCGCCTCTCCCATTGCCGGCATGGCTACCTCCTTCTCCTGCAGGCGAAGATGGTGGCTGCGACGAGGGTCGCGGTGATGACGATGGCCAACAGGAAGACATGATGTGACTGCCCGACCACCACTGGGCTCATCCCTTCGAGCACTGGCCCTCAGCCAGAACAATGTGCTCGTCGTGGCACACTGAGCATCTTGGGATCTCCACAAAGGCCAGTCGGGTGCTCACGAGCCACAACTGCTGACAGCCTGTGCAACGGTGTCCGGCCTCCGTCGCGTACAGCACGCATCCACACTTCGGGCAATAGCTGTTCATCTCTTTCCTCCTGGCAGAAAGTCCGGTGCGAGGTTGAGTGGGTACCTCCACGTCATGCCGTATTTGGGATGCACCCCGAACACCCACTGCTCGGGGACAGAGGCCACTCCGAGCTTCTTAATTGCCCACGCATCATCGGTGGGGAAAGCTCCGTTGCCGAGGATCCCGACGCGATTGTGCGGGATATAGAAGCTGTGATAGTAATGGCCAAGGATGGCAGCGTAGAAGGGGCCGAGGCTGACATACCAGGATGCCACGCGCCTGATGACGGCATAGTACGGCGTGCCCTGGTAGGTGCTGTTGATCTCCCCACCGTGGAACACGAAGAACTTGTGACCCATGACGTCCACGATCTGGTAGAACTCGTCATACTCGAAGCTGCAAAGGATCCTCGGCTGCAGCTTGAAGGCGAGCTCAAGGCTCTTGTTTATCATGTTGTCCCAGTTGGTCTTCTTGGCGTGGAACTTATCTATGGCACCGTGGTTGCCCGGGACTCCATGGAACTCAACGTGCTCGAACTCATTGGCCAGGGATAGCCCGAACTCCGCGGGCTCGGGGATGGCCGTCTTCCACATCTGGTCGAGGACCACTTCCTCGAGGGAATCGAGGTCGACCTTGTGACCAATCTCTTCCCCCTGGATGTCATCGCCGACCTTGATAATGTGTAGCTTGTTAATCGGCCGCATCATCCGGTGGTGGTGGACGATGTTGAGAACAGAATCCCGGAGGCGCCATAGTCTTTCGTGAAACACTCCCACGTTGTAGCTCTTGGTCTTGTGCCCGATCTGAAGATCGCCGAGAACAAGCACCATCTCTTCGGGGTCGTTCTCCTGGGAGGGTGGCGGCACGTAGGTGCGCAGCTTCACCTTGACTGGCATGATCGCGGGGATCTTCTTGGGATCTGAGTCTACTTCGGTATTGGGGAAGAGCTTGGCCAATCCATCGAGGATGCGCTGAGATGCGGGTCTCTTGCCAGCAGCGATCGCGTTGAGGTACGTGTGATGGACTCCGAGCTTCGAGGCCAGGCTGCGCCGGCTGCCGTTGCTCGGGTCTCTCAAGATGGCTACGGCTGTCCCTTGGTCCAAAACGCCTCCTTTCAGTTGATGCCGTATTCCTTGTATGCCAGCAGTGCCAGCATCACGGCATCCGCTTCGTTGTCGTCCTGGGGTTCTCTTCCGAGTACTTCCCGTGCCTTCTCCACCATGGCCCCCTTGTCAGCGTTACCCCTGCCGGTGGCGAACTTCTTCACGGTGGCGGTGTGGATAGGCACGTACTCGGTCTTGACCTGGGCGCATATCTCCTGCACCCGGGTAGTCAGGCCTACTCCGATCTCGGTGGCACTTCCTCCGCGGTGATGGCTCTGCTCGTAAACGACTAGGTGGACATCGTCCCTGTCGACCAGCTGCGTCAGCCAATGCCGGAAGCGGAGGAACATGGCGCCGTTGCTTTCTCCCCGGCGCTTAGAGAAATCCTCCACTCCGGACTCGTAGACCTTGCCGTCCCTGAGAAGGCACCAGCCAGTCTTCGTCGCGCAATCAAGGGCGAGGATCATATGACTGCCCCTCCTTCCGATCGGTGCTCGAACTTGCCGCAGAAGTCGCTCGGTCCCACAATCGGCCACACGCCTATTCCGTCCTCGCCAACGGAGGGTGCCTCGACGCGGCAGCGTCCCTCGCATTCGGCGTGAGCGTCATAGAATCGGCACTTCTCACATGCGTCGTTGGCCATTCAGATCCTCCTGCGGCGGGGCCTCCTGGCGAAAGTCCCTAGCGACTCACTGGTGGTGCCATCCTCCATCTCCGAGGGGGCGACTGCCGGCTCTGCCAGAAGCTCTGCCCGGGTCTTCACGGGATCCAAGATCGCTGCCTTCTCCCCCGGGGTGGCCTTGTCGAGAAACGCCTGGGCGTCCTTGTCAAAGGTCGGCTCGGGCTTGGACACTGGCTGGCAGAGCTCTTCCCACGCCTGGTCAATGCCGTCTTGCGCGGTATCCTGCGACTCGGCAGGCTGCTCAGACACCCTTTCTTCGCCTATCGTGTCCTCGAGGCTCAGGTCGCCCGTGGTCACGCTGCATGGGGGCTCGGCTGGCGTGGCCAGCAAGTCCTGTGGCCAGTCAGGCAGTAGCCCGCTGGCGACTGGGGCCGTCTCTTGGGGTGCCGGGGTGGTGGCTCTCTCGAGCGTCTCCGTGGCACTCTCCCGGGTGACCTCGAGAACCATCTGGCGCTCCGATGCGAACACGCCGCGCTCCCGATAGCACTCGCCCGTGTCCGTGCGGAAGTACTTCACCGTCTCACCGTCGATCACCTTGAGCACGTCGACGTCGCGATACTGGTAGCCGTTTCGGATGGTCTCCGAGGTCGCCTTGAGCCTGGCCTCTACCTCCTTCATCTGGGCTTTGATCTGGCCGGCGACCTCTTTCAGCCGATCGTCCAGCCTCTGCAGTTCCGCGAAGTCCTTGGCCTGCTTCTCTCCCAGGTCCAGCTTCTCGGCATCGGTCAGAATGCACTTCAGGCTCTCCGTGGTGGTCTCTTCTCTGTTCACTGTTCCTCCCTTCTTGACGTTCGTAGTAGTTGGCAAGCCACTCCTGGGCCCGCCTGGCTCTATCGGGGCTGCGTCTCCTGCCGGGATAGTGCTTGGCGCAAAACGTGCAGATCACGCGCTTGCCGCGGATGGTGTATTCCTCCTGATGGTGACCCGGGCCGATGAGTATGCTGCACTTGGCACACCGGGGGTGATCCGTGCTTCGGCTCGCGCAGAATGGACAGCCCATCAGAACGGCAACTCCTTATAGAGCAGGCGGTAACTCTTCTGCGCCCTCAGTTTTCCGCGGCTGATCTCTTGAACCTCTTCATCGCGGACGAGCTCGCGCAGTCGAGAAGCGAGCGCCTTCTCGTTCTCTTCCAAGTGGAGCAGGTCTTCGAATGGCGTCTCGCCGTTGTCGCCCAAGTACCTGAGGATGCGCGCCTTGAGGGGCGCGGTCCCCGCATCGAACTCGGCTACCTGTGTCGGGTCCAGCCAACTGAACCTCGTGGAGTTCTGGCGGCGCTTCCCGCTGGCCGGATCCTCGATGCTCCCGAAGACCGCTCTGTAGCTCAGTGGCTTGGAGTACGCGGAGTCATTGGCCTTCTTGTGCGTGACCAGAACACAGGCCTCAGCCTGGCCGATGTCCTGCTTCTTCTCGACACGCCAGACTGATCGGCCGGCGTTGGTCACGTAGACTGAGCCGTAGGGCGTCTTCTTGTTCTTTCCAATTCCTATCTGGTCCTTTGCCTCATGGGTGATCACAAGCGAGGTCCGGCCGAGTGTTCGGAGCGCCAGGAAGAAGGAAGAAGAGATAGCCTGTGTGGTGATGTCCCCTCCCGCGGCCATGCCCATCGAATCCACAACGACCAAGCCGATGTTGTAATTGCGTATCTCCTTGGCAACGGCGTCCAGATCATTCATCAAAGGGATTGAGCATCGAAGGTAGCGCAATGACAGGGGGTCGAGGCCATGGCCTTTCTGCAAATATGAAAGGCGTCTAGTGAAAGTTGACTGATCCGTCTCGTAGTCGAGCCACAGGGTCTGACAGAGGTTCGCCTGACTCGGTGGCCAGAGTCCCAATGCTCTCATGTCCGGCCACTTGTCACCGAGCTTGGCGCCGATGCACAGTAGCATGGCCAGGTAACTCTTGAGTGAGCCGCCTTCCCCGAATAGGACGGTGATCTCTTTCAAGGGCAGTATGGGTTCAATGAGATACTCCATCGGGGGAACGGGCGTGTCGGAGCTTACTTCGACGGAGGGCTCGGACATGGCCAGGCGTGCCTGTATGGCCTCGGCCACAAAGTCCACCATCTCACGCCATTCGTTGTTGCCTTTGATCGGTGCTCGTCGCGCCAGTGTCTGGGCCACCAAGTCGAGGCTCTTCTGGTAGGTCGGCTTCCAGGCGGTCGAGTGCAGCAGCTTCCGGAACTCAGGGGGCCCGAGAGTGACGATGATGCGCCCCGTGATAGATGCGTCGGTGCTGTGTTCTTTGACCTGAGTGACTTCGATGCGCACGTCGTCCCACGAGAACTGGAACCATGAGCGTCCATACTGCTCAATCTTCGGGTGGTTCAATCCGTCCCCCTCATCTTGTCGAGGTCAAAGGTCTGCGGCGCCTTTGGCATGTGCACGATCAGCGTCGGCTTTCGCTCCCTGAAGACCACAGGCGCCGGAGCAGTGCGCTCAGCGGGCTGAGGATCCTGGCCTTCGAGCTCCTTCCACAGACGGTAGTAGTGCCAGCGCTGTGCATCCTCGTATGCCGCCATCTCTGCCCGGGCCTGCCGGCGCTCGGCTTTGGTCTTCGGGAATCTCTCCTGGTAGACCTGCCGGAGACGCGCGACACGCTGCTGATACGTCTCGGGCTCGAAAGCCTGATCCCAGTCTGGCGCTGGTGCGTGTCCTTTTGTCGCCATGACAAGTCAAAAAAAGAGAGGGCCTACCTACTCTGCTCGAGCCACTGGGCCCAGTGCTTAATCTCCTGGGGAATCCCCCCCTTGGCCAGGAGTGAGGCAAACACGGCATCGACGGCATCCCGCGCGGTCCCCTGGAACGACTCGTCGGGCTTCAGGCCGAGCAGTCTATTCATCGTGGCCTTGTTGGGGACCTGCATCTGGCCCATCAGGTACTGGAACTGACTCGGCTGCAGGGTCTCTGGGATCGTATACTGCGGAACTTCAGGCTCTGGTGTAGCTGCGAAGGACAACTGCTCTGAAGTGGAAGTGGAAGAGGGGGGCTGCGTCTCGTTGCCCGCCTGGTCTGCCGGCTCGAGGTCTGGTGATTGACCATGGCCGTCCGTTGCTCTGCCTTCATCAGTCGAGACCGGAAGCGGCTCACTAGCGATTGCCGGCGATGGTGTTACAGGGGGGCCCGATGCGCTAGGTATTGCCCCCTTCTCTTCCACCACGGTGTACTCAGATTCAATGGGTGCCTCGGCCTCCGCATCCGCGAAGGTGAGCTGGAACGCTGCCCGAAGGGCGTGCTTCTCGGCACGGTTCTGCGCCATCTCCGCGCTGTACTTATGCAGTACCGGATGCCTGGGGCTGTTCCCGCTTTGGCTCATGGCGTCAATCTCCTTGCGTCTGACGCCACCATACCGGGAGAACTCGGCTACATGGCCCTTTACCAGTCTCTTCACGGTACACTCAACAACCAGATCCGAGACCTCATATCCGAGGGCTTCCTTGAGGGCTGGATCTACGACTGGCTTGTGGCTGCACCCGAGGTAGTCTCCGGTCTCCGTGGCCTTGCGCCGGTAGGCGTCCAGTCCGACGAGGGGATTCCCCCCGAAGAGGACTACCTCATGCCGTAGGGGGTCGAGGCCATAGGTCGCGCAGTAAATGACGAGGGCCTTGATTTGGCCTGGGGTCGGGGTACAAGCTCTCCCTGACTGGTCGAGGGCGAAGCCGAACTGGGCTTTCATCGCCACGTCCAGTCTCTCGGCCATCGCGGTTTCGCCGATGACCATGAGAGCCTTCGAGTCTAGCTGTCCTGGCTGATCTGTCACTCCCATTCTCCTTTCTATATTGCGCTGCACTGAAGGATGTAGCTGGTGGCCAGCCCGGTACTGTTCGGTAGGGCTGAGCACCTTCACGAATTCTCTGTGGTCCGGATTCCCGGGGCACATGACCTCGCACGTCTGGCCGGCTCCGCGGAAGCTCAGGGCGTTGCCACAACTACAGTTGTGGCGTCGGACGTAGTGCTGTGCCTCCGTGGCGTTCATCTGATTCAGGAGTTATGCAGGCGGTTCTGCGGCACTCACGCTGGAGGACTGCGAGTCTCCGGCGCCCGCGGCCGCTGCACCTGGCGCTGCGTTCTCGCTCAAGGGTCTTCTGTCTGCTCGGTCTTCCCGCTTTGGCCATTCGATCGGCACCCTTCCTTTCCACTCCAGCGTGTTCTCAACGATATCCGAGTACCGCTGATAGAATGAGACGGCCAGGGATACGAGATGGCTGGGGTAGACGACTGGGTGCTTGGCCTTCTGGTGTCTGAGGACCTCAGTCTGCGCCTTCGCGCGGGCTTCGAGGTATTCGACCTGCGTCTGCGGGAGTGAGTAGGTGGCCTTGGATGTCTGCACGATGTTGCTTGGTCGAGCCATCAGTTCCTCCATAGTGCTAATCATCGCATGCGAGATCGAGTGGACAACCCACATTATCAGCCCAATGTTGCCAGCTGTCAATACTCGCATGGAGACTTTTTTGTGACCGTTTGCATGAGCCCACTATTGGCAAATCGCGAAAAAGTCTACTCAATCCCATTGACAGGGAGGGTTGCGCAATGTATTATTGTCTACCGTAATTAGCCGAGGGGGGAGGGAAAAAGCTATGTCGAAGCGACCGTATGAGAATGAACCCCTCCGCAACGTCGAGATGGCAGCGAGGGTCACCGCTCTACTTGAAGAGAAGGGATGGACCCAGGGCGAGCTCATGCGTAAGGCCGGCATCTCCCGCAGTGAGGCCTCGCGCATCTGCAGTGGAGTACGGAACCCTAGCTGCGAGATCGTGGGCAAGGTCGCTGAGGCCTTTGGAGTCTCCACAGACTACCTCATCTATGGAGGCGATCGCCAAATGCCGGAGGGCCTGGCGCCTGACATCATCGACTTCATCCGCAAGTACTGGTCCAAGCTGGACCATAGCGACAAGACCCTACTCCGTGTAACCATTGGGCATATCCAGCAGAGGCTGGAGAAGCAGGGATAAGTAGACGATCGGCGAGGCCATGGCGACATTTCGCAACACCCGAATTTGGATCCCTTAGCTCAGGTTCGAATCCTGGCTCGGCAGCACCCGGCCGCATGCCTCCTCTCCTGCCAGATTAGTCGCCATCCCCTGCGTGATATCCGGTGATGAGGGATTACGCCGGAGGCCGGCGACTAATCTGGCAGAGGAGGCGCAGCAGGAGCTAGAGCCAGAACTATCACTATCCCGGAGGGGACGTTGAGCCATCACCTGTAACGTGGTCACTTGGGTGGTGGGGAGTCAATAGTGAAACCGGCCTTTTCAGGTCGGTTTTTCTTTTTCCCGAAACCGGGGTCAGTGTCCAGTCCTGCTGTGGTGTCAGACTCGGAAAGGATGGCGAAAGGTGATTCTGCGACCGGCCAACACTGGATCCCAGCTTCACCTTTCGCCGCAATAGGGAAGATGTCAGAAGAGAAGAAGGCCGCCCCCGAATCCAAGCCGGAATCGCAGCCGTCGGTTCGCAAGGCCGTCAAGGGTGGCGGTTACACTATCCCAGTCCAGATGTTCTAGACCATCCCCACGTTTTCAAATGGCCCGGCAGTCATGCCGGGCCTCCTCCGTAAGATCCAGGCCCGGCGGTCAGCCGGGCCTGCCCCCTATAATCAGCCAGGCGGTCAGCCGGGCCGGCTACCAGGAATCTCCCGGCGAGCCATCACGGGCACAGCCGTCCGGCGATGGCCCTGGCCTGGCGGTCCGGCTGCCGAATAGGGCTCTGGCGTTACCATTCGCCTGCGGTCCCCGCGGCGCGGCCTTGCGGCCGGAGGCCGGCCGGGCCATACTCAGGGGCGTGGAGAATCTCCGGAGGTACGGCCGGGCTCCCTTTCGGGTGGCGGTAGTCCATGGCGGTCCGGGAGCGCCAGGAGAGATGGGGCCCGTGGCCAGAGAGCTGGCCGACGCCCAGGGCGCGGACCCCGGTGCCGGCCGTGCCACGAAGCCCGGCGCCGCCCAGGGCGCGGGCCTCGCCGGCCGCGCAAAGAAGCCCGGCGCCGCCCAGGGCGCGGACCCCGGTGCCGGCCGCGCAAAGAAGCCTGGCGCCGGCCAGGGCGCGGACCCTGGTCCCGACCGTGCCAGGGGCCTCGCCGGCGGCCGCGGCGTCCTGGAGCCGCTCCAGACGGCTTCGACTGTGGCCGGCCAGGTCAGCGAGCTGGCGGCCTTGATCCATCAGTACAGTCACCCGCCCGTGGTGCTCATCGGGCACTCCTGGGGCGCCATGCTGAGCTTCATGGTCACAGCCGTCTTCCCCGCCCTGGTGAAGAAACTGGTCCTGGTCAGCAGCGGCGTGTTTGAGGACAGCTACGCTGCCAGCATCGAGGCCACCCGGCTGGGGCGGCTTTCGGAAGGGGATATGGCGGTGGTGATGGCCCTGTCCCGGTCACTGGAGGACGGCGAGGCCTCCGGCCGCAACGGAGCCTTCGCCAGGCTGGGCCGGCTCATCTCGCGGGCCGACGCCTTCGACCCGCTGCCGGACCAGGGAGACGCCGATGTCATTGAGTGCCAGTACGACCTCCACCGGCAGGTGTGGGGCGAGGCCCGCGAGATGCGCCGCAGGGGGCGCCTTCTGGCCCTGGGGAGGAGCATCAAGTGCCCGGTGGTGGCCATTCACGGTGACTACGATCCGCACCCGGCTGAGGGCGTGCGTGGCCCCCTGGCCGGCGTCCTGGCGGATTTCCGTTTTGTGCTGCTGGAGAGGTGCGGTCACCGTCCCTGGGTGGAGAAGGCGGCCCGCGACCGGTTCTACTCGTTGCTCAGGGAAGAGCTGGCCTGAAGCTCAGCAGGACCGAAACCGGTGGCAGGGCATCAGCGGAGCCGCACATGGCGGCGTCGGGCCGGCCGGCGGCCGGCCCTGGAGGCAGGTGTCAGGATCGCGTCACCACTTTTTGGTGTCCGGTACCGGCTTGTCGTCCGGGGCGGCGAAGCCGGTGCCCGCGCACTTGGGGCAGGCGATGAATCCCTTCCGTTTGCTCCCCGCGCAGACCTTGCAGGGGCCAATGACTACCCAGGACTCATTGCGGGCGTCGCCGGTGCCCTTGCACGACGGACAGGCCACCTCACGCTTGCCGGCACAACGAGGGCATTGCACCTTCTCTTCGGCCACAGCAGCGCCTCCTCTCTGTTCGTTCTCTACGTGCCGAGTCGCTTATATCACGGTGCTCCTATCATGTCAACGGCCCATAGTGGTACACGACCGGCGTTCGCCGGACGTGGCGCCGATTCGGCAGGCGCGCCGGAATACGGGAGGAAGCCATCCGCGTCCGCTGGACCTGGCGCCTGTTCGGCCAGAGCGCCGGAATACGGGGGGAAGGCTTCCGCGGCTCCACTGGACCTGGCGCATTTTAGACTCAGGCTGCCCGCGATGCTAGAATGAGAGGCGCCATGAGCGAGCAGGTCAGAGTCAGGTACGCCCCCAGCCCGACGGGCTATCCCCACATCGGGAACATCCGCACCGCCCTCTTCAACTGGCTGTTCGCCCGGCATATGGGCGGCAGCTTCATCGTGCGCATCGAGGACACCGACCAGTCCCGCAAGGTGGAGGGGGCGGTGGACCAGATCCTGGAGAGCCTGCGCTGGCTGGGCCTGGACTGGGACGAGGGGCCGGAGGCCGGCGGCGGCTTCGGGCCGTACTTCCAGTCGCAGCGGCTGGAGCGCTATCAGCGCCACGCCCGGCAGCTGGTGGAGGGCGGCCATGCTTATCCCTGCTACTGCTCGCCGGAGCGGCTGGCGCAGATGCGGGCCGGGATGGCGGAGCGCAGGGAGTCCCTGCGCTCCTACGACCGCCACTGCCGCGGCCTGGGGCCGGAGGAGCGGGTGCGGTTGGAGTCACAGGGGATAGTGCCGGTCGTCCGGTTCAAGGTGCCTCTGGATGGGCGCACCACGTTTCATGATCTGATCCGGGGCGACATCACCTTCGACAACTCGGAGCTGGATGACCTGGTGCTGCTGAAGTCAGACGGTTACCCCACCTATCACCTGGCCAACATCGTTGACGACCATGACATGAAGATCAGCCACGTCATGAGGGCCGACGAGTGGCTGTCATCCACGCCCAGGCACGTGCTGCTGTACGCCGCCTCGGGCTGGGCGCCCCCGCTGTACGCGCACCTGCCCATGATCCTGGGCCCGGACAAGTCGAAGCTCTCCAAGCGCCACGGGGCCACCGCCCTGCTGGACTACCGGGACGAGGGCTACCTGCCGGAGGCGGTCTTCAACTTCCTGACCCTGCTGGGGTGGTCCCTCGATGATAAGACCGACGTCATCGGCCGGGCGGACCTGGTGCAGCACTTCTCGCTGGAGCGCATCAGCCGGACCGCCGCGGTGTTCGACATAAAGAAGCTGCAGTGGATGAACGGTTACTATATAAGGCAGTGCAGCCCAGGGGAGCTGGCCGAGAGATCATTGCCCTTCTTCGAGAGGCAGCTCCCCGCAGGGGTGAACCGGCCGCTGGACCTGGAATACCTGGCCCGGGTGGCGGCCCTGCTGCGCGAGCGGGCCAAGACCCTGGTTGAGCTTCCGGCCAGCAGCGCCTATTTCTTCGTGGAAGAGGTGGACTACCCCGTGGACCTCCTGCTCAAGGGCGGGATGGACGGCGCCCGGGCCCGGGAGCTGCTGGAGGCGTCCGCCTCGCGTCTGCAGGGGCTGCCAGCCTTCGATGCGCCATCTCTGGAAGCGCCGCTGCGGGCACTGGCGGAGGAGATGGCAGTGAAGACCGGCGATCTCTTCGGCCTGCTGAGGGTGGCGGTCACCGGGCGCACGGCCGCGCCGCCGCTGTTTGAGACCATGGCCGTCCTGGGCCGCGAGCGGTGCCTGGGGCGGATCCGATCAGCCGCGGCCAGGCTGCCCGGCGCTTAGCTCCTGCCGCTGAAGTAGGCCATGTAGGCCGAGAGGCCCAGCGTGAACTCCACCGGGATCTCCCCGCCGGCCTGCTGGCGCACGTGATCCGCCAGCCGGGCCCAGATCTGGCCGGCATCCAGCCCCTCCTTCATGGCCTCCTCCACCACCCGGCCCATAGCGACGGTGCTTTCCCGGATGCGGCGGATTAGGGCTTCCGGGTGGGTGCGGGCCCCGCAGTGGGAGTAGAAAAGGACCGGCGCGGCCAGGGCCGCCAGCCGGTCGATGGACTGCAGGTAGAGAGGCAGGTCGAACGGCGGCACGGCCGCGGGCAGGGGGAAATCGGGCAGGCCGGCGGCGATGTAGCCCAGGGCTTCGCCGGGGAATACGCCTCCCGAGAGGGTGTCCTGGATGGCGATGTGGTGGGAGGCGTGGCCGGGGGTGAAGAGTATGGTGATGGCCCTCGTGCCCAGGCTGATGACCTCATTGTCCCGGGCCACGTGCATCTGCTGCTCTGGTACGGGCATGATGGGCCCAAAGCGCTGCTCGAAGTCATCTCCGAACACCCCTTTGGTCGCCGCCACCAGCCGGGCCGGGTCCGCCAGGTTGCGGGCGCCCCGGGGGTGAAGCACGATCCTGGCGCCGGGAAGATGGCGGGCCAGGTACCCGGCGCCGCCCCCGTGGTCAACATGGATGTGAGTGGGGATGATGAAGGCCAGGCGCTGCCGGTCCACGGGCCAGTCAGCGGAGTGGGCCAGGAGCTCCCTGGCCGTGGCCGTCGAGCCCGGCTCGATCATGACCGGGGGATCGCCATCCAGGATATAGGCCACCTCGCTGAGTACGGCGGGGATATCCTCGGCGCAGTCCAGGAGGTAGGTGTCGCTGGCTACTTCGGTGACTCTCATGGCGCGGGGGGCGCTACCCCTCGGAGCCATCATAGCACATCAGCCGCGTTACTGGCCCCGCGCCCGTGCGGCCCTCCCGGGGATTGCGCCCGGCGACAGGCAGTTGCTACGATTAGATAGAGCGGTGTGAACTTGCGGCCGGCGCCGCCGGGCCCGGTCCCGGGCCGGCGGGCGATGCGCTCGACGGTCGGTTAAGGAGGCAAAGAGCTTGTCGGGAATAGTAGATGGTAAGGTGGCCTTCGTCACCGGGGGGTCTTCAGGCATAGGCCGGGGAACGGCGCTGGTCTTTGCCCGGGAGGGAGCCAGGGTGGCCATTGCCGATATCCAGGTCGAGCAGGGCCATGAGACGGTGCGCCTGATCCGGGAGGCCGGAGGCGAAGCCATGTTCGTCAAGTGCGATGTCTCCGTGGCGGCCGAGGTCGGGGCCGCGGTGGACAAGGTGGTGGAGGCCTACGGGCGGCTGGACTACGGCTTCAACAACGCCGGGATCGAGAGCGCCATGGCCAGGACGGCCGACCACGCCGAGGAGGACTGGGACCGGGTGATCGCCGTCAACCTCAAGGGCGTGTGGCTGTGCATGAAGCACGAGATCCCTCAGATGCTCAAGCAGGGGGGCGGCGCCAT
>CAYRGJ010000012.1:0-81042 GCA_964423835.1 uncultured Dehalococcoidia bacterium | reverse complement strand
TCGCAGTAGATGCCCTTGAACATGATGACGAACTGCCCGAACTCGATGTCGTCTTCCTGGGCGCTGCCGTAGAACATCAGCGGGCAGAAGAGCATGTCCACCAGCAGCGGGTCGGTGATGTATGACTCTACTACCTGGCGGGCGGAAAGGGGCCTGGCGTCCAGCGCCAGCTCGTCATACTCTCGAATGGCCTTCACCAGGCGCTGGAAGTTGTCGGCCTGGGCGGGGAAGGCCCGGCCGACCTCCTCCACGAAGAAATCGAAGTCGTTGTTGAAGCGGAGGGCCTTTTCGGGGAAGCGGGTGATCGACATCCGCTGCTGGCGGAGGTCGAAGTCCTCGGGCTGAAGCTTGAGCTGCCTGAGGAGCTTGGGCAGGGGGGTCAGGCGCACGCCCCGGGGAACGTAGTTGGTCATGGCGTGCAGGCCCACGTCGATGTCGTAGGTCTTGCGGCGGTAGTAGGAGCTCAGGCCGCCGACCCGGTAGTGGCGCTCCAGGATGCAGACCTTGCGATCGAAATAGGCCAGCCTGATGCCGGCGGCCAGGCCGGACATCCCCGCCCCAATGATGAGAACGTCATAATCCATGCTGAAAACCGGGTAGCTGCCAGGTACTCGGGAAACCGGGAGCGCCCCTGCGGGCTCACACCGGTGACGTCGAAGCGTGCCTCCCGGCCCGGTGGCCGGTGGACCATCCGGGTCTAGAGGTGGGCCATGCGCGGCTCGAGGTAGGCTACGGCGCTGTCCAGCGTCGCCAGCTTCATGTAGTCGTCTTCAGGGACTTCGATGCCGTATCTCTTCCGGAGCTCCATGATGATGTCCAGGAAGTCCATGGAGTCCATCTCCACCTGGTCTCGAATCCGGACATCGCCCTTGAGTTTGCTCAGATCCTCATCTGGCAGTATCTGGCCGATCACCTCCAGAATGACGGCCCTGATCTGGCTGGCGGTCATGTACGCGATCCCCCTTTCGAATGAGCGAGTGGGTGGTCTCGCCTATCCCTCGAATTTCCTGACAATAACGGTGGAGTTGATGCCTAGCATACCAAAAGCATTCTTAAGGATGTAGTCGACTTTGTCAACTTTGCGGGCCTTGTTGATGACCAGGGTCTCGAAGGCGCACTCCGGGTCAAGGTGGTCCACATTGATGGTGGGGTGGATGATGCCGTCCCGGAAGGACGGGAGGTTGCCCGCCAGCTCCAGAGCGGCCGCCGCTCCCATGGTGTGACCGATCATGCACTTGGCGTTGTTGATGTAGGCCCGAGGGTTCTGCCCGAAGACCTGCCGGATGGCCTTGCACTCCTGCGGATCTCCCTGGGGCGTGCCCGTGGCGTGGGTGTTGATGAGGCTGATGGCGTCCGGCGAAAGGCCCGCCTTGCGCAGGGCCAAGCTCATGCACCGGGCCTGTCCCCCCGAATCGGGCAGGATGAAATCCAGGGCGTCCGAGTTCATGGCGTAGCCCGCTACCTCGGCGTATATCGTGGCGGAGCGGGCCAGGGCGGCATCCAGCCTCTCCAGCACGAAGATGCAGCCGCCCTCCGACACCACCACGCCGTTGCGGTCCCGGTCGAAGGGCCGGCAGGCCTTCTCCGGGTCCTCGTGAGAGGCCAGGGCCCCCTCGCTGCGGAAGCTGGCGAACGCGCCGAAGGCGTGGATGGTCTCCGAGACGCCGCCGCCGAGGGCCACATCCACCTCGTCCAGCTTCAGCATCTGGCATCCCTGGATGAGGCCCATGTTGCCTCCGGCGCAGGCCGCGCCCAGGGTGTAGTGCGGCCCGGTGATGCCCATGTTCAAGGTGACCTCGCCGGCCGGGTTGTTGGCCACGATCCTGGGGTTGTAGTGGTGCGAGACGAACTTGGTATCGTAGTTGAACTGGCTGATCTCGTAGATCTGCTTCTCCGTGTCCACGTTGCCGTGCTCGGTGATGCCGATGAAGACCCCCACCCTCGACCTGTCGATGACGGACAGGTCCAGCCCGGCGTCCGCCAGCGCCTCCCGGCAGCAGTAGATCGAGGTGGACCCTGCCCGGGTCCCGCGGCGCAGGTCCTTCTTCTTCTGGTACTTCAGCGGGTCGAAATCGCAGACCCCGGCGATGACGTCCCCCATGAAGCGGACGTTGAAGCGGCGGATGCCCGACTTGCCGCTGACCAGATGAGCGCGGAAGTCGCGGAGGTTGTTTCCGTTGGGCGCGGTGAGGCCCACCCCGGTGATGACGATGCGTTCGTGTTCAGTCAATAGTATCCCCCCTGAAGGTGCGAAATTCTTCCGGCCTCCCTCCGCCCCACCGCTGCGGGCTACCATTCGAGCCCGAGCATGACCGAGTCCAGGCCGCTGCCGGCGGCCAGCAGGGCCACCCGGTCCCGCGGGCTCAGGAGCCTCTCAGCGACGGCTATGGGAACCGAGATGGGTAGCGAGACGGCCCCGATGTTGACCGGGTACTCCATGGTGGAGAAGGAGGCTGGGAAGGAGCGGGTCAACTCAGGTTCGGCCCCTGCGGCTGACCTCCGGGGCTGTCACCCGGTGAGAAAAGCTCTATGATGGACGGCCTGCGCCTGGTGGTGTTTGGCATCCGGACGGTCTCGCCTCCCCTGGGTTTCTGCTAGCTTGTAGAAATACCACTTTTGGTTCTTACTGTCAACAAGACCATGCGCCCGGCCCTGCCTGGAGCGGGCTTTTCTGACTTTCGTGTGGTGCCCGGCCCGGCGGCGTCCGGACGACGTCCGGAACGATGTCCCTTTGACAACCGCCAGGGCAGGCCATATCATCCTGAGTGCGGAGCCCCTTCCGGCGGAGAGCATGGCGCATGGACCAGAGCCTGTGGCGGCAGTTCATCGAGACCTTCGTGCCCCTCTTCATCGTCATCGATGCCCTGGGGAACCTGCCGTTTGTCATCAGCCTGAGCGGCGGGATGTCCCGGCCCGAGCGGAACCGGATGATCCTGGTGGCGGTGATCACGGCGGCCGTGGTGGGGCTGCTGTTCCTGGTCCTGGGCAAGGGCATCCTGGATATCATGCGCATCGACATCGGGGCCTTTGCCATCGCCGGAGGCCTGATCCTGCTGGTGCTTTCCATCAGGTACGTCATCACCGGCCAGATGACGGACTACGTTAAGGAGGAGATGGTGGGCATGGTGCCCATCGGCACCCCGCTGACGGTGGGGCCGGCGACCATAACCACCCTGCTGCTGCTGGTGAACCAGGGCTATCACCTCTACATGGTCCTGCTGTCCTTCGGCCTCAACGTCCTCGTCGCCTGGGTGGTCTTCATGCTCAGCGACTTCTTTGTGGGCTTCCTGGGCCAGGGAGGGGTGAGGGCGGTGTCCAAGGTCTTCAGCCTGCTCCTGGCCGCCATAGCCGTCAGCATGATTGTCGCCGGCCTAAAATCACTGGACATACTCCCCAACGGCACATGAGGCCCGATCACATGCCGGCCAGATCCGATCCGCAGCAGAACCGCCGCCTGCTCGAGGAGATGCGGGCCCGGCTGGGCGTGGACCTCCTGGGAGTGGCCGATCTGAGTGACGCGGGCGAGTTGCTGGCGGGGCTGCCCGCCGGCGCGCGATCCCTGCCCGTGGCGGTGGTCATGGCCGCGAGGGTGGCCCGGGGAGTGCTGGCCACGCTGGACGATGGCCCCAACCTGCTGTACTTCCACCACTACCGCCAGGTCAACGCGCTCCTGGACCGGGCCGCCACCGCCGTCGCGACCTGGATCGAAGAGCGGGGCGGCGCCGCACTGCCTGTCCCGGCTTCGCAGATTGTGGACTGGGAGAGGATGGCCGGGCACCTGTCACACCGGGCCCTGGCCGCACTGGCCGGGCTGGGCTGGCGAGGCCGCAGCAACCTGCTGGTGACCCCCCGCCTGGGGGCGCAGGTGCGCCTGGCCACGGTGCTGACGGACCTGCCTCTTCCGGCCGGCCGCCCCATGGAGGCCGGCTGCGGCGGCTGCCGCCGCTGCATCGCCGCCTGTCCGGCCGGCGCCATCGGGGAGTCGGCCGCCGTATTCGACCTGGCGGCCTGCTACCGGAAGCTGGACGAGTTCCGCCGCAGCCGTCGCGTGCCGCAGCACATATGCGGCCTGTGCGTGAAAGCCTGCCCGGGGGAGGAGGGCCGGAATGGCCACGGCGCGGAGAAGGCCCCGTGGGAGAGCTGAGCCCTGCCCGGCCCGTGAAGCTCTTCGCGGGCCTGCTCACCGCCCGCCCGGAGGCGCTGGAGTACGTGCGCCCCCGGCTGGAGGAAAGGCTGGGGCCCATTGAGCTGGAGAGCCCCGTCCTGGACTTCAACTACACGGACTACTACGAGCCGGAGATGGGGCCGGGGCTGAAGAGGCGGTTCTGGGGATTCGCCCGCCTGGAGGACCCGGAGGCCCTGGTGGACCTCAAGCTCTACACCAACCTTTTGGAGAAGGGCTGCTCCGTCGCCGGCCGGCGGACCGTGAACATCGACCCGGGGTACCTGGCGCCCGCCAGGTTGGTGCTGGCCTCCACCAAGGACTTCGCCCACCGCCTGTACCTGGGGAAGGGAGTATACGGTGAGGTGACCCTGGTCTACCGGGAGAGAGGCTTCCGGCCCCTGCCCTGGACCTACCCCGACTTCCGCAGCGAGGGCTACCAGCAGTTCTTCAGGGACCTGCGACGCGGCTACCTGAGGCAGCTGGCCTCTTAAGGAAGGGTGGTGAAGACCAGATCGGCGCCGTAGAGGGCGCCGTCGCCCGCCGCCACCGCCCGGAAGTGGTAGGCCGTGCCCGGTGACAGGCCGGAGATGCCCGCGCTGAACCCGCCGGCGGCGTCCCCGAGGACCGCATCCAGGCGGCTCCCGTACTCCGTGGTGGCGCCCCACTCGAAGTAGACCGTCACGTTGTCGCCCGTGCCCGTGCTGTCCAGGTTGGCCCGGAGGGTGGCGGTGGTCTGCCCCACGTCCGTGGCCGGGGTGGTGGTCACCTTCGGGGCGGCCGGCTCCGGGTAGGCCGGCGACCGGACGAAGCTCCTTGAGCCGCCAACCCGCAGGTACACCCGGTGGACGGACGTGGTGGTGATCCTGGCGGCCAGGGAGCCGTCGGACGGGACCGTGAACGCGTCAACCGTTATGTTGTCCTCGTAGGCATAGAAGGTGCCGTTGTCTCCCTGCCCGGCCAGGGTCAGGCTGCCCCGGGGCAGGAACACCCCCGCGTTGTCCGAAACGCCGATCTCCACGGTCACGTTCTCCGTGGTGTCCAGCTGGCTGAGGAGCAGCCTGAAACTCCAGTCGCCTGCGGGGTAGAACGTCCCGGCTCCCGCCGCCTGGTCCGACCTCCACACACGGGAAGCCGGCTGCCCGCTGGAGTAGAGGGTGAGAGTCCCCTGGGGCTGCGACTCATCGTCCTGGTACATGAGGCTGGCGTTGTCCGCCATCTCCTGGCCCAGGTACCACGAGGCCTGGCCCGGGAGGGCGCTGCTGGTGGTGAACATCACGTCCGGGCCGTACACCGGGTCCCCGTCTCCATCGGCCACCGCCCTGAAGTGGTACGAGGTGTCGGGCATCAGGTCCGCCAGGGTGGCGCTGAAGTCCCCGGGGCTCGTCAGGGGCTCCGGCTCTGTCTGAGAGCCGTAGTCCGTGGTAGTCCCCCACTCGAAATAGACGTCCGCCGTCCCCGCCGTCCCCGGGCTGCCCAGCACCCCGTGCAGCGTGGCCGATTCAGCATGGACGTCGGCGGAGCGGCCGGTGGCCACTGCCGGAGGCTCGGTGGGAGCCACGAAGCTCTCCTCCGCCCCGTACACAGGGTCCCCATCACCATCGGCGATGGCCTGGTAGTAGTAGGTAGCCCCCGGCTGCAGCCCGCTCAGGTCAGCGGAGAAGGCTCCCTCCCGGGTCAGTTCCTGGTCGCCGGCGGTCCCGGTATAGGGGCCGCCGCGTGTGGCGCCCCAGGCGAACCACACCGCGACACTCTCGGCCGTGCCCGCTGCTGTCAGCCGGCCATTGAGGCGGACCGAGCCCGCCCCGGTCCCGTCGGCCTCCAGCGTCTCAACGGAGGGCGGGGCTGTGCCGGTGGTGAACGTCATGTCGGCGCCGAAGACCGGGTCTCCATCGCCGTTGGCCGAGGCCCTGAAGTGGTAGGTGACGCCGGGATCGAGCCCGCTGATCTCGATGGTGAACCTGCCGGTTGAGGTCTTCTCCCGGGCACGGGTCTGGTTACCGTAGGCCGTCGTCGGTCCCCACTGGAAGGAGACCCCCACCCTGTCGGCTGAGCCCAGGGACTCCAGCTTCCCGGCCAGTGTGGCCGAGGTGGTCCCGACCTCGGCGGCTCCCCTGGTGATCACCGCTGGCGGCGCCGGGCCGGTGGTGAAGACGCGGTCCGGCCCGTACCGGGTGTCCTGCTCATGGACCACCTTGAGGCGATAGTGGTAGGTGGTCTTGGGCTCCAGCCCGCTCACTTCCTCCTGAACACTGGCGCCGTTGCTGACCAGCCGGGGAGCGGTCTCCCGCCCGTAGCCGGTGTCAACGCCCCATTCGAAGGATACCTGCACGTCCTCCGTGGCCGGCAGGTTGTCCAGGTTGCCATTGAGGGTGGCCGTGGTGGTCTGGATCCCGGTGGCCTCGCTGGTGACTATCTCCAGGCCGGTGGAGTGGAAGGCGGCGAAGTAGATGATCAGCACCATGGCGGCCGCCGCGGCCGCCGCAGCCGGTATCCAGGCCAGCGGCTGCTGCCAGAATGGCCTCGATTTCGCGGTCCCTGCGGCGGCTGACTGCTCGATCAGCTGCTGCCGCAGCCTCGCCTTGAACCCGGGCGAAGCCGATTCCGGCGGACAAGCCTCTTTGAGCAGTTCAGCAATCCGATCGTTGCTGCCCTGACCAGCCATGGATCCCTTATTCACACCCCACTAATTTAGTCGCGGTCATCATGCCTATCCCTCACGGAGTCCCTCCAACTGCGTTTGCAGCGCTTTGCGCGAGCGTGTCAGCAGCCCTTCAATGGACTTGGGAGAGCGGTCCATTACCTGGCTGATCTCCTGCACCGACATCTCCTCGACGTATTTCAGAATGAGCACCTGCCGGTAGTCCCAGGGTAGACGTGAGAGGGCTTCGTTCACCACCTGGCGCGTCTCCGCGGACTCGATGAGGCTGTCAGGCTGCGGCTGCCGTCCCGGGTTCTCCTCGTCGTCCACCGTGTCCACGTCGATGCCCGAGACCATGCGCTTGCGCTCGCGGGACTGGCGGCGGTAGTGGTCGGCTACCTTGTGGTAGGCGATGCTGCACAGCCAGGTGTAGGCGCTGCTGCGCCCTTTGAACCCCTTGGAGGACTTGAGCGCCGCCAGGAACGTCTCCTGGACGATGTCCTCCGCTACTTCCTTGTTCCGATCCACCTGGTTGAAGACCAGGGAGTATACCCGGTCGAAGTAGCGGTCGTAGAGCTCCGCCATGGCGCTGCTGTCGCCGATGCGGAGGCGCTCCAGCATCTCGGCGTCACGTTCCGGGGGCGGCAGGCCGGGCTCAACCATCGTGACCTATTCTCGCAAACCTCCCGCCAGGGTGCAAGCAATTGGCCCGGAGCCGTGCGGGGATGGCATCGGGCTCCGGGCCGTGGCGGAAGCCTCAGATCGAATCTGAGGCCTCAGATCGAATGGGCCCGTCCTATTCGGCCAGGGTGATCTCCCCGATCTCGGCCAGCGTCTCCAGGTGGTGCAGGCCTATCTGCTGGTCTGAGATAGTGTAGAGAACCTGGCCGATGTAGAGCGATCTCTTGATGGCGCACCGGTAACAGGACTCGTAGTCAGAGCCGGGTCCGGCATAGTGGCTGATCCGGCCGGCGAGCTTCAGGCCTCCCCGTAGCGACACGTCGAAGACGTATGCCCCCTGCCAGCGGGACGCGCTGTAGGAAGCGGCGGGGTCCCAGGAGGGCGAGCCGCTGCCGATCTCCGCGTTTTCAATGGACACCGGCAGCACCAGCAGCCCGCGCTCCCGGTCGAAGAGGAGGGCCCGGTGGTCGTCCAGGACCGCGGTGTAGGTGTAGCTCCAGGCGCCGTCCCGGTCGCCGCCGCCTTCTCCGGCCAGGAAGGTCGACATCTCCTTCGGGCGGGCAGGGTTGGTGACGTCGTAGAGCGAGATCTTCACCCGGGAGTCCAGCATGCCGATGCCGATGAGGTGGTTCTGGTCATAGGGGTGCAGGTAGTCCGAGTAGCCCGGCATGACCAGCTCCCCCAGGACCTGCGGCCGGCCGGGGTCGGCCAGGTCGATGACAAAGAGGGGGTCGATCTGCTCGAAGGTCACCAGGTAGCAGCGGTCGCCCATGAAGCGGGCCGAGTGGATGGTCTCGTCCGGGGCCACGTTCTCCAGGCGGCCGAAGATATCCAGGGCCTGGTCCAGGACAAAGACGCTGTTGGCCCGCCGCTCTCCGCCGGAGGATTGCCAGTCCCACACCGTGGTGGCCACGCGCAGGTATTCCCCGTTTTCATCCAGGGAGAACTGATTCAGCAGTGAGCCCGGCACCTGGCCGGTGGCGTGGTACTCGATCTTCCCCTGGTCGACGTGTATGCGGTGTATCGAGGTCTCTCCCGACGTGCCGGACCAATCCGGGCAGGTGACGTAGATGTTGCCGGGCGACACGTACACCGTGCTGGCCCCGCCCAGCAGCAGCGTCTCGTGGCCGGTCTCCTCTTCCTTGTCCGTCACGTTGACGGACATGATGGTGGTGAAGGAGTAGCCGTTGTCCGGGGTGGGGGAATGCCAGACCTCCTCGGCCTCAACGCTGACCGTGGCGCCGCCGGCGTCGATCCGGGGGAGCCCGATATCGTCCTGCCCGGCCCAGACGGACCCGGCGGCGATCAGGTACACGTAGTCGCCGATCATCCTGGCGGAGACGTAGATGCCGTCCACGGACAGCTCCCGGTCGAGGGCAGGGCCTGCCGGATCGGTGACGTCGTAGACCCTGATGGAGGTCTCCTGCTCATACCGGTCAGGGACGATCTCCGCCAGCAGGCGGTCCGAGAGCCCGGTAGCGTAGACGGGTGAGCTGGATATCAGCAGGGCCAGCTTGCTCCCGTTGATGAACAGGCCCTGTATGCTCCCGTCCATCTGGCGTTCGTAGAGCACCTTTGCCTGCTGCGGCGGGTAGGCCCGGGCGATGATCAGCCTGTTGTCGATGGCCAGGTAGATGTTCTGGCCGTCTGTCTTGACGATGTCCGCCTCATCCACCCCCTCCACCTGGATGTTGGTCACGGAGTGGGTGGGCGCGGTCTCCGCTGCGGCTGAGCTGTCGAACCTGATCCACATATCGCCGCTGCCATTGGCCGAGCGCCAGTACATCGGGTATTGCGGCGCCGTGGCCAGGAAGCCCTCCAGTTCCTCCAGAGAGGCGAACTGCTGCAGGCCTCCGGCCAGGGAGGCCTCCCGGCGCCAGACCACGGGGTCGCCCTGGTCTCCATCGCCATTCCGGGACTGGCCCCCGGAGCCCGGGGCCACATACAGGGCCGTGGCAATGGCCGCCGTGACGGCCAGGGCCATCACCAGTGCCAGCGCTGTACGCCAACGTCCGGTCTTCATCTCTCTGAACCTCCCTGCGCGCTGCCGTCACTCCGTTCCCCTCTGGTCATTATGACGAATTCCTGAGCCGGAAGGTTCCCCGGGCCGGGACGGCTCCGGGTGGTGCCGTCAGTCGCCGGCGTCGTCGGGGTAGACCCGGATGGCGGCGTCACCGGGGACCGGGCACTGGTGCTCACACAGGCCACAGCCGATGCAGCGGTCCCGCACCACCACCGGCCGCCGCACCAGCGTCTCCAGGCCCTGGGCGTTGGGCACCGCCACGTCCGCCAGCTCGATGGCCTTTTCGGCCAGGGGGCACATCTCCTGGCAGACGATGCAGTTGGTGCCCTGGGACCATGGAAGGCAGCGGTTCAGGTCGATGCTGGCCTTCCCGATGACGGCCTGCTGTTTCTGGGGCAGCGGCAGGTCCGGTATGGCGCCAGTGGGACAGGACTGGCCACAGAGGTGGCAACCATGGTCACAGTAGCCCATCCGAGGCACCAGGGCGGGTGTCCACAGGCGGTCACCGTCCGGACCGAGTCCGGACGGGTGGATGGCCCGGGTGGGGCAGGCGTTGACGCACACGCCGCAGCGAATGCACTTGCTCATCAGGCCGGCCTCCGACGCGCCTGGCGGCCGCAGAGGCCTATGGCCGGCCCCGCGCAGCAGCGGGGCCAGGCGCAGCGCCGCCACTCCGGCCGCCACCACGCCCAGTGAGGCCAGCGCCTGCCGCCGGGTGAGGCCCTCCAGGTCCGGCGCGGCCGGGCGGGTCTCCCGGCGCACAGCTATGGCCCGGGTGGGACAGCCCTCGGCGCAGCGGAGGCAGAGGATGCATTCGGCCGGATCGGAGGCGTACCCGCTCTCCGGGTCTATGGCGCCGGTGGGGCAATCCCTGGCGCACTTGCCGCAGCGGGTGCAGCCTTCCGGGTCCACGGCCCGGCGGAACAGCGACACCCGCGAGAGCAGGCCCAGCAGGCCGCCCAGCGGGCAGAGGTAGCGGCACCAGAAGCGTGGCCGGATGGCGCTGGCGGCCAGGATGGCGGCCAGCACCGCCAATAGCGCCAGGCTGGGGAGGAAGTATGGCTCCGCGGCGGGCAGCAGCCAGCCGCGGATGAAGCGGTCGAAG
Source organism: uncultured Dehalococcoidia bacterium (assembly GCA_964423835.1). Lineage (GTDB taxonomy): Bacteria > Chloroflexota > Dehalococcoidia > UBA2247 > RBG-13-53-26 > JAFGCL01. Next base: position 70,430 of record CAYRGJ010000012.1, on the reverse strand, counting down.
CCGTCCAGGAACCCCTGCAGGGCGTCGAAGCGGTAGAGATAGGTCTCGGCCCGGGTCACCGCCACGTTCAAGCCCGGCATCACCCCGGAGGCGAATGTGCGGAAGACGATGGTGGCCGGGTCCAGGACCAGGGGGGCCAGGGAGCCCAGGGCGGCGGCGGCCAGGACCGCCAGAAGCGCCAGGTACTTCACCTGTCGCCAGTGGGAAGCCCGGCCCGGAAGGTGGCGGAAGCGGCGGCGGCTGGTCCAGTCGATGAGCGTCCCCAGCGGGCAGATCCAGCTGCACCAGGCGCGGCCCAGGGCCAGTGCCAGGCCGATGGTGAGCAGCCCCAGCAGCATCGGCGCCGCGATGCTGCGGGAGGCCAGCGCCGAGGACAGGCCGGCCAGGGGGTCGAGGCGGAAGAACAGGTCGCCGGGCAGCGGCGGCGCGCCCGATCGGTGCCCGATAAGGAGGTACAGGAAGAGCGCCAGGAAGACCGACTGGACCAGGAGCCTGGCCCAGCGCCAGCGGCGGGACCTCTTCTGCGGCGCCACCCGTGCCGCTCCTAGACGGCTATCTCCTCGATCTTGATGGCGCTCAGGTCGGCCGTGCCCAGCCCCCGCCTGGCGCCGGCCTGAACGATGGGCAGATCCAGGGAGGTCTTGCCGAACAGGGTAGCGCCGAAGGAGTCCGCAGCCACTATGTCATGGCTGGCGATGACGGTGGCCATCCGCTTCACATCGTTGAGGCTGCCCCCGGTGGGGCCGTTGTTGAGCAGGATGCGGATGGCGTCCACCACCACCAGGTGGGGGCGCACCACGGTGTTGAGGTCCACCACGCGCTCGGACAGCTGTGAGGTGTGATAGCTCGAGGCGTTGTCCACTATCCCCAGCAGGTTCTTCATCCCCAGGGTGAGCACGGTGTTGCCATGCTGCTTGGCGATGGGGACGTCTATGAGCACGTCCGCGCGCAGGATGTCCTGGTACACCCGGCAGGAGGCCAGGCTCAAACCGTGCGGGGCAGGGGTGTCCTGGAACTTCATCCTGGCCATCAGCTCCATCTCGCCCCCAGCCGCCGCCACCGCCGCCGCTATGCCGCTGCTGGAGTAGGCCTCTTCATGCCCGCCGCTGAAGGGGTAGTCCATGACGCGCACCCGGCGGGCGCCGGCGCCCAGGCACAGGGCGATGAGGGCTGACACCACCTCTGGATTGGTGGTGGCGGCATACTCCGGGGCCCGGTGGGCCGCGCAGATATTGGGCTTGATGATGACATCGTGGCCCGGCCTGACGAAGCGCTCGATCCCGCCCAGGGCGGCGATGGACCTCTGCACCAGCGCCGCGGCGCCGGCGCCCCTGGCCACGGCCAGGTAGGCGGACCCGGACGGCGGGGCCGGCGGAGGAGTGACGCTGGCATTGTCCCCGGGCACCACAGGCGGGGGCTCGCTGGAGCAGCCCGTCACGGACAGCAGCGCGGCCGCGGCCAGCGCGCCGCCCCCCAGCGCCAGCATCCTTTCCAGAAATAGCCGCCGGTTAATGGTGTCCACTGCCCCGATTCTATCCGGTGCCGGCCCGGAGGGAAAGCGCCGGAATCACTTTTCAGGCGTGGAGGCCTGGTGTAGAATGACCTCACTTGCCTGCCGGCCCCGGTACCGGCGCCAGCCCGCAGGCTTCCGGATTCAGGATCAGGAGGTATGGTGATGAGGGACAGGGTGCAGCAGGTGATCGACCGGCTCAAACCGGCTTTTGACACCACCGAGGTGGTCCTCCTCGGGGTGAAGGATGGGATAGTCAAGGTGCAGGTCTTCGCCCCGGGGTGTCACGGGGGCCCTCCGAGGGAAGCCACCCTGGCCATCCTGGAGGAAGAGCTGCAGTCGGAGATCCCCGAGATCAAGGGAGTGGTGGCGGACTAGCCCGCCGGCCGTTGCCGCGCGGCCGGTGATAGCGGACAAACCGGTCCATGGCCAGCGCCGCCCGGGGAATGGAGTCGTACACCGGCAGGCCCCGGGCCCGGCATCTCTCCTGCATGAGCTGGGCCCTCTCCAGCTCGCGGGTGTTGGTAATGCTGTGCAGTATGATGGCCGCCGGCTGGGCGGTTTCCTCGTAGACTGACAGCAGTCCATCCAGGAACAGGCCGGGCCACGCCGTGAACGGCGACTCCACAAAGGGCCAGCCGGAGTTGCTGATGCTGAGCTGGGCCACCAGGAGATCGAAGCCGCCGCTGGCCGCCAGGGTCCTGATGGCCGCCTGCAGCCCGTCACCCGACGCGATGTTGGTGATGTCGAAGGGGTTGCTCAGCATCATTCCGGCGTCGCTGCTGCAGAAGCGGGCCACGGTGTCGCGGAGCTGCCTCTGCCAGCGCTGGCCCATCTGCGGCAGCTCGAAGCCGCAGCGGATGTAGTCATCGGCGGTGAGCACGGTGAAGCCGCCGTTGCTGCCGAACAGCGCCACCCGCCGGCCCCGCGGCGGCCGCAGGAAGGAGAAGGTCACCAGCATGTCGGCCATCTCGTCGAGGTCGTTGACCTCTATGGCCCCGGTCTGCCGCAGGAGCCCCCGCCAGGACTCGTGGCGCCCGGCCAGCGACCCTGTGTGCGAAGATGCCGCCGCGGCGCCGCCGCGGGTGCGGCCGCCCTTGAGGATGATGACCGGCTTGACCGCCGCCAGCCCTCGCAGGGCGCGGTGAAAACGGGGGCCGTCCCGGACGCCTTCGATGTAGGCGGCCACCACCCTGGTGTCGCCATCGGTGGTGAAGTACTCCAGCAGGTCGCACTCATTCACGTCGCAGGCATTCCCGTAGGAGACCGCCTTGCTGAAGCGGATCCCCCTCTGGGCCGCTCTCCGGACGAGGTAGATGGCGTTCCCTCCGCTCTGGGCCATGAAGGCCACGCCCCCCTTCTCCCTGGGGAAATCGCTGGCGAAGGAGAGGCCGGCATCCGGGCAGTACAGGCCCAGGCAGTTAGGCCCCAGGAGACGCACGCCGCCGGCGCGGGCCGCCTCCAGCAGCTCGTCCTCCAGCCGCCGCCCCTCCTGGCGCCCGGTCTCGGAGTACCCGGCGGTAAAGAACGATATCACCCGGGCCCCCCTGGCCGCGCTGTCCCTGACCAGTTGCGGCGTCAGCCGCGCCGGGATGCAGGAGATGACATAGTCCACCGGGCCGGGGACCTCGGCCATGCTGCGGTACACCGGCAGGCCGCGGACCTCGCCTCCGGCCGGGTTCACCGGGTACACCTGGCCCCGGAAGCCGGAGTCCTGGAGGCACTGCACGAAGCCCTGCCCCATGTTGTAGGCCGATGAGGCCCCGGCGATGGCCACCGAGGAGTGCTGGAAGAAGGAGTCGTCGATCTGGCTCAATTCAGCCCTCATTATATAGCGCGCCGGGCCCCGAATCCACGCGCGTCGGAGATTCGCCCGCGTCCGGAAATTGACGCGCGTCAGGAATCAGGAAATTGACGCGCGTCAGGAATCAGGAAATTGACGCGCGTCAGGCGACAGGCTAACATTTTATGACATAAGGTAGCTTGAGACAGAAGTTGCATACGGAAGGTCCCTGGCCGTCCTATACTGCGTGTTGGTCTGGTACACGCGGCAGGCCGGACTGAGAGCGTAGTTGGAGGTAGTGATGAAAGAGAAGGTAGAGAAGGTACTGGCCCAGATCAGGCCCAACCTGCAGGCTGACGGCGGCGACGTTGAGCTGGTAAACGTGAACGCCGGCGTGGTCACCGTGAAGTTGACCGGCGCCTGTGGTGGTTGCCCCATGGCCACCATGACCCTGAAGAACGGCATAGAGCGGGTGCTCAAGGAGCAGGTGCCCGAGGTCAAACAGGTGGTATCGGTATAGGGGTGCGACGTGAAAGCTGAGCACCAGAGCAGTCTTTTTGACCGGGTGGAGCGGGTTATAGACAAGGTCCGGCCGGCGCTGGGCGTGAACATCGTGGAGCTGGTTGAGGTGTCGGACGGCATCGTCAAGGTGCAGGTCATACCTTCGAGTTGCTCCGCGGGCATTGCGGAAGAGACGGTGATCGTGCTCATAGAGGAGCAGATCAAGGATGAGCTGCCGGAGATCAAGGAAGTAGTGGCGGTCAAGGCTTAGGAAGATGCCAGTCTACGAGTACTGCTGCCCCGAGTGCAGCGTCAGGTTCGAACTGATGCGCTCCTTCTCGCAGTCCGCCGAGGGAGCGCCGTGCCCCAGGTGCCAGAAGCCGGCGCCGAGGGCCATGTCGCGGTTCGCCTCCTTCTCCAAGGGCGACAACGGCATGTCCGCTCCGATCGGCGGGTCTTCATGCGGCGGATGCTCCGCTTCGAGCTGCAGCTCGTGCGGCGGGTAGCCGCCGGCGCGATAGACACATGACGGACGGCCAGGCGGGGCGGACGCCGGACGCCGGGCCGCCCAGAACCATCATCATCGGCATAGGCAGCCTTCTGCGCGGCGACGACGCTGCCGGCATCCTGGTGGCGGAGGCCCTGGAGAGGGAGACCCTGGCGCCGGACGTTACGGTGGTCAGCACTACGGCCGCCGGGCTGTCGCTCCTGGAGCTGATGACCGGGTTCGACCGGGCCTTCCTGGTCGACGCCATCAAGACCGCGGGGGGAAAGGCGGGGGACGTCTACCGCCTGGTGCCTGAAGACCTTCCCGAGCCCCTGCACGGGTTCACCGTCCACGATGTCAGTCTGAGAGGAGCGCTGGACATGGGATGGCGCATGGGGCTGCCGCTGCCGGGCCGCATAGTCATCATAGCCATCGAGGCTGGCGACATATCTCCGCTCCGGGAGACATGCACGCCGGAGGTGAAGCGGGCCATCCCGCAGGCGGTGGGCCTGGTCCTGGGTGAGCTTCGGTCTGTAAGCTGATATGATTGGCAGACGAGCGCGGCTCGGCTTCGCCGCCGGCCCTGGTCCCCCTTCGATAGCACCGAGGTTCCATTCGCACTTGACTATCTTCCTCTCATAGGATAGTATGAGTCCAATGGAGACATTACAAAAGCATAAAACGGAGGACGAGTTGGATAACGCTATCGAGCTGACCGACAACCAGAAACGGTGGCAGCGGTTGGAGACGATCATGGCCGTGATGGAGAGGGCCAGGAGCCTGGAGCTGGCCCGGAGCGGCATCAACATCCCGCAGGCGGCCGTGCTCTACGGCCTGAAGACCTCTCCCGAGCCACTTACGCCCATGCGCCTGGCCAGGATGATGCACAAGCAACCCCACACCGTCTCCGCCCTGGTGCACCGCATGGAGTCCCAGGGCCTGGTGAGCACCAAGAAGGACATGAAGAGGAAGAACTGGCTCCGGGTGTCCCTGACCAAGAAGGGCGAAGAGGCCCTGAAGGCCTGGGCCACCGCCACCATGGTCCCGGACGCCCTGAACGTGCTGTCGAAGAAGGAGTTGGACGCGCTCCAGGCCATTACCAGGAAGCTCCACAACCGGGGGATCGAGCTGCTGCGCCAGATGCAGCCGGACCCCTATGCTGAGCCGCTGTTCTGGTGAGCCTCCACTGAGCGGAGGCGGATTAGCAGATCCCGGAAGGGCCCGAGGAAGTCGGGCCCTTCCGCTTTCTTCAGCGGCGCGTGACCGACAGCACCCACTCCGCCCACTCCGCAATGCCCTCCCCGGTGGTGCAGGAGACCTGGAAGACCCGGGCTCCGGGGTTCATCCCGGCCAGGGCCGTCCGGAAGGCGGGGATGTCGAACCTGGCGTAGGGCAGGAGATCGATCTTGCTGATGACGACGGCATCGGCCATGCTGAAGAGGAGCGGGTACTTGTGCACCTTGTCGTCGCCCTCAGGGACGCTCAGGATGAGCACCTTCCGGTGCTCCCCGAGCTTGAACTCCCCGGGGCAGACCAGGTTGCCCACGTTCTCGATGAGGACCAGGTCGGTCCGGTCCAGCGGCAGGCTCTCCAGGGCGCGGCCCACCTGACCGGCTTCCAGGTGGCACTCGCCGCCGGTGTTGATCTGGACCACCGGCACCTTCTCCTTCCCTACCTTCCGGGCATCTATGGTGGAGGCGATGTCACCTTCGATGACGGCGATGCGGGCCTTCTCCCGGAGGGCCCTGATGGTCTCCAGGATGAGGCTGGTCTTGCCCGACCCCGGCGATGACATCACGTTGATTACGGTGACCTTCAGGGCATCCAGCAGGGCCCGGTTGCGTTCGGCTATCTGGTCGTTGGCGCTCAGGATGTCCTTCAGCACCTTGATCTCCATGGTCAATCCACCTCGATGCTTTCTACGAACAGCTCGTTGCCGGCCACCAGCTCCACGCTGACACTGCCGCACTGCGGGCAGGTCCAGTCCAGGTCCTTTACCTCGAACTCCCGGCCGCACTGGCGGCACCTGGCCCGGGTGGGGACGGGCCTGATGGACAGGACGGCCCCCTCGGCCGGGGTGTCCCGGCTCATCAGGCCGAAGTACATCTCGACGCAGTCGCCCACTGCGCCGGAGAGCTCGCCCAGGACCAGGTTGATCCTGGTGATGCGGCGGGCCCCGCCCTTGCGAGCTTCGTCCAGGACCAGATCCACCATGCTCCGGGTTATGGCCATCTCATGCATTCCGGAATCCAGAATATCACATGGCAATGGCAGGGGCGACCCGGCGCACGGGGCGGGGAGTGCAGGGAATTGCGGCATCCCTCTTTCCACTGGTATAATCGCCTCGCTCAGGCACAAAGCTGAGGAGGAGGCGCCCATGTCCACTCTCCTGCTGAGCCAGAAGGACATCCGGGGTCTGCTCTCCATGGCGGCCGTTATCGCCGCAGTGGAGGAGGCCCTCCGGGACTACGCGGCGGGCCGGGCCTGCATGCCCCACAAGGTGTACCTGGATACCGATCAGGGAGACTTCCGGGCCATGCCGGCTTCAGTGGCCGGCGCGGCCGGCATGAAATGGGTGTGCGTCTATCCCGGGAATCCCGCCAGGGGCCTGCCCAGCGTCATGGCCACCCTCATCTACAGCGATCCGGCCACCGGATATCCCCTGGCGGTGATGGATGCCATGGACATCACGGCCTACCGCACCGGGGCCACCGCGGCCATCGCCTCGAGGTACCTGGCGCGGCGGGACTCGTCAACGCTGGGGCTCATCGGCGCCGGTCAGCAGGCTTTCACCCAGCTGATGGCCCACGCTGAGCTCTTCAGGCTGAGGAAGGTGGTGGTCCACGACATCCGGCCGGCCGCGGTTGAGGCTTTCATCAAGGCCTTCCCCCAGTACCCCGTCGAAGCCGGAACGCTCCAGGCAGCGGCCGCTGCGGACATCGTCTGCACCCTCACCCCGGCCTGTGAGCCCTTCCTGCAGAGGAGCTGGCTGGCGCCCGGGACCCACATCAATGCCGTCGGCGCCGACGGGCCCGGGAAGCAGGAGCTGGAGCTGGCCGTCCTCACCGGCTCCATGGTGGTGGTGGACGATATGAAGCAGGCGGTGCTGGGCGGTGAGGTGAGCGCGCCCATCAGCCGCGGGCAGTTCGGGGCCGAGCAGATCCACGCCACCCTGGGGGACATCGTTACCGGTAAAAGGCCGGGCCGGGCCGGCCGGGACAGCATTACCGTATTCGACTCCACCGGGCTGGCCATCGAGGACGTCGCCGTGGCCCGGATGGTCTACGACAAGGCCATGGCGGCCGGAGGGTACCAGTCCATCAACTTCATGGACGGCGGCGTCTACGGCGCCGTGACCCGGAACCTGGGCTCCATACCGTAGGCCGGTGGCGGCCGGACGACAAGACGTGCAGGACACAGGATCGCTTCTGAGCCCATTTCGGGTGCTGGACCTGACCGATGCCAGGGGCTTTCTCTGCGGGCGGGTGCTGGGCGACTTCGGGGCTGATGTCATCAAGGTCGAGCCGCCCGGCGGCGACCCGGGGCGGGCCGTCGGGCCCTTCTATCACGACACCCCCCATCCGGAGAATGGCCTCCACTGGCTGGGCTACAACTGCAACAAGCGGGGGATCACCCTCGACATGGGGGCCGCCGAAGGGCAGGCCCTCTTCGGCCGGCTGGCGGCCACCGCCGACCTGGTCATTGAGTCGTTCCGGCCGGGCCGCCTGGCGGCGCTGGGCCTGGACTACCAGAGCCTGAGGCGGATCAACCCGGGGATCATCCTGACGTCCATCACCTCGTTCGGCCAGTCAGGGCCCTGGAAGGACTATGCCGGAGCGGACATCGTGCTCTGGGCGCTCTCCAGCTACATGTACGTGACTGGCGACGAGGACCGGCCCCCGGTCTGCCCCAGCTTTCCCCAGTCTTACCTGCACGCTGGACTGGAGGCCGCGGCCGCCAGCCTGGTGGCCCTCTACCATCGGCAGCTCACCGGGGAGGGGCAGCGGGTGGATGTGGCCGCCCAGGACTCCCTGGCCATCGTCAACCTGCAGAACCAGCAGTACTGGAACCTGGCCCGGTTCAATCCGAGGCGGGCAGGGTCCGCCCAGATGCTTTCAGGGGTCCGCTGGTCACGGCAGAAGAGGCTGTGGAGATGCCGCGACGGGTTTGTCATCTTCATCATCTCCAGCGGGCACATGGGGGCGCCAGGCAACAAGGCGCTGACTGAGTGGATGGCCAGCGAGGGCCTGGCCCCGGACTACATGCGGAAGATAGACTGGGAGGCCTTCGATCCCCAGGGAAAGGAGCTCTCCGACGAGCAGTACCTGGGGATGCTGGCGGCCATCGGGGAGTTCTTCGAGCGGCACTCGAAGGCCGAGCTATACGAGGGATCCGTGGCCAAGCGCATCGTGCTGTACCCCTGCAACACCACCGAGGACCTGATGCACGACGCGCAGCTGGCTGCCCGGGGCTTCTGGACGGTGATGGAGCACCCCGACCTGGGCGGGACGCTTACCTACCCGCGCCCCTGCGTGACCTTTTCCGGGTCCCAGTGCGGCATCAGGCGCCCTGCCCCGCGCATCGGCCAGCACAATGAAGAGGTGTACGCCGGGGAGCTGGGGCTGCCGCAACAGGAGCTGGCCCGGCTGCAACGGGAGGGGATCATCTGATGCATCAGGCCCTGGAGAACATCAGGATCGCCGACTTCACCTGGTACGTGGCCGGGCCGTTCTGCACCCGTTACCTGGCGGACCACGGGGCGCAGGTGATCAAGGTGGAGAGCACCCGGGTGATAGACGGCGTGCGGCCCTACCCTCCCTACAAGGACAACATACCCGGCGTGAACCGCGGAGGCTACTTCCACAACTACAACAGCAACAAGATGGGTGTCACCCTCAACCTGCGGCACCCCAGGGGCATTGAGATTGCCCGGAGGATCATCATGTGGTCCGACGTGGTGGCCGAGAGCTTCACCCCCGGGATCATGAGCTCCCTGGGCCTGGGCTACGAGGACATCAGGCGGATGAAGCCCGAGATCATTATGATCAGCCTCAGCTCCAAGGGCCAGACCGGGCCGCAGAGCCGCCTGCCGGCGGTGGGCCTGCACCTGGCGGCCTTGTCCGGCTTCATCAACCTCACCGGCTGGCCGGACCGCGACCCCTCGCTGCTCTACGGGGCGTACACCGACAGCATCGCCGGCCGCTATGGCGCCGCCAGCGTCATGGCGGCGCTGGTGCAGAGACAGAGGACGGGGCTGGGCCAGTACATAGACCTGTCCCAGTCCGAGGCCGGCCTGCAGTTCCTCATCCCGCCCCTGCTGGACTACGCCGCCAACGGGCGGGTGCTGCAGCGCGACGGCAACCGCCACCCGGCCGCCGCCCCCCACGGGGCGTATCGCTGCGCGGGCGAGGACCGGTGGTGCGCCATCGCCGTCTTCACCGACGAGGAGTGGCTGGCCCTGCGCCGGGCCATGGGGGATCCGCCCTGGGCCGCGGAGCCCGGCCTGGCCACCCTGGCCGGTCGTAAGAGCCGCGAAGATGAGGTGGACCGCCTCCTCGAGGAGTGGACCAGAGAGCAGAGCGCCGAGCAGGTGATGACCAGGCTGCAGGAGGCCGGCGTCCCGGCCGGGGTGCTGGAGAAGGCGGAGGACCTGCACCGCGACCCGCAGCTGGCGGCCCGGCGCCATTTCTGGACACTGCGGCATGCCGAGATCGGGGACTCCACCTACGACGCCATGGGCTCGATACTGTCCGCCACCCCGGTGGAGCTGAACCGGGCGGCCCCGGTCCTGGGGCAGGACAACTACGAGGTCTACACCCGCATCCTGGGCCTCTCGGACCAGGAGTTCATCGATCTGGTGCAGCAGGGCGTCTTCGAGTAGGAGACCATTGACGGCCGCTGGCCCCTGTGCTATTTTCCTAAGGACTCTTCCAGGGCAGGGCAAGGAGGATAGCCGGGATGCAGTGCAAGAAGTGCGGCCAGGAGAACATAGACGGGGTCCAGATCTGCCAGAGGTGCGGGGCGCGGTTGGACGCGGCGGAGCGCCGCGATAGCCTCTCGCCCATATGGTTTGGCAGCCGGCTGATCGGGGCCTTCGCGGTCATCGCCGCGGTGGTGGCCATCATCGGCGTCTTCACCCCATGGGCCAATGCCAGCTGGACCGCGGGCCAGCCGGCCGAGGAGCGCTCCGCCGCGGCTTCGGGATGGGACCTGATGACGGCCAGCGGCGATGTCGAAGAGGGAACGGAGGCCTACGCCATAGTGGCCTTTGCCGGCGCCTTCGTGCTCCTGCTGGGCGCGCTGTGGGCCCTGATGGATCCCCTGTCCAAGGCCGCCTGGTTCGCGGTCTTCGCCGGCGGGGTGGCGGCCATCGCCGGCTCGGTCTGGGGCGGCCAGGCCTTGAGTGACATCATCTTCACCGGCGCGGGCAATGCCGAGGTGGCGATCACCAGGGCCTCCGGGGCGTGGGCCACTCTGGCGGGCGGCGCAGCCGGGGTGCTGGCCGCCATCGTGGGCCGGATCGGGGCGGGCGAGCCGCGGGTCAGTCTCTGAGCAGGCGGACCGCATCGGGCGGCCCTGTCCAACGGGGCGACGGTCACCCCGGACGAATTGTGTTGGGTATCTCCCCCAGGGCCATGCGGGCGATGTCTCCCAGGAACATGAGCGGCATACCCTGCGCCGCGGCCGCGGCGGCCAGGCCGTCGAGGCACATAGGGCAGAGGCAGACCATGGCCTGCGCCCCGGCTTCCCGGGCGTCGCTGATGTTCCGGTCCTGGTCCGGCCGGGGGTCCCCGCTTCCCAGCAGCAGCTTGATGTTGGCGCAGCAGAGCGCGTTCTCGCGGTCGTAGGCCCGGGGCACCCTCTCCACCCCCGCCAGCCGGAACACCTCATCCACGAAGTGCTCCTTCTCCGGGGTGTGGCGTGAGGCGCAGGGCCGCTGGTAGGCGATGCGGATGCCGAGAGGCCTGACGCGGCCGCGGTCCTGCCGCAGCCGGTCCGCCAGGTGCTCCGCCAGGTGGACCGGGCGGAAGGGGACCTCGATGCCGTAGTCCGGGGCCAGCCTGGCCAGCATGGCGTAGCAGTCATCGTGGAAGCAGACTACCTCCCTGGCCCCGGTGAGCGCCAGGCGGTGCACCATCTCTGCGGCATGCTTCCTCTGCACACTCTCGTGGCCCCAGTGGCTGAACAACATCCAGCAGAAGTAGGGCTTCCCGCCGACGCGATGCAGGTCGTACAGGCCTCCCTGCATCAGGTGCCCGTGCGTCTTCTCGAAGAGGCAGGCGGTCATCACCTTCTCCGCCGTGGGATAGCCGCTCAGGGGCTTGGTGAAGCTGTAGCCGGCCTCCTGGGCCGCGGCCGCTTCCCCGCTGCGGAAGGAGTCGTACTTCTCCTGGAGGGAAGCGAAGAGGTCGAAGGGATTGGCCTTGCGGGGGCAGATCTCGTTGCAGGCGTAGCAGGTGATGCACTGGCGTAGCACCGGCGTCTCCTGCCCGGCCATCATCGCCCGCATCCATGCCTCGGCCTGCGCCTGGTCGGCCCGCAGCCACGGGCACCTGGTCAGGCAGTCCCCGCAAAGATCGCAGAGGTCCGCTTTGAACACGACAGCCTCCTATGACAGCAGGTAGCCGCCCTCCACGGGCAGCATGGTCCCGGTGACGTAGTTCACCGCATCGCTGCAGTAGAACAGCACCACCTTGGCGATATCGTCCGGCTCCCCGGGCCGGCCCAGGGGCCAGCGCGTCTGGAATTTCTTGAGCATCTCCAGGGGGTCCTTGCCGGCCGCCTCCTGCTCCACGCGTATCTTCTCCGAGCCGGGGGTCCAGATGCTGCCCGGCGCGATGGCATTGACGATGATGCCGTGCGGGGCCCACTCCAGGGCCAGGGCCTTCGTCAGGGTGAGGACGCCGCCCTTGGAGGCGTTGTAGTGGGACACGTCTCCCATGGGGTGCACAGCGTCGATGGACGCCATGTTGATGATGCGGCCTCCGTGGCCGGCCTTGATCATCTCGCGGGCCGCGGCCTGGCAGAAGAAGAAGGTCCCTTTGAGGTTGATATCCAGCACCCGGTCCCACAGCTCCTCGGTGGTATCGAGGGCCTTGCCGATAGGATAGATGCCGGCGTTGTTGACCAGTATGTCCAGGCTGCCAAAGGCCTTCACCGTGCCCTCCGCCACCTTCCTGGCGTCCTCCAGGCTGCGGATGTCGGCCTTGATGGCCTGCGCCTTGCCGCCCTTCTCCCCGACCCGCTGCACCACCCTGCCGGCCGCGTCCATGTCGATGTCCACGATCATCACCGAGGCCCCTGCCTCAGCCAGCCGCATGACGATGGCCCGGCCTATGCCCATGGCGCCGCCAGTGACGATGGCCGCCTTGCCGGTCAGGTCGAAGATCTGCGCGATGGTTTTCTTAGCCACGTTCGGTACTCCCCCTTCCAAGACTTGATGAGTCGCTATATATTAGCACGCGCCCCGCGGCGGAGGCCAACGGCAGGGGGAGCTGCGTGGTACCGGCAGCTGCGCTTGTGCCGGGAGCCGCGGCGGTCAAGGGGCCGCAGTCAGGCGGCCGCTGCCCTGCTCCTGGCTGCCGCGCCCGGTGCCGCGATGCCCTTTCGGCCTGCGGCGGGCCGCTTTCCGGCCACGAAGTACACCCGCGCTGCGTCCCGCCCCGGCCGGTCCATGCGGTCCAGGCTGGCCCAGCAGCCCATCTCCCTCAGGTGGGCCAACCTCAGGCAACGTCGTATCTCTCCGAGGGTGTAGCCTCGCTCCTGGTGGGTCTCGTCCATTCTCACCCAGCGGGCGCCCTCGCGGCTGAAGCCGGTCAGCCGGAGGCTGGCGGTCCGGGTGGGGGCGTCGTAGCGGGGGACGGAGACCAGAAAGGAGCTGCCGGAGTCGATGTGCACGAAGCACGGCTGGCGGACCCAGTCCACGGCCAGGCCACGGATGGTGTTCATGTCGAAGATGAAGACGCCGCCATCGCGGAGGAGGCGGGAGACCCCGGCGAAGGCCTCCTCCAGGTGGTTGATCTCCAGCAGGTAGTTCAGGCTGTCGAACCAGCAGGTCACCAGGTCGAACCCGCCCGGCAGGTTCAGGGAGCGCATGTCCTGCCGGCGGAAAACCACCCTGACGCGCTGGGCCCGGGCCCGCTCCCTGGCCGCGTCCAGCATCCGGGGGGACAGGTCCACGGCGGTGACCTTCAGGCCCCTGGCGGCCATGGCCACGGCAAACGTGCCATCGCCGCAGGCCAGGTCCAGTATCCTGCGAGGCCAGAGGCCGAACGTCTCCAGCACTCCGGGCAGCATCCGGGCCATACAGGCACTGTACCGGGACCAGCCGCCCTCGTCATAGAACCGGGCGAAATCACGGTACATGGGGGTTGATCGAGGCATTCAGGCCGGTTCCGGCCGGCCCGCTCTATTCCTCCTTTTCGTACTTGAATGAGAGCTTGATCTTGGTGCGGTAGGCCCGCACCTTCCCGTCGTCGATCTGGAGGTCCATCTCGACGACCTCCGCGATGCGCAGGTCCCGCAGGCTCCTCGAGGCCTGGTCCACGGCCACCTGGGCGGCCTTCTCCCATGACTCCGAGCTGGTGCCCACGAGCTCTATCACCTTGTAAACGCTGTCTGCCATGACGATCTCCTCCCTTCTCCTCCCGGCTCCCTGCCGCGGGCCGGGGACCATTCGACTATCCCAGGGATGATCCGCAGCGACTCGAATGCTCACCTTATTTCGTCTAAACCGCTGAGGGCTGGACTGGGTCCAGATGTCCCCCGCCAAGGTGAAGAACCATCCGGCCAGTGACCGATGTTGGGGGTTGAGATCAGGCAGCGAAGCGGCCTCGCACCAGGTCCGCCGGCGCTTCGCTGCCCGTCAACTCTGGATGTCAATCAGATCACAGCACGACGGGATGGCATACTGCATCCGCGTGGCAGAGCCCTGCGGCGGGCGCCTCCGCCATGCGTGCTGTGCAGGGCAAGGAAGGTTAGGCTTTGCCGATCCTGAATACCTTGGTTCCGCAGGACGGGCAGCTGCCGCTGACGGCAGGCCGCTTGTTCTTCAGCGTGACCTGCTTCGCCCCCCGGATCTCCACCTTCTTCTTGCACTTTACGCAGTAGGCCTGTGGCATCTTTTTTCCTCCTCCAAGATATTCTGTGCCCCGCTCGCTCAATCGTGCTCACGAGTGCACTCTGCGAATGATAGGCACAAGCTTCACGCTTTGTCAAGAGGGGAGGAGCACGAAATCGTGAGGGCCGGGCCGCTTTGCGGCCGGGGTTCGGCCATTCAGCCGGGACGCCGGCCCACGCTCCAGGCCTTGCCCGCCACCTCCCCCAGCTTGTGGTACCGCGCCGCGGGGGTGGTCACGTAGGCCAGGGGCCGGATCTTCTCCACGTCCGGGCGGCCATCTGTGAGGCAGTCCTGCGACACGTGCGTCTGGGCTATCCGGCCGATGACCAGGAGGTGGCTGCCCAGGTCGAGCATCTGGACCACCTGGCACTCCAGGTTGACCGGGCATTGATCGATGAGGGGAGCGTGAGGGACCTCGCCATAGAATACCTGGAAGCCGCAGTCCCGGGCCTTGTCGGCCGCCGCCCCGGAGACGATGCCGCAGTAGTCGGTCTCCCCGACCTGCGCCGCCGAGGGTATGTTCACGGAGAACGATTGGTTCTGCTCGATGCCTTTCAGAGTGTGCCGGGAGTGCCGGATGGCTACGGAGACCATCGGAGGGTCGCCGCAGGCGATACCTCCCCAGGCGACGGTCATGAAGTTGGGCCGGCCGTCTACATCAGCTCCCACCAGCAGCGCCGGCATGGGGTAGAGCAGGGTCTGGGGGCCGAGGGCTACTTTGGCCATGGTTAACCTCCTGTGGTTCAATGGGGTGTACGACCTGACCCGATTATAGCAGGAGCCGGGCCGGGCTCCGGGGCCCCGCGCCGAAGGGGTGCGGCAGTCTGCCGAAGCGCTGGCCGCCGCGGCACTTGCCGCCGCCAGGCGAATGGGCCAGAATATCCGGTAGGTCGCCAGACATGTATCAGTGGGATGCTCAGGAGTACCGCGCCAGCTCGTCCAACCAGAAGAGATGGGCGCTGGAGCTGCTGGCGCAGCTCGATCTGGCGGGGGCCGAGCGGGTCCTGGACATCGGGAGCGGCGACGGGGAGATCACGGCGGAGATCGCCCGCCGGGTGCCCCGGGGCTCTGCCCTCGGCATCGACAGCTCGGCTGACATGGTGCGGCTGGCCGCCAGCCAATACCCCGCCGGCCACCACCCCAACCTGGCCTTCCGGCTGAAGGATGCCGCCGAGCTCGATTTCGCCGCGGAGTTCGACATTGCCTTCTCCAATGCGTGCCTGCACTGGGTGAAGGACCACCAGCCGGTCCTGCGCGGCATAAGGGATGGCCTGAAGCCGGGAGGGCGCATGCTGTTGCAGATGGGGGGGCGGGGGAACGCGGCCACCGTTCTGGCGGCCCTCGAGGCCGTCCTGCGGTCGCCGGGATGGGCCGGGTACTTCCAGGGTTTCCCCTTTCCGTACGCTTTCTATGGACCGGAGGAGTACCGCCCCTGGCTGGAGTCCCGGGGCTTCAGGGTCCGGCGCCTGGAGCTGGTCCACCGGGAGATGGTGCACCGCGGAGCCGATGACTTCGCCGCCTGGCTGCGGACCACCTGGCTCCCCTACACCCAGAGGGTCCCGGAGTCCCTCCGGGAGGGCTTCATCAGCGACATCATGGCCGAGCATGGCCGGGTGAACCCGCCGCAGGCCGATGGCAGCGTCCGTTTCGACATGGTGCGGTTGGAAGTGGACGCCGTCAAGGAGGGCTGAACAGATGGAGGACCAGCGCATGTGCACCGCCTACTGTGGCCTGTACTGCGGCGACTGCATACCGTCAAACCGACGGTTGTTCGAGCTGGCGCGGGACCTTGAGGCTGAGCTGGGGCGGGTCCGTTTCGAAGAGTACGCCGCTCTGAAGGTGGCCGCCGATGCCGCGTTCGCCGAGTACCCCGCCTTCCTGAACGTCCTCCGGTCCATGCGGGGTCTGGAGTGCCCGGCGCCGTGCTGGGCCGGGGGTGGCAAGCCCGTCTGCGCCGTGCGGGACTGCGTCCTGGCGCGGCGACTGGCTGGCTGCTGGGAATGCGGTGAGCACGGGACCTGCCGGCCGCTGGCTCCGCTGCTGCGGCTCCACTCGAACCTGGTGCATCACCTGGAGCTCATCCGCCGGGAAGGGCCGGACAAGTGGAGTGGGAAGCGTCTGGGCCACTACCCGTGGCAGTGACGCCGGCCGCCGCCCGGTGCGCCTCTCTGGCGCTGGAGGCTATAATAGACCGCACCGAGGCTGAAGGAGAGTGGGATGGCGCAGGGATATGAGATCAACGACTACGCCAAGGAAGAGTCATGGCGCATGTTCCGCATCATGGGCGAGCTGGTGGAGGGCTTTGACGGGCTGTCCGGCATAGAGCCGGCGGTCACGGTCTACGGGTCGGCGCGCATGCGGCACGATGACCCGCTCTTCGACCAGACGGTTGAGATTGCCCGCCGCCTGGGCGAGATGAGCTTCAACGTCATCACCGGGGGCGGCCCCGGTGTGATGGAGGCGGCCAACAAGGGGGCTCGTGAGGCCGGCGTCCTTTCCGTCGGCCTGAACATCATCCTGCCGGCGGAGCAGGCCTGCAATATGTATGCCAACAAGACCATCTCCTTCAACCACTTCTTTGTGCGCAAGGTGATGCTGGTCAAGTACGCCACGGCCTTCGTTATCCTGCCGGGCGGCCTGGGCACGCTCGATGAGCTGACCGAGGTCCTGACCCTGATGCAGACCCGTAAGATCAAGCCCTTCCCCGTGATCCTCTTCGGCAGCCCCTTCTGGGAGGGGCTGCTGGAATGGCTGCGCAACACCGTCCTGGCCAGGGCCTTCATCGATAACGATGACTTCCGCCTTCTGCGCCTGTCCGATGACCCGGCGGAGGTGGCGGAGGCAGTGCAGCGATGGTACCTGAAGCAGGAGATCATGGGCCGCCGGGCGGTGGCCCGGGGATGATGCCGGATCAGAGCGGCCCGGAGCCCCCGGGGTCCTGCAGCCGAGGAATGCCATCATGAGAAAAGTCGCCGTCATCACCGACAGCACCTGCTGCCTCCCGGCCAGCCTGCTGGCCCGTCATTCCATAGGGGTGGTGCCCCTCCTGATCGTGATCGACGGGAAGACGTACCGGGACGGCCTCGACATCACCCCCGCGGAGGTGTACCGGATCATGCGCCAGGGCCGCAATCTGCCCACCACCTCGGTCCCCTCCCCGGACGATTTCTGCCACACTTACGAGGAGGTGAGCCGGGAAGCCGAGGCCATCGTCTGCATCACCCTCACCGGGCTGCAGAGCAAGACCTACGAGGCGGCCTCCCTGGGCGCCAGGCTGGCCAGGGACGTGATACCGCGCACCCCCATCGAGGTCATCGACAGCCGCGCCGTGTCTGGCGCGCTGGGCTTCATGGCCCTGGAGGCGGCCCGGGCCGCCGATCGTGGCGCCGGGCTGAAGGAGGTGTCCCAGGCGGCGCGGCTGACCGGAGTCCGCTTGAACTTCCTGGCCATGGTGGACACGCTCCACTACCTGGCCCGCACGGGGCGCATCGCCCGGGCGGCCGCCTGGGCCGGGTCGCTGCTCAACGTGAAGCCGGTCCTGGAGCATTCGACCGCGGTCGGGGAGACCGCCCCCTTCGCCCGCCCCCGGAGCACGGGGAAGGCCGTGGAGCTGATGCTGCGGACCATGGCAGAGCGCGTGGGGACGTCTCCGGTCCATGTGCTGGTGCACCATGCCGACGAGGCCCGTGCTGGCGAGGGCCTCAAGGCGGAGGTGGAGAGGCGGTTCCGGTGCGCCGAGATCTACCTCACCGAGTTCACGCCGATCATGGGCGTGCATGCCGGCCCGGGGGTACTGGCCCTGGCCTTCTGGCAAGAAGGATAGAGGCGCCGCGGTTGCCCGGGCGCCCCACAATCCCCGGTGATAGCCTGCGCGGCGGCCGGCCGCCGCCCGGCCTGCCCTACAGGAGCGGGGAGGCGCGGTACTGGGAGGCGTCGATCCCCTTGGACCCGATCCTTCTCTTCAGTGGGCCCTTCTTGTTACAGACGCAGTAGACCGGTCCCCCGTTCATCACGGCCACGCAGCGATTGCAGTGGTCGCAGTCGGAGGCCAGGACCTCCGCCTTTTGCCACTTGTTGACGATGTCGGGGTCCTTGATGGTGGCCCGGCCGATCTCCACGAACTCGAAGCCGGCATTCATGGCCGTCTGCAGGTCGTCCACGGAGCAGATGCCGCCCACCAGGGCCACCGGTATCTTCACCGCCCTGGCCACCTTGACGGCGTCCTGCATCAGGAAGAGGTCCTTGTAGGTGAACTCCTGCACGATGAAATTGCCGAAGAAGAGCAGCCCGAATCTCCGGGTGAAGCTCTTGTCGGCGGCCGCGAACTCCAGGATGGGCCGGTTCCCGCGCATCATCATGAACGGGGTCTTGGAGGTGAAGCCGCAGCTGGGGACCAGGCCGCTGGCGCCCTCGGCCTCGAAATGCCGGGCGATGGCCACGGCGTCATCCACCTCGATGCCCCCCTTGATGCCGTCGGTGAGGTTCATCTTGACCATGATGGGGAAGTCCGGGCCCATGGCCTGCCTGACAGCCCTGACTACCTCTCCCGGGAAGCGCATGCGGTTCTCCAGCGACCCGCCGTAGGCGTCCTTCCGCTTGTTGGTGTACGGCGAAAGGAACTGGCTGAGCAGGTACCCATGCCCGGAGTGGACCTCGACGGCGTCGAAGCCGGCTTCCCGGGCCAGCAGGGCGGCACTGGCGAAGTCGGCGGTCACCTTCTTGATGTCGGCCTCCGTCATCGGCCTGGGGAAGCTGATGCGGAAGAGGTTGAACCGGCGCGAAGCGCCTACCGGCTGGAAACCGGTGTCGGCCTTGCTGGCGAAGTACCCGCAATGGCCCAGCTGTACCGAGGCGGCGGCGCCCTCCTTGTGGACCGCGTCCGTCAGCCTCCTCAGGTCCGGCAGGATCTCCTTTCGCATCCACATCTCGTGGCCGTAAGCGCGGGCGGCCTCCGACACCGATACATAGGACACGGTCGTCATGCCGATGCCTCCGGCGGCCACCGCCCGGTGATGCTCGATCAGGAGGTCAGTGCAGTTGCCTTTCTCGCACATGCCCTCGAAGCAGCCGGCCCGTATGGTCCGGTTCCGCACTGTCAGGCCACCGATCTTGCCAGGTGTGAAAGCCTTTCGGGTCTGCGCAGCCGCCTGTGCCATGTGTGCGTCCTTTCTGGAACCCTCTGGAAGCGGGTCCCCCCCCCCCAATGAACTACCGTCCCCAAAGACGATTGGAGCTATTATAACCCAGGCCTCCAAGAGCGGCCAAACCGGCGCCGCTTTCATTGACGGGGGGCAGGCGGCGTGACAGCCTCTCCCGGCATGGCCGCGGCCATGCCGGCCGGCGCCGTGGCATGCTGGCTGCGGAGCGCCGTGGCGCGATAGGATAATTTGCCCTTCCGGTGCTATACTGCTATTCAGGGAAGCCCGTGCGGCGGGCTGGAGACGGCGGGAAAGGACGGGCCGATGACCGAGATACAAGCCAACGGCAGGGCCGACGTGGTGGCTGTTCCGCCGTCCGAAGGTTATCCCAAGCAGTGGTTCTGCGTCGCGGTGGCGCGGGATGGCAGCATATTCAAGGGCGACTCGGAGTCACCGGCGCAGTTCATGGAGATCCTGGACCGCTCGGCCATCGCCTGGGTGGACTACTGGACCGACAACTACGACCGGGACACTCCCATCGCCGCCTCCCGCCTGGGGTTCAGCGATGGCCTGGTCTCATCTCTCACCGTCGATTCCCGGACCACCTACCAGGACTTCGATACCGAGATGGGGATGCGGCTGCCCTCAGTGCAGGTCCGCGGGTTCCAGGTGGAGCCATACCCGCTGCTCATGCTGGTGCGGCAGAGCTTTATCTTCACCATTCATCCCCTCAACGTGGACCGCCGCTTCCATCGCCTCCGGAGGTACGCGGACACCTTCATCCGCAAGATCCGCCTCGATATTCCCCAGGAGGACCGGGTGACCCACCTGCTCCTGAGGCTCATCGACGAGACCAACGAGAGGAACTTCGAGCACCTGCGCCAGGTGGAGGTGCTGGGCGAGGCCCTCAACAAGGACATGACCGACCCCAGGACGCCGCGGCAGGAGCTGGGCCCGAAGATATTCGACATGAAGCACGCGCTGATCACCTACCTGGATGCCCTGTGGGAGACCAATGACGTGCTGCACGCCCTGAGGTACGGAGACGCCGAGCTCATCACGGACAACGCCAGGCTCCTGTACCGCCTGACCCTGCTGGCGGAGGACGTCAACCGCCAGATCGGGCTGGCGGAGCACCTGTCGGAGGTACTGGCCTCCGGGCTGGAGGTGCTTCAGAGCATCTACAACAACCAGCTCCAGATCATGAACAACAGGCTGGCCCTGCTGATGACCTACCTCACAGTGGTGGGCACCGCCGTCCTGGTGCCAAACACCCTGGCCACCATCTTCAGCAGCTCGGCCTTCGGCCTGCAATCCGACGATATCGGGTGGTACGTGGCCGTGCTGGTCGGGTCCACCGTGGTAGCCTGCTTCCTCAGCTACCTGTGGATGCGAAGGTCGCGGCTGTTTCCCAGGAGGGTGGACTAGTCATGGTGATTTCCCGGAGGTAGGTTGGCCCAGGACCGTCGCAGCGACATCCGCAACGTGGCTATCATTGCCCACGTGGACCACGGCAAGACCAGCCTGGTCGACGCCATGCTCAAGCAGAGCAAGGTCTTCCGGGACAACGAGCAGGTGGGGCAGTTCATCATGGACCGGAACCCCCTGGAGCGCGAGAAGGGCATCACCATCCTGGCCAAGAACACCGCCCTCTTCTACCGTGGCGTGAAGATCAACATCATTGACACCCCCGGCCACGCCGATTTCAGCGGGGAGGTGGAGCGGGTGTTGAACATGGCCGACGGTTGCCTGCTGCTGGTGGACTCGGTCGAGGGCCCCATGCCGCAGACCAAGTTCGTGCTGCGCCAGGCGCTGGCCCGCGGCCTGCAGCCCATCGTGGTCATCAACAAGATCGACCGGGAGGCATCCCGGATCGCGGAGGTGGTGGACCTCACCCAGGACCTCTTCCTGGATCTGGCCACCAATGCCGATCAGCTGGATTTCCCGGTGCTCTACGCCAGCGCCAGGCAGGGCTACGCGGTCCTGGATCCGGAGGCCCAGGGCAAGGACCTCGAGCCCCTCTTCGAGTGCATTCTGCACACTGTGCCGGGGCCGGCGATCGAAGAAGGGCCGCTGCAGATGATGGTCTCCAACCTCGACTATGACAACTACAAGGGCAAGATAGCCATCGGGCGGATACGCCGCGGCAGCATGGCCCCGAACGACGCGGTGGTCATACTGGACGACGAAGGCGGCGCCTGGCCCGAGGAGATCGACCAGGTCTTCACCTACCTGGGGCTGGAGCGCCTGGAGGCGGACCGGGCCCTGGCGGGCGATATCGTGGCCGTGACCGGTTTCGACCGGGTCAGCATCGGCGACACCGTGGCCAGCCCCGATTGCCCCGATGCCCTGCCGGCCATCAAGGTGGGTCAGCCTACCGTGAAGATGACCTTCGGGGTCAACACCTCTCCCTTCGCCGGCCGGGAAGGGCTGTACTGCACCTCCCGGCACCTGCGGAACCGGCTCTTCAAGGAGCTGGAGACCAACATCAGCCTGAGGGTGGACGAGACGGACAGCCCGGACGTGTTCCTGGTCTCCGGCCGGGGAGAGCTGCACCTGGCCATCCTGGTGGAGACCATGCGGCGAGAAGGGTACGAGTTCCAGGTGTCAAAGCCCGAGGCCATCACCCGCCTGGAGAATGGCGTGGTGCTGGAGCCGATGGAGTCCCTGGAGATCGAGACCGTCGGCGGGTACGTGGGCATCCTGACCGAGATGCTGAGCAAGAGGCAGGCCCGGCTGGCCGACATGCGGAATGACGGGCAGGGCAACGTTCACCTGGCCTTCCGCATACCCACCAGGGGCCTGATCGGCTTCCGCGGAGCCTTCCTGACAGCCACCAGGGGCGAAGGGGTCATGAACACGCTCTTTCTGGGCTTCGAGCCTTGGGTGGGCGACATCGTCTCTGTCCGCAGCGGGGCCCTGGTGGCCGCGGCGGAGGGGGTGGCGGTGATCTACGGCCTGAACAACGCGCAGGGGCGGGGCGTCACCTTCATCGACCCGGGCACCATGGTCTATGAAGGCATGATCGTGGGGCTCAACTCGCGGGGCAACGACCTCCCGGTTAACGTGTGCAAAGAGAAGAAGCAGACCAACATCCGGTCCTCCACCTCCGACATCGCCATCAAGCTGGCCCCGCCGGTCAGGATGAGCCTGGAGCAGGCCCTGGACTTCATCAATGACGACGAGCTGGTGGAGGTGACGCCAAAGAACATCCGGCTGCGCAAGAAGCTGCTCGGCCAGCAGCAGCGCTTGAGGGCCAGCTACGCGGCGCGGCGGGAAGCGCAGTCCGAGGCCGGGTAGCAGCTGGAGCGGGGGCCGCAGCTCGAGGCCGAATAGCGGCCGCAACTCCAGGCTGAATAGCGGCCGCAGCAGGAAGCGCCGTCCCAGGCCGCGTAGTGGCTGTAGCCCGAGGCGCCATGGAGGACATCGAAGGGCGGGCGCCGGGCCCGGCGGCTACTGGGATGACAGCTCGGGGACCTTGCCGCAGGCCGCCTCTTCCCGGTCCAGGTAAAGCTGATCGGTGTAGCCCTTGAGCATTCGGCGGGCGCAGTAGGCCGGCACCACGGAGCGGATGACCTCCTTCACCACCCCCACCCAGCGGTGCGGCACCCCGTTCAGGTCCCGATCATAGAAGAGGGGCACGATCTCCTGCTCCAGGAGGCGGTACAGCGACTCCGCGTCCACGTTGTCTTCCTCGTCCGGGCCGGAGGGCTCGACCCCGTCACCGATGCTCCAGCCGTTGCGGCCGTTGTAGCCCTCGTGCCACCAGCCGTCGGCGACGCTCAGGTGCGGCACTCCGTTCAGCGAGGCCTTCATGCCGCTGGTACCGCAGGCTTCCTGCAGGCGGCGGGGGTTGTTGAGCCACACGTCCACCCCGGCCACCAGGTAGTGGGCCATGTGCATGTCGTGGTCGCTGACAAAGGCGATCTTGCCCTGGAAGTCCCGGTCGGCGGCCGCGGTGCAAACACCGTGCAGGGACCGCTTGGCCGGCGAATCGGCGGGGTGGGACTTGCCGGCAAAGACAATCTGGACCGGGCGCCATGGATCCCCCACGATGCGCTTCAGGCGGTCCACGTCATGGAAGATCAGGGCCGGCCGCTTGTACCCGGCGAAGCGCCGGACGAAGCCGATGGTCAGGATCTCCGGGTGCAGCAGGGCGCCCATGGCCACCACCTGCTGCGCCTCCATGGCCCGGCTGGACCAGCCTCTCTGGGCCAGCTCCAGGATGAGGTTCACCAGCTTCATCTTCAGCTTGCTGCGCACCCTCCAGAGCTCCTCGTCGGGGATGCCGGCGACGCGGGCCCACAGGTCCGGATCGTCGTGCCGGTCCATCCAGTCTATGTCCAGGTACCTCTGGAACAGCCGGTTCATCTCGGGGTCGATCCAGGTGGGCGCGTGGACGCCGTTGGTGATGTGGACGATAGGCACGTCCTCTTCCCGCCTGGCCTGCGGCCAGTACCCCTGCCACATCCGGCGGGCCACCACGCCGTGCAGCCGGCTGACCGCATTGCAGTGGCTGCTGGTGGCCAGGGCCAGGGCCGTCATGTTGAAGCCGCCGTCCTGGTGGTGGGAGCGGCCCAGCCGCAGCACCGCATCACGGCTCATGCCCGGCAGGGAGTAGTAGCCGGAGAGATAGCGGTCTATCGACTCGATGGAGAAAACATCGTGGCCGGCCGGCACCGGCGTGTGGGTGGTGAATATGGTAGTGGACCGCACCTTCTCGAGGGCCCGGTCGAAGTCGACGCCCGAGGCGGCCTGCTCCGCCAAACGCTCCAGCATCATGAAGGCCGTGTGCCCCTCGTTGGCATGCCACCGGGACGGCCGCACTCCCAGTGCCCTCAGTATGCGGACCCCGCCGGTGCCCAGCACGATCTCCTGCTGGATGCGCACCTCGCGGTCGGCGCTGTAGAGCCGGGCCGAGAGGTCCCGGTCGTGGGGCGAGTTCTCCTCAACGTTGGTGTCGATGAGGTACAGGGTGGTAGCCCCCACCCGCACCTGCCAGGCGGAGAGGAACAGCCGCCGGTCACCCAGATGAACGCTGGCCAGGTTCCGGCTGCCGTCAAGGGCGAATACGGGGAGGAGGGGCGCCTGCTCGAAGTCGAGCCGCGAGTAGACCTCCTCCTGCCACCCGTCGATGGAGATGCGCTGCCTGAAGTAGCCCTGCGGGTACATCAGTCCCACGCCGACCATGGGCAGCCCCAGGTCGCTGGCCTCCTTGCAGATGTCTCCGGCCAGGATGCCCAGGCCTCCGGCGTACAGCGGCAGGGAGCTGTGGATGGCGAACTCGGCGGAGAAATAGGCAACGGGGCCGCTCAGGGCATTGGGGTGCCTGGTGGCGAACCATGACTGCTCTCCGGCCATGTCCGCGTCGAAGCGGGCCATCACCAGGTCGTACAGGGCCAGGAAGGCCGGGTCCGTGCTGGCCGCCTTCAGCCTTTCCGGGTGGACCTCGCGCAGTATCTGGACCGGGTTATGCCCGCTGATCTTCCACATGCCATAGTCCAGCATGCGAAAGAGGTCGCGCCCCTCGGGGTGCCAGCTCCACCACAGGTTATAGGTGAGCTCCACCAGCCTGCCGATGCGCTCCGGGAGCCCGCTGTGGCAGGGATCAATGGCCATCGAGCCTGCTTCCCGGGAGACCACAGATGCGCGTGACGGAAAGCGGGGCCGCGGCCGCGCCGGTGAAGGCGCGTGAGTTGCGGGAAAGGGGCGGCACGTCGTCGGCGGCGGCGCGGCCCTCAACATGGCCGCAACGGACCGATGCCGCGCGCGCCATAGACGCCCGTCTGATCGGTCCTGGCCCCCTCCACTCGACCCCCGTATTCAGCCGGTTCTCTGAGTCTTTCTCCACCGTGAGACAGTATAGCATGGGCCCTCCCTGTGAGCAGAAACGATATCGGTCCAGGGTGCCATTGGCCAGCGCCAGACTACCTCAGGCCGGTCACAACGGCGTACCGTGGGGCGGGGAGGAATTCACAAGTTCCTCTCAAGTACGGCGGAAGGCGCGGTTTGCAGGGCGCAGTGCGGAGCGTGGAGAGCGCGACTACTCCCAGTGGTTGTCCACCCAGGTGATGCCGGGCCAATCAGAGGAGACCACGCCCGCGATGTCCCCGTCTCGAATGACGTAGGTGGCCTTGAGCTTGCTGCGAAGATAGTCCGCGGCATCATAGGTCAGGCCGTTGGGGCTGGTGACGGTCATGACGCCCTCCGTGCCGTCCCAGTTGATGACGGTGCCGTTGTCGGTGCCGGCGGCGCCGGCGTCGACGAAGCAGGCCTCTATAGCAGCGCGGACCTGGTGCGTCTCGGCATTGGCGGCGTCGGCGGTGCCCGCTCCGGAAAAGCGGGTAATAGCCAGCACCACGACAGAGGACAGGCCGCCCAGGATGAGCATGACCACCAGCAGCTCCACCAGGGTGAAGCCGCGGCTGGAGCGGGTCAGTCGCTGTAAGCTATTCATACGACATGATCCATAATATACTTAGTCGATTGTCACCAAAGGTACCACGCCGGCCTCACATCTGGCTCTCATTTGGGGGGCGGCGCATCACAGAAGCCCCTCACGCCCCGGCCTGGCGTTCGGAGGGACGCGTATGGGAATCTGGCCGGCCCGCGCCCCGGGACACCAGAAGTCCCTCACGGGTCCGCCTGACAGAAAGAGGCCCGTCCCGCCGGGGCGGGACGGGCTGATTCGCGGGGCCTGATTCGCGGGGCCAGCCGGCTGGAGCCTACCCGCTCTTGAGCTCAGATGTGCACTGCGGGCAGCGGGAGGCCTTGGCCGGGATCGCCGACAGGCAAAACGGGCAGTCCTTGGTCGCGGCGGCGGCTTCCTGCTGCTTCTCGACAGCGCGGCGCATCCTGTTGATGGTGCGGATGAGCATGAAGATGACAAAGGCCACAATAAGGAAGGTGATGACGAAGTTGATGAAGGTGCCATAGTTGATGGTAACGCCGCCGGCGGCCGCCACGTCTGCCGGCGTGTTAAAGGGGCCGATGGCTCCTGCGGGGGGATCTTTGATGGTCCAGAAGAGGTTGTTGAAGTCCTTCCCCCAGATGAGGCCTATAGGCGGCATGATGATGTCCTTGACCAGGGAGTTGACGATGGCGCTGAAGGCTGCACCGATAATGATGCCCACGGCCATGTCTATCATGTTGCCGCGCATGATGAACTCCTTGAACTCCTTGAGCACTGCTGGTCTTCTCTCCTTTCTTGCTACCGTCTTCATCTGACCGGGTCGAGGCCGTCTCACCCCGCGATCGCAAGATACAGTATACAGCATGCGCCACTGCCGCCGACAGGTCCCCGGCGGGCAGTGGAGGCCCTGAAGAGCCGTCCTGGCGGCGGCAGTGGCGCGCGGAGGAGCGCCGCGGCGTCAGTGGCGCGTTCGGGAAAGCGGCCCGGCCTCTCGTGGTGATAGAATGGGGCCATGTCCCGGCTGTACAAGACGGCGGGCGTGGTCCTGAAGCGGCTGCATACGGGAGAGGCGGACGCCATCGTCACCTTCTGCACCCCTGAGCGGGGGAAGGTGAGGGCGATTGCCCGGGGGGTCAGGCGGCCCCGCAGCCGCCTGGCGGGCCACCTGGAGCCGCTGACGCATTGCGCCCTGATGGTGGCCGAGGGCCGCAGCTTCGACATTGTCTCGGGGTGCGAGACCCTGGACTCCTTCCCGGGCCTGCGGTCCGACCTGTGGCTCCTATCCTGCGGCCTGTACGCCGCGGACCTGGCCGACCGGCTGAGCGCCGAGGGCGCGGAGAACCGGTCTCTCTACCGCTGCCTGGTGGATAGCCTGGTCTGCCTCGACCGCGGGCTGGACCCGGCCCTGGTCCTGCGGCACTTCGAGTTTCACTCCCTGGCCAGTTCCGGTTTCCTGCCCGAGGTGTGGGAGTGCGCCCTGTGCCACCGTCAGCTGGAGCCGGTCACCAACTACTTCAGCCCATCCGCCGCAGGGCTGCTGTGCCCGGCCTGCCGCGGACAGGAGGGCCTGGACCGGCCCGCGTCCGTGCAGGTGGTGAAGGTGCTGCGTTACCTGGCCCGCCACGGGGTGGCGGACGTCGCCCGCCTGAAGGTGCGCCCTTCCCTGGCCAGAGAGATAGAGGACCTGATGCAGGGCTTCGTCACCTATGTGCTGGACCGGGAGGTGGCCTCCGCCAGGTGGCTGCGCGAGCTGCGCGCGGGCGAGGGGCCGGGCGGGCGCCCTCGTCCCGCTGGGGAAGGCTGGCCTGTTGACGGCGGCCAGCCGGACGGCGCGTGAACCGGGGCAGCTCGCGCCCCGGCTATCCTCGACGGGTGGCGCCGGTTTCCTTCGCCAGGCGGGACAGTACCTGGCCCTCGGCGGCCTCCAGCTCCTCCTCGGTCAGGGTGCGGGCTTCAGACTGGTAGGCTATGCGGAAGGCCACGGACTTCTTGCCGGCCGGCACCTGCTTCCCGGAGTACAGATCGAAGAGGTAAACGTGGCTCACCAGCGGGACGCTCCGAATGATGTCCAGCATCCTGCTGGCGGGCGCCTGCACGTCCACCAGGACCGCGATGTCCCTGACCGACCGCGGGAAGCGGGAGAGCGGGCGGAAGCCCCGCCGGGCCCCGGCTGATGCGGCCAGCCGCTCGATGTCGATCTCAAAGATGGCCACGGGCTGGGGCAGCAGCTCGAAGCTCTCGGCCACCCCCGGGTGCAGCTCTCCGACGATGCCCAGCACCGCTGGCCCGGACGCCTTTGGTCTCTCCGCTGCCGGGCTGGTGCAGGTCTCACTGGAGATGATCCGGGCGCACCGCCCCGGGAGGAGCTTTTCCTCACCCCCGGCCTCGAACCTGGCCTCTATGCCCAGCCGGGAGAGCACGGCCTCCACGGCGCCCTTGGCATCGAAGAAGTCCGACTGTCCCTTTTCCCCCAGCCACGACAGGGCCCCGCGGGGGCCGCTGATAACGCCGGCCAGGACCTCCCTCTCCTCCGGCAGATCGTGGCCCCGGCCCAGGAAGACGCGGCCGATCTCGAAGAGCCTGATCCCGCCGTCCTCGTACTTCTGGTTGGCCGACAGAGCGGCCAGCAGGCCGGGGCGGAGGCTGGTGCGCAGGTACTCCAGCTCCGTGCTGAGAGGGTTGGCCACCCGGATGGCGTTGTCCGCGCTGGCCGCCCTGGCCAGCTTCTCCCGGCTGGTAAGGGAGTAGGTGATGATCTCCTGCATGCCGGCGGCCACCATCAGGTCCCGGACCTGCTCCCGGAAGGCGAGGCCGGTGTCCGCCTGCTGCCGGGGCAGCTCGCTGGCCAGAGTGGTGATGGGGATGGCGTCGTAGCCCATGATCCGGGCGACCTCCTCCGCCAGGTCGGCCGGCTCCCGGACGTCCAGGCGCCAGTAGGGAACGGTAACCGTGGTCTCCCCGGCGCCGGCCGCGGTGCAGTCGAAGGCCAGAGAGGTCAGGACCTTGATGATCTGCTCCTGGCTGACCTCCAGGCCCAGGAGCTGCCGGACGGTCGAGGTGCGCAGGCGGATGACGCGGGCCGGGGCTGGCTCGGGATAGGCGTCGGCCAGTCCAACGGCGGCCGTCCCGCCGGCGATCTGCAGCATGAGCTGGGTGGCCCGGCGCAGCGCCGGCACGGTCAGCTCGGGGGCCAGGCCCCTTTCGAAGCGCATGGAGGCCTCGCTGCGCAGCCGTAGCCCGGACGAGGTCCGGCGGATGCTGACCTGGTTGAAATTGGCCGACTCCAGCAGGATGGCGGTGGTAGCTTCGGTGACCTCGCTGTTGGCCCCGCCCATGACTCCGGCGATGGCTACGGGGACGGACTCATCGGCGATGACCAGCATATCCGCGGTAAGCTCTCGGTCCACACCGTCCAGGCTGGTCAGCTTCTCGCCCGGGCGGGCGCGGCGGACCACGATCCTGGCGCCGCCTATCTTGTGGTAGTCGAAAGCGTGCAGTGGTTGCCCGTACTCCAGCATGACGTAGTTGGTGATATCGACGATGTTATTGATGGGCCGCATACCGGCGGCAGCCAGCCTCTGCTGCATCCAGGGAGGCGACGGGCCGATCTTGATCCCCTGCACCAGGCTGGCGCAGTACCGCCGGCAGAGGTCAGGGTCGGCTATCTCCACCCGGACCAGGCCGCCGATATCCGGACCGGCCTCGGAGTAGAGTGGAGGCGGAACGTTGACCTTCTGTCCAGTAAGAGCGGCCACTTCCCGGGCCACCCCCAGGACGCACAGGCAGTCGGAGCGGTTCGGCGTCAACTCCAGGTCCAGCACCGCATCCGCCAGGTACTCGGCCAGGGGCGCTCCCAGCGGGGCATCGGCGGGCAGGACCAGCACCCCTTCGTGGCTTTCGGAGATGCCCAGCTCCTTCTCGGAGCAGGCCATGCCCTCGGAGGCCACGCCGCGGATCTTGGCCGGCTTGAGCCTGGCCTTCTTGCCGGTGTGCGGGTCAGTGAGCTCCGCCCCCACCTGCGCGAAGGGCACCTTGTCGCCGACGCGGATGTTGGGGGCGCCGCACACCACCTTTGCCCGGCCCCGGCCGAAGTCGATGGTGGCCAGCTGCAGCCGGTCGGCGTTGGGATGGGGCTCGATGGCCACTATCTGCCCCACGGTGATGTTGCCCCAGGCTTCGCCCGTGGTTCCGGTCACGCTGGTCTCGATGCCGGCCATGGTCAGGCGGCTGGCGATCT
This sequence comes from uncultured Dehalococcoidia bacterium, assembly GCA_964423835.1. GTDB lineage: Bacteria > Chloroflexota > Dehalococcoidia > UBA2247 > RBG-13-53-26 > JAFGCL01. The sequence goes on along the minus strand of CAYRGJ010000012.1, from coordinate 40,242 downwards.
CCGGCGCGCCCGCCTCGATGGCCACGCAATCCTTCAGCCAGCTGAATGGGACCTTCATGCTATCTCCCGACCTAGAACTGCCTCAAGAAACGCAGATCGTTGCTGTAGAAATGCCGAATGTCGTCGATGCCGTACTTCAGCAGGGGGATGCGCTCCACGCCCATGCCGAAGGCGAAACCGGTATAGACCTCCGGGTCGTAGTCCACCCTCCGGAGCACATCCGGATGGACCATGCCCGCCCCCAGTATCTCGATCCAGCCGGACTGGCTGCACAGGCGGCAGCCCGCCCCCTGGCAGACGAAGCAGTCGATGGCCATCTCCACTCCCGGCTCCACGAAGGGGAAGTAATCGCAGCGGAAGCGCGCCTTGCGCTCCGCCCCGAAGAGGCGCCGGGCGAACTCGAAGAGAGTGCCCTTCAGGTCGCCCATGGTGATGCCCTTGTCCACCGCCAGCCCCTCCACCTGGTAGAACATGAACTCATGCGTGGCGTCGGTGGCCTCGTAGCGGTAAACCTTGCCCGGGACCACGGCCCTCACCGGGGGGCGGGTCTTCTCCATGAGCCGGATCTGCATGGGGGAGGTGTGTGTGCGCAGCAGCCGGGACCGCCCCGCGCCCTCCGTGTCCACCCAGAAGGTGGCCCACATGTCCCGCGCCGGGTGGTCCTGGGGTATGTTCAGCGCCTCGAAGTTGTAGTAATCCCACTCTACCTCGGGGCCCTCCACCACCTGGAAGCCCATGGAGGCGAAGACGCCGCAGACCTCCCTGAGGGTGGCGGTGGTGGGGTGCAGGCGCCCGATGGAGACCGGGTACCCGGGAAGAGTGACATCGATGCGGGTCTGCTCGATGGTATCGACCAGCTCCCTGGTCTTGAGGGCCTCCTGCCTCTGCTGCAGGCTCGACTCCAGGGTGACCTTGAGGTCATTGGCGGCGGCGCCCACGGTGCGCCGCTCGTCGGCGGAGAGGGCGCCCAGTCCCCGGAGAATCGTGGTGAGAGACCCCTTGCGGCCGAGGTAGCGGACCCGCCACTTCTCCAGATCGCCCAGGTTGTCTATGCCGTCGAGCTCGCTGACCGCCCTGGTCTTGAGTTCGTCAAGCTCCTTCAGCATGGGCTACTGGCCCGTCTTCTCCCCCTTGGCGACCGCTACCAGTGCAGAGAAGGCCTGGGGATCCCTGACCGCCGTGTCGGCCAGCATCTTGCGGTCGACATCGACGTTGGCTTCCTTCAGACCGTGCATGAACTGGGAGTAGGAGATGCCGCCCGCCCTGGCGGCGGCATTGATGCGCAGTATCCAGAGGCGGCGCATGTCACCCTTGCGCTCCCGCCGGTGGCGGTACGCATAGCTCAGCGATTTGAGCATGGATTCGTGCGCGCGGCCGTAGAGGCTGTGTTTGCTGGCGCGATGGCCTTTGGTCAGCCTGAGCACCTTGTTGTGGCGGCGCTTGGTGACTACCCCACGCTTGGTTCGTGGCACGGGAATCCTCCTTTACAGGTATGGCACGAGCTTGCTGATGCGGCGCTGGTTGGCGGGGTTGAGCACCAACTTGCCGTCATACTGGCGCTTCACGCGAGCGGGCTTCCTCCGTCGGAAGTGGCTCTTGCCTATCTTCGCATGCATTATCTTGCCGGTGCCGGAGACGCTGAACCGGCGCGCGGCGGTCTTATTGGTCTTTAGCTTGGGCACCTGTAACCTCCGACGTTGCCTTCTTGACTATGGGCTTAGCCGGGGAGAAGAAGAGGCTCAAGCTCTTCTCTTCCACCACCAGCGGCTGATCGACAACCGCCTTGTCTTTCAGGTTCGTGAGAACTTGCTGCAGTATCCTCTTGCCGAGCTCCGGGCGGGTGACTTCCCTGCCCCTGAAGATGACCGTGACCTTGACCTTGTCGCCTTCGGCCAGCAGCCTTTCGATCAGGCGTGTCTTGGATTCGAGGTCGTGATTATCGATCCTGGGCCGCAGCCGGACTTCCCGGAGGAGCGTGGACTTCCTGATCTTGCGGGCCTCTCGCTCCTTCTTGGTCTGCTCAAACTTGTACCTTCCGTAGTCGAGAATCCGGCACACAGGCGGAACGGCCGTCGGCGCCACTTCAACGAGATCCAGGCTCCGCTCGCGGGCCAACTGGATGCCCTGAGCTACCGACATCACGCCAACGCGCTCGCCGTTCTCTCCGATCAGCAGGATCTCTTTGGCTCTGATCCCCTGATTGGTCCTCAGCTCTTTTACTATACCTACCTCCTTCGGAGTGCGTGGGGCTCAATTGATAATCTATAGCATAATATCCGGGTTCAAGTCAAACGAGGGGAGGGCTCTGCTACTCGTCTGAGGGACGTATCTTGCTCGGCAGGACGAGGAGCGAGAACAAGGTGGCGGCGAGCATGACTGCCGTTCCTATGATCAGGGCTCTCTCCACGCCGGAGGTGAACGCCTCGTTTGAACCCTGGATAATCTGCAGGGCGGTGTCGTTGGGGAATTCTGCTGCCGCGATGTGAGCGCCTTGAATGCTGTCGCGTACTGCTTCGTAAGCTTCGTCAGGCAGGGACGCAACCACCGGAAGGTCGGTCACCCGGTTGCGATATACGGCGTTGAGGGCAGCCCCCAACCCAGCCACGCCCAGAACGTAACCTATCTGCTGGACGGTGCTGTCCATGGCTGACCCGACGCCTGCCCGCTTCACCGGCAGTGAGCCCATGATGGAGGCTGCAGCTGGACTGAAGGTTAGCCCAAAGCCGGCCCCCTGAACGACGAAGGCCCCTTCCAGAGCGTACCATTGAGTACCCGTGGTAAGTAGCGACATCAGGAATAGCCCGACGCCGCCCAGGAAGAGGCCGAGACTGACGGTATACTTGGTGCCGATGGCGTTGGCCAGATAGGGCGCCACCGATGCGGTCACGAAGCTGGCTGCAGCGCCAGGCAACAGCAGGAACGCTGTGCGCAACGGGCCGTATCCTTGTACAGACTGGAAATACTGGCTGAGGAAGAAGAGGAGTGCGCCAGAGGCCAGGGCCGCCAGAGCCAATGACACGGTGGCTCCGGTAAAAGACATGTTCTTGAAGAAACTCATGGGGACCATGGGATGATCGGAGCGCAGTTCCCAGATCGCAAAGAGAACAACCAGGATCATTCCGACAGCGAGCCAGGTGATTACCGAAGTCTCAGCCCAGCTCAGACGCCCGGCTTCAATGATGCCGTAGACGAGTGAGAACAGGGCGGCGCCGGAGAGCACGGCTCCAATGGGATCCAGCCTGGGGGCATCCGTATTCATCGACTCCCGAAGCAGGAAGTACCCGCCGGCGAGTCCTATGATTGACAGGGGGAGATTAACAACAAACACGGACGTCCAGTGGAAATGCGCCAACAGGACGCCGCCGATAATTGGACCGAGGCCGTAGCCCAGCGAACTGACGCCGGCCCAGACCCCAATGGCACTGGCGCACTCCTTGGGGTCATGGGCAAAGGTGGCTCTGATGATAGAAAGCGTCTGCGGCCAGATTATGGCGCATCCCGTACCCATGACGGCCCGACAGGCAATGAGCATGCCCATGGAGGTGGACAAGACTGCTCCCAGGGAACCCAGACCGAACAGAATAATGCCAATAGAGAACAGGCGCTTCCGGCCGAAGCGGTCTCCCAGCGTTCCCATAAGCAGCAGCAGGGCAGCGGTCGTCAACAGATAGGCGTTGATGGCCCACTGCATCTGCGAGATTGTTGCCTGGAAATCCTGGGCAATGGATGGCAGCGCCAGATTCAGCACACTGTCGTCCATCCCAAGAAGAAGTGACACCAGAGAGAGAAGGGCTACCGCCCACCAACGCTTGCTGTCTTTCACCGTCTTCTCCACCATGTAATGGCACCCTCCTCTTCAGAGCACTTTCATGTTCCTGGGCGGCCATCTGCCTGCCTTCTGGCGCTGGTCCTGCTGTCAACGCCACCAGAGCAGGCTGTAGATTCGTACACTGGGGGCCCCTCTGGCCAGAGACCCCCAATGTACAGACCACCGGCGATAGTGTGTTGATTCTACGGCAGGGAAGGGCAGCCGCTATTCTCTAGGGTACTGGGTTCCCCTTCTCGTCGACTATCTGGAATTCAAACTTGCAGCAGAGCTCGTCTTTGCTCTTGCGCGCCCCGCCCTTCAACTGGGTTATCTTGAGCCTGGGCATCCTGGGGTTGTTTTGATGGTAGACCAGGTGCATTAGCGGCTCTTCGACCTGGTAGCAGACCAGTGTCTGCATTTCGGGAGGGGCCCCGGCCGCCTCCATATCCTCCAGGTAAGGGCAGTGTCTCACCTCGGAGATCATATGATTCGGGCTGAAGATCGTCTCTTTGCTCTCGAACCTGCCGTCCCTCCCCATAGCATCGCCATCCAGGGACAGCCGTGCAATGGAGTTGAGGTCGAGAAACGTCTTCGGCTCGATGCCGGCCAGCTTCACGATCAACTCCTGGTTTTCGGCCATCATCGGGCTGACTGTCTCAACCACAACCTTGGCGGCCTCCTCCGGAGGCATCCTCTTGAGGAGTGCCATGAAGAGGCCTTTGTTGAGTGAGGCGTACTGATGGTGCCACACGTTCAGCAACCCGATCAGCCACTCCTTGGACATGTTCTTCAGGTCCAGTTTCTCCTGGTACGGGCCCTTCAGGTCATTGAGATCTGCCATTTCCTTTCTCCTCTCCTTTTGTTATTCAAAGTACAGCGGCGCCTGATTACGCGCTGTCCTTTGCCCTGCACCTGCTACCTCTTGACCCGGTATTACCTACCAATGGGAGACCCTGGGGGCGTCCGCATCGGTGGTGATGACACCATTGATCAGCATCTCGGCGATCTCATCATCCGTGAAGCCGAGCAATCCCTTGAGGACCTGCTCATTGTGCTCTCCGAGGCATGGCGCGGGGCTATCTATCCGACACGGGGTCAGGGACAGCCTGTATGCCGGTGCGTGGTAGCTTTGCGGGCCAATCACCGGGTGATACAGCGTCCGGAAATGCTGGCGCGCCTTCATATGGGGATCGCGGAGCAGGTCCCGCCCGGCCTGCACCACTCCGGCAGCCACCCCCGCTCCCTGAAGCATAGCCATCACCTGCTCCGGTGGGAAGCCCAGGGTCCACGTGCCGAGAAGCTTGTCCAGATCATCCTCATTCTCTTTTCGGCCGACGACGGAATCGAATTTGGAGTCTCGTGCCCATTCCGGATCACCCATAACTTCCCGCAGGCAGCGCCACTCATTATCGTTCCTCACGGCTATGGCTACCCACCGATCAGCGCCCCGACAGGGATAGACGCCGTGGGGGCACATGTAGCGATCCCGGTTCCCTCTTCGACCCAGCAGGTTGCGGTTGGCTGCGTAGTCCAGAACGTGCGGCTCCACAAAGCTGAGGGCCGCCTCCAACTGGGCCTGTTCCATGTACATCCCCAGGCCGGTCTTGCGCCGCCGCAACAGAGCCCCCACCACCGCGATGACCACGTACCAGGGGGCGATGAAATCAGAATAGGCTGTGTACACGTTAGTGGGTTCTCCGTCCACATAACCTGTGGAATGAGAGAATCCGGCGATGGCATTGAGATGGTTGCCAACACCGGAAAAACCGCGATATCGCCCCGACTGACCGAGCATGCACGAGCTCCAGTAGACCAGATCAGGATTGATGTTGCGGCAGCTCTCATAATCCAGACCCAGCTTGCGCATCACGCCTGGCGCCCAGTTCTCGCCCAACACGTCAGCCCAGGCCACCAACCGGCGCATCAGCTCTTTGGACTCGGGCTTGGCCAGGTCCACGCTGATGCTGAGCTTCCCGGCGTTGTACTCGGCGAAATAGGCGCTCCGGTCATAGGTCGCTATACCGTCTCTGAAGGGCGGGGCCGTCCGCATAAGATCGAGACGGGCGTGGCTCTCTACTTTGACCACTGTCGCCCCGTGCTCCGCCAACTCGCGCCCAACCTGCGGACCGACACCTGCCCAGCAGAACTCAATGACTTTGAGCCCTTCAAGTATCTGCTTTGCCATCTCCCCCTCCGTCCGCAAGTTCGGCCGGCAACCGGCTATATGACCCGGTTGGCCCTCAACAAGCCCAGCTCCTCTTCGGAAAGCCCCAGTTCCCCCTGCAATACCTCCTGGTTGTGTTCTCCAATGAGGGGCGCGCGCCGCCTGATCTTCCAGGCGTCTCCCGCCATCTTGACAGGGGCTCCGGCATAAGTCAGTGATTTTCCCAGCTCCCGGTGCTCGACAGTCTGCCAGAAGTCCCGATCGCGCAGGTGCGGACTGTCGATCACGTCCTCGATGTTGTTGCAGGGAGCCATCATCATCCCTCTCTTGACCGCGCCCTCCATGAGTTCGGCCTTGGTCTTGGTCCGGATGAACTCACCGATCTGGCTGTCTCTCCAGTCATTGTCCTTCTGAGTCTCCTTTGAACTGTCCCACTGCGTCCAGTCGACGTCTTTGAGCTCCAGCGCGAAACCCTCTTCGTTAGCCCAGCGGACCAGCTCGCGGGAGGCGAGTGCCATACCCAGCCATGCACCTCCGCCAACAGTGACGTAGGCAAAGCCATCCTTGCACTTGAATATGAGGCGCGAAGTGACCAGTCCATCCATTGTGGGGCTGAGGAGGATCTGGCCGGTCCCGGCCATGTCGATATTCAAGAACTCCGCGAACTCGACCGCATTCATCAGGGTCAGCTCAACCGCCTCCTGCATGGACACATCTACGTGCTGCCCTTCGCCGGTGAGTTGCTGATGGTAGTAGGCCAGCGTCGACCCCATCGCTCCCTGCAGCCCGGCGTGGAAGTACGCCTGAGGATCGCAACTCATTCGAACCGGCGGTCGTCCCAGCTCACCCAGCTCCCTCACCAAACCACCCATGGCCGCCCCCACCAGGTCGGTGGCCTGGTAGCCAGCATAAGGCCCGGACTGGCCGAACGGGGTAATCGAGGTCAGGATGATCCTTGGATTGATCTTTTCCATTTCCGAATAGCCGAGTCCCAATCCATCCAGGTAGCCGGGTTCAAATGACTCCAGCACAATGTCGGCGGTCTTCACCAATCGCTTGAAGAGATCTATCCCCTCACGGTTCTCGATATCCAGGGTGATGCCCCTCTTGCTGGTGTTCGTGGCAAACCAGAAGAGGCTCTTTTCCGGATCGGGTGTGTTGCCAAGGAACGGTCCGATGTTTCGCGTGGAGTCGCCGCCCGGCTTCTCGACCTTGATCACATCCGCGCCGTAATTGGCCAGGGTCTTCCCCGCTAACAAGCCGATGGCGTCGGTCAAATCCAAGACCCGGCAGCCAGCTAGTAGCCCGTCATGTTCTCCCACGGATCACCTCCAAGTCGGGTCCACAGACTCCGCTCTTGCGTGTTTCACTGATCATGGTTCGCTGGCTGGCCTGGACGGTTCTGCCACTCGTAGAATGCGCTATTTCCAGCATCTCCCGTCTCCTTGACATCGAATCGACGGATAGATGGGTGCGCTTCTCTGGGCAGACAAGCAGACTAATGTACCCCCTGAGATTGCGCAGAAGGTGATCGTTCAAGTGCTACAGGCCCCAGATCATATGGGCACCGCAGTCGCCGCAAAGTCTGCGCCACCAACGCAGGCCGTAGATTCGTACACTGGGGGCCCCTGACCAGAGACCCCCAATGTACAGACCACCGGCGATAGTGTGTTGATTCTACGGCAGGGAAGGGCAGCCGCTATTCTCTAGGGTACTGGGTTCCCCTTCTCGTCGACTATCTGGAATTCAAACTTGCAGCAGAGCTCGTCTTTGCTCTTGCGCGCCCCGCCCTTCAACTGGGTTATCTTGAGCCTGGGCATCCTGGGGTTGTTTTGATGGTAGACCAGGTGCATTAGCGGCTCTTCGACCTGGTAGCAGACCAGTGTCTGCATTTCGGGAGGGGCCCCGGCCGCCTCCATATCCTCCAGGTAAGGGCAGTGTCTCACCTCGGAGATCATATGATTCGGGCTGAAGATCGTCTCTTTGCTCTCGAACCTGCCGTCCCTCCCCATAGCATCGCCATCCAGGGACAGCCGTGCAATGGAGTTGAGGTCGAGAAACGTCTTCGGCTCGATGCCGGCCAGCTTCACGATCAACTCCTGGTTGTCGGCCATCATCGGACTGACTGCTTCAACCACAATCTTGGCTGCCTCCTCTGGAGGCATCCTCGTGAGGAGTGCCGTGAAGAGGCCTTTCATCAGTGATCCGTACTGGTGGTGCCACACGTTCAGCAACCCGATCAGCCAGTCCTTGGACATGTTCTTCAGGTCCAGTTTGTCCTGATATGGGCCCTTCAGGTCATTGAGATCTGCCATCTGCTTTCTCCTCTCCTTTCGTTGTTCAGACTACAGCAGCGCCCGTATTACACCAGGCCCTGCCGCGGGCTCCTTAGACAGGAGGGATGCCATGACCCTCGAATGGCTTCTCCCGACCCTAGCATGCCGGCGTGCAGTTGTCAAGTGTTCGCCCGGGTATTTGCTGAAATACGTTTGGTATGACAGAGGGCAGACTACAATTGTCAGGTAGGAGACGGAATTGCCATAACAATTGCCCGTGAAGGCTCCTTCGCGCAGGCCCGCTCCGGCACAGGCCCTGGCGCGATGGGCCCGCCGGCTGCCGGGCCGCGGCCCGGAACATGCCTCAAATTGACACTGGCCTCGAACAACCCGTAGAATTTTCCTTCAACCCAATAGAGGAAGGAGGAACCCCCGGTGAAGTATAGCAACCTCTTGGTGGAGAAGAAGAAGAGCGTCGCCTGGCTGACGCTCAACCGCCCGGACGCCATGAACGCCTTGGACCCGGATACCCACAAGCAGCTGCGGCAGTGCCTGTCGGAACTGGACGAGGACCAGGAGGTCAGGGTGATCGTCATCACCGGGGCCGGCCGGGCCTTCAGTGCCGGGGGAGACCTGAAGTGGACCCTGGCCCATCAGGATGACCCCATTGCGGTGGCGGAGTACGGCCAGATGTTCCATGACACCTTCTACCTCATGGAGCACATGAGCAAGGTAAACATCGCCATGATCAACGGCCACGCCCTGGCCGGGGGCCTGGAGCTGGCCGAGGCCTGCGATCTGGCCTACGCCGCGGATGACGTTGACATAGGAGACCAGCACGCGACCATCGGCCTGATCCCCAGCGGAGGCGGATCCCAGCGCCTGCCGCGGCTGATACCCCTGCGGGTGGCCCGCGAGCTCATGTTCACCGGTGACTGGCTCTCGGCCAAGGAGGCCGAGAAATGGGGCATCATCAACAAGGCGGTGCCGCGGGATGAGCTGCGGGGATACGTCGAAGCGGTGGCCGACAAGCTGGTGCGGCGCAGCCCGATGGGCCTCAAGTACACCAAGTACGCCATCAACCGCGGCATGCAGGTGGACCTGTATACTGGAATCGAGATCGAGAAGGCGGCTTCCCGGGCCCATTTCCAGACAGAGGATGCTCACGAAGGGCTGAAGTCCTTCCAGGAGCGGAGAAAGCCGAACTTCCCGGGGAAATAGCGGCAACTCGCAGGTAGCCGCGGCAACCTGCAGGTAGCCGCGGCAACCCGCGAAGCAGGTAGCCGTCGCAACCCGCGAAGCGGGTAGCGGCTGGCGGGTCGTGGGCAACCGGCCGCGCCTGGCGGGCAGGCAGCGGGCCGGGTTCCCTCGGTGAAGCAGCTGGAGAGTGATGTTCAAGCCGGTCGGCAGCAAGGTCAGCTTCCCTGAGATAGAGAAGCAGGTTCTGGCGTTCTGGAAGGAGCGGCGCATCCTGCAGAAGACCAACGAGGTGCGCCGCGAAGGGCCGGAGTTCGTCCTGTACGACGGGCCGCCCACGGTCAACGGCAACCCCGGCATCCACCACGTGCTCTCCCGCATCTACAAGGACGTCATCCCCCGCTACAAGACCATGAAGGGGTACCGCGTCTTCCGCAAGGCGGGGTGGGACACCCACGGGCTACCGGTGGAGCTGGAGATCGAAAAGGAGCTCAAGTTCACCAACAAGGCCCAGATCGAGGATTACGGCATCGCCCGCTTCAACGCCAGGTGCCGGGAGAGCGTCCTGCGGTACCTCAAGAAATGGGAGGAGCTGACCGACCGGATCGGCTTCTGGCTGGACATGGAGCACCCTTACATCACCTTCCACACCGGCTATGTGGAGTCCTGCTGGTGGATCATCAAGCAGCTGTGGGACCGGGGGCTGGTGTATCAGGGCTACCGGGTGACGCCCCACTGCCCCCGTTGCGGCACCTCTCTCAGCTCTCACGAGGTGGCCCAGGGGTACGAAGACGCCGAGGACCCCTCCATATACATCCGGTTCCGGCTGAGCCGTGAGGGACAGGACGATGGGGTGGGGTCCCTGCCCAGGCTGGGCTGGAACGCCCGGGCAGGGAAGTGGGAGGAGGGAGTGCCCGCCCTGCTGGCCTGGACCACGACGCCGTGGACCCTCACCGGCAACGTGGCGCTGGCCGTGTCGCCCGGCGAGGACTACGTCCTGGTGCAGTCCCGCTCGCCCCAGGGGACACCCGAGCGGCTGATCATGGCCCGGGCCCTGTTGGACCGGGCGCTGGGGGAGGGCAACTGGGAGATCCTGGCGGAGTTCACCGGCAGGGACGTCGCCGGCCTGCGCTATGACCGCCTCTACGAGCCGAAGCCCGAGTTCGTGGCCGCGGGCAATGCGCTCCCGGCGCAGAGCCGCGCGGTAACCGCGGACTACGTCTCCGTCAGCGACGGCACCGGCATAGTCCATATCGCCCCCGCCTTCGGTGAGGAGGACTTCGACCTCGGCCGGGAGGCCGGGCTGCCCATGGTCCAGAGCGTGGACCTCGACGGCCGCATGATCCCCAACGGCAAGCCCTGGGATGGCCTCTTCGTGAAGAAGGCCGATCCCCTGATCCTGGAGGACCTGGACCGGCGCGGCATCCTGCATCACCAGCAGAAGATCATCCACACCTACCCGTTCTGCTGGCGCTGCCACACGCCGCTGCTGTACTACGCCAAGCCATCCTGGTACATCAGGACCACTGCCGTGAAGGAACAGATGGTGGCCGGGAACCGGGACATCAACTGGTACCCCGAGTACATCAAGGAGGGGCGCTTCGGAGACTGGCTGGAGCACAACATCGACTGGGGCCTTTCGCGCGAGCGATACTGGGGGACGCCGCTGCCCGTCTGGCGCTGCGGCAGTGATCCCGGCCACCTGGAGTGCGTCGGCAGCATCGGGGAGCTGCAGTCGAAGCCGGGCGTGTCCGGAGTGGTGGAGCCGGTGGACCCGCACCGGCCGTTCGTGGACGAGATCACCTTCGACTGCGCCCGGTGCGGCGGCCGCATGAAGCGGGTGCCCGAGGTGCTGGACGCCTGGTTCGACTCCGGCGCCATGCCCTACGCCCAGTTCCACTACCCCTTCGAGGACCGGGCGGCGTTTGAGACCCGTTTCCCGGCGGACTACATCGCCGAGGCCATCGACCAGACGCGGGGCTGGTTCTACACCCTCCACGCCCTGTCCGTGCTCCTCTTCGGGAAGCCCTGTTTCAAGAACGTGGTCTGCCTTGGGCACATCGTGGATGCGAAGGGCGAGAAGATGAGCAAGTCCAAAGGCAACGTCATCGACCCCTGGCGCATCGTCAACAACCAGGGCGCGGACGCGCTGCGCTGGTACATGTTCACTACCAGCCCGGCGGGGAACGTCAAGCGGCTCTCGGCGGACCAGGTCAGCGAGGCCATGCGCAAGGTGCTGTCCACCGTGTGGAACACCTACTCCTTCTTCGTCATCTACGCCAATATCGACCACTTCGACCCCGTGAAGGCGCAGCGCCCGGCCACCACCGACGAGCTGGACCGCTGGATCATCTCGGAGCTGAACCGGCTGGTGGACGAGGTGGACCGGGCCTATGCCGGCTACGATCCCACCGAGGCCGGCCGCAAGATCGAGGAGTTCGTGGACTACCTTTCCAACTGGTACGTGCGGCGGAACCGGCGCCGCTTCTGGAAGGGCGAAAACGACACCGACAAGCTGTCGGCCTACTTCGCCCTTTATGACTGCCTGGTCACCCTGGCCCGGCTCATGGCGCCCCTGACGCCCTTCCTGGCCGAGGAGCTGTACCAGAACCTGGTGCGCGCGGTGGACCCCCGGGCTGCCGAAAGCGTGCACCTGGATGATTTCCCCCGGGCGGACCTCTCCCTGGTGGACGAGCAACTGGAGGCCGATACCCGGCTGGTGATGAAGGTGTGCAGCATCGGGCGGGCTGCCCGGAGCAAGGCCGGCATCAAGGTGCGCCAGCCGGTATCGAAGGCCGTCGTCCGGACCCGTGGCAGCGGCGAGCAGGATAGCCTGCGGCGGCTGTCGCCTCAGGTGCTGGAGGAGCTCAACGTCAAGGCGCTGGAGTTCGCCCCGGCGGAGGCGGACCTGTCCGTCCCGGACTACTGCACCATGGAGGACGGGGGCTACCTGGTGGCCGTGCCCACCGTGGTCCCGCCGGAGCTCATCGAGGAAGGCATCGCCCGCGAGATAACGCACCGCATCCAGAACATGCGCAAGGAAGCCGGGTTCGAGATCGCCGACTACATCGTGACCTACTATGAGGCCGACCCCACTCTGCGGAAGGCCATTGAGAGCCGGTCGGCGTACATCAGGCAGGAGACACTGTCCCGGGATCTTGTCTCCGGGCCGCCCGCCGAGGGCGCCCATTCGCAGAAGGTCCGCATCGAGGGCCGGGACTTGCTGCTGGGGGTCAAGCGAGCGGACGTCCAGTAGCCTGTTGGCCCAGGCCGGAGGTTAGCACAGCATGGTGCCAAGAGGAGAAGCGCCTGCCCGGCTGTCCGCCAGCGAGGAGTACGAGCTCTGGACTCTCCTCAGCCAGGTGAGCGACGGAATGCTGAGGGCCAGGGACAATGAGCTGAGGCAGTTCGGCACCTCCGGTGTGCAGATGGGCATCATGTACGCCCTGAACAACCTGGGGCCCTCACCCACCCAGAGCGAGATAGCGGGCTGGGTCTTCCGGAGGCCCAATACCGTGGCCGCGGCGCTCGATCGCATGGAGCGCCAGGGCCTCATCAGGCAGTTGAAGAACGTGGGAGGCAAGAAGCAGGTCAGGGTGGAGATGACCGAGAAGGGCAGGGAAGTGTACCGGCAGCAAAGGGGACATCGAGGGGCGATCCCGGCCATTCTGAGCAGCCTGACCCCCGATGAACGAGAGCTTCTGCGCGCTCTCCTGCGAAAGCTGCGCGCCAGCACCCTCTCGGAGCTCACGCCAAAGCCCGCCTTCCCATGAGGGCCGGATTCGCCCATGATCGACAAAGAGGATGACATGACTATCTTGAGGTGGCGAGGGCACTCGCCACCTCAAGACCCGCCGGGCATCGCGGCCGCAGCCTTGTTGGCTCAGTGCGACAGGCTCACTTCTTGAGGAAGGGCTTGTCGCCCCCGGGGAAGAACTCCAGGAACTTCACGCCCATCTCCATGGAGCCCGACATCTGTCTCTTGCGCAGCATGAACGCCTTCGTGGGATCCAGCTCACCGCGCTGAATCTTGAGGAAGGTATCGACGCTCTCCGTGAAAGAGGTGTCCGGGTTCTCCACCGGCCCCTCGATCAGCTGCACCTTGCCGTCATCGATAACCCAGCTCCAGGTCCCGCCACCCTCGCCGGTGTAGGTGTACTGGTACTTGGCATGCTGGCCCTTGGCGGCTTCCGGGTTGAAGAGCTTCCTTTCCTGTTCCAGGACCCACAGGATCTGATCGTGGTTTTCCTTCGCATCAGCCATGGCTGTCCTCCTTGCTCCGTTTCTTCCCCTGCTGTTACTGTGACGCTCAGATTGATCCGTTAGTACTTCTTCTCACCTGACATGAAGCCGGCTATCATGGCAAAATCGACGAGCAGATCGGCGCCGCTAACGTAGGTCGCCATGTCGCTGTTGATGAAGACCAGCGGCAGGGCCTGCTCCATCGGCTGGGCGACCCGTTTGACCAGTGAGGCATTCTCTCCTCCGGGACCGAAGTCGGCTGAGAGAGGCGTCGCCGTGCCCGAAGGGCTGGTGTTGTTCAGCCGAATGCCCTTCGCCGACAGCTGGTAGGCCCGGTATCTTATCCACATGCTGACCAGCATCTTGGAGACGGTGTAGGCGCCGTCCACGTTCCCCATGTCGTCGATGCCGCCCTCCATCTGCTCGGCCTCGCGCTTGGCGTAGTCTGCCACCCAGGCCACCGCCTTGTCCCAATCGTCGATGTACATCAGAGGAGCGTAGTCCTGCTGAAACATGGACCAGGCAAAACCGGCGGTCGAGGAGATGACTCCTATGGCCCCCCCCGCTGAAAGCCGTGGCGTCACGCGGTCGATGAAGTAGCGGGTGCCGATGAAGTTGATGGTCACCACCTGCGTCGAGGTGAAACTGGCCCCCCTGGACTTCTTCCCGGCCACAGCCGCGCAGCAGAACACCTTGTCGATCTTCTCGGGTAGCTGAGCCACCGCCTGGTCGATGGAGGCCCTGCTGCCTTGATCATACGGGATGTACTTCTTCACCGGCTCCTTTACCTCTCTGACGTCCAGGGCATAGACGCTGGCCCCCAGGTCATTCAGCACCTGCAGGGTCGCCAGCCCCATTCCTGAGGAGCAGCCGGTGATGACACAGGTCTTGCCTTGGTATCCCAGGTAGTCCTTCATTGCCTTGCCTCCGATTTCATCTGATCACCTCCAACCGGTTTTCTGAGAAGCGGCCTGCAGTATACAACTTCGTATACCATGCGTCAACTGTTTTGCCCGCCAGCGCCGGATAAGTGACCCCAATAGTGGCAGATGGGGCAACACATGTCAACTCTGCATCGTGTCTATGTTGACAAATGCAGTGGCCAATGATATTCTGCGGGACAATCGGTGGTCCCCGCCTTCAGCGGCCCGGCCGCCCCTGCCGTATCGAGCCAGACGATGAAAAGGAGATCAAATCATGAAGAAGGTCCAGATCAAGATCAACGGCCTGCCCAGACTGGTGGTGGCAGACGCCAATCTCAGCCTGCTGGATTTGCTGCGGGATACCCTTCGTTTGACCGGTGCCAAGCAGTCCTGTGACCGGAAGGGTCAGTGCGGGGCCTGCACCGTGATCGTCAATGGCAAGGCCGTCAGGTCCTGCCTGACCAGGGTGGAAACGCTCGAAGGCGCCGACGTTATGACGGTCGAGGGCCTGGGCACACCGGACAACCCTCATCTGATACAGGAGGCCTTCGTCCTGGCCGGGGCCATACAGTGCGGCTTCTGCACCCCCGGCATGATAATGTCCGCCAAGGCGCTCCTGGACAAGAACCCCAACCCGACTACCGAGGAGATCAAGCATGCGCTGGTAGGGAATCTCTGCCGCTGCACCGGCTACATCAAGATCATCGAGGCGGTCAAGCTGGCCGGCCGCTTCCTCCGGGGCGAGGCCAGCCCGGTGGACGTTCGGCCCGACGCCAACGCCTCCAAGATCGGCGTCTCTCATGTGCGTCCCTCGAGCATCCTCAAGGCCTGCGGCGTGGCCCATTTCGGGGCCGATATCCTGATGCCGGGCGCAGTCGAGATCGCGGTCGTTCGCAGCCCGCACGCCTACGCCAGGATTCTGGGCATCGACTTCTCGGCGGCCCTCAAGATGCCCGGTGTGATCGGCGCCATGACGGCCAAGGACATCAAGGGCAAGAACCTCATGTCCTTTCCCCCGCTGCCGGAAGACCGGCCCATCCTGTGCGCTGACAGGGTGCTCTACGTCGGGGATCCCCTGGCCGTCGTGGCCGCGGAGACCCGCCAGCAGGCGCTGGCCGCGGCGGAGGCGGTGGTGGTCAGGTACGAAGTGCTGCCGGCCCTTACCACACCCCGGCAGTCTCTGGCCGAAGACGCCGTGCAGTTGCACGAGGACGTTGAGTGGCCAAATGAGTGCCTGGTGAATGAGCGGATCAAGGGGGATGTTGAGGCAGCGCTGGCCGCCTCCAAATTCGTGGTGGAGGAGACGTTCCACACCCAGTGCAACCATCAGGCCCCGCTGGAGCCAGAGGTCAGCGTGGCCTACTGGGAGGGTGAAGGCGAGGACGCTCAGCTGGTGGTCCTGGGGCGCAGCATCGACATCCATACGAACCTGATGGTGCTGCAGGCAGCGGTCGGCTGGGAGAACATGAGGTACGAGGAGCCGTTCGTCGGAGGGCACTTCGGCATCACGGCGGACATCACGTCGGACGGGATCACGGCCGCGGCGGCGGTCCATTTCAGAAAGGCCATCCGCTATGTCCCCAGCCTGGCCGAGTCGATGGCCATGACTTCGAAGCGCTGCGCATCGGAGCTTACCATGAAGACGGGCGCGGATGAGAATGGCCGGTTGACCGGCCACAAAGAGCACGTCATCCTGGACAAGGGCGCCTACGCCGGCGTTGGCCCGGCCGCCGCCTGGCGCATAACCTATATGTGTTCCGGGCCTTACCTGATCCCCGCCGTCAAGAACTTCGTCCAGGTGGTCTACACCAACAACCCCTGGAGCGGCGCCGCTCGCGGGGCGGGCCCGCCCAAGCAGAACTTCGCGCTGGAGTGCATGCTGAACATGCTGGCCGACAAGGCGGGCATCGACCGCCTGGAGTTCCGGAAGCGGAACGCGCTCAAGGTCGGAGAGGAGCGATCCTCTGGCGCTCCCGTGAGGGTGTGGCCGTTCGCGGATCTGTGCGATGATATCCGGCCGCACTATGAGCGGGCCATTCGTGAGGCGGCAGGGCACAAGGACGGTGTGATCCGGCGGGGCGTCGGCATTGCCGGCTCATCGTTCGCCATCGGTGGGCCCTTCGATACCGGCGTGGCCAGCATCGGGATCGACCCGGATGACGGCGTGACGGTGTATGCCGGCGTGGCTGACCCGGGCGAGGGAAACGAGTCCATGCTCAGCCAGCTGGCTGCTGACGGGATGAACCTGCCTCTGGACAAGGTCCGGCTGGTGACCAGGGACACCGCTGTCACTCCGGCCTCCGGGGCGGCGGCCAGCAGCCGCATGACCTACTCCGTAGGCGGAGCGCTGGTCAATGCCATGGACCAGCTCAAGAAGGCTCTGGAGGAGACCGGCGGCCGCGGCTACGCTGGCCTGAAGGCGGCGGGCAAGCCCGTCCGCTTCCTGGGCAGCAAGAACTGCGCCGCCAACGACAAAACCCCGATGGATCCAAGCACGGGCCAGGGACCGAACTACGAGGACTGCATCCACCTGATCCAGCTGGCCGAGGTGGAGGTGAACACCCAGACCGGTGACGTGAAGGTGCTCAAGATGACCTGTGCCATAGACATCGGGACCATAATCCACCCGCTCAACGTGGAAGGCCAACTGGACGGTGGAATAGACCAGGGAGTCGGCTGGGCGTTGAGGGAGGAGTTCGTGGCCGGCCAGACCAGGGACTGGCGGACGTTCAAGTTCCCCACCATGCGGACGGCTCTAGACGTGGAATACGTCTTCCGGGAGACGCCGCGGCCCTTCGGGCCGAAGGGCGCGTCCGGGGTGGGTGAGGCGACGACCATGGCCACTGCGCCGGCCGTCATCAGCGCCATCCAGGATGCCTGCGGCATCTGGATCACCAGCCTGCCGGCGACGCCGGACAAGGTGAAGGCGGCGCTGGCGGCCGGAAGATAGACCCCGGGTGAAAGAGGTGGCCATGCAGAGGCGTCGCGGACCGGCCGGTCCTACCGAGACCCGGACCATAGCCGGGCGGACGATCCTGTTTGACTACCAGGGCTACCTCCTGGATTTCGCAGACTGGGACGAAGAGGTAGCCAGCGAGCTGGCCCGGGAAGGCGGGCTCGAAGTCCTGGGAGATGAGCACTGGCGGGTGATACGCTTCCTGCGGGAGTTCTATTCCGTCAACGGGAGGACCCCGTTGAACCAGCAGTTGCGCGAAGGTACCGGGTTTAGCCTCCTCCAGCTCCAGGGCCTCTTCCCAGGGGACTTCAAGGAACGGGCCCGCCGCCTGGCCGGTCTGCCGCACCCCAGGAGATGTGGAGGCATGTGATCTACCTCGACAACTCCGCCACGTCCTTTCCCAAGCCTGCCGCAGTGCTGGATCGGATGGTGGAGATCTACCGCCGGGTGGGGGCTTCGCCCGGCCGGGGGGACTACGACCTGGCGACGGAGGCGGAGGACGTGGTCGACCAGGCCAGGTCCAGGCTGGCCTCCTTCTTCGGTGCGCCGGATCCGGACAGGGTGGTATTTGCCAGCAATGCCACCGACGCCTTGAACCTGGCCATCCAGGGCATCGTTGGCCCGGGGGATCACGTCGTCTCGACGCGGCTGGAGCACAACTCGGTGCTGCGGCCGCTGTTCCATCTGAGGCAGCGCGGGTGGATACAGTACGATCTGGTCCCCTTCAATGGGGACGGCTTCGTGGACCCTGACGATGTAGCCAGGGCCATTCGGCCCAACACGAAACTGGCGGTCGTCTGCCACGCGTCCAACGTCCTGGGTACCGTTCAGCCGGTGGCCGACATCGCGCGGGCCTGCGCCGGGCGTGGCGTACCCCTGCTGATCGATGCCGCCCAGAGTGCGGGCCACGTTGAAATGGACATGGCCAACTGGCCCATGAGCGCCGTGGCCTTCACCGGTCACAAGGCGCTGCTGGGCCCGGCGGGGATAGGCGGGCTGGCCGTCTCCCCAGAAGTAGACATAAGGAGCACCCGTTTCGGGGGCACGGGCATCGATTCCCGGAGCCCGGTCCACACCGAGAGCTATCCCCACCGGCTCGAAGCTGGCACCCTCAACCTGCCGGGTATCATTGGCCTGTCACTGGGTCTGGACTTCATCGAGAGCCAGAATCCGGTGGAGGCCCGCCGGCGGGAGATGACGCTGTACCGCCGCCTGCACGATGGCCTGGCATCCCTGGGCCGGGTGATCCTCTATACCAGGCCGCCGCAGGATGGCCTCATTCCGGTGGTCATCTGCAACATTGAGGGCCTGAGCCCGGCGGCTCTGGCGACCATACTCGACGGGGACTACCACATAGCCGTCCGCGCCGGTCTTCACTGTGCGCCCCTGGTGCATGCCGACCTGGGAACCAGTCCGGAAGGGGCGGTTCGCTTCAGCCTGGGCCACTTCAACACCACAAAGGAAATCGATGCCACGCTGGAGGCCATGGCGGAGATCTGCGGCAACGCCCGGTCGAAGTGAGGCCAGAGGAGGAGTGCTTTGGGAGTCACAGATTCCATAGCTGAAAATGCCGTAGTTGACCGATTGGGGATGTACACGTGGGAGGAGTTCCTGGAGCGGGTCCGCTCGTTTCATGCCTACCCCGCCCCGGGGGTGCTGATCGGCGCCATCATGGTGGATATGGCCCGGGAACAGATCCCTGACGGCGTCGTGCTCAGCGCCATTTGCGAGACGGCTTCATGCCTGCCGGATGCAGTTCAGCTTCTCACCCCGTGTACCGCGGGAAATGGCCGGCTCAGGGTGGTCAACCTGGGGCGCTATGCCGTCAGCCTGTGCGACAAGCAGGACGGTGTCGGCGTGCGAGTGCACCTGGATCCGGGGGGACTGCCTGGCTGGGACGAGATCCGCTCATGGTACCTGAAGCTCAAGACCAAGAAGGAACAGGATGCGGCGCGGCTGCAGGATGAGATCCGGCGTGCCGGACGGAGTATCTGCAGGCTCCACCCGGTCCGGGTGAAGCCTGGCCTGCTGGCCCGAAGCTCGAAGGGATCGATCGCCATCTGCGGCATGTGCCGGGAAGCCTATCCCCTGAAGGATGGCGAGGTCTGCCTGGGGTGTCAGGGACAGGCCCCGTATGAGACGCCTGCTGCCAGTATTGGATAAGGGATTCTGCCCCCAGGGTGCACCCTAGCGGCTGGATGCGCGAATGCGCTGCAAATGGGCAGTGGCCAGGAATTCGTAGGAGGCCTTCGTGATATCCAGGCCAACCATGGTCTCGACGGAGACTATGCCGGGCAGGTGGGACACCTGCTTCTCCATGAACTGCAGCAGTTCGGCTGGGGTGAGAGCCGTAGTCCCCACAATCACGTCATAGCCGCCCACTACCCGGGCCAGCCAGGCCACCTGGGGGTGGTCCTTCAGTCTGTCCACCACCGAAGCCACTGCCTTCGGCGACACTCTCAGGGCCGCCTCTGCGAAGATGTAGTTCCTGCGGCCGACCGGGCCCACGATGGTGACGATCCTGGCCACCTCCTCTTCCAGAAGCCTCTTCAGCTTGACGGAAGCCGTGGTCCGGCTGGTGCCCAGCTTCTTGGCTATCTCCTGAACTGGCTGGCGACCGTCCCGCTCTATCTCGGCCAGAATCTGGAGATCCAGCAGGTCGATGGAGGGGACTTCTCCGGAAGGCCTCTCGGCTGCGCTGCTGCCCAATGCCTGTTTTCCGCTCCGGATACTGCCAGCGACGGGGTTGGAGCCGGGAACCTGGTAGCGTGCGTGCAGATGTGGGGCAGCGTTGTAAGCCTCCACCACCGTCAGGGTCTCAGCCGACCTGATGCCGGCGAGCCTGGCCAGCTCTCCGTTGGTGAAGGCATAGAGGTCTGCCTGGTCCAGGAAGAGGCTCCAGGTAAGAATGTCCCGCCAGCCAACGCCGGCTATGACGACCACCAGGTTCGGTGAAGCGCTGAGCCGGTCAGCCACCGCCGACAGGTGCCCTGGCACTACCCGGATAGCGTGGAGCGCCAGGACCTTGTAGCCCAGCGCCACCGCGTTGGTGAAAGCGCCCACCCGGGCTACCTTCGCCGCCAGGATCTTGTCCAGCCTCTCGCAGGCATAGGTCCGGCTGATGCCCAGCTTCTTGGCGAAACCAGAGGCCGGCTGCCTGCCGTCCAGCCGCAGTTCGTCGAGTATGCGCCTGTCGACGCTGTTCAACTCAAAGCGGGCCTTCGCAGACTCTGGCAACTCCGGACTCACGCGCCCCCGGGGCGCAACTTCAGATCTGGCACCACTGGCCTGGTTCTTGATCAGTCTAACCTCCCCCGCTCTTGTCTTTCAACCAGTTCCATGTTTCGGACGTGGTCAATTGTATGGCGGCAATTTCGATGCACGTGGATTATTGTACGCTCGATAAGTCATTTGTCAACACTTGTCCACAAATTGGGCTATGGTCACTTGACAAATGCGCAGACCGATGGTAGTCTCTCGGCAGACCATTCTTCAAGAGCCCGGATCGACCCTAAAAGGGGGGTGCCCAGTGCGAATCCAGGGCAACCTCAAGAACAGCCTCTTGAAGCTGCCGCCGCGCCAAGACCAGTCTGGCATCTGGCCAGCTGGAATCCAGGATCGAGGAATGAGGCGGTCCGCACTGGCCGCAATGACAATCTGAGACCGGAAGGGGGAGTAGAAATCATGGAGAGAATGACATGGGACCGGACCAAGTGTGTCGGCTGCCGTATGTGCGAGGCCATCTGCAGCCTGACGCATGAGGGGGAGTTCGACCCGACGAAGTCGAGAATAAAGGTGTCTCGAACCATACGGAGTGGCGAGTTGTTCCCGGTAGCCGTCTTCTGCCTGCACTGCGAAAAGCCTTTCTGTCAGGCGGCCTGCCCGGTGGGGGCGATATCTCGCGATGACAGAGGGGCCATGATCGTGAACACCTCCAAGTGCATCGGCTGCAAGCTGTGCGAGATCGCCTGCCCGGTAGGCGCCATAACGGTGCATCCGGACAAGCACGTGGCTCTCAAGTGCGACCTGTGCGCCGGCCTGCCGGAGCCGCAGTGCGCCAAGCACTGCTTCCATCGCTACGCCGCGCTGCAGTACCTCAAGGGCGAGAAGGTAGGCAAGACGCTGGCCAGGAACAAGGCCGAGAAATTCGTCGAAATGGCCGCAAAGGGGGAATGACATGCCGAGAGCGGGAACGATACTCAGGGTAGATCTGACCGAAGGGAAGATAGAGAAGGAGCCTACTTCCAAATACGTGCAGGACTGGTTGGGCGGTGATGGGATCGGCAGCATGATTCTGGCCACCGAAGTGCCGCCGGAGACCAAGGGCCTGGACCCCGAGAACATGCTGACCTTCAACACCGGGCCTCTTACCGGGACGTTGCGGGGAGCCCGGATGGGCGTGATGTACAAGTCGCCCATGTTGATTCACAGCATCCAGGCAGTATCCAACATGGGCGGCCAATTCCCAGCCGAACTGAAGTTCGCCGGGTATGACAACCTCATCATCAAGGGCAAGGCGGAGAAACCGGTCTACCTGTTCATAAATGATGACAAGGTGGAGATCAGGGATGCCGGTCATCTGTGGGGCCTGGATACCTATCAGACACAGGAACAGATCAAGAGTGAGCTGAACGATCCCGACGTGCAGGTGGCCTGCATCGGCGTTGCCGGGGAGAACCAGGTGGCCTATGCCATCATACTCCACGACATCAATTTCAAAGCCGGGAGGGGTGGTGGCGGCGCCGTCATGGGGTCGAAGAACCTGAAGGCGATTGCCGTGCGGGGGACCAAGGGGCTTAAGGTGGCTGACCCCGCCAAGTGGCTCGAGGTATGGAACGCGTGGTTCCCCGGGACGTTTCCCAACAAACTGGACCCCAACCACTGGACCAAGAAGTCCATGTTGTGGCATGGAGATATCGAAGACACGCTCGACATATACTGCTGGGGCGGTGACTACGGCAACCTGGTATGCCCCGAGCCTCCACCAGAGCAGAAGCTTGAGTTGTTCGCTGACAAGTACTTTGTGGGCAACCTTGGCTGCGCGTTCTGCCCCGAGCAATGCCAGCCGCGAGTGGTGGTGCCGGGTGTAGGGTCGGGGGCTTCTCTCTGCGGCGTCCCGGGGGAGTTTCAGACCAGGTGGAAGATCTACGACTCAATGCACTGGTGGCGCAGCGCTTTGATGGCCAACCTGCTGGGCGTAGATACCCACGGGACCAGCGGTATTATCGGCTGGCTGATGAGGCTCCGCGAGGAAGGCATGATCTCGCCTGAGGACATGGACGGGATAGACCTCCAATGGGGCAATGGCGAGGCCGCCCGGGCTATGTTGGAGAAGATCGCCCGGAAGGATGGGTTTGGCCAGGTGCTGGCCGACGGCATCCTGCCTGCCGCCAAGAAGATAGGCAAGGGCTCCGGTTCTTTCGCCCGCCAGACAAAGGGCATGGAGATACTTAATTACTTCTTGTGGCCGGGAGGACAGTTGGGCATGGCCTTGGGCCTGTCGGGGGCGGGCGTGTATGCCGACCCGGCCGCCATTGAGAACGCAGCCGAGATCATCGAGGGCATACTGAAGTTGCACCCCGAGCCCGGGATGACCGAGGAATTGATACCCACCGTAGTGGAAGCGATGCGCTCGGCAAAAGCGGAGCACATGTGCGGCGATGCGGATGCCTGGAGGCTGTTCGAGGATGACGGCGAGACTCCGCGTGGCACAAACAAGGCCAAGATGGTTCTGGCCTTCTCACGCCAGACCAGACTGGCTGACATGTGCGGAGTGTGCGACCAGAGCACGGGGGCAGGGCCGAGATACCTGACTTCCCTCAGGGACTTATGGCAGGAGATGGCGGATTTCCTCACGGCGGACCTGGGTGTGGAATATACCACCGAGATGCTCCAGGAGCAGGTACAGAGAGTGCGGATGCTCGAAAGGGGCTATGAGTACCTGTGCGGCCTGCGCCGCGAGGACGAGGTAATGCCGGATGACGTCTACCAGCCTACAAAGACGCGGAAGTGGGGCACGAGAATCTTCATGACGCCCGAGATCATGGAGAAGATGAAGAACGACTACTACACGGAGGAAGGCTGTGATCCGGTTACCGGCGTTCCAGCCAGAGAGACACTCGAAAAACTCGGGCTGCAGGACATGGCGGAAAGACTGGCCAAGATAGACCTGAGCCCCAGGCCGGTCCCGACCCAAGTCTCCAGCATGGAAGCTCCGGCGAAACTCAAAGTGAAGGCCAAGCACGCCAAATCTAAGAGATAGGGATACGACACGAGATGCTGAAGCGCGGCAGCGGCCCTGTTGCCGCTGCCGTGCAGATGCGCAAGGCTGTGTGAATAGAGGGGAACCGGCAGAGAGTCATGAAGGTCGCATTGAGAGAAGAAGGAGGTAGCCATGGCAGACAAGAAACTCACAATGGAATCCAAGGTCAAGGACATAATGCAGCTTTCCGGGGCGAAGGAGGCTTTTGACAAGAACTGGCCGGGCTTCGTCGGCAATCCGCAATACAACCTGGGCAAGATGATGAGCCCCAAGACCCTGAAAGCTATGTCCAAGGGGCAGATAACGGACGCGATGTTCAAGGGCCTTGAGGAGGACCTCAGAAAGCTCCAGGGGTTCGGGTGATGCAAGGCCGGTCCCGGACCTAGTCCTGGACCAGTGCCGGACTCTCTGTCTGTTCGCCGACCTTGCGTGAGGAAAGGAAACAAAGAGAGAACGGACGAAGGCTCTTGCGCGACCAGCCAGATGGCACGCTTTTGAGAGAGTGTCGGTTTGAGCGTCACTGATGGAGCCCCGCCAGCCGACCGGAGGGCGGGCTCCGTCAGATGCGATGCGAACATGGATGACGGTGTGGCGATGAGATCAGCAGAATCTACGACCCCGACAAGGTCGAGTGTGAAGGCGGACCTCCCTATATCCATCATGGAGCCCTACTACAAGACAAGGGCCCGTTCGACCGTGACCAAACTGGTGGGTTGGTTGTATGAGATGCCCCTTGTCACCCAGCCCGTGAGCAGGGCTGAAGTCAAGCAGCGATTGAGGGAAGTCCGCGAGTATTCCCGCGACCACACGGACACGCTAGTGGAGCAGCTCAAAACGAGCCTGGCTCAGAAGTACCCCGGGGTGAGAGTGAAATCAGCCGTAGATGCCGCCGAAGCCGTCGAATACATCTCAGAGAACTCGGAAGGTATTACTACTGTATCCACCAGCAACTCACGCGTGGTGGACCAGGAGATCAGGCCGGGGCTGGCATCACGCGGCTACACCGTGATCAACTCCTATCTCGATGAGTTCGACGTTGAGAACAAGGAAACGCGCGACCTGGCGGACATTGCGGTGCTGTATGACAAGGACATGGAGGCGCCTTTCTCCGTCGTCCAGGAGATGGCTGGACTAGAACATGAGGGCGCAGCATATGGCGGCGTGAGGAGATACCTGGCTGTGCTGGGAGTCAACTCCATGGCTGCTGAAGACGGCGCTGTATTCATGGTGGAGCACTTCCGCAATATCCACCGCGACCTGATGGAAGCCAAGAAGGTGTTCCTGGTGGTGGGCCTGGACAAGATAGTCAGGAACAGGGAAGAGGCTGCTTTACAGGCCCGTTGTATGGGTATTTTCGGCGCAGAGAACCTGGTAGTGGGTATACGCCCCAAGGGCGAGAAGACACTCAGCATTGCTGATCTTCCGCTTCTGAAGGAATACGAGGACCGGGAGCTTCACCTGGTGATCCTGGACAATGGAAGAAGCAGCCTGGCCAAGAGCGCCTTCAAGGACCTGTACCTGTGCATAGGCTGCCGGCTGTGCGATCGGTACTGCCCGGCGCGGCTGGCCGGCAAGCCCCTGTCACCCCGGCAGGTGGTCCTCAACATGAAGAGCGATCTGCCGCACGCCGGTTTCGACTCGCTTGATGCCGGGCCCGAGACCGCCGGGACCGCCGCCGGCGAGCAGGGGGACGGGGCCGGCAGGAAGATATCCGAGGATGAGATCTGGGCCTGCGCCACCTGCCGGGCCTGTGAAGACGTGTGCCCCGTGTCCATCAAGCACACCGAGGCCATCCTGGGATTGCGACAGGGGCTGGTCCTGGTGGAAGACAAACCCCCCGAGACCGTAGGGCGGGCCCTGAAGACGCTGCTGACCAGGGGCGACCCTTATGCGGGGGCCGGTTTCCTGCGGACGGACTGGACGGAGGGCCTCGGCATCAAGCTGATGTCTGAGGACAGCCAGGTGGACCTCCTGCTCTGGGCCGGCTGCACCGCTGCCATGGATGAGCGGGGCATGAAGGTGCTGATGTCCATGGCCGGGCTGTTGAAGCGGGCCGGAGTCAGCTTCGGGGTCCTGGGTGACGAAGAGACCTGCTGCGGTGACCCCGCCCGCAGGATTGGGCACGAAGTGCTCTTCGAGATGCAGGCGCAGCGCAACATCGAGACCATGAAGCAGTACAACGTGAGCCGGATCGTGACCTGCTGCCCTCATTGCTTCAATGTGTTCAAGAACGAGTACCCCCGTCTGGGAGGCGACTTCCAGGTAGTGCACCACACCCAGCTGATCGCCGCGCTGATGAAGGAGGGCCGGATCAAGCCCGGTGGCCACACCGGCCAGAGACTGGCCTACCACGACGCCTGCTACCTGGGCCGCTACAACGACATATACGAGGCGCCGAGGCAGGTCCTCAGGGCCATCCCGGGCGTGGAGCTGGTGGAGATGAACTACTGCCGGGAGAAGAGCTTCTGCTGCGGGGCCGGCGGGGGGCGGATGTGGATGGAGGATGCACCCGGCACCAGCATCAACGACATGCGGGCCGCGGAAGCAGTCAAGACGGAGGCCGCAGCCGTGGTGACGGCCTGTCCTTTCTGCCTGCAGATGTTCGGGGAAAGCCTGGGCCGGAACAAGGCCCGGGCGGGCATGGGACTGATGGACCTGGCCGAAGTGCTCGAGAAGGCCACTGTGGAGGGATAGCGTTGTGAATATGGTGGTATGCGTCAAGCAGATACCCAACCCCGAGATCCCGCCGGGGAAGTTCAAGATCGACCCCGAGGCCAGGAAGGCGCTGCCTCCGAAGGGGGTGGCCCCGGTCATGAGCCCGTTTGACGAAAGGGCGGTCGAGGGCGCCCTGAGGTTGAAGGAGCAGGCCGGCGGCAAGATAACCGTCATCTCCATCGGCCCCAGGCAGGCGGCGGAGGTGGTCAAGTTCGCCATTTCGATGGGGGCCGACGAGGGGATCCTGCTCACTGACAAGGCCTTTGACGACTCCGACAGCTTCGGCAGCGCCCATGTCCTGGCCAGGGCTATACAGAAGCTGGGAGCCTGTGACCTGGTCCTCTGCGGCCGCCAGGCGGCGGACTGGGACGCGGGCCAGGTGGGGTCGATCCTGGCCGAGAACCTGGGCCTGCCCCTGATCACTCGAGCCAGGAGCCTCAAGATGTCGGACGGCAAGCTGGTGGTGGAGCACGTGACGGCGGACGGCTACGACCTCTCTGAGGTGACACCGCCCGCGGTGGTCACCATCAGCCAGGAGATAGGGCTTCCCCGTTTGCCCACCGGGAAGGGCATCCTGGCGGCGGCCCGGAAGCAGATCCCCGTGTGGACGGCCGCGGACATCGGGGCTGATCCGGCCATGGTGGGGGGCGGTGCGGCTCGCACCGAGATCATCAAGCTATTCATCCCCGTCCATGAAGCCAGGTGCGAGATGATCACCGGCGAGAACGCCGCCGATGCGGCCGCCAGGCTGGCGCTGAGGTTGAGAGAGGCCAAGGTAGTCTGAAGCCCTGTTAGTTGCCGATCGCCGCCGGGCCTGCGGGCGGCGGGGGTGTGACCGAAACCAAGGAGGTCCGTTCGAATGTCGCAACACAACGGTGTTCTGATCTGCGGAGAGGTGAATGAGGGGAAGACCGCTTCCATCACCGGGGAGTTGTTGGGCGCAGGGCGGCACCTGGCGGACGAGCTGGGCGAGAAGCTGGGAGCCCTGCTGGTAGGGGGTGGGCTCCAGGAGGCGGCCGCCGAGGCCATCGCCCTCGGGGCGGATGTGGTCTACATCGCCGATGAGCCGGCGCTTTCCCAGTACCATGGCGCTACATACACCACGGCGGTGACCGCAGCCTGCAAACAGCTGGGCCCTTCCATCCTGCTCATGGGCCAGACCGACATGGGCCTGGACATCGCGCCTCGCGTTGCCGCCAGGCTGGGGACCGGGCTGGCCATGGACTGCGTTCAGCTGCGCATCGATCCCGCCACCAGGCTGATGGTGCAGACGCGGCCGGTATATGGCGGGAATGCCCTGGCCGAGATGGTGTGCCGGTCCGGGCGCCCGCAGATGGCCACGGTGAGGCGCGGGACGATGCCGGCGCTGCCCGCCGATCAATCCCGCAAGGGAGAGGTGGTTGCCATCAGCGTTGACCTGGGCGCTGCGCCGCCAGAGAGCCGGCTGGTGCAGCATGTGCGCCAGGAGGTCGAAGGGGTGAAGCTGGAGGATGCCGATGTGGTCGTGGCTGGCGGCGCCGGGCTGGGCAGCGCGGAGGGGTTCAAGATGCTGTGGGAGCTGGCCAGGGCGCTCGGGGGTGCGGTGGGAGGCACCAAGCCGGCCTGCGAGGAGGGCTGGCTGCCATCCACGCTCCTGATTGGCCAGACCGGCAAAGTGGTCAGCCCTAACCTATATTTTGCCGTGGGCCTCTCCGGCGCCGTGCAGCATGTTGCCGGCATGTCCGCGGCCAAGAACGTGGTGGCCATCAACACCGACCCGGAGGCCCACATCTTCAAGGTGGCCCAGTTTGGCCTGGTGGGCGACTGCCAGCAGGCGCTGCCGGCGCTGACGGCGAAGCTGAAGGAGCTCCTGGAGAAGTAGGGCTTCAGGGAGAGACGATGCAGACCGGTCAAGGACTATTCGGCGATTTCCCCGGGTATATTGTGCTCTACTCTCTGCTGGCCGTGGTTCTGGCCCTGTTCCTGTTCCGCGCCTGTCACCTCCTCCGCCTGCTGCGACTCGGCCGGCCCGAGGACAGGCTGGATAATCCCGGGCGGCGGACGCTTGCCACCCTGGCCCTGGTCCTGACGCAGTGGGGGTGCCTCAAGGACGTCTCTCTGAAGGACCGGGCCGGTGTGGGTCACTTCCTGATGTTCTGGACGGGCCTTCTGTTCTTCGCCAACTACGCCTACGTCTTCGCCTGGGGGGCCTGGCACGAGGAGGAGAGCCTGACGGCGCTGAACAACGGCTTCTCCCGGGTGTACGATCCCCTCCTGGACGTGCTGGCGGCGCTCTGCGCGGCCGCGGTCATCTGGGCCCTGGCCCGGAGATACGTGGTGCGCCCGAGGAGGCTGGAGACCGGAATCGAGGCCGGAGTCATTCTGGTGGCCATCCTCTTCCTGATTATCACCCACTACGCCGGGGAGGCCTTCCGCATGGCCCTGTATCCAGGGAGTGCTGGCGGGCCGGTTTCAGCGGCCTTGTCCCGCTCTTTCACCGGTCTGGGCGCCAGCACCCTGATGACTTTGGTGCGGGTCGTCTTCTGGCTGCACATGGGCATCGTGCTGGGGTTCCTGGTCTACATACCGTTCTCGAAGCACCTTCACATACTGGTGGCGCCCCTCAACCTGTTCCTGCGGTCATCGCGTCCCCAGGGGTCCCTCCCGTGGCTTGACGTGGAGAGGGACGATGTTCTCGGGGCGGGCAAGATCGAGGACTTCACCTGGAAGCACCTGCTGGACCTTTATGCCTGCGCCAAGTGCGGGCGGTGCTCCGACAACTGCCCTGCCCATCTCACCGGGCAGCCTCTGTCGCCGAAGGATATGATAGAGAACCTGAAGGTCCATCTGCTCCAGCGGGGACCCGGCCAGAAGGCCTCGCCGGGCCTGATCGGCCGGGCGGTCACCGAAGAGGAGATCTGGGCCTGCACCACCTGCGGCGCCTGCCAGTCCGTATGTCCGGTGGGCAACGAGCACGTGGACGACATCATTGAGATGCGCCGCCACCTGGTGATGGCCCAGGACAAGCCGCCGGAGGCCGTCGGCCGGGCCCTCAAGACCCTGCTGACCCGGGGCGACCCTTACGCCGGGGCCGGCTACCTGAGGACGGACTGGATGGAGGGCCTGGACATCCCGCCGCTGGCGGAGCAGGGCGATGCGGAAGTGCTTCTCTGGGCCGGGTGCACTGCTGCCATGGACGAGCGGGGGATGAAGGTCCTGATCTCCATGGTGAATCTTCTCCGGCGGGCCGGCGTCAGGTTCGGGGTGCTGGGGGACGAAGAGACGTGCTGCGGCGATCCCGCCCGCAGGATAGGGCACGAAGTGCTCTTCCAGATGCAGGCGCGGCAGAATATCGACACCTTCAGGCGCTACAACGTGCGGCGGATCGTCACCTGCTGCCCGCACTGCTTCAACACCATGAAGAACGAGTACCCGCAGCTGGAGGGCGATTTCCAGGTGGTGCATCACACCGAGTTCATCGCGGGGCTTATCAGGGAAGGCGGACTCAAGGTTGCCAATCCGGTAGAGGAGTCTGTGACCTACCACGACGCCTGTTATCTGGGACGCTACAACGGTATATACCAGGCTCCCCGGGAGGTCCTGAGGAGCGTACCTGGGGTGGAGTTGGTGGAAATGGGTCGCTCCCGCGACAAGAGCTTTTGCTGCGGAGCGGGCGGCGGACGGATGTGGGTGGAACAGACCGCCGGGGCGAACATAAACGAGGAGCGCGCCGCGGAGGCCGTGAGGACGGGGGCCAACGCGGTGGTGACGGCCTGCCCCTTCTGCCTGGAGATGTTCACCCAGGGCGTGGGCCGCGCCAACGGCCACCGGCCGGTCCAGACCCTGGACCTGGTGGAGCTGGTCGAGAGGTCCCTCCGGGACCCGGCGGGGTGCTGCCAGAGCCAGCCAGGTGCCGCGGTTCCGGTTATGTCAGGAAGCAGATCCGCGGGGTCCGGAGGCGAGGACCTCCAGGCCCGGGCTGGTCATATTACGAAGGGAGGGTGCAAGACATGCTGATCAATCACGCCGCCATCACAGTGAAGGACATGGACAAGTCGAAGAAGTTCTACGGGGATGCCCTGGGGCTGACGCAGACCTTTGACGAGTGGATACCCGTTAGCAAGGAGATGGATGCATATGCCGGGGAGAAGAACCTGAAGATGAGGGTGGTCTTGTTCGCGGATGAGAACGGGAGCATGGTGGAGCTCTTCGAGGTGGCGTCCCCCAAGACGAAGATCAGGCCGACGGAGCACCTCAGATACCCCTCCACCGGGCTGAACGAGCTGTCCTTTATTGTCGAGGACGTGGAAGAGGTGGGGAAGAAGCTGAGGGCACAGGGCTTCGATTTCTGGAGTCCGGCCCTGGATTTCGTGGCCATGGGCGTCAGGACCAAGCAGTACATTGCCCTGGACCCGGACGGCGTGATAGTGGAGTTCGTCGAGATAGTGGGGACGGTGGAGTAGCCCGGCGCCGCCAGACGGGCATGCCGGGTCCAGGCGGGCTGGCGAGCGTGGCACAGCGCTCGGCTTCCCGCTGGATAGATGTCAGGGAGGACGTAGATGGCTCAGCCGCTTTCACTGGAGGAAATAGGGACCAGGATCACGGGATGGTTTGCCGGCAAGCTGCCGGGCGGGCAGGACATCAGCCTCTCAGGCCTGGAGAAGCCGAGCGTCGGCCTGTCAAACGAGACATACAGCCTGACGCTGCGATGGAATGAAGCGGGGGCCGGTCGCCAGCGCAAGCTGGTCATGGATTTCTTCTGGTGAAGGATGACGGGACCGTGGTGACCGGCCGGAGGACGTCCAAAATCCCTTTGTCAGAGGGGTACCTGGTGGTGGACCCGAAGAAGTGCGCCGGCTGCCTGGCCTGCATGCTGGCCTGCTCGCTGGTGCACGAGGGGAGCACCAACCCCTCCCTGGCGCGCATCCGGGTGGAGCAGACCGCGTTCAAGCCCTTCCCGGCCGACACCGCCATCTACATCTGCCGCCAGTGCGCCAACCCGTTGTGCCTCAAGGCCTGCCCCACGGGAGCCATCCGCGCTGATGGCGATCAGGGCAACGTGCGGATCGTGGATGAGTCTCTGTGCGACGGCTGCGGCCTGTGCATCGAGGCCTGCCCCTACCCGCCCAGCCGGATCACCTGGAACGCAGAGCGGCGGGTGGCCCTGAAGTGCGACCTGTGTGCCCGGGCTCAGTACCGGCTGGAGAAGGGCGGCCCCGACGGCAAGCAGGCCTGCGTGGAGGTCTGCCCCATGCGGGCCATTACGGTAGTGCACAAGGCGCCCCGCCAGCGCGGGGACGATGGCTACAACGTCAACCTGCGCAACGAGCACTGGGGCTGGCTGGGATACCCCACTGATTGACCCCGGGGGGATAGAAGAGGGCCATGAGCTTCGGATACGCCGGCAAGATACTGAGAGTCGACCTGAGCACCAGGTCCATCGGCCGCATTGACACTGCCCAGTACGAGCAGTGGGGCGGCGGGCAGGGCATGGGCTCGGCGGTGTTCTGGGACCTGTGCCCGGACAAGACGGTGGGCGGGTTTGATCCCCGGAATGTGATTACCATCATGAGCACCCCGCTTTCCGGGACGCTTTCCCCCGGTTCAACGCGGTGTGCGCTGCAGGGCATGGCGCCCCAGGGCTATCCCATCGAGTGGTTCACCTGGAGCATGGTCGGGGGCCGGTTCCCGGCACAGCTGAAGTGGGCCGGGTGGGACGGCATCGTCATCGAGGGAAGAGCGGACAGCCCGGTCTGGCTCAATATAGTCGATGACCAGGTGAGCCTGGAGAGCGCCAGGGACCTCTGGGGCAAGGACACCCGGGACACGCAGAAGGAGATCTGGCAGCGGGTCACCGGCAGGGAGCACGAAGAGCCGCGGCCCGGGGCCAGCCCCGGCAACCAGACGCCGGCGGTGCTCTGCATTGGCCTGGCGGGAGAGCGGTTGAGCCGCATAGCCACCGTCCAGCACGATGGCGGGTCCGCCGCCGGGCAGGGAGGGTTCGGCGGGGTCTTCGGCTCCAAGAACCTGAAGGCCATCAGCGTCCTGGGAACCGGCGGGATTCGCATCGCCGACCCCCGCGCGCTGATGGAGGCCTGGCGCTGGTACCGGGCCAACTTCGTCTACAACGTGGATGCCCCGGTCATGGAGAGCCCCAGGCCGAACTCGCCGGGCTTCTTCTCCGTCAACAGCTCGCCCGGAGGCGTGCCCGTGCTGAAGATGGTGGAGCCGTCTCGCCCTCATGCCTGCAGCGGCTGTCCGCTGGCCTGCCGCCGGCACACCTCCAGCGGCGTCGGCGATGAGACCTTCTGCATGTCAACCAGATGGCCCATGGAGTTCCTGAAGTCAATCGCCGATCCGGAGAGCCCGCCGAGCGGCGCCTCGGAGGCTGAGGCCAAGGCCTTCCGGAACGCGAAGCTGGCCAGGGCTCGATATCGCGTGGCGGAGTCCATACAGCTGTACGGGATCAATGCCTTCGAGCTGTGGGTGGCCGACATATACCTGCAGAGCCTGTTCGGGATGGGTGTCATCGGCCGGGGCAAACAGATCCCGTGTGACCTCCCATTCGAGATGGCCAGCAGCGACGTTTTCAAGGAAGAGCTGGTCAGCATGATATCCGAGCGGCGGGGGATCGGAGATGACCTGGCTGAAGGCATGGTCCGGGCGGCGGTCAAGTGGGGCCGCTACCAGCAGGACACCGATGAGGGGATCCTGATGTCTCCCTACTGGGGGTTTTTCGAGCACTACGAGCCCAGGGTGGAAGTGGAATGGAGCTATGGTTCCCTTCTCTCTTCGCGGGACACGAACGACCACGGGTTCAACTTCCCGCTCTACACCATACCGCGGGTGTGCCAGGAGGCCAGGGTCCCCCCCATCTTCTCGGCCCGGGAGACGGTCGAGCTGGTTTCCCGGAAGGTGCCGCCCTTTGACGGCGACCCGTTCATGTTCGACTACGGCCAGGGCCCGACAGGCATCTACGCCGCTAACAAGGCCAGGACCGTAGCCTGGTCCAGGCGCTACGGCTTGTTCTGGAAGAACTCCGTGGGGTACTGCGACTTCCTCTGGCCGAGCTTCGTCAATGTCAATGCGCCCGGCCGGCTGGGCGCCACCCCCGAAGGCGAGCCCAGGTTCTTCAATGCAGTGACCGGACAGCAGATCAGCTTCGTCGACGGCATGGAGATGGGGCGCCGGATCTGGAACCTGGACCGGTCCATACTGGCCATCCAGGGGAGGCACCGCGACATGGAGGTGTTCCCCGGCTATGTGCACCACAAAACAACCGCCTGGCCCCACATCCTTCCCGTCTACGAGAACGGCCAGTGGCAGTTCTCCGACAACCTGGGCCGTACCCTGGACAGGGAGCGGTTCGAGGAGTGGAAGACGGTGTTCTTCGAGAGGGAGGGATGGGACCCGGCTTCCGGCTGGCCCACCAGGAGCACCCTGGAGGAGGCTGGCCTGGGCCGGGTGGCCGATGAGCTGCAGCGCTGTGGACGGCTGGGGGCTGAACCGGAGGGCTCCGGGGCGGCTGGGACGAAGGCCGATCGCTGATGGTGGTACTGATGAACGAATCTGCTGCTTATTCTCAAGGAGGTGATTTATGAACAGTGGCGATTCCTCCCTGCTGGCCGGCTGCCGGGTCCTCGACCTGACAGAGGAGATGGGCCTGCTGGCGGGCAAGATCCTGGGAGACTTCGGGGCGGACGTGATCAAGGTGGAGAGGCCCGGCGGCGACGCTGCGCGCAGCAGGGGACCCTTTCTGGGCCAGGTCCCCGACCCGGAGAAGAGCCTCTTCTGGTATGCCACCAACACCAGCAAGAGGGGCATTACCCTGGACATCGAGAACCGCGAGGGGGCAGAGCTCTTCAAGCGGTTGGTGAAGACGGCTGACGTGGTGCTGGAATCATTCGAGCCCGGCTACCTGGACGAGCTGGGTCTGGGCTATTCCGGCCTGTCGGAGGCCAAGGCGGGCATCGTGCTGACCTCCATCACCCCCTTCGGCCAGACGGGCCCTTACGCGCACTACCGAGCCACCGACATCGTGGGGGTGGCCATGGGCGGCCTGGTGAGAATACTGGGCGACCTGGGAAGGCCTCCGGTGCGGATGAGCTGCGATCCCCAGGCCTACTTCCATGCCGCCCTGCAGGGGGCGGTGGGGACCACCCTGGCCTATTACCACCAGCAGCTCACCGGGGAGGGACAGCACGTAGACGTCTCCATGCAGGACGCCGTCATTCTCACCCTGATGAACACGGTGGAGATCGCGGAGTACCTGAAGGCCAACATGATCGGGACCGGGCAGTTCTTCCTGGCGCCCAGGAAGGACGGGGTGCTCACCACCCGCATCATTCAGAAGTGCAAGGACGGCTACGCCTATGTCAGCGTTGGCGGAGGCGCCTTCTTGGGGATGGCCCGGGCATCCCAGAACCTGGTGGACTGGGCCAACGAGGAGGGGCTGTCACTGGAGCTGAAGAAGGTTGACTGGAGCCAGTGGGACGGGTCCACGGCGACACAGAAGGACAACGACTGGAGAGACGGCCAGGTCGGCGAGTTCATCAGCACCAAGACCAAGGCGGAGCTGATGGACGGAGCGGTGAAGAGGACCATCATGATGGCGCCCTGCAACAACATCGAGGATGTCATCAACAGCCCCCACCTGCGCCAGCGCGGCTTCTGGGAGACCGTGGAGCACCCGGAGCTGGGGAGGTCGCTCACCTATGCCGGCGCCCCGGTGAAGATGGAAGGCGACGCCTGGAAGATCAGGCGCCGGGCCCCCCTCGTCGGGGAACACAATCAGGAGATCTACGGGGGCGAGCTGGGGCTTACGGGCGAGCAGCTGGGGCTGCTCACGGCAAACGGCGTCATTTGAGACGGCTGCCGGACGGTTTAAAGGACGGAGGGAGAGATGGCGAAGCAGATACTTGAAGGACTCAAGGTCATAGAGTTTTGCTGGGCCGGTGTTGGCCCGCAGATCCACCGCGAGCTCGCCGAGCACGGGGCCACCGTGGTCAAGGTCGAGAGCCATGCCCGGCTGGACCTGATGCGGACGGCCGCCCCTTTCAAGGACAACATCCCCAGCTACGATCGCAGTGCCTATTTTGCCGCCTACAACACCACCAAGCTGAGCATCAGCGTGAACCTGGCCAAGCCGGAGTCCCAGCCGCTCATCCGCCGGCTGGTGGGATGGGCGGACGTTCTGGGCGAAGCCTGGGCCCCCGGGGTGATGGCCAAGCTGGGGCTGGATTATGAAAGCTGCCGCAAGATTAACCCCGGGATCATCTACTTCAGCACCTGCATGCTGGGCCAGTCTGGGCCGCACCGCGACTTCACCGGCGTCGGCAACCACCTCAATGCTATCGGGGGGTTCTCGCATGCCACCGGCTGGCCCGATGGCGAGCCCACCAACGTGCACACGGCCTATTCCGACTTCATTGCCCCCTGGTATGTGGTGATCGCAGTGGTGGGAGCCCTCCTGCGGCGCCGCCGGACAGGCCTGGGGACGTACATCGAGGAGTCTCAGCTGGAAGCCGCCCTGACGTTCCTGGGGCCTCACGTGCTGGATTTCGCGGCGAACCACAACCTGCTGGAGCGAAAGGGCAATCGTGACCGGTACATGTCGCCTCACGGGGTGTACCCCTGCCGCGGCGCGGACCGGTGGGTGGCCATAGCGGTGGAGGATGACGACGGCTGGTTGTGCCTGCGCCAGGTTATGGGCGATCCGGAGTGGGCCCGGGATCCCCGGTTCGACACGGTCGTCGGCCGGAAACAGAACGAGGACGAGCTGGACCGCCTCCTTGGTGATTGGACGAAGGGCTTTCCGCCGGAGCAGGTCATGGCCATGCTCCAGGGACGGGGCATCGCCGCCGGGGTGGTGCAGACAGGGCAGGACCTGCTGGCCGATCCCCATCTGGCGGCGCGGGGGCATTTCCGGAGGCTGGACCACCCGATCCTGGGCCCGCATCCCTACAACGCCCCGGCCTACCAGCTGTCGCGGACCCCGTGCGAGATAACCCGCCCGTCGCCCTGCCTGGGAGAGCACAACGAGCACGTCTTGAAGAACCTGCTGGGCTACAGTGATGATGAGATCGCCGACATGCTGGTCAACGGTGTCATTACCACCGACGCTGACGCCCCCAGGACGGTGGCCATGTTCTAGGCGGGCCGCGTCGTTGGCGCCCGGGCAGGCCCGGCGCGGTTCGGGCCACTGAAGGAGACATGAATGGATTTCAGATTCACCCCCGAGCAGCAGCAGTTCGAGGAGGAGGTCTACGGCTACCTCAAGAGGAACCTGCCTCCAGGGCTGGAGGAGGAGCTCCACACCATGGCCGAGGGCGAGGGGCCCATCGCCCGGGCCTTCGTGAGGCAGATGGGGCTCGACGGCTGGACCGGGATCGGCTGGCCCAGAGAGTACGGCGGCCAGAACCGCACGCCTATTGAGCAGTACGTGTTCTTCGACCTGGCCATGGGGTACTTCCGCATCCCGGTGCCGGTGCTGGGCCTGATGACGGTCGGCCCGGCGTTGATGAGGGTGGGCAGCGAGGAGCAGAAGAAGCGTTTCCTGCCCCCTATCCTGACCGGCGAAGTCAGCTTCGGCATTGGCTACACGGAGCCCGAGGCTGGCACTGACCTGTTTTCGCTGAAGACGACGGCCATCCGGGACGGCGACAGCTACGTGATCAACGGCCAGAAGATATTCACCTCTTCGGGTATGACGGTGGACTACCTGTGGCTGGCCGCGCGCACCAACCCGGCCGCGAAGCGGCAGCACGAGGGCATCTCCATCTTCCTGGTGGATGCTTGCACCCCCGGGATCACCCGGCAGCCGATGGACATGATGTGCGGGTACGGCGTGGCCCAGGAGTTCTTCGACAACGTCAGGGTGCCGAAGGAGTGCCTGGTGGGCCAGGAGAACATGGGCGTCATGTACATGGTGACCCAGCTGGCCCACGAGCGCATCAACCTGGTCCCCCACTCAACGACCGTGAGGATGATCGAGGACGCGACCCTGTGGGCGCGGTCCGCCAGGCGAAACGGCTCTACTGTCTACGACGAGCCATGGGTGCGGAACAGACTGAGCGAGCTGACGGTGGAGTCGGAGGTCCTCAAGGTAATGAACCATCGGGTGGCCTGGCAGCTCACCCGGGGCGAAACGCCGCACGTGGAGTCGGCCATGATCAAGGTCTTTGGCAGTGAGCACATTGTCCGCACCACCATCGCCTGCCAGGAGATCATGGGCCAGTTCGGGCAGCTGCGGTTGGAGTCAAAGTGGGCGCCGCTGAACGGCTGGGCGGAGCAGCTTTCGCGGATGCAGCTGCAGATTACCTTCGTGGGGGGTAGCAACGAAGTATTGCGGGACCAGGTGGCCACCATGGGGCTGGGGTTGCTGAAGTCGCGGTAAGAGGGAGCTGAAGGAATGGATTTCGCGCTCAACGATCAGCAGGAGCTACTCAGGAAAGAAGCCCGCCGTTTCTTCGAAACCGAATGCCCCAAGAAGGTGGTGCGCGAGCTTCAGAAGAGCGACCCGGGCTATTCGCCGGACATGTGGAAGAAGATGGCCGACCTGGGATGGCCCGGCCTGGTGATACCCGAGGAATATGGCGGGGTGGGGGGAACGTTGTTTGACCTGGGCCTCCTCTTCGAGGAGGTGGGCCGGGCCGTCTGCCCCAGCCCCCTGTTCAGCACGGTGGTGTTTGGCGTGCTTCCTTTGCTGGAAGCCGGCACCGAGGAGCAGAAGCGCCGCCTGCTGCCCGCGGCCGCCAATGGCGAGTTGATCCTGACCATGGCTGTTTCCGAGCCCGAGGCGGACTACGCCCCCGAGTTCATGAGCACCACGGCACGGCCCAGGGACGGAGGGTATGACCTCAGCGGGACCAAGCTGTTTGTGCCATACGCCCATGTGGCCGATTTCGTGCTGACGGTGGCCGGGACCGGTGGCGTGGATGGCGAAGGGCGGGGGATCGGGGTCTTTCTGGTTCCGAAGGGCGCCGAAGGGTGCCGTGTCCTGGCCCTGGACTCAGTAGGGCGGGACAAGCTGTTCGAGGTTACGCTTGACGGAGTGAGGAGCTCGGCGCCGGAGGCCCTGGGCCCCATTGGCGCCGGCTGGCCCGTGGTCCAGGCCACTCTGGAGAAGGCGACGGCCATCCAGTGCATGGAGACCGTGGGGGTGATGCAGCAGCAGCTCTCCATGACGGCGGAGTACACCTCGAACCGGGTGCAGTTCGGGCGTCCCATCGGCAGCTTCCAGGCGGTGCAGCACCGGCTGGCGGACATGATGACAGATGTTGAAGGGGCCCGCTGGCTGTCCTATCGCGCGGTGTCGCAGCTGGGTGAAGGCTTGCCCTCGCGGCGCGAGGTGAGCATGGCCAAGGCCTGGGTGGGTAATGCCTGTCAGAGGGTGGCCTACTCCGCCCAGCACCTCCATGGCGGGATGGGGATGGACATGGAGCACGACCTTCACTTCTACTTCGAATGGGCCAAGGCGCGCCAGCTGATGCTGGGCCCGACGCCCTATCACCTGGCTCGGGTTGAGCCCGCGATTCGGGGCGGCTCGCTGGCGCACTAGGGTGACGTACAGGTTATAGTTCACTTCGATATCGATATCAATATAGTTGACATGTACGATGTCGTATGCTAGCATTATGCCGGGGTTGCCGGAGGGGCCCGGCGGTACGCGTTCTACTGAATAGAGGAGGTTGGACATGGATCGATTGAAGGACAGGGTAGCCATCGTCACCGGCGCCGGCCGCGGCATCGGCCGGGCGGAGGCCATCGCCCTGGCGCAGGAAGGCGCGAAGGTAGTGATCAATGACCTGGGGGGCGGCCGGGACGGTAGCGGGGCCGCCGCCACCTCGCCGGCGGATGAAGTGGTGGCCGAGATCAAGAAGATGGGGGGCCAGGCCGTGGCCAACTACGACTCGGTGGCCACCGCCGAGGGCGGCGAGAACGTCGTCAAGACGGCGGTCAGCGCCTTCGGCCGGCTGGACATCCTGGTGAACAACGCCGGGGTCCTGCGGGACAAGATGATCTTCGCCATGACGGAGGAGGACTGGGACATCGTGCTCAAGGTCCACCTCTACGGGCACTTTCACACCGCCCGGCCGGCCTGCGCCCTCTTCCGGGAGCAGCGCAGCGGGCGCATCATCAACACCTCTTCGCAGGCGGGCATCGGGTTTGCCCCGGGGCAGACCAACTACGGTGCGGCCAAGGAGGGCATCATCGGCTTCACCCGGAACCTGGCCCGGGACATGGGCCGCTACGGGGTGACGGTCAATGCCATCCGGCCCAGCGCCGGCACCCGCCTGACCCTGAACGATGAACTCCGGAAGGTGTGGGAGGCCTCGGGGATGAAGGGGGCCGCCGAGTACATGGAGAGCCTGAAGCCGGAGGACGTGGCTGCCCTGGTGGTGTGGCTGGCCTCGGATGAAGCGGCCAACGTCAACGGGCGGGACTTCTGGGTGTCCAGCGGCAAGATTGCCCTGTACTCCCTGCCGGTGGAAGAGAGGACCCTCTCTGCCTGGAAGAACGTCGAAGACCTGTTCAAGATGATGCCTCAGATCACGGCCGATCTGGTCAACCCGGCGCCGCCCAAGGCCAAATAGCCGGGCCGGTGGCGGGAGGCCGGGGCCCGGGAGGCCGGCAACGCTGGCTGACCCGGCTTGCCGGTAACGAAGCGCTAGCTAGGAGGAGCATATGGTCGGGATTACGTCATACGGTGCCTACGTGC
>CAYRGJ010000011.1:0-83212 GCA_964423835.1 uncultured Dehalococcoidia bacterium | reverse complement strand
TCTTGCCATGGCAAGAGTATACAATATACCGGAGATTATTGATAGTAGGTACTAGGGCAATCGTACCGGTGCACATAGCCGGGCAACCGTGTGACATGGACCCTATTATGGAACTGGCCAGGGATCATGGGCTGAAGGTAATCGAAGATGCCGCCCACGCGATCGCGGCACAGTACCGTGGAAGGATGATCGGCACCATCGGCGATTTCACCGCCTTCAGCTTCTATGCCACCAAGAACTTGACTACGGCGGAAGGAGGCATGGTGGTGACCGATAACCGCGAGTATGCAGAGAGGATGAGGCTGCTGAGCTTGCATGGCATGAGCAGGGATGCCTGGCATAGGTACGATAAAAATGGTTCCTGGTACTATGAGGTCCTCGAGGCAGGATTCAAGTACAACATGACTGATATTCAGGCCTCCTTGGGTATACCGCAGCTGCGCAAGATCGGGCATTGTCAGGCGGTAAGGGAAAGGTATGCGCAGATGTACAATGAGGCCTTCGCTGACCTGCCTCAAGTAGGCGCTCCCTTTGTCAGGAATGATCTGGTCCATGCTTGGCACTTATATATCATCCAGCTGGACCTCGATAGGCTGACAATTGACCGCGCCGGGTTCATCGAAGCTCTGAAGGCCTTGAACGTCGGCACGAGCGTGCACTTCATCCCTTTGCACATGCATCCCTATTACCGCGATGCCTACGGATACAAACCAAACGATTTCCCGCAGGCAAGGCACGTCTTCGAAAGAGCGATTTCCCTACCTCTTTACCCCAAGATGACAGAAGATGATGTGCGCTACGTGATCCGCGCCGTGACCGAGGTGGCAACGGGGTATTCCACTGGAGACCGCAATGCTGGCCTATGATATCTGGAAGAGGGTGGCTGACGTATCGGTCTCCGCTGTAGCCCTTGTCCTTCTGTTGCCCCTTTTCGCTCTAGCTGCGGCTCTCATCAAGATCGATTCCAGAGGGCCTGCGTTCTTCGTGCAAGATCGGGTCGGCAGGCACGGCAGGGTCTTCGGAATCTACAAATTCCGGACAATGAATGCGGAGGCGGGGATCGCAAAACCCAACTTCACCAGAAGCGACCTGTCTCAAATCAGCTTTCAGCCGAAAGACGATCCGCGAATCACTCGCGTTGGGAGATTCCTTCGTAGAGGCTTTGACGAGCTTCCGGGCCTGGCAAATGTGCTTCGGGGGGACATGAGCCTGGTCGGCCCCAGGCCGGACGTACCCGAGGTAGTGAGCCTCTACGATTCAAGGGAGACCAGGCGCCTGAGCGTCAAGCCAGGGATAACGAGCCTGGCCATTGTGAGGGGCCGTGGTGATCTGACAATACAGGAGACCATAGAGCTCGATCTCGAATATGTCGAACGCCGTTCGGCTCTGCTCGACCTTAAGATCATGGTCCAGACGCTGTGGGTTGTTCTGGTAACCGGGAAAGGCGCGCGCTAGTTGTTCGGCGGACCTGGGTCCCACTCCCTTATGCCTTCAGGCCTTCCGTGAGTTAGGCTGTCACCCTCAGAACTGAGACCGCTTTGTGACTCCCCGACTTGCGCCGTGAGATAACACGGTGATTTGGCGTGCTCTATTGTGACCCGGGAGTGATGTGGCTGGGCGAAACTACCATGGCGGCTACAATACTCACGGGGGTTGAAGACTATGAAGACGAGTTGGGTGAGGCCCTTGGGTCTGGTGCTCGCTTTGAGCGTTCTGCTGGCCAGTGCCATGGCCACCGGCGCGGGACTGTCCGTGGCGCAGGAGATCTCCCACTACCTGGTGACGTCCTCTTCGTACGAGCAGGCCATCGGTGTGCCGTTCGTGGTAGACATCGCCGCGCGGGGCATGAGGCTTGAACCCATAACTGACAACTCCATGACGGTGACGATATCCTCCAACTCGCCCACCATGGTCTTCGACAGCAATAACGACGGCGTTTTCGGAGAAGCGGGGGATGGGAGTGGCGTGATTTCCGGAGGGACGATCAGGATCCATGCCGTGGATACGGTGCCCTCCAGGGGAGTCGCCATCACGGTCGTGGACAGCAACTCCGTGTCCGGCCATAGCCCCGCCTACGCCATATCAACCACCTCAGTCGTCAGTGACGACGGGTGGGTCTGGCAGAACCCCTTGCCCCAGGGCAACGAGCTACGGGCCATCTCGGGGAGATCGGCTGATGACGTCTTTGCCGTGGGGATGGCCGGCACCATCCTGCACTACAACGGCCAGTCCTGGGTGCCCATGAATAGCGCGACCGGGAGCCACCTGTACGGGGTATGGGCCAGCTCTTCGGTGGATGTCTTCGCCGCCGGAAGCTCCGGGATCCTGCACTACGATGGCTCGGCCTGGTCTTGCGAGGGGCCTGGGAAGGAACTGCACGACGTCTGGGGCACATCCCGGGACAACGTATACGCCGTGGGGAAGGATGGGCTGGTAGTCCGCTACGACGGGCAGGCCTGGACCACAGTCACTGGGTGCACCACCAGCGGCCTATGGGGAGTATGGGGCAGGTCGTCCACGGATATGTTCGCGGTGGGGGAGAATAGCACCATCATGCACTATGACTTCGACGGCGTGTCGTGCAGCACGGTGGCCGGTAGCCTGACGCTGTGGGATGTCTGGGGTACCTCAAACAGGGACGTCTTCACGGTGGGCGACAATGGCACCATCCTGCACTATGACGGCGCTGTCTGGGTGCCCATGACCAGCGGGTCCACCACCGCGCTGTACGGCGTTTGGGGCCGGTCGGGCACCGACGTGTACGCCGTGGGCGACGCCGGCACGATCCTCCACTACAACGGCGTGGCCTGGTCCTGCGTGGCCAGTGGCACGGCCAACGGGCTGCGGGGCATCTGGGGCGCCCGGACAAACGGCCTCATGGCGGTCGGTATCGGTGGCACCTTGCTGCGGGGTGATGGCGCGGCCTGGAGCGCTGTGAGCATCGGGGTCATTGGGAATCTGAATGGGGTTTGGGGCAGCTCAGGCAAGGATGTCTTCGCCGTGGGCGATGGTGGCACCATTCTGCACCACGACGGCCGGGCCTGGGAGGCCATGGAGAGCGGTACAACCGCGACGCTTCGTGGCGTCTGGGGCATGTCGGGCACGGACGTGTTTGCGGTGGGGAACTCAGGCACCATCCTGCACTATGACGGCATTACGTGGGCCGCATTGAGCAGCGGGACGACCGCAGTGCTGTACGGCGTCTGGGGGAGTTCCGGCACGGACGTTTTTGCGGTAGGCGAGGTGGGCACGATCCTTCACTACGACGGTGGCAGCTGGACGGCGATGAGCCGCGTAACTAGCTTCACACTGATCGACATCTGGGGGATCTCGGGAACCAGCGTCTACGCCGTGGGCAATGGGGGCAGCATTCTACACTACGATGGCATTGCGTGGAACGCCAGGAGCAGCTCGACTGGATGGTTGCTTGGGGTCTGGGGCACGTCGGAAGATGATGTGTTCGCCGTGGGCATCCGCACCATCCTCCACTATGATGGCGGGGCTTGGGTGCCGATGACAGGCGGTGTCACCAACTATCTGTCGAGCGTTTGGGGTAGCTCTGCCTCGGACGTGTACGCCGCCGGCGGCACCGCAGTCCTTCACTATGACGGTTCTGACTGGTCCGGGACGAGTGCTGCCCCAGGAAGAAAAGTCAACGATCTCTGGGGCGCCTCCGCCACGGATGTTTTTGCCGTAGGTGACGGAGGCGCTATCCTGCACTACCGGGAGCCTGTTGTCGGGACGGTTGTCTCCGTGAGTCCAGCGATGGCCGGAGCAGGGCAAGCCCTGAAGGCCACGATCAATGGCGGCAACCTTAAGCAGACAACTGCCGTCTCCTTCGGCGAGGGCGTCACCGTTGACAACTTCACCGTCGTTTCTCCATATCGGATTGATGTCGACATTACGGTTGGCGAGAACGCTGTGGCCTGCGCCCGGACCGTCGAGGTGGCCGGCTCGGACGGCGTCGGCCGGCTGTACTCGGGTTTCGCCGTGGAGGCGGCCCCGGCTCCGGTGCCAGCACCGGCGCCGGCTGAAAAGTCCGGGGGCATGCTGTGGATCATCTTGGTTATTGTCGGTGTCGTGGGCGCTGGCGGACTGGCAGCCGGCCTGTACGTCCTGTTGAAGAGGCGCGGCCGGAAGGCCGGCGAGGCGCCCGAGG
The DNA here is from genome assembly GCA_964423835.1 of uncultured Dehalococcoidia bacterium. Classification (GTDB taxonomy): domain Bacteria; phylum Chloroflexota; class Dehalococcoidia; order UBA2247; family RBG-13-53-26; genus JAFGCL01. Next base: position 79,053 of record CAYRGJ010000011.1, on the reverse strand, counting down.
CCAGTGAGGAGGAGCCGGAGCGGGACGAGAAGCGCGGGCGCAAAGCCGACCTGGAGCCCGAGGCGGTACTGCCCGCTGAACCGGTCCATCCGGCTCGAGCCCCGTTAGCGATTGAGTCGGAGACCGATGGTAAGGCTGCTGCGGCCGAAAACCCCGCGCCGGGACTCACGCCGGCGGCAGAGCCTGCGCTGCAGGCCGAGACTGCAGCTGCTGAAGACGGGCTGGTGCCGGAACCTTTGGCCGCAGCTGAAGCCGTCGCCGAGAGGGCACTGGAGCCTGCGCCGGAACAAGCGGCTCCGGAGGCCAGAGTGGAAGCCGAGCCGGCCCCTGCTGAGGTCGTTCCCGCACCTGCAGCGGTAGCTCCCTCGGAGCATGGCGTTGAGCCTGAACCTATTCCGGCGGCAGAAGCCGCGGCCGCGTCACCTGTGGCCGCCGCAGAGCCCGCTTCTGCGGTCGAGCCGGTGCCCGTTATTGAACCGGCCGCCGCCAGCCAGCCGGTGACCACGGTGGAAACTGTGACAAAGCCGGAACCTGCCCCTTCACCTGTACCTGCGGCCACGTTGCAGCCGGCCGTGGCCCGGGTGCCAGAGGCGCAGGAGGCCGAAGCCGCTGGGGAGATGGCGTATGCCGCCGAGCCTTTGGTGGCGGCCGGGCCGAAGGGATCGCCGGTCCAGGAGCCGGCCCTGGACGCTGTATCCGCCCTGAAGTGGAGGCTGGCCGAGCTGGGCCGTGACCAGGGCCTTAATGGCGTGGGGTCCGATGAGGAAGCCGACGATTCGGCTGCAGACGAAGACGTAGAAGATAAAGAGGCCGGTCCTGCACCGGTGGCAGCGGAATCAGTGCCCGCATCCGCCCGAATCGTGTCCCATGACAAGGCACCCCAGCCGGCCAATGTGCCGGTGGCTGCCGGGCCCGGGCATGAGGCCGCGGCTGGCCATGCAGCGAAGCCCGACGTATCTCCCAGGGTGATGGGCTATCTGGAGCGCATGGCCTGGAAGAAGACGGAAGCCCGTCCGCATGGCGGTGCCCCCGGGGCTGATGCCGAGGACAACGCTCCGGACGAGGCGCCGCCGGAGCCCCCGGCCAAGCCCTCCAGGAGCGGCTTCGCTGAGGCAGCGCGCCTGAGGATGGAGGCCAACAGGAAGCGCCCTGCAGCACCGGGCAAGCCGGAGTCAAAAGGCGACGGCAAGACGTAGGGGGTCTTGCGCCGCCGTTGGATGACAACCCGGTAGATTACGCGAGGGGGTTGCCGCCTTCAGGCGGGCCCTCGGTGATCAGGGCGTAGAGCCGTTGCCCGGCATCCCCGGCTTTGCTCAGGGCCAGCATGGCCACGCAGGCCAGCGCCGCGCCCACGCCGTCCGCCAGCCAGTCCCACAGGTCGAAGTGCCTCGTATCTGTCAGGTACTTCTGGGCGAACTCCATGGCTATGCCGAAGAGCAGGCACCAGCCCACGACGGCCGCCAGCGTGGGGGCGAATGACGTGCGACGCGTCCGCTGGATGGCGATGAAGGTGAGCAGGGCCAGCAGGCCGTAGGAAGCTCCGTGGTTGACCCAGTCGGGGAAGATCTTGCCCGCCTCGGGTACCTCCGGCTCCTCCTGGCAGGAGAGGTAGAAGATGCCGGCGGCCCAGCCCAGCACCAGCGCCCAGGAGAGGATGGTAAGCGCCTTCTTCAAGGCTGGTGTCCGTTGGGCCGGTAGCTGGGCACCAGCTCCTGCAGCTTGCGCCTGATGCCCTCGGTATCGCGGTCACGGGCCAGCCTCTCCAGGTCCTTCACGCCGCGGCGCAGGGCGTCCGGCTGGCAGTCGTCCAGCTTGGCCTGGAATATCTTCTCGAAGTGGGTGGCCGTGGTACCCTCCATGTGGGTCAGCGTCTCTTCGTAGAGCTTCTCACCGGGCCGGACGCCTACGAATTCGATCTTGATGTCCTCGCCCTCCCGCAGCCCCGACAGCTTGATCATGTCCCGGGCTAGGTCCACGATCTTGACCGGCTGCCCCATGTCCAGGACGAAGACCTCGCCACCGTTGCCCAGGGCCCCGGCCTGGATGATGAGGCGGGCCGCTTCGCCGATGGTCATGAAGTATCGTACCATGTCGGGGTGGGTCACGGTTACCGGGCCCCCGCTGGCGATCTGCTTTCTGAAGAGGGGCACCACGCTGCCGTTGCTGCCCAGGACGTTGCCGAAGCGGACCACCATGAAGCGGGTGCGGCTTTTCTGGCTCTGGCACTGGACCATCATGCCGGCCACCCTCTTGCTGGCCCCCATGACGCTGGTGGGGTTGACGGCTTTGTCCGTGGAGACGAAGACGAACCGCTCCACGCCGTGGCGGTCCGCGGCCTCCAGCCAGATCCGGGTGCCCACGATGTTGTTAAGCACCGCCTCGTCGGGGTTGATCTCCATCATGGGCACGTGCTTGTGGGCGGCGGCGTGGAAGACCACATTGGGACGGTGCAGTCGCATCATGGCCTCGGCCTTGTCAGGGCTGCGGACGTTGCCGATGACGGTCTCCATGGGGAGATCCGGGTGCCGGAGGCGCATCTCCATGTCTGTCTCGTAGAGGCCGTTCTCCCCGATGTCGAGCATGATGAGGTTGGAGGGGGCCAGCTCGGCTATCTGGCGGCAGAGCTCGGAGCCGATGGAGCCGGCGGCCCCGGTGACCAGGACCCGGCTCCCCCTGATGTAGGAGGCCATCCCATTGAGGTCCGGCTGGTAGGGCTCCCGCCGCAGCAGGTCCTCCACCTCCACCTCCCGGATGCGGCTGAAGGTAACGCTCCCGCCGATGATGTGGCGCAGCGCGGGCAGGGTGCGGTACTTCACCCCGGCCTCCTGGCACTGGGCCACGATCCGCCGCATCAGCTCCGCCGAGGCCGAGGGGATGGCGATGATGACCTCATCCAGCCTGTGCCGGCCGGCCAGCTCGGATATGCTGCCGAGGCCGCCCAGCACGGACACGCCGTGGACCTTCTGGCCCATCTTGCGGACATCGTCGTCGGCGTATCCCACCAGCTCATAGCCTAGTGAAGGGCGGCGGCCAATCTCCTGGCTGATGGCCAGGGCGGCATCACCGGCGCCGGCGATAAGCAGGCGCTTCTTCAGGTCGCTGCGGGCCGGGGACTGCAGCCGGGCGGCATACTCGCGGTACACCCGGATGAAGAGGCGCTCTCCGCCCACCCCGGCCATCACCGTCAGCCATTCCACCAGGAGCAGCGTCTCCGGGAAGTCGAAGCCGGTGACCGCCAGGGCGATGGCTCCCACCGCGATGGAGCCCAGGGTCACGGCGGAGGCGATCTGCAGCACCTCGCGCACGCCCAGGTAGTACCACACCCAGCTGTACATTCCGAAGGCCCAGAAGCAGAGGATGCGCAGCACCGCGCTGAGGGGGATCACCCACCAGTACTGGGACAGGTTGTCGGCCGTGCTCTCCGCCGGGAAGCGCAGCAGGAAGGCCACGATGACGGCGGCGGCTACTATCCCGGACTCCACCCCGCAGAGCGCATACATGCGCGGATCCCGCACCCGGGGAAGGACCGCGGTGTTGAAGAGGCGTGTCCTGGGAAGCTCCGTCAGTCTCAGCTATTGTCTACTGGTGCAGATTCTGCGGCCGGTGGGGCAATCCCTTTCAGTACCACAGAGCCACGTCCCACGGCACGTGGGCGCGAGCCCCGACCGCCGCCGCCCTCCGGATCCCTGACCGGACCCTCTCCTCCCCTCGGGCTCGTCCCGGTGCGAGCGTTACCAGTCTGTATGTGCTGGCCCCGAGCCAATTTCCCGGCCTCATTTGATCGGCCGGAGTTTCCTCGCCAGCGTCTCTCGGCCCCGATTTTCCTCGGCCCGAGTTCTCCGGCATACTACTACTCACCGGGGAATGGGTCAAGGGATGTCGGTTGCCTGCGGTCGGCTGGGTCCATACGACGGGTGCTGTCTGGAAAACGACTCCCGCCGCCTGAAGCACTGCATCGTGGATCAGTATACGACTGGATCGGATAATAAGTGAACCGGACGCACGAGGGGAATCGTGTCAAATACTGGCGTGCGCGTTACAGTAAAGTGACGCGCAAAGGTCAAGTAGGCCCGCAGGGTGGCGCCGCACAGGCTGAGTAAGGTGCCGGTGTGCGCCGATTCGCCAGGGCGAAAACCGAGTTGCGCTGCATTCGCAGCCGGCCGCGATATGGGGCGACCAGGCGGGAGGCGGGGAACGATTATCACTCGCAGCATATGCGGCGACCAGGCCGGAGGCCGGATCGAGCCCGGCGCCGGATTGGCGCCGCGGCTGAGCTGCTTCTGCTCGCCGGTTGCCGCCCGGTTCGATGGGGCCCCAGGCATCCACACGCCCGGCACCAACTCCAGCAGCCGGATAACCGCATGCTGGCCGTGTCATGTCCCGCCGCCCAGGACCTGGACCATCCGTCCCCATCATCCCCGGAGGCCATCTGGTGGTGTCGCTGGCCTAGTCCCGGATGGGCGCCGCGATACGTACTTCCACCAACGAATCTACGTGGCTGACCGGATACCCGGGGCCGGGCGCCGGGACTAATATAAACACTGCAAGCTTCAACAAGGGTACCCCCCCTTCTGAACGAAGAGAGCCCGCCCAAACGGGCTCTCTTCAGTTGTATGTCATTTCTTTGGCGCAGACCCATCTACCGGTCCTGGCTTCTGAGAAACCCCGGCATGGACCGGATGCTCCGATCGGACCGTCGGTGTTCACACTGCCCCCCAATTTCAGGTTGGCGCTGAAACTTTGAGCCACGGCAAGCGCTGATCAAAGCCCAATTTCAGACCCGCGCTGAGTATTTGCAGGCCGTGTAAGTAGCTGAGCGTGAGGCAAATACGGACTTGTGGCAAGGGTAATTACGTACCGGAGAGTATACCCCTCGAGAGGCTCCTGTGCGATGATGTGGCCGGACAAGCAAAGGCCTGCTGAAGAAGCGAAGACGGACCGGAAGGGAACAAGGAGGACGAAGTGAAGACCGAAGAGCTGAAGAAGTCGGCCACCTACCAGAGCATTATCGCCAACCTGACGAGCCTGAAGCAAGAGGTGCAGGCGACCAGCAAGGCGGAGGCCGAGGCCATCCAGACCATACTGGCCAACCTCACGGCATTGCAGGGCTGGGAAGCCGGCGATTCCCCGGCGACGGCCTGAGGGCCTCCAGCCGCCGGCCGCGGGCACAGGGACCCTTGGCTGGCTGAAGCGTGACCGGGCCTTCGCGGGCCCGGGCTCTAACGATATCTTCTCCTTCCGCGGGCGGGTGATGCGGATCGTCACCCGTCCGTACTTGTTACCGGCCCCGGGCCGTGCCGGTCAGAAGCCGCCCATACCGCCACATTATCATGCGCCGGGGCATTGATTTCCGCGGGGGGTTCCCGTATGCTACCGGTACACGAGGCCGGCCCGCACCTCCGGAAGACCGCGGGGACCGGTCGGGAAAAATCTGCTGAGGGGGGCAAGCAACCCATGACCCGCCTGTTCGACCGCATAGCCTTCACCTGTATTGTCTGCCTGGCCGTGGCCTCGCCGCTGGTCCTCTCCATTCTGCTGCCGGCTGCGGCGCCCGCAGAGACCGCCACCTCCTTCCCGTGGACCCGGCAGTTCGAGGCCGGTAACTACCGGCCGGTCTGCCTGGCCGTGGACTCCGGCGCCGTGTACGAGGCTGACGAGAACTACCTGCGCCAGTACGACGCCGCGGGAAACCTGGTGTGGGTCCGGGACCTGGACGATGTGAACGGCGAAAACTTCCTGCACCGGGCCACCTCTCTTTCGGCCTGGGGCGGCTTCGTCTACGTGGCGGGGGACATCTGGTGCAACCCCGAGACCACGGCCGGGGACTTCTGCGGCGGCTTCATCCGCCGGTATAACGCCGATGGCCAGTGGGCCTGGACGGTATACCCGGAGACCGACATCCTCCGGACGGACGGCTGGGCCGTATTTGCCGATGCCTCCGGCATCTACCTGGCCGGCAACACCTTCTCCTGGGATGACGAGTCCGAGAGCGGCTTTCTGAGCAAGTACGATGCCACCGGCGAGCAGCTCTGGTGGCGCGATCTCGAGATCGGTACCGCCGACACCTGCTGGGGGGTCTGCGCGTATGAAACGAGCGTGTACGTCTCCGGCAGTGCGCCGCATCCTCCTTCCGATTCCGATGGGGAGAGCCGCTTCCTGTGCAGGTGCGATGCCTCGAACACCTGGTTCTGGACCCGGGAGTATGACTGGAGCGCCGGCTCAACCGCCTCGCCGGTGTGCGCTGACGCGGGCGGCGTCTACGTGGCCGACGGCAGCTCCGGGTCCTTCCACAAGTACGGCGCTACCGCCGGCGACTTGATCTGGACCCGGGAGATCGCCGCGGAGGCCCGGGTGCGGGCGCTGGCCGCCCGGGAGGGCGCCATGTTCGTGGCCGGGTCAGTATCCGGCCAGATAGCCGGGCAGACTTGGCGTGGCGGGGATGACGCTTTCGCCGCCCGCTATGACGGCGAGGGTAATCAGGCCTGGATCAGGCAGTTCGGCAGCAGCGCCGATGATGCCGCCTCCGCTGTGGCGGCCTCTGCGGTCTTGGGCGGAGCCGGGGGCGCGGCGGCCGGGCCTGGCGGCGTCTGCCTCGCTGGCAGCACCGGAGGCGTTCTTCCGGGCGCCCAGGGAACCGGCGACGGCTTCGTGGCCCTGCTCTCGGCCAACGCCTACCCGGAGCGGCCGGTGAATGCCTCGCCGGCTGGAGGCGCCACCGGGGTCAGCGTGACGCCGACGCTTCAGGGCTCGGCCTATGCCGATGCCGACGGCGATGCCCATGCCGCCTCGCGCTGGCAGGTGCGAAGCTCGGCTGGAGACTATGTGACCCCCGTCTGGGACAGCGGCGCCACCGCGGCCGCCGCCAGCGTAGCGGTCCCGGCCGGGGCGCTGTCCTACTCCACCAGCTACTACTGGCGGGTGGGCTACCAGGACGGCCGGGGCCTGTGGTCCAGCTACTCCCTGGAGACGGCCTTCACCACCGGTGAAGCGGGGATGGTAGCCCCCTCCGTGGAGACGCTGGCTCCGGACGGGATCGGTTCCGGCCAGGCTACCCTCAGGCTCAACGTGGCCAGCCTGGGGTCCGCGGCTGCGTTGCAGGTGGCCTTCGAGTGGGGAGCGGACACCGCCTATGGTCAAGTGAGCACCCCGCAGGCCATGACCGGCCCCGGAGCGGCGAGCTTCGACTTGGCCGGCCTGTCCCCCAGCACCACCTATCACTTCCGGGCCCGGGCAGCCGGAGACGGAATCTCCTACGGCGGGGATATGCTCTTCACCACGCTCTCGGCTGCGGCATTGCCCCCGCAGGTGAGCACGGGGGAGGCGACCGGCATCACCAGCAGCTCGGCGCACCTGGAGGGCGAGCTGACCTCCCTGGGCAGCGCGGGCACGATCACCGTGGGCTTCGTCTGGGGCACCACGCCCGGAGGGCCCTATCCCAACCAGACTGCGGGGTCAGCCCTGACCTCCGGCGGCAGCTTCGCCTTCGACCTGTCCGGCCTGGCTTCGGGGACGTCCTTCTACTACAAGGCCCGCGCCGCGGGCGACGGCACCAGCTACGGCGAAGAGAAGGGCTTCACCACCGCCGGCAAGGAACCGCTGGTCGGGGGCCTGCAGGCCGGCAGCGGGCGGCAGGGTGAAGAGATGACGGTAAGCATCATCGGGGCCAACCTGACCGGCGCCACCGACATCGACTTCGGAGCCGGGATCATCCTGGAAGAGCTGAACGTGGTCAGCGACGCCGAGGTGATGGCCCGCATCACCATCGGCAAGGGCGCGGAGCTCGGGGAGAGGACGGTTACGGTGACCACCCCCTGGGGAGCGGCCAGCATCCCCGACGGCTTCATTGTCGAAGGCGCGGTGGCCAGGGTCCACCTCTGGGTGTACGTGGTGGGAGCGGCGGCCGGCGTGGCCCTGCTGGCCGGCCTGGCGACGGCCGTCGGCGTGCTGATCAAGAGGCGCGCGGCGCGGCAGCAGCCTTAGCGCCCGGTTGCGGTGCCGGGGCCAGGGCCCCGGCCTGACGGTGCGGGGCTCGGCCTGACGACGCGTCTCTGAGCGTGGCCTGATTCCCCTGATTCCGGCGTCACCCTCCTGGGCTCGGCCTGATTTTCTCTGCCGGCGGCCCGATGTCAGTGATTCGGGCCTCACCCACGTGGGCCAGCCCTGAATTCCCTGGCTGCGGCAGATCCCCGCTGATTCGGGCCCGAATGGTGACTCGACGGCCGCGTGATGCCCGGGCGGCCGCGCTCCATAACAGCGGCAAGCGCTACCCCGGCGGCAAGCACTACCCCGGCGGCCACGCACCCCTGGAAGCGAGCTCGGGCGGCAAGCGCCCTCGCGCGGAATTAGCGGCGCGAGCTGACTATGGCCGACAGCCCATAGAGGACGCCGGACACCAGCAGCGTCCACAGGGTCCCCTCGAAGAACCCCGCTGTCTTCAGCGTGCCGGAGGCGTAGTCGCCCATGCCGGCCGCGTTGAGGATGGAGTAGAGCAGGCCTACTACCAGCGCTATCAGCGCCGCCAGGTAGAGCATCTTGCCGGGTTCCATCGTCTGCATGTTGCCCCCTTCCTTGTCTCCATTACGGGGAGTCTCATCGGGCCCGATCGGCCCTCACGTCATGGTAGCACGAAGGGCCCACTGGCCGTCAACAGGCCTGTCTTCTTTCGGTAACCCTCGTTCTGAGGCAACGATCGGTTCTGGACCAATGAAGGATCCGGCAGCGCCAGTCGCTTCTCGGTAACCCCATTCTGAGGCAACGATCCACTATGGGTCAAAAGAAAGGGGGCGGGCACTGCCACCACGCTTTTCGGTAACTCCATTCTGAGGCAACCGTCCATTATGGGCCAAAAGAAAGGGGGCGGGCACTGCCACCACGCTTTTCGGTAACCCCATTCTGAGGCAACGATGCCATAGGGAAAAAAGAAAGAACCCGGCGGGGCCTGTCATAATCTAGTCCGTCCGAGAGCCGCTGCCGGTTGTTCCGGCCGCATCCCCGGCCGCAAGGCCGCTGAGACAGCGCTGTCCTGCCTGACTTGTCTGTCCCGCCCCGGCGACGTACAATTCATTTCACTTGGTCTGGGGGTGAACGCGACGTTATGCCGGGTTATCAACAGCCTTGCCGCTACTGCAACCAGCTCGTGCCGCCCGACTCCAACGCCTGCCCTTCGTGCGGCAAGGTCAATCCCATCGGCCCGCTGCGCTGCCCCAAGTGCCGCTCCCCCATCCAGGAGGGTTGGAAGCGGTGCAGCTCCTGCGGTCTGCTGCTGGAGGTGGCCTGCCCCAAGTGCGGGAAGACCACCTTTTTCGGCGACTACTGCGCCCTCTGCGGGGCCCAGATCGCGGTGGTGTGCCCCAACAAGAAGTGCCAGACCATTCAGTCGCCGCTGGGCGAGAAGTGCATCAAGTGCGGCAAGCCGCTGAAGAAGAAGTAGCGCGTTTCGCGCGGCAGGAGGCAGGACATGGCATTGCAGCCTTTCACCAGCAACTTCGAGGACAACAGCACCGAGGCCGGGTTCCAGTTCACCTTCTACTGCGACCTCTGCCGCGAAGGCTACAAGACCCGGTTCATCGAAGCCAAGAGCTATAAGAAGGGGCGGTTCTTCCGTGGCCTGGGGCAGCTGGCCAGCGCCGCCGGCTCCATGGCGGGCGGAAAGCTGGGCAACCTGGGCTACGGGCTGGACCGTGGCAGCGATGTCATATCCGAGCGGTTCCAGGGCATGTCCCCGGAGTGGCACAAGGAGCATGAGCCGGCCTTCGAGCTGGCCCAGAACGAGGCCAAGGGCCACTTCAAGCGCTGCCCCCGCTGCAAGAAGTACGTCTGCGACAACGACTGGAACGAAGAGGCCGGTCTCTGCATCGAGGAGGCCCCCCGCGAGAGCACCGAGGTGGCCGCGGCCCGGGCGGAGAAGATGGTAGAGGACATCAAGGCCAAGGCCGCCACTACTGCGGTCTTCACCGGGACCATCGAGCAGAGGACCACCCTCTGCCCCAAGTGCGGCAAGCCCGCCGGGGAGGGCAAGTTCTGCAACAACTGCGGCGCGCCGCTCTCCGTGAACAAGTGCCCCCAGTGCGGGGCGGGCTACGCCCTCGGCACGCGCTTCTGCGGCGAGTGCGGCTTCAAGGTGGGGTAGCCGGCGGCGTCACGCCGCCCGCTCCAGGGCCGCCAGGACTCCCTTCTGCCACTGCTCCGGGGAGGAGTGGACCACCCGGCCCAGGAACAGCCCCCGCAGCTCCCGCAGCTCCGGTATCCGCTGCACCGCGAACTGGTACCGGGCGTACCGCGGCTCCCACATCTGCTCCTCCGAGAGGTACACCGGCTCCCGCCGGAAGTTGATGGCCAGCAGGCAGCGGTTGATGCGGGTGATGGCCCGGTCCGCGGCCGCGTCCAGCTCCTCCGGGGTCTTGAGCCTGGCATAGTCCGCCGGCGGCGCGATGCGGAAGATGTAGGTGGCCCGGCCCCCGCCGCGGGCGCCTTCTTCGCCCTCCCCCGAAGCCGCCGCCTCCATGGCGATGGCGTTGCCCGGCTGCTTCTGTGCCGCGCCCGGGGCACGGGGGTAGACCGGGGCCAGGAACCACACGTACTCGCCAGTCAGTTCCCCCATCAGGCCCCGCTTGACGCCGATGCACATCCGCTCCGGGCGGGCCAGCGACTTGAGGAAGGCGTACTCGGCCGCCAGCCCGATGGCCTCCAGCCTCTTCTCCAGCCGGGCCCAGAGGTCCGGGGAGATGGCCTCGATGTCCAGCCGCCGCGCCGCCCGGCCCTCCCTCATCAGGCGGGACACCTTCCGTATGGTGGCCGGGTCCGCGCCGGGCACCAGCTCCTGCAGGGACGACTGGACCTTGACCGTGAGGGCGTTCATGGCCGCGGCCAGGTCCCTCTTCCAGGGGTCGAGCTCCCGGCCCATGCGGGAGAAGACGAAGCCCTCGCCGTACTCGGTGTCCAGGGCCACGGCGTAGGGCTCCTCTCGGACCCGGGCGATGTCGCTGTAGGGTATGCGGTGCAGGCCGCCGCGGCCGGTGATGACCACCAGGGCCGTCTCGTAGAGCCTGGGCTCGCAGGTCCCCTTTTCCTTCTCCTGGCCGGCGCTGTCGCGGTGGACGTACTCCGCCTCGGCCCCGGCCTTGACCACCGTCTCGCTCATGAGCATGTCCTGGAGCAGCATCTCGTTGCGCAGCTTCGAGGTCCCGCGGAAGAGGTCCTCCAGCCCCCGGCCCAGCTTCGACAGGGTGAGCTTCTCCTTTGACGTGAGCGCCAGCTCGATGGTGTAGCCGGGCTGGGTGATCTCCGAGATCTGGCGCAGCGGGATGCGCAGCGCCTCCCCGAACCGGGGCAGGAGGGACAGGTTCTCCTCGTCGAGCTGAGCCTCGGCCGCCCCGCTGGCCACGGCCTGGCCGCCTTCGCCGGACAGCACGTAGTCGGCGGGGAAGGTCATGAGGACCGCCGGCGGCTTCTGAGCTTCTGCCGGAGGCGACTCGTCCTCGCTCTCGGATTGATGGGCTTCGCCTGGCTGCGGCTCCGCGTCCCCGGGGGCCGCCCCGGGCGGGGCCTTCTTCTTTCTGTCGTCCTTCATATATCACCTCGCTGCGGCCGGCTCAAGGCTTCGCCGTGAGACGGCTCCAGCCGGCCAGCCGAGTGAAGAGCCAGTACGTGCCACCCTCCCGGTGGAATAGTACCACGCGGGAGGGGCGGCGGCCAACGGCGGCGGACCTGCATCTCGCGTCGAGTGCGGCCACCGGCCGCCGAGCCCCGCCGGATGGCGGCCTGGAGTACGCCCACAATGCGGCCCGAGCGCGCCGTTAGCCGGCTGTGGGCCGGAGCGGACCCCGCCTTGAATCCTGCCGGTCTACTTGACCCAGGTCATGGTGAGGTTCACCCGGAACGTCCAGGGGTCATCAACTCGGTTGGAGGCACACACGGTGTAGCCATAGGCGTCGAACTGGTAGCAGGCAGCGTAGTCGTGGCCGCAGTCATGTTTCTTCATGGCGACGGGCGCCACCCAGGTGTCGCATACGCCATCGCCGTCCGTATCCATGATGACCTCAATGAAGCGGTGCACAGAAACCCCAGGTTCCAGGTAGCTGGTTTCGAGGTCCGGGGCGGGGACCGTGAGGCTGAAGTGCCTCACTGTGCGGAAGCTCATGTCGAGCACCGAGACGTTGTCGTTGTGGCCCGGGACCGTCAGTGGGTCGCTGCCGTAGGTGCGCATGATCACATCGCCCGACCTGGATGTCGCGCCCAGGACCACCGACCCGGCCCAGACCAGGCCGATGACCACGGCGGCCACCATCGCCAGCATAGCCATCTTCTTCATTGTTCTTCTCCCTCCTCTTAGTCTCCTGACATGCCGCGCGGTCAGATGCTGGTGCCTGTTCTGAGGTCTCTGTGATCGTGGTATCACCCCCCCTTGGACCCGCGGGATGAACGCCTCGGTGCGCCTATCCCCTGGGTGTATCCCCTATGATAGCACACCAGCCCGGCGCGGCCGCGCCCCTCGTCCGATCCCCCGCTCCGGCGAATCTGACCGTGGTCTGAGGGATTTCTGAGGTTTCTCTGATCCATTTCCCTTGTCATCGTGTCATAATCTGGGGGGGGTCTTTGGGCCGGGAAACGGGCAGCTATGAGTTGGCGAATTGACAGGCTATTCGAGAGAAACCACGGATCGCTGGTGAAAGACAGCATCTCCTTTTGCCTTGAGACCTGCACGGCCACGGGGGCCGTCATCGCGTACGAGTACTCCTCCAGCCTGAGCATCATCCTGGCCCTGGCGCTGGCCACCTACCTGTGGGAGTCGAGGCTGGCCGCGTACGTGGAGCGGCTGATCGAGCCCTTCTGGAACAGGATCAGCAGCTACCCCACGGCCCTGGCCCCAGCCTTCCCCGACCTGGACCCGACGTCCACGCACCGGCTGTGTACCCTCCCCCAGAACAAGCGCAATTCCTATCGCACCCCCAGGGCGAGGGTGGCCGGCCCCCGGGCTCCGCCCGGGATCCTGGCACCCTGACAATAGGACCCGCGGAACAGCGGACAAGACAACTCCCGCAGGGCTGCAGGCCCGCGAAACCGCAGGGCGACCCACCCAATCATCGGCATCCACCTCACCCGCCACGCCGCGGGCAATAACCCCCTGTTACACCCAGCCCAGGCCCATGTGCTTCCGCCGGCATTGGCCCGGCGTAGCCTGAGCCGAAACCCCGCCCCCGCTGCCCGGACGGCTTTCCGCCCGTTTCGGCAAGGGGGCGCGGTCCCGCCGGCAGCACAAGGCTGAAGCCAAAGGAACGTCACTCTCAGACAAAGGAGACAGAGAGGACCGCGTAACCTGATGCCCGTGAAGCTGGCCCGGGCCGCTGGTATCTCCCCCCTGCTGGCGGTCCGGGCTGGCATCCACGCGGGTGACGAAGCTCAATGACGAGACGGTATTGGCAGAATGCTCTAAAATGGTGACATAAGGAATATGAAGATACTGATTACGGATGACGATCCCCGCATGGCCAGCTTCCTGAAGAAGGGCCTGACCCGCCAGGGGTACGATGTCTCCATCGCCGGCAGCGGCGCCCAGGCGCTGTACGAAGCCCGCCAGAGACAGCCGGACCTGGTGATACTGGACATCATGGTGCGCGGGGCGGACGGGATGGAGCTCAGCCGGCAGCTGCGCCAGGCCGGCGACATGCCGATCCTGGTGCTGACCGCCAAAGAGGGAGTAGCCGATCGGGTGGCGGCGCTGGATAGCGGCGCCGACGACTACCTGGTCAAGCCCTTTGCCTTCGATGAGCTGGCGGCCCGGATCCGGGCCCTGCTGCGGCGCAGCCGCCCCCGGGAGCGAGAGCTGCTGCACTTTGGCGATCTCCTGCTGAACAGCGCCACCCGCGAGGTGAGGCGCGGGGCCAGGCTGGTGGACCTCACCGCCCAGGAGTTCAACCTCCTGGAGCTCCTGATGCGACACCCGCGGCGGGTGCTCAAGAAGGGCCTGATCTACGAGAAGGTCTGGGGGCACGACTTCGGCGGCGGGTATCACGTCATCGAGGTCTACATCAGCTACCTCCGCTCCAAGCTCGAGGCCGGGCAGCAGTCCCGGCTGATCCAGACCGTGCGCGGCGTGGGCTACGTTCTGAAGGAATCGGCCACTTGAAGAGCCGGCCGGGCCGTGCAAGAATGGCCTGAGTACTCTTCAGGAGGGCGATGCGACTATGGTGGAAGCCGCGAAGGGGCCGGCCAGCGCCGGGCCCCGGGAGTTACCGGTGGATCCCGCTGACCGTTACCGGGCGGTGGGACAGGCCGCGGAGCGCGCCGGGCATGGCGTGCTTATCGTCGAGGACATCGGCGGCCGGGAGGCCGTCATCACCTTCGCCAACAGCGCGGTGGCCAAGATGCTTCTGTATGGCCAGGAGGATCTGGCCGGCCTGTGCCTGGCCGACCTGGTCCCCGCCGGCGGCCGGGCGGCAGTGGTGAGGCGCTACCGGGACCGCCGCAAAGGGGCGGCGCCCTCCAGGGCGTACGAGCTCAAGCTGCTGCGCCGTGACGGCTCCGTGGCCACGGTCGAAACCAGTGGCATGGTCACCGGGGTGGAGGCGAACTCTCCCATGGTGGTGTTGCTGACGGATGTGTCCCAGCGCCTCCTCACGGAGAGGATGCTGCAGGAATCGGAGGAGAAGTACCGGCACCTGGTGGAGAACACCGGCGGCGTCATCTACTCCGTGGATGCGGACGGCGTCACCACCTACGTCAGCCCCGTCTTCGAGTCGATTTTTGGATACGATCCCCTGCAGCTGTTGGGGAAGAGGTTCGCCGAGTTCCTTCATCCCGAGGACCTGCAGGCCTCCATGGAGAAGTTCCAGAAGGTCATGTCGGGCACGCTGAACGAGCCCTGGGAGTGCCGCCTGCTCCTGCCTGGGGTCGCCGAGATGTTCTGGGTGCAGGGCTACAACCGCCCCGTCTACCGGGATGGGGACGTAGTCGGATTCCAGGGCGTGCTGGTGGACGTGACGGCCCGCAAGCAGGTGGACGACCTCAAGGACCAGTTCATCGGGCTGGTGTCCCACGAGCTGCGCACCCCTCTGACGGTGATTATCGGGGCGGTGAACACCGCCCTTTCGGAGGCGCCGCGCCTGGCCCCGGCGGAGCAGCGCCGCCTTCTCCAGGACGCCGCCTCCGAAGCCGAGCTGCTGGCGCACATTCTGGAGAACCTGCTGGAGCTGTCGCGCTCCCGGGCGGAGAGACTGAGCCTGGATCTGGAGTCGATAGCGCTGGAAGGAGTGGTGCGCCGGACCGTGGACCGGATCAGGACCGTCTATCCTTCGCGCAGGGTGACCGTGGAGCTGGCGGCCACGCTGCCCGCCGTCCGGGCGGACCGGCTCAGGCTGGAGCGGATCCTCTACAACCTGCTGGATAACGCCGTCAAGTACTCCCCGGGGGGCGAGACACGGGTATCGGCCCGGCGCAAGAAGAAGGACGTGGTGGTCTCCGTCCACGATGACGGCCCCGGCATTTCGCCGGAGGACCAGGCCAGGCTGTTCCAGCCCTTCGAAAGAATCAGGGAGACCTGGACCGAGGACGTGAAGGGGATCGGGCTGGGCCTCATCGTCTGCCGCAGCCTGGTGGAGGCCCACGGCGGCCGCATCTGGGTGGAGTCCGCCCCGGGCAAGGGCAGCACCTTCCACTTCACCATACCCATCGGTGGCCCCCAGGCGGAGCCGGCCCCGCGCCGCAAGACAGGGGCGCAGCGCCGCGGGAAATTAATCGCAAGCTAAACATTTCCCGGGAGACGCGATTCGGACCCGCGGCGGCCTGCTCGAAGGGGCGGACAGCCGGAGTACGGCAAGAGACCTCAAGGCATTACGCCTTTCTGTTGTCTAAATACGCCCTCACCGCCTCGCGTATGAAGCCGGCCAGCTGCGGGTGGATCTTGTCGAAGTTGGCCTTGAATCGGGGATCGTCGTTGTATACATCGGCCAGACCCAGCAATTGCTGGTCGGTCGGGGTCCAGAAGTTCTCGATGTGGCGCCGCCACCGTTCCACGGCGGCCCGGGCTTCGGGCGACGATGCGCCGTGGGGCATGGCCCGCAGCATCTGGGCATATACGGCATTGCCTTCCTTGTCGATGCGGCCCTTTTCGGCGGCGGTGTAGCCCTTCCGCTTCTTGATCGAAGCCTTCACCGTAGCCGGGTCGTATGTTTCCATGGCCTCTTTCTCGTATTCCGCCTGCTGCTCATCACTGAAGGCTTCAAAGAACTGCCTTTCGCTCATCTCCGTCTTTCCTTTCAAGTGCAGAATGGTGTCGTCCACTGTTCTGACCAGTCGCTCCAGTCGTGCGATCCGTTTGTGTAGCTCCTCCCTGTGTCCCTCCAATGCTCTGAGTGCATCAAAGTCAGGATGCCCCACCAGTGTCTTGATCTCTTCCAGGGGCAGGCCCAGCTCGCGGTAGAGCAGAATCTGCTGCAGTCGGAGAACGGCCCCTTCGTCATAGTGGCGATAGCCGTTGTCTCCCAGATGCGATGGCTTGAGGAGGCCAATCTGGTCGTAGTAGCGCAGAGTGCGTGGTGTCACGCCAGCGATTCTGGAGAGCTGTCTCACCGTGAACATGCCACGACTATAGACTATGACGCTACGTCAATGTCAAGGGGGCAGTGGTGTGAAGGACTGGAGCGGGAGACGGGATTCGAACCCGCGACGGCCTGCTTGGAAGGTATCTGCCTCGCAACGGTGTAGCACCACGAAGGAAAGGCCCTCCAGAAGCTGTCCAGTTATCTACTCGCCAAACCACTTGACTCGCCATGTCCAATATAGTACCATACCTGTCAATATAGGACAAGCGGAAAGGGGGTGAGTGGGTGCCAACCTACACCATCGAACAGGTAGCCGGCGAACTCCAGGTCAGTGTCCGGACCGTGAGGCGATGGATCAGCGCCGGCAGGGTCAAGGTGGTCCGCCTGGGCCATAGGACGGTCAGGATCTCGGAGGAAGAAGTCACCAGGCTTAAGAGAGACGGGCTTAGAGAAGGGAAGGAAGGATAGCAGGCAGGCAGCACCACCAGCGGGGGCCCTTCGGGGCCCTCTTCTCTTTGGTCCACGCTCAAAGTCGTGCATTTCCAGACAGGGGGTGAGGGGATCGGGTAGGGGTGCTCCTTCAGCGTGCGCCCTGCGCGTTCCTGTGAAGGTGGCGGCCGCTCTCAGTAGGCCAGGGCGCAGTAGAAACGCTTGACGGGCTCCGCCAGTTCCGCCAGGGCCCCGGAGGCCGCGTCCACTTGATCGTCATGGGCCCCGATGGGGAAAAGCTCCGCCTCGTCCAGGAAAGCGCCGATCCACGGCCCGCGGACCAGCTTGACGTTGCCGGCCTGGGCCTGGCTGGCCAGGGGATTCGCCCGGACTTCCTTCGGCCCGGTGCTCTTGATCCCCTTGAAGTCGAAGCCCATCAGCACCCGCCTGGCGTAGTCGTCAATAGCCTTGACCCCGGAGGCCCCGGGCTCCTGCTCCATGCGGATCTTGGTGGCCTTGCCGTCCGTCTCGGCAGTCTGGCGGATGAGCTGCTCAACAGCGTTGGGGGTGCCCCTCATGCGCCTCATGTCCACGACGTACAGGGTGCGGTCCTTCCCTTTGCCCATCAGGCAGCCGGCCGTCCAGTCCGGGTCACGGCCGGGTCTGGGAGCGGTTGCCGCCAGGTCCCAATATCGCACCATCTCGGCATCGGCCGGCGCCTGGTCTACGATCTCGAACCATTCACGGTGAAACTTGCTCCCGCCCTGCCGGGCCGACCAGTCACCGTCCAGGAGCTGCGCCCTGGTGATCGGGTCCAGCTCGTTGAGGCTCTCGACATACTCCCGGCTGTCAATGTGCGGGTTGTCGGTGAGCTTCGCCGGCAGGAAGACGCGTTCCGGGCCGGGCTCGTCCATGAAGCGCTGCCGGACCCACTGGTGGCCGATGTTCCCGGGGTTGCTGGCCGCCCTCATCCGGATGGGAGTGTCTGACCCCTCCAGCCGGCGCAGCCGGGAGAACAAATACCTGTAGTCCGCCTCCGCGAACTGAGTCAACTCGTCAAAGCCCACATACTGGAACTGCGTGGACTGATAGCGGTACTTGTCGGCCGCATCGGCCAGGTATCCGAACGTCAGAGAGGCCCCGCTGGGGAACGTCCAGGCCTTCTCCGTGTCGTTCCACTTCGCCGGCGTCCGGGACAGCCACTGTTGCGCCACGTCCATCAAGGCCCCCGGCAGAGACAGGTCAGAGTATGTCCGCCGCAGCAGCAGGGCCGAATAGTGCGGCCGGTCCACATACTGCAGGGCCGCCATGAGCAGCGCCAGGGACTTCCCGCCGCCCGCGGATCCTCCGTAGAGCACCTCCCGGGATCCCAGCAGCAGGAACGCCAGTTGCCGCGCCGTGGGCGTTGCCGGGATGTATCGGCTCCAGGGTATGGACTCGGGCAGCTCCACTGTCCCGCTTGCCCCCTGGCAGCCCCTGAGCGCCTCCAGGGCCCCTTCCACCGTCTCCCGGGGCAACTCCGCCAGGTTCAGGCTGCAGGGCGCCACTGCGGGCCTCGCCATCTTCTTTTCCAGCGTGGCCAGCCTACTCTCTAAACGGCTCATCAAGCTCCTTCCTTGCCCGGACCTCCAGGTATGAGACCCTCACTTCGAGGTCAGCCGATTCCAGCGCCTTCAGCAGCGCCGTCGAGATGCTGGCCAGGGCTGACCCCTGCTGCGGGGTGAGCTTGCCGTCGTGGACCTCTCTGGCAGCGTCCCGGAGCATCTGGACGACATCCTTATGGCGTGGGCTCATTCTCGCTTCGAGGCGATATGCATTCGCCCGATGCCTCCCGCCTTTGGTTGAGATCTCCAAAGCATGAGGACCATGCATATTGCAGTATGGAGTCCCTGAAACGGCCAGGGCCCCGCACGGACGGCCGGCTTTGGTGGTCCCGGCGCACCGCGGTCTGTCTAGGAAGCTCTCAGTCATGGTGCCTCAATTCCTCGTTATGTTCCGTTATCGTCCTGAGCGTGGAGCGCCTACCCCTGAGCGTGGACGGTCATATAAGACAGATATGCAACCGGACATAACAACCCCTTCTGAGCGTGATGTCGCAAAATGATGGTTTCGCGACAGAGACATAATGCTACTCCTTCGCCTCACCCTTCAGCGCTGCTATCTGGCGCTTCAACTCTTCATTCTGCCAGGCCAGGTAGCGCGTTTCCTTCTGCTCCAACTCCAGGGAGCGGGTGAGGTCCGCCAGGGCCTGCCGTATCTGGTCCAGGCCGGCCCGCGCCTCCGCCCTGCAAAGCTCACAGCGCTGCTGTGCATCGTCAGGGAGAGGGCCCGCGGCCAGGGTGCTCACACGCTCCGCCCTGGCGGCCATGTACTCGGTTGACGCTATGGTTCTCTCTTCGTCCATGTGCTCCCCCACTCCCTGGCGGGGCCAGGATGCCGTGCCCTGCACCCCAGCCCCGCCCAGAGTGTACTACCTAGCTATGTTCCTTCAAGAGGACAATCCTCTTGTCCGCCGGCCGGACCACGTAGGACCCGACCCGGTAGTGCAGCTTCCACGCGACCAGGCCCGCCTCCGCGTACAACTGGTCAAGGAACTGAATCTGCAGGCCAGACCTGTCGAAGATCCTGTATCCCTCGCTGATGTTGCCGATTATGGCCAGGACTTCCTGGGTGCCTGAGAGGGTGCCAAGGTTGTCGTCCACGTAGATCGGCCAGCCGCAGAAGGTCGCCGGCTTTCCCGCCGCTACGCTGGGCTGCCAGAGGAAGTTCCCCCAATAGCCGGCGGCCACTTCAGACCGTAGCTTCCGCAGTTCAAGTTCCGTCTGACTATGACAGATGATGGATAGGTTTTTTCTGTACTCGTTGGGCACCGTGTAAACGCAGTTCAGAATGTCCTCGACGGCAATGGCGCTGGCCGCGCTTGTTTCCACGGCTGCCGCCGCCAGGGTGGTGTCCGTGGTGATGCCGTTGGGCTCGCTGGAGGCATGGCCCGCGCCCTTGATGAACGCCGCGTTTTCCATGGTGGCCACGACTTTCCCGAACTCCTGGGCCACTATCTGCGCCAGTTCCGCGTCCGACGCGTCGGCCAGCTCATCCTCGCCTATCTTGGTGAGGCCATACAGGTCTTCGATGTAGACCGTATCCTGAGTGGGCGTCAGGGTGCCCTCCGTGATGTCGGTCCCTGTCTCCAGTTTGCCCCAGCCGGCAGAGAGGCCAGAGAGGGTCCGCACCTGTACCCTGTCCCGGTTGGTGGTGCGCTTGCTTGCCAGGGGGCGAATGGTGCCCAGCTCCGAGGCTGCCCGGAAGATCTCCTGCTCGACATCTGCCGGCACCAGGTACTGGCCATTTGAGTCCTCTACCAACGCCTTCCTCTCGGAAGGGTCCAGCCGCCGCTCCCCGTGGCGGAGCATCTTCAGAAACGCCTTTGTCTCGGGGTTGAATTCCTGGGAGCGATCAAAGCCAGGGCTCACCAGGCCATGCCGGGCGTCCTTGAGGTCGCGCTCGTCCAGGCGGGCTTTGACTTCGCGGTACTGGCCGGCCAGCGTCCGCAGAAGGTCCGCCAGTTCACTTGTTGCTATGGTTGCCATTGTCTTGTCTACCTCTTTCTTACGTATTCAGAGTCCTTCGGCAGCCGCTCCCTGGGTGCTCCAAGTGGCCGAAGCCGGCCTGGGGCGGTGTTCTCCGGGTGGTAGACCCCGGCCCGGAGTGGACACTTGGCGGGGGTGGTCGAACCGGCCCCCGCCGCCTGTCCAGAGCAAAGGAGACAACATGGGCTGCCTGGACCCATGTTCAATTTCATGGGAAGGGCCTCCACGGGGGAGCCGTTCCTCCCCCGCTTTGGCTGACATGGAGAGAGGTCTGTGACGCAAAGACCCCGCATCGCCCGGCCTGGTAGCCGCCGCGGGGCCGAAGGGACCAGCTCCGACCCCGCTTTGGCCTGCCGGAGTAAGGAATGGAATGGAGGTAACTTAACATAAGGAGTAGACATAAAGAGCGTACACCCCCTGGACCGTACACCCGGAGCGTACACCCCGTACACCCTTGAAGTGTTCCCACGCTCGTTTCCCTCACAACGTACACCCAACGTACACCCCGTACTCCAGACCGAACGTACACCTCCCCCCCCCTTTAGGGGGGGATGTACGGTGTACGCTGTACGGTGTCTAGTGTTCAAAGGACTTAAGCCCCCATCCCTGGCCGACCTTGACGAACAGAGACTTACCATCGTTGAGCCGGGCCCTGACCATATCAGGGCTGACACCCAACTCCGCCGCGATCTCCGGGCCCGACATGGGGCCCGACCGCAGCAGGCCGATGATACGTTCCCGGAGCGGCAGGGCCGGCGCGAACTCGCTGTCCCGGAGGTCCGCGGGCTGGAACCGAACGGCTTTGCCTTCCGGGCCCTGGCTGAACCTCGCCTGGAGGCCGATGGGCCGATGCAAGGCGCTGTCGTTGGCCTTCAAATGCTTGAGCATGACGGTGAACTCATCTTCTGTGCCCTGGCCGCGGGAGACGTGCCATACTGACCGGGCCCCGGCCTCAAAGTAGGCGCTGCCGTACGGTGTCTTATCCTTCTGGAGCAGGGAGTCCTTCGGCTCATGGTGTATGACCAGGGAAGTAGTCCCAAGCTGGTTCAAGGCGGTAAAGAAGTCGTTGACCGGCTGGGCCGCGTTGATATCGCCGCCGCAGCCCTTGCCGGCGCTGTCCACCACCACCAGGCGGATATCCTTCTCCAGGATGACCCGCTGTATGTCCTCCTGCTCTGCCGGCAGGGATCCGTAGAGGCGTTTGTAGTGGATATGGAGGGGCGGCAGCCCCATGCCGCGGAGCAGCTCCTGGAGACGCCGGTGTATGGTGTCCCGGGACGTTTCGTTATCGGCATACAGGATGTTGGCGCATTTCTTGCCCATGACCCAGCCGAAGGGGTTGTCAGGGTGCGGGAGCTGCACCAGGATGCACCACAGCAGGGCCAGGTAGCTCTTGGTGCTGCCGGGCTTACCAAAGAGTATGGTGGGCTGGTCCAGGGGCAGGAACGGGTCCAGGAGATACCGCAGGGGGCTTACGGGCTTCTCGCTGCAGATCTCTTCGGCCGGGCTGCCTTGCATGAGCCGATGCACTATGCTGCTGCAGGCCAGGTCAATGACATTGGGCCAATCGTCCCGGCTGCCGTTGAGTGACCGGACCACGGCCTGCCGGCCGCTGGCGGTGCACAGATTCACCGTCGAAGAGTGGAGGGGCACGTCACCGTCCATGACCTCCAGCAGGGCCCGGAAATCGCCGCTGGGCAGCTCGCGGACCCGGGAGGCCCGGACCACCAGGCCATTGTTGTCAAAGCTGGCGCAGAAGACGCGGCCAGACTGGTCCAGCCTCATCATGGCAATACGTCCCCTAGATCATCCCGGAGATATCCGAGCAGCTCATCCCGCAGGCGCTCTATCTGGATGAGCACCAGGGCCCGGACGGCTGCCGGCGAGTCCGCCTGGATGCTCTCCATCGAGAGGCCGCTGGGCAACTCAAGGGCGCTGAACTGGTCGTCACATCGCTCACAGCGGTCCGACATCAGGCCGCCGCAGGCGGTGCAGGAGTTGCAGATCTCGGTCCTTTTTTCCATTCCTCTTCCTCCGGGCAACAGATGATTTCAAGGCCAGGGAGGCCATATGAGCCTTGAAGGCGGCCATCGTCCGCCGCTGGCGTTCGGCCTCATCCAGGCCCGGATCCTTCGGCTCAAACCTGGCCATGAACCCGGCCCTGGCGCTGCGGGTCAGATCGGCGGCAGGGTACCGGGCGGCCTTTTTGTAGCCGCCGATCCGGCCCGCCAGCCTCGCCGTGCTCGGGTCAAACGTCAACGACAGGCCTCCGCCGGAGGGGATATCAGGCTGAACAGCCTTTGCAGTCGGGTGAGTTCCGCCTTGTCCTCAGAGTGGATGATGGGGTCCAGGCCCCTGCTCTCTCGTGCGTCCTTGCGGGCTTGCTCTAGGGCCCGATCCCTGAAAGCAGTTATGACCTCTGGGTCCGCCGATTTCGCTAGTCTGATGCTGTTCTTCTCTGTTCCGTAGCGGAGCTCCGTCCAGATCTTTGTCACCTCTGCCCGTCTCCTATGCATTTCGTTTAGCCTCTGCTATCCCTATCGGCAGAAGGCGGGACTTTGTGACGTTTTGCGGAAAAGAAAGAGGGCGGGGTGTTCTGTTACACTCCCGCCCTAGGGGGCTTCGTTTGCGGTGTAGTCTAGTCCGTCGTCAGCTTCGACCTTGCTATGGCGGAGACCTTCAGAGTTGCCCTACTCGTGAGTTGTCGAATGTTCGCCCCCGAGAAGGCCTTGCCAAATCGCTTCTTGAGGGCCGCGGCCACGTCTTCGTCATTCACCATTTCTATCAACTTCAGTTCGGCAACTAGGCGCTCTCTCTCGGTTAGATCGGCTTCCGCTATCGCTTCTTTCAGCATCCCCCGACGCTCCATCGTGTAGTCATTCACCCGGCTGCCATTGCTATCAAAGTGCATCTCGTCTTCTAGCGTCTCTCCACGGTCATAGGTGTTGCCCTCGCCGTCCTCAATCGCGGCATCCAATGATTCGAATCTGCTCTTGCCGGTCCGGTCCTTGCCCATGTCAACGGAGTAGAACTCGTCCTTGACTCGCTCAAGTACGTCTAGCCTGTCCAGCTTGGTCTTGGGCTTGGCGCGTTCGAGTTCCGCCTTGAAGTCCTTCGTGAGTTCCGGGGTGTCTTTCCTCACACCGTCAACCACTTTGTGCTCGGCCACTTGCTTGAGGAATGATCTGAACCCCTTGCCAAAGGCATCATCTACGATCTTGGAGAGGGGCGGGTCATTCTCCAGGTAGGCCAGGACGGCCGAAAACAACGCCGACTGTGCATCAACAAGGCCTTGGTCAAGGCCATACTCCGCCCTGGATGCTTTGGGGTCTCTGTATTTCTTGGCCAACGCCCGCAGTACCCTATGGTTATCGTCCACAATCTTCCGTATGGCCACGTTCTCGTCTGGTGGCGGCAACTGGTCCGCTGTCCTTGCCTGGCGTGGCGCTCCGTGACGGACGAGATAGGAGCGTGCGAACACGCGATAGCGTTGCAGGTCCTCGGCTGTCATTCTCTTGCCGCTACGGTAGGATAGCAGTCCATCCAGTGTAGGCGGCAACTCAAACCTCTTGAGTATCAACTCTGAGGCGTGGATAGTGACCAGGGCTTTGTAGTAGCGCCGGGGCGTACCCAACAGACTCAGAAGGTCGTCACTGAAACCCCTCGCGGGGAAGTCGAACCTCGGTATCAGCGGGTCGCCTGCAAGTTGAAGGAGGCTTGCGCCGGCAATAGCCATGTTGCATAGGCCCTTGGTCAGTTCCTTACGAGAGCGTACGAAGGCCCTGGCGTCTCTCCCTGCTAGACTCCAAAAGAAGAGGCGGAGCTCAGGAATAGCGTTGACCTCTTGTAGCGTTTCGAGGTCTTCTGGTAGAACGTCTAGAACCGTCTTCTGGCCCACCATTCCATCCTTACTGTACGCCCGCGCTTAGTATCTATCGCCCGGGCTGAGCCGCTTATGGGCCTCCCTGGCCCGCTCGTCCGCCTTACTGGCCGCGTATCGCCCCAGCATGGTCCGGGAGCGCCAGCCGGCCAGCCGCATCAGATCGCCTTCGCTGCCGTCGTCCTTGAGCCAAAGGTGGGCAAAGGTATGTCGGAGCTGGTGGGTGAAGGCGTCAAAGCCGGCCTGGGCCGCCCTGTCCTTCACTATCTGCGAGATTCCCGAGGGTGTCATGGGGCCCTCATGTCCGAGCCAGAGCTGGGGCGCGGAGGCCCGCGGGT
Source organism: uncultured Dehalococcoidia bacterium (assembly GCA_964423835.1). Classification (GTDB taxonomy): domain Bacteria; phylum Chloroflexota; class Dehalococcoidia; order UBA2247; family RBG-13-53-26; genus JAFGCL01. Next base: position 54,281 of record CAYRGJ010000011.1, on the reverse strand, counting down.
GCTGGGCCCGGACTCTCAGGTATCGGTCAAGGTCCCTGGCGGCCTTCTTGCCGAATGGCACCACCCGGACCCGGCCGCCCTTTCCGACCACCTTGACCGTCTGATTCTTGAGGTCAACCGCTTCCCGGGTGAGGCCGGCCAGCTCCGCCCGCCGCAGCCCGGAGTCCAGTAGCAGCCGCAGAACGGCCATGTCCCGGCGAGACCGGAAATCCGAGCCGGCGCACGTCTTCAGAATGGCCTCTATCTGCTCGTCAGAGAGAACGGGCGGGGGTTGCTCCGGGATCCTCGGCGGGTGCATCCTGGCCATAGGTGATACCTTGATCTCGCCTTCCTCGACTAGCCACTTGAAATACTGCTGGAGGCCCCGATAACGGTTGTTGGCGGTGCCGGGCTTCCACTTGGCCAGCAGATCCGCCATGAAGGCGTCCAGGTACTCCCGGGTGATCCGGTGCGGGTCTACTGGCATACCCTTGGCGGCCAGGAAGCGGATGAGCTGGGTCAGGGCCTCCAGGTAGGTCTGCTGGGTCTTGGGTGAGCAGTTCTGGGCCCGGAGTGCCAGCATCCACGAGTCCACAAGAAAAACCTCGCTTGCCCTGGTGATGTTTTCGACTGCCATGTTTCCCCCTTCCATTTCATCCTTTTATCGTGCAGGAGCGACTTGCCCCGAAAAACTTGTCCAGGCAGATGCTCGTGAAGCATTGTACCACATCGGGCTAGGGGTTGTTTTGTGAGGGAGGTAAGCGGGAGACGGGATTCGAACCCGCGACGGCCTGCTTGGAAGGCAGGTACTCTACCAACCTGAGTTACTCCCGCTCGTGGTATCCATTCTAGCTTTGCCGGGGGGCAGCGTCAAAAGGCCCGCGAGGCGGCCGGTCCTCCCGGACGCAGGGCGCGCGGAGTAGCCCGGCCCGTCAGGCAGCCGCGCCCTCCCTTGCTGCGGCGTGCACCGTCTGCTATAGTCTCCCCAGCGTTGAAAGCGAGGAAGTGAAGGTATGGAAGTCCTGAACAAGATCGGCGCCGGCGCCAGGCGGGCCCTGATCGTCTCCCTGAACGCCGTGCAGCGGAAGCCCTTGGTGCAGCGGGTGCTGATCGCGCTGCTGTTGTCGGTGTTCTTCTTCGCCGCCCTGTACCTGCGGATCCATTTCACCAGCGACGTGGTGTTTGGCGGGACGTGGTCGAAGTTCACCGGGATCGACGCCTACTGGCACGCGCGCATAATCGACAACCTGGCGCACAACTTCCCGTACCTGGCCTCGGCCGACCCCTATCTCCTCTATCCCTGGGGAGGCAGCACCAGCCTCATCGCGCCGTTCTTCGACTACCTGCTGGCCGGTGTCATCTGGGTCATTGGCCTGGGCTCGCCGACCCCGCACACGGTGGATGTAGTGGCCGCCCTGTTCCCGCCGGTCATGGGCGCCCTGACCATTTTCCCCGTTTACTTCATAGGCAAGACCCTGGCCAGCCGCTGGGCGGGGCTGATCGCGGCCCTGCTGGTGGCCATAATGCCCGGCGAGTTCCTGGGCCGGTCCATCCTGGGCTTCATAGACCACCACGTGGCGGAGACGCTCTTCACCACCACGGCCATGATGTTCCTGCTGCTGGCCCTGAAGGGTATCAGGAAGGAGCGCCTGACCTGGCAGCACCTGCGCCACCCCCGGACGAGCGGCCTGGCGGCGCCTCTGACCTTCGCGCTCCTGGGAGGGTTCTTCCTGGGGCTGTTCATGGCCAGCTGGATAGGCGCGCTGCTGTTTGTCTTCATACTGGCGGCCTTCTTCGTGGTCCAATTCTGCATCGACCACGTCAGCCGGGTCCCCACCGATTACCTGGGACTGGTGGGCGTGGCCACCTTCCTGCCGGCGCTGCTGGTGTTCGTGATCCTGGGCCAGAGCGGGGAGGTGACGGCGGCCCTGGGCCTGGCCGTCCTGATACCGGCGGCCCTGTTCGGCCTTTCCCGTTTCATGGCCGGAGGCGGGGCCCTTACCCCCGCGGACAAGAGGTCCGCGGCCCCGGGGAAGGGCTTGGCTGCAGCCCGGAGCAAGGCCGCGCCCGCCGCCGGGAACGTCCCTCCGTCTGGAGGCAGGGCTGCCCAGCAGGGCCCAGGTAAGGCTGCCCAGCAGGGCCCAGGCAAGGCCGCCGGGCAGGGGTCAGGCCGGGCTGTCCCGCAGGGCTCTGGCGGGTCCGGGTGGGCCAGGGCGCTGCTGGCGCGGCTCCAGGGGTACCCGCTGCTGTACCCGGCGACGGTGCTGCTGGCCGGGCTGGGGGCCTTCCTCCTCCTGTGGCTGGTGAAGCGGCCGCTGTACCACCAGTTCACGGAGCACTTCGTGGTCCTGGACTGGAACTCGGGGACATCGGTCTCGGAGATGATACCTTTCCTCTGGGAGCGCACGACCGGGGGCGGCGGCCACTGGACCCTGGCTCCCTTCTGGAACATCTACGGATTCACCACCATCTTCGCGGTCCTGGGGCTGCTCCTTCTGGGCTACTTCGTGGTCCGGCGCCGGGAGCCGGAGAAGGTCCTCCTGCTGGTGTGGACCGCCATCATCCTGCTGGCGGCCCTGGCCCAGCGCCGCTTCAACTACTACCTGGTGGTCAACATCGCGGTGCTGGCCGGGTATGGCTGCTGGTACCTGCTGTACCTGGCGGGGCTGAAGGGCCTGACGGCCGAGCCGCGCCCGGCGCCGCCGGATGCCGTCCGCAAACGGGAGAAAGGCCGGAAGCCCCGGGCCGCGCGGCCGCCCCTGAATCCGGCCTACGCCTTCGTGGCAGTGGTGGCCATCGGCATGTTCTGCCTGGTCACCGTGGTCCCCTACACGGAGCAGAACCTGGGCGCCGGTACCCAGTGGGTCACCCCCATCGACCTGGCCCAGTACACGGCTGACCGGGACCCGGCGAATCCCAGGTACGAGCCGCACGACGCCTGGTGCGAATCGCTGGAGTGGCTGAAGAACAACACGCCGGACCCCTTTCCCAGCGCCGAATACCCCGACTACTACTACGCCCGCTACCGGACCCCGCTGGATTACTCGGCCTTCCCCGACGCCTACGGCATCATGGCCTGGTGGGACTATGGCTACTGGATTGCCCGCATTGGGCACCGCCCTCCCTGCCAGAACCCCGGCGGGGCCCTGCCGCCGGTGTGCGAGTTCTTCATCGCCCAGACCGAGGCCGACGGGGCGAAGATAATGGACCAGTTTGGCGGCCGGTACGTCATCCTGGACTACCAGCTGATGAACATCAATCTCAAGTTCTACGGGCCGTTCGCCCAGACCGGCAAGGCCACCGAAGACTACTGGGACACCTTCCTGGTGCAGTCAGAGGACCAGCAGGGGGCGGCGTCGTACACGCCCGCGCTCTTTTTCTACCCGTCGTATTACCGGTGCCTGTCGGTAAGGATGTACCTGTTTGACGGCCGGGCAGTGACGCCGGCGCCCGGCGACTGCAAGGTCATCACCTGGACCAGGAGGATGGCGGAGGGACGGGAGTACAAGGTGGTCACCCAGACCCAGGCCTTCAACTCCTACGCCGCGGCGGAGGCCTTCGTCGCCTCCAAAGCCTCCTCGGGAGGCAACTACAGCATCGTCAGCAGCGATCCCCGCGTCAGCCCCGTCCCGCTGGAGGGCCTGACCAGCTTCTCTCTGGTCCACGACTCCGTGGATAAGGTGAGGTGGTCGAGCAGCGCCGAGGTGCCTTACATACGCATCTTCGAGTACACCGGATAGCCGCGGAGCGGGACCTGCCCGTGCAGAATGGAAGCTAGATCTTGAGCAGGGCGAAGTGAGAGCCTTCGTCACCGAACAGCACCAGCCGCCACAGGTAGACCAGCTGTATGGCGGCCGCCAGCTCTGATCGGCTGATGTTGCGGGAGAGGTAGGCCACCGCGCCGGCTTTGACGGCCGGGACGAGGGCCTTCCGGTCGTCGGAGAGGACCAGGATGCCGGTGTTCGGCCGGGCCTCCTTGATGCGGCGCACGGTGTCAACGCCATCGGCGCCCGGCATCGAGATGTCCATGACCACGATGTCCGGCGACAGCTCCTTGAGGCGCTCCACGGCCTCCTGGCCGCCGCTCACCACCCCGACCACCGTAATGCGGTCGTCGCCACTGAGCATGGTGCGCAGCCCCTCGCGCATGGCCTCGCGGCTGTCGATGACCATGGCCCGGATCACGTCCGCGTCCCCCGGGGCCGTTGCGGCGGCATCCCCGGGGGCCAAAGCGGCTGCATCCCCGGCCGGAAGGGCGTCAATATGGGGCGCTTCGAGAGCCATAGACCTCCCCCTGCGGTTCTCTGCCGTAGGTGAACTATGTCACATAATTCTTACACCCGGCCCGCGGGCGGAGAAGTCCCAAATGGATAGCATTGTCGAGCTAATTAGCTCAGCCTGCTCCGGGGCGCGGGCGGATGTGGGCGGCCCCGCAGTGCCGCAGCCCGGGGCGCGGGCGCGGGGCTTAGAGGAGGCCCATCTTGTAGCCGGCGGAGACGGCCTCGGCCCGGTCGTTGACGTTCAGGGAGGCGAAGATGGTGTTGGTCTCCCGCTTGACGGTGGCCGAGCTGATGAAGAGGCGGGAGGCGATCTCCTTGTTGGTGGAACCGGAGGCGATCAGCCGCAGTATCTCCACCTGGCGGCGGGTGAGCAGGCTGTCGTGGCTGGCCTTGGTCAGGGCGGCATACTGGGTGAACAGGGTCCGGCTGACCGCCGGCGCGAAGGGTGACTGCCCCTGGTGAGCGGCCTTGATGGCCTTGACCAGCTCGTCCCGGCTGACGTCCTTCAGCAGGTAGCCCACCGCCCCGGCCTCGGCCGCCTGGGCCAGGTACTTGTCCTCGTAGACGGTCATCACGATCACGCCAGCGGGCGACTCCCGGGCCTTGAGCTCGCGTATGGCGTCGATGCCTCCCATGCCCGGCATCTTGACGTCCATCAGGATGACGTCGGGAGACAGCTGCTCGACTTTGACCAGGGCCTCCTCGCCGGAGGAGGCCTCCCCCACCACCTCGATGTCCGCGTCCAGGTCGAGCATGCGCTTGAGTCCCTCGCGCACCACCTGGTGGTCGTCTACCAGCAGCACCCGTATTGACTTCAAGGCGACCCTCCTTTGACCGGCGATGAGTCGGGGCGCGACTCTCTGTGGTCGTGTGACAGATTCTCGGGGCTGGACCGGGGTATTGTCAAGACCACCCGGGTCCCGCCCGAGGGCCGGGCATCTATCCGGAGGTCGCCGCCCAGCATGCGCGCCCGGCTTCTCATGGTCAGCAGGCCCACCCCGCCGGCGCCCGGTCTGGGGCCCCTGGCCGCCGCCTCATCGAAGCCCCGGCCGTTGTCCCAGATCTCGACCACTATCCGCTGGTCGTCGCTGTCGAGGCTGATCTCGGTCTGGGTGGCCTGGGCGTGCTTGCGCACGTTGTTGAGGGCCTCCTGGACCACCCGGTAGATGACCATGTCCTGCACCAGCGACAGGCGGGGCGGCAGGTCGCTGTTCACCATGCGGCAGGCCGTGCCGGTCTCGCGCCGGAAGTACTCCACGTTCTCCTGCAGGGCCCCCAGCAGGCCCAGCTCGCTCAGGGCGGGTGGGTAGAGCTCGGTGACTATGCCCCGCAGCTCCTTGACGCAGCGGCCGATGATCCGGGTGGCCTCCTCTGCCTCCTCGCGGGCCCGGTCGAACTTGGACTGCTCCATCAGGGCGCTGGCGGACTGGGTGTGATAGGAGGCGCTCACCATGAGCTGGGCCACGCTGTCGTGGATCTCCGTGGAGACCCGTTGCCGCTCCTCCTCCTGGGCCTTGAGCAACTCCGTCAGCAGCTGCTCCAGGGAGGCCTGCTTGGTGCGCAGCTCCTCGAAGAGGCGGGCGTTCTCGATGGCGATGGCCACCTGCCCGGCCAGTATGGTCATCATGTCCAGGTCGCTCTCGGTGAAGCTCCCCTGGCGGCTGACGTTGCTGCTGTTGAGCACGCCGATGACGGCGCCCTTGACCTTGAGCGGGACGCAGATGGCCGAGGTGACCGGCTGCCCCTCCTCGGGCCACTCGTGCTGCACTATGCCGTTGAGGAGCACGGCCTGCCCCGACTGGGCTACCGATCCGGCGATGCCCCGCCCGACTACGGCCCGGGTGGCGCTGACCACGTCTCCGGGGAGCCCCACCGCGGCGGCTATGGCCATCTCCTGGGCGGTGCTGTCCAGCAGCATGAGGGAGACCCGGTCGGAGCCCGTCTCCCGCTGGACCACATTGACTATAAGGCCGAAGAGCCGGTCCAGCTCCACCTCCGACACCAGGGCCTTGCTGACCTCGAACAGGGGGAGGAGCGCCCTGAGGCGGGCCCGCTCTCCCTCTGCCCCCGGTGAATCCTGTCTGTCCTCTTGCGGCAAGGATCCCTTCCTCCGCCCCGGTTTCCGGGGCCATGCCTGGCGGCGCGCGCCGGCGCGCCTAGAACTCGAGGGTGCCAGCGAAGCGCGTTATGGGCACCATGGCGGTGACCATCACCAGGTTGCCCTCGGTCTTCACGGTGACGTCGTCGAACAGCACGCGGGAATGGTCCTCGATGGCCGGCTGGGCGGCGCGGGCGGCCGGATCGTGGCCGAAGAGATACATCGCCCGTACTTTCAGGGTGTCGCGGTTGGCCTTGCTGTAGGACTTCCCGTAGGCCACCAGCCCGGTGTAGATCTCGCCGTGGGCGGGGTTGGCGTGGTGGATGTTGACCATGAAGCCGTCGGGCAGCTTGTCGGCCACCACCCTGAGGTTGGGGTCGTCCCACATCGAGAGCAGGCTGTCCTCGGCGGCCACGCTGATGCAGGCCACGACGTCATTGCCGTTTCCCAGGTACAGCAGTCCGCCGCGTATGCCCACCGCGGACATGTAGGTAACGTTCTCGCCGGGGAGCCAGGTTTCGGCCTCCTTGTTGGCCGAGCGGATGTAGCCCTTCTGCTCCATCTGGCGCCTGATGTAGGGCATGTCGAAATCACCGCGGAAGATGGCGGCCGGTCCGGCCAGGGTGGCGTTGTCGTAGGACACCGCCCGGGCGGCTCCCTGGACCTTGGCCAGCACCACCAGCAGGTCCTCGATCTGCCGGGCGGAGGCGCTGGCCTCGAAGGAGTCGAAGATGTCCCAGAGGTGCTGGTCCGAGTTCAGGGCCTTGATGTCCCAGTAGGTGAAGTCCGCGACGCTGATGGGCAGGGTCTGCATCATGCTGGGGAAGGACCGGGTGTCTTTGGCGCAGGCGAAGCCGGAGCCGATAGAGGCGGCCAGCGTGGCCACGATCAGGAGCAGGGCCAGTGCGCGATTGGCATGGGCGAACACGCGGTTGGCACCGGCGGACCCGCTATCGGCACAGGCTAACCCGCTGTTCGTTCGGGCCAGCAGACGCCTGGCACCGGCGAACCGGCGGTTCGCGGCCTCCGCCCGAGGCGCGGGGGACAACGCAGAGCCCATCCCGGCGGCCACCTCCTCTAAAGCACCGTGACGGATTTGGCCAGGTTGCGCGGCTTGTCGGGGTCGCGCCCGCGGGCCAGCGCGGAGTAGTAGGCCAGCAGCTGCAGGGGCACCACCGTCACCAGGGGCTGGAAGATCTCCTCCACATCCGGTATGGGGATCCAGGCATCGAATATGGGATTGGTCTGTTCCGAAAGCCCGATGACGTAGGCCCCCCTGGCCCGGGTCTCGTGGGCGTTGGCGATGGTCTCGTCGTAGGTGTAGTCATCCGGGGCGATGACCACGATGGGAGTGCCGTGGTCCACCAGCGCCAGGGTGCCGTGCTTGAGCTCGCCGGCCGGCATGCCCTCCGCGTGGATGTAGGAGATCTCCTTCATCTTGAGGGCCCCCTCGGCGGCGATGGCGAAGTTTATGCCCCGGGCGATGTAGTAGAAATCATTCTTGTCCCGGGTCTTCTGCGCCAGGATCTGCAGGTTCTTGGTGTTGGCCTTGACGTTCTGCTCTATCAGGGGGCAGATCTCGTGCAGCTCCCGTATCCCGTCGTCGAGGCGGTTCCCCATGGTGAAGGCCAGGAGGTAGAAGAGGGTCAGCTGGCTGACGAAGGTCTTGGTGGCCGCCACTCCGATCTCGGGGCCGCAGTTGAGGTACAGCACCCGGTCGGCCATGCGGGCCAGGGTGGAGCCGACGGTGTTGACCAGGGAGTAGACCAGGGCCCCGTTCTCCTTGGCCCGCTTCACGCCCTGGATGACGTCGGCCGTCTCGCCGCTCTGAGACACGGCGATGACCAGGGTGTTGCGGTCGATGGAGTCCGAGAAGTACTGGAACTCGGAGCCCATGATGACGTCGCAGAACTTGCCGGCCAGGCGGGAGAAGAGGTAGCGGCCCACCAGGGCGGCGTAGCGCGACGTGCCGCAGGCGGTGATCACCACCTGGCGGCAGCGGAGGATGCCGATGGCCATCTCCAGCAGCAGCTTCTGGTCCTGCATCATGGCCTGCCGTATGGCCTGGGGCTCCTCCAGGATCTCCTTCATCATGTAGTAGTCGAACCCCTGCTTGGTGGCCTGGTCCCACTTCCAGTCCACCTCCTTGAACTCCTTCTTGACGGGGTGGCCGTCCTGGTCCAGGAACCTGACGGACTTGCCGCCCAGGATGACGAACTCGCCGTCCTCCAGGAAGACTACCCGGTTGGTCTCCTCCAGGAAGGCCAGGGCGTCACTGGCGATGAAGCTGCGATGGCCATTGGACCCCACCACCAGCGGGCTCTCGCGGCGGGTGGCCACCACCCGGTCCGGCTCCTTGACCGAGACCACGGCGAAGGCGTAGCAGCCCTTGAGCTGGCGGCTGGCCTGCAGCGCGGCCTGCTCCATGGTGGCCCCGGCATCCATGTACTCCTCGATGAGGTGCGGGATGACCTCGGTGTCGGTCTGGGAGACGAAATGGTGCTTGGCCTCCAGCCGGGTGCGCAGCTCGCGGTAGTTCTCCACGATGCCGTTGTGGACCACGGCGATCTCGCCCTTGCAGTCGAAGTGGGGGTGGGCGTTGACCTGGGTCACGTCCCCGTGGGTGGCCCAGCGCACGTGGCCGATGCCGAGGTTGCCCGGAAGGTGCTCCAGGTCGTGCTTGCCGCAGACCTGGTCCAGCTTGCCCACGTCCTTTTCGGCGCTGACCTTCCCATCACAGATGGTGGCGATGCCGGCCGAGTCATATCCCCGGTACTCCAGGCTGCGCAGCGCCTTGAGCAGTATGGGGGCGGCCGCCGTGTCCCCTGCGTAGCCGATGATTCCGCACATTACAGCTTCTCCAGTTTTTTCATCAGATCGGCCTTCTTGTTGTCCGCCGCAATGATGTCGGCGTCCAGCACCCGGTAGCGCGGCTCCATCATGACCAGCTTGTTGCCGGGCAAATCCCTCATGAGGCAGACATGGGACCCGACGAAAGACCCCGGACCTATCCTGACCCCCGGCATGACGCTGGCGTTGATCCCGGTTTTTGAGCCAGCACCCATTATAGCACCAAACTTGTCCAATCCAGTATCGAGGGCCTCCCCCCTGACCTTCACCCGGACGTTCCTCTCGTCGAAGCGGAAGTTGGCCAGCACGGTGCCGGCCGCCAGGGAGCAGTTGTCGTCGATAATGGAATCCCCCACGTAGCTGGAGTGGAACCAGCAGTTGTCGCCGATGTAGGAGCCCTTCACCTCGGTGGAGTAGCCCACCACGCAGTTGCGCCCGATGTGGCTGTAGTCGCGGACCAGGACGTTGTTGCCGATGATGGACTTCGCGCCGATGTAGGCCGGCCCCCGGATGACGGCGTTCTCCAGCACGCGCACGCCGTCCTCGATGACCACCCGCCCCTCCACCACCGCCCGGGGGGACACCTGGGCCGTGGGCGAGATGTGGGGCCGGGCATGGTCCAGGAAGTAGCGGGTGACGCCGAAGATGTGCCAGGGGTACTTGATGGCCTTCCAAAAGCCGGCGTACGGCACCACCTTGATGCGGCGCCCTTCGTGGACCATGAGGTCCAGGGCGCACTCGTACACGTCGTCGCGATCGGTCCGCACCCGCGAGATGTGCTTCATCAGGCCGGCGGCGTCGGTGTGCAGGTGCAGCAGGATGTTGACCAGGCGGCTGGGCTCCTCGCCCCTGGGGGGCTTCTCCACGATGCGGCTCAGCTCACGGCGGCTGTTGGTCACCAGGTAGCCGCCGGGGAAGTAGTCCTTGACCTCGTAGCCCACCAGGTAAGCGGCAGGCCCGGAACCGCTGCTGGCGGCTTTGCCGGACGCTGCGCGGGAGGAAGCTCCGGACGCGCTGCCCCTCTTCCAGGCGCGCAGCAGCGAGGTGAGGGCCGGCGTCTCGAAGACGTCGTTGGGATTGACGATGAGCAGCTCCCCCTTGAGGAAGCGGGCCGCGGTCTCCAGCGCGTTGGCGATGCCCAGGGCCTCCTCCTGGACCACGAAGCTGGCGTGCATGCCGGGGGCCTCGCGGATGATGCGCTCAATATGACCCACGTTGTGGGGGTTGGCCACTACCACCAGCTCCTGGATGCCGGCCTCCTTCAGCCTGTCCAGCTGGTGACTCAGCAGGGGCCGCCCCAGGAAGTTGAGGAGGAGCTTATCCTCCGCGATGGGAAACATCCGCTTGCCAATGCCGCCGCAGAGCAGGAGGGCCTTCATTGCATGCTCCCAGAGACGTAGCTCTGCACTAATTTAACACCCTTGTCAATCAATTCAGCCGTCCTCTCTGCCGACGGCGACTCCGCCAGCACCCGGATGACGGGCTCGGTGCCGCTGGCCCGGATGAGCATCCACGAATCGGCGAACTCCATGCGCACGCCGTCCAGCGTGTTGACGCTCACCGCCCCGAACCCCGAGGCCTGCTGCGCGATGACCTCCATGAGCCGGGCCTTCTCTTCGTTGGGGCAGGTCACCCGGCCCTTGTCGAAGAAGAGCGGCGGCATCTTGCGGAAGAAGTCCCGGATCTCCCCGGCGTCCTGGATGTGGCACAGCAGCGTCAGGGCGGCGAAGATGGTCTCCGGGTAGTAGCCCATGCGGGGCAGGATGTACACGCCGACGTTTTCCACGCCGAGGGCCGCGTCGTTCTCCAGGGCCAGGTGGGCCACGTCGGCATCGCCGACCCGTCCCCGGTAGACCTTCACCCCCAGGTTGCTGGTGGCCATCTCCAGCAGGCGCCCGGTCTCCACCGTGGTGGCCACCACCTTCTTGCCGCTCTCCTGCACTGCCAGGCGGGAGATGAAGGCGACGGCCTCGTTGAAGCCCACGAAGCCTTCACGATCGCAGAAGACCACCCGGTCGGCGTCGCCGTCGAAGCATACGGCCAGGTCTGACCCGGAATCCTGCAGCAGGGCGATGGTCTTGCCGAGGGTGTCCTCCTTGGGCTCCGGGGAGCGCCCGGGGAACCGCCCGTCCGGATAGTCGTTGACGGGCAGCACGTTGAGGCCGAGCTGGGTGAAGATCCAGGAGGCGAAGCCGGAGGCCGCTCCGTTACCGGGGTCCACCACGATCTTCAGCCGCTGGTTGAGGCCCTGCGGCGGGAGCCGGCCCTGCACGGCCTTGAGGTAGGTCTCACGCATCCCCTGGCCGGCGCCCGCGGGGGCGCGGGGAGCCTTGCGGAACTGCTTACGGCGGTAGATGGCCTCGATCTGCTCCTCCAGCTCCCGGCTGTATCCCAGGGAATCGGCATTGAATAGCTTGAGGCCGTTGAACTCCGGGGGGTTGTGGGAGGCGGTGATCATGATCCCGGTGTCGAAGCGCATTTCCCGGGTGAGCAGGGCCAGCGCCGGCGTCGGCAGCAGGCCCAGGTCGGCGGTCTCGATCCCGCACGCGGCCAGGCCGTCGATGACCGCTTCCTTGATGGCCGGCCCGCTGGTCCGGGAGTCGTTGGCTATGCACACCCTGGCGCCGCCAGGCAGGATGGTGCCCAGAGACGATGCCACGTCGCGGCAAAGGTTGAGGGTGAGGTCCTTCCCGAACACACCCCTCACCCCACTCGTTCCAAAGAGAGCCATATATCCTCCTTGTTTTTTGTCGCGGCGGCAGCGGCTGAACCCGCGGATTGCCCTCGCGCGCCGCTGTTACATCGCCCGCGGCCCGAGGCCGATCACCCCGGGCTGGGACTCGTCGCTCCCTGACCGGAAGCGCTGCCTGCGCCGCTGTCCTGTCCTTCAGGCTACGGCTGTATGGCTGCAGCCTGTCCTCGCTGGCACAACGCCGCCCGGCGCCGCCGGCCCAACCCGCAGCCCGGCGCCGCCGGCCCGACCTGCCAGCCCGGCGCCGCCGGCCCGACCCGGTGGCCCGGCGCTACTGCTTGCGGTACCTGGCCTTGCCCTCCTCGTAGAGGTCGCCGCCATAAATGTCGTTGACCACGATCACCGGGAAGTCCTCCACCTCGAGGCGCAGGACGGCCTCCGCCCCCAGCTCCTCATAGGCGATGACCTGGGAGCTCTTGATGGCCTTCGATATGAGGGCCCCGGCCCCGCCGATGGCGGCGAAGTACACCGCCCGGTAACGCTTCATGGCCTCCTTGACCGCCGCCGAGCGCATCCCCTTGCCTATCATGCCCTTCAGCCCCTCCGCCATGAGGCGGGGCGAGTAGCTGTCCATGCGGCCGCTGGTGGTGGGGCCGGCCGAGCCTATGACCTGGCCCGGCTTCGCCGGCGACGGGCCCATGTAGTATATGGTCTGGTCCTTGAGATCGAAAGGCAGTGGCCGGCCCTCGTCCAGGGCCTCCACGATCCTCTTGTGGGCCGCATCGCGGCCGACGTAGATGGTCCCGCAGAGCAGGACGTCGTCCCCGGCCCGCAGGCCGGCCACCGTCTCATCGGTGAGTGGCAGGGTGATCCTGTTGGGCATCTCTAGACCCTCAGTCCTTTCATGATGTCTGCCGCAATTATACTGCTCTGGAGCTCCAGCGCCAGGTCCACCGCGTTCGTGGCCAGGGCGTCGGCGCAGAGCCGCTGCATGGGCAGGCCCTGGATGTAGGGCGGGCCGTTGAAGAGATGCGACACGCGGTCGGCCACGGTCCGGATGGTCTGGGTGGCGAAGATCTTGACCATGGCTGCGTCACGCTTGATGCTGCCGCCGGGCAGAGAGGCGCCGGCGGCGGCTTCCGGTGTGGCTGAGGCGGCGGCCGCAGCCGCGGCAGAGGCGGCGGCCCAGGCCGCCGTGGCCGCGTCGGCCTTGCAGGCGGCCTCGTACACCAGCAGGCGGCAGGCGTGGATGCTGATGGCGATGTCGGCCAGGGCCGACTCCACGCCCGGCCGGCGATAGATCTGCTGCCCGAAGGACTGCCAGGACTCCACGTGGTTCCGGGCCTCTTCCAGGAGCCTCTGCCCCACGCCGACGCAGCGGGCGCCCCGCACCAGGCGGCGGCAGGGGAGCCACTGCCGGGCCAGGCGGAAGGCCTGTCCCGGGACGCCCAGCACGTTCTCTTCAGGAACCCGGCAGCCGGCGAAGGTCAGGGCCAGGGGCGCCCGGACCTGGGTGCGCCAGCCGGCGGCGTCCTGGCCGCCGGTGACACTGAAACCGGGCGTGCCGCAGTCGACGAGGAAGGCCGAGGCGCCAAGCACCGGGCTGTTGGCGGCGCCAAGCACTGGGCTGTTGGCGGCTCCAAGCACCGGGCTGTTGGCGGCTCCAAGCACTGAGGTGTTGGAGGCGCCTTCGCAGGCAGTGGCAAACACGATGGCGAAGAAGTCCGGCCCGGGGCGGGAGAATGACACCTTGGTCCCGTTGAGCACGTAGGCGGCTCCCTCCCGGGTGGCGGTGGTGCGGAGGTTGGGGAAGCCAGCCGCCGCTGTGGCCCCGGTCGCGGCGGCGTCCTGGGGCTCCAGCAGGGCGATCAGCGCCTGCCGGCGGCGGCGGAAGTGCGGCTCAAAGTACCTCTGGCGCTGCGCGGCGTTGCACTCGAAGAGCAGCGGCGTGACATCGCCGAAGCTGAAGGGGATGATGGTCTGGGCCATCTCCTCCTCGGCCAGGCACTGCCCCAGGGCGCCCAGGCCCATGCCGCCCAGCTCCTCGGGGACGCCCGGGCCCCACAGCCCCAGCTCTTCGGCCAGGGCCTGCAGACGCTGCTCGTCCTCCGGCGGAAGACAGGCCCGGGCATCGGCCAGGCCGGCGGCGCGGCCCATGATCTCGCGCTCCAGCGGCCGGAGCTGGTCCCGGACGAAGTCCCGGACCAGGGCCTGGACCATCTTCATCTCTTCCGGGATGGTGAAATCCATCAGTCGGTTCTCCGGACTGGGGAATCCATCAGTGGGTTCTCCGGATTGGGAAATCTATCAATCGGTTCTCCGGTGGAGAGGCCGGGGGGACTCCCCTTTTTTCCGTATGTCATCGTTGCCTCATTTGGGCTGTTACCATAGCTGCCGCCTCGTGCCATGAAGGAAAAGTGAAAGGGTCAGGAGTATGAGAGGCTTCGACTGGAGTGGATCGAGGGGCCGGGCCATCAGCCGCCAGCGTGCCAGAGCCGATTTCGTTCGTGGTGCAGGCCGCCCGGGATTTCGGTAACACCTTTTGATGCAGCGATCGCTACAGGCCAAAAAAAGGACCCGGGACCCCGCGTCATAAACGCGCGCGCTGGCGAATGCGGATCCCGCGCCAGGGCCCCGACCGCTGGCGAATGCGGATCCCGCGCCGCCGGGGCGCTGGCTACTGCGCATCGATGGCCTCCTCCAGGAACAGGTCCAGGTCCGGCTCCTGGTCGTCCCCGATGCGCTGCGCCAGGCGGGACATGACCTCTACCAGGCGGGAGCTGACGATGTAGTGCTTGATGGTGGTGTCCACCTGCGGGCAGACCAGGGAGCAGGCATAGCACAGGTCGCAGTCCTCGCCCACCAGGGTCTCCAGGGCCATGGAGGTGCGCTGCTCCGTCCGCTGGCGGCGTTTGGGCTCCCGCGCCAGCGCGGGGCAGATGTCGATGCAGTTGCCGCAGGCCAGGCACTCCTTGTGCCCGGCGATGTTCTCGATGATGTTCAGGGCGTGCCCGGGGTTGAATCCGCTGGAGAGCAGCCGGCAGCGGGCCACCGGCGGGAACCTGGTGCTCAGGACCTCGTTCAGGATGGCCTCTATCTGCTTTACGTCGGTCTGGATTCGCTGCGGCATGGCTCTTGCGCTCTAGGTCAGCTTCATCCGGGAGGGCTGCAGCCGCTCCCGCATGTAGCCGGGCGTGTAGTCGGAGACACCCCGGGCATAGTCCGGCAGCAGCAGCGGCGAGATGGGGCGCTGCCGGGCCAGGCCGGAGTCCTGCAGGGTCTGCTGCCAGTGGCGCACGTGGCCCAGGGTTGGTGCGCCGGGGTGCGCCTGGCGGCTCCAGGTGGCGGCGGCCCTCCCCGCCCTCCGGCCGAAGACGAATATGTCGAGCGTCGAGTTGCCTATGAGGCGGTTGCGCCCGTGGACGCCGCCCTCGCACTCCCCGGCCGCGTAAAGGCCGGGAACCGTGGTGGCCCCGCCGGCGTCGATGCGGATGCCGCCGTTCTGGTAGTGCAGGGTGGGGTAGATGAGCATGGGCTCCCTGGCGATGTCGATGCCGTAGCGCCCGAACTGCCGCACCATGGCCGGCAGCTCCCGGGCCACGGTCCCCTGGCCCCGGATGAGGTCGATCATGGGCGAATCGAGCCACACCCCCAGCTGCCCCGTGGGCGTGAGAACGCCCTTCAGGCGCTCCTTGCACTCGCGGATGATGGCCGCGGCCACGACGTCGCGCGGCTCCAGCGGCATGATGAACTGCACCCCGTCGGCGTTGACCAGCTGGGCCCCCAGGGTGCGCACCTTCTCGGTGACCAGCTGCCCCAGGATCTGCATGGGGTAGGCGGCGCCGGTGGGGTGGTACTGCATGGTGTCCATGAAGATGAGGCGCGCGCCGGCGCGGTAGGCCAGCACCAGCCCGTCGGCCGTGGCCCCGTAGTGGTTGGTGGTGGGGAACTGCTGGATGTGCAGCCGGCCCATGCCGCCGGTGGCCAGCACCACGGCCCTGGCCCGGACCACCAGGAGCTGGTTGGTTTCCAGGTTGACCAGCAGGGCCCCGCAGACCTGGCCTTCGCCGTCGGTCAGGAGCTCGACCGCCGGCGAGAACTCGACATAATCGATTCCGCGGTTGCGCACCTCATCGCGCAGCACCCGCATCTCCTCCAGCCCGGTGTAGTCCCGGGCGGAGTGCAGCCGCAGCCGCGAGGCGCCGCCCCCCGATAGCTCGTGCATGGAGCCGTCGGGGTTCTTGTCCCAGGTGACGCCCATCGCCTCCAGCCACTTGATGACCGACGGGGCGTCCATCACCAGGGCCTCCACCAGCTCCGGGATATTGGCGAAGTGGCCGCCGCCCATGGTGTCGAGGTAATGATGGGCGGGCGAGTCCTGGGGCCGGTCGGCGGCCTGCGTCCCGGCCTGGGCCCCCACCGTGTTGCAGTCGCCCAGGCGCAGCTTGGTGGCCAGCAGCACCCTGGCGCCGTTCTCCTGCGCCAGCAGCGCGGCGCTGGCCCCCGCCCCGCCGCCGCCGATGACCAGCACATCGACGTCGTATTCGGCCCGGCCCAGGTCCACCTTGTCCGGGTCCACCCGGCTGTTCCCTTCCAGCAGGTCGGCGATCTCGTGGGGGGTGGCGTCGCCCTTGTTGGGGCCGACGGCCAGGGGGCGCATCATGCCCTCCACGTAGTCGGGGTGGAAGCGGCGCAGCAGCGGGTCCTTGGCGTCGGCGCTGATGCGGGGCAGGGTCTCCTTCAGCCGGGCCTGGCGGGTGGCCTCTACCTTGCGGACGCTCTCCTGCATGCTGTGCGGGTACATCTCTCACATCCCCCTAGTAGGCCGGCTCGATCTGGCGCTCGGCGTAGAGCCGGCGCAGCTCGGCCTCGTTGGCTTTCATCAGCTTCCGGACGTCGGCGTCACACCGGCCGGCTTCGATCTCGGCGATGCGCTCATCCAGGTGCCCGGAGCGCGGGGCCAGGTACCGCCCGTAGAGCCGGCGGCAGAGCAGGGCCACGTTGTAGGGCACCAACCCCTGCGGGCAGCGCGCCGCGCACAGGCCGCACATCACGCAGTCGAAGGACTTCGAGGCCGCCTCGCGGATATCGCCCCGGAGCGCGTCGGACATGTACCACATCACCTCCAGCTCCTGGGGGCAGGTCCTGGTGCAGGTATTGCAGCCGAAGCACTTGATGATATCCGGGTACAGCGCCAGCACCTGCTCCCCGGCCGCCTCCAGGGCCTGCAGGTCGTAGCGGGCCTTGAGCGCGGGGAAGAAGGGGATCTGGGTCAGGTACATGCCGGGCTCTACCGTCTTCTGGCAGGCCAGGTCGTACCTCAGCTGCGGATCGTCCCGGAAATTGTAGATGGTGGCGCAGGCGCCGCAGAAGCCCGCCCGGCAGCCGCAGCCGCGGATGAGGCGGTAGCCGCAGTGCTCCAGGGCGGTGAGGATGGTCAGGCCCTCCGGCACCTGGTGGTGCTGGCCCATGACCCAGATGTCGATCAGGTGCGATGATTCGTTGCGGCCCTCATCGCCGAGGCGCGGCGGCTCAGCCATCATTCTTGATTTACCCCCTTGTGCCCCGTGTCCCACGTGAAGGATATCACCGTCACGCGGCGGTGTCGACCGGGCGCCGCGGTAGCTGGGCCCTGCGGCGCTACGTGCTCGCGTCCACCAGTTGTCGCGCCAACTGGCCCTGCGGCGTTACGTGCTCGCGTCCACCAGTTGTCGCGCCAACTGGCCCTGCGGCGTTAGGTGCTCGCGTCCACCAGTTGTCGCGCCAACTGGCCCTGCGGCGTTAGGTGCTCGCGTCCACCAGTTGGCGGCGCAGTTCCACTACCATGGAGGCGCAGTCGATCTGCATGGGGCACCTTATCTTGCAGCGGCCGCAGGTCAGGCAGGTGTAGGCCAGGGCCGCGCCCTTCTCGGGGCTGCTGCTGAGCCTGGCTGCCCAGACCGCGCCGATGCCGCTGAAGTACTTGTCGCCGAAATGACCCGCCGTGACGGCGAAGACCGGGCACTCGTAGAGGCAGCCGCCGCAGCGCAGGCAGAACAGGGCCTGGCGCAGCACCGGGTCCCTGGCCAGCTCGGTGCGCCCGGCGTCCATGAAGATGACGTGGAACTCCCGGGGGCCGTGGGCCCCGTAGGTGGTGACCTTCTCGATGTCCCCGGTCTTGCTGGGGCCGGAGATCATGCTGACGTAGGACGGAACGGTGTAGTTGGCGTAGCGCCAGGTGACCTCGGAGACCTTGTAGGCGTCCCCCAGGGTGGGGACCAGCTTCTCCATGCCGATCAGGGCGATGTGCACCGGCGGCGCCCCGGTAGCCAGACGGATGTTGCCTTCGTTCTCGATAATGAAGAGAGTGCCGGTGTCGGCCGCCACCACGTTGGCGCCGCTCATGCCGATGTCCGCCTGGAAGTACTTCTCCCGGAGCAGGCCCCGGGCGGTGGCCACCAGGGTGGCGATGTCGGCCGGCAGCTCCTTTCCGGTGATCTTGGAGAACAGCTTGGCTACGTCCTCCTTGGGGACGTGAATGGCCGGGGACAGGATGTGCATGGGGCGGGAGCCCAGCTTCTGGATGATGAACTCCCCCAGGTCGGTCTCGTAGACGTCGTGCCCGTGCTCCTCGAGGTGCTCCCGGACGCCGACTTCCTCGCCGGTCATGCTCTTGCCTTTGACGATGAGCTTCTTCTCCTTGCCCACCAGCCGGTCGATGATGTCCAGGGCGTCTTTGGCCGTCCGGGCGATGTAGGCCTTGCCCTTGTTGGACTCGATGGCCTGGCCGGCCTGCTCGGCCAGCTGCTCCATCTGGGCCACGGACCGGGACTTGATCTCCCGGACCTCCTCGGCCATCTTGATGGTGTGGGGGAACTTCCTCAGGGCGTCCCGGGTGTTGCTGCGGTAGCTCTTGATGGCCCGCTGCAGCGCCACCCTGATCCGCTCGCTGTGAGCGGCGTCCATGATCTCTTTCTTGTATTCGGTAAACTCTGACATGGTCTCACACCCCCAGAGAGGCGGCCACTACCTGGGCCAGGTCCAGCACCTCGACCTCTTCCTTGCCCAGCTGCTTCAGCCCGCCTTTGAGCTGCATGATGCACCCCGGGCAGCTGGTGACTATGGCCTGCGCGCCGGTGTCGGCCAGCTCCTGGGCCCGGTTGACGGCCAGCATTTGGGAAAGCTCCGGGAAGACGGCCTCAAAGCCGCCCCCGCCGCCGCAGCAGGTGGACCACTGGCGGCTGACCCACTCCGGCTCCACCAGGGTGATGCCCTTGATGGCCTGCAGCACCTGGCGGGGGGCCTCGGTCAGCCCCAGGAAGCGCGACATCTGGCAGGGATCATGGTAGGTGACCTTCATCTCCTGGGGGAAGCGGAGCTCCTTCCCCGGGATCCGGTCCAGGACCACCTCCGAGAAATGCGACACCTGGATGTCCGCGTCTGGGACGTGGGGCGGGATGAGGTCCCGCAGCGCATAGGTGCAGGAAGGGACGATGCCGATGACGCGCTTGACGCCCTTCGCCTTGAGCTTCCAGTAGACCTCGCTGGCGTTCTTGGCGAAGTCCTGCTCCAGGCCCATGTAGTGCAGCAGCCCGCCGCAGCAGGGCTCGCCCTCGCCCAGGTAGGCGATCTCCACGCCCAGGGCCCGCAGGGAGTTGACCGCGTCGACCAGCGGCTGGGCCTCGGCGGCGGCGCCCCGCCCGGCGATCTTCCCGTAAATGCCGGCCACATTGATGCCCAGCTTCTTGGTGACCCCGGCCAGGGCCATGGGCAGCTCGGCGCCGGCCGCGCTCTTGTCCATGCCCCGCACCAGGCCCATCAGGGACTCCAGCTTCCCGGAGAACTGGTAGCCGCAGCCGGCGAAGAAGACGGTCTCGCCCTGCCTGGGCAGGTTGAGGTCTTTGGCCCATTTGGCCCCGGCGGCCTTGGGCTCGCCAAGGACGTTGTTCTTGGTCTTGATGTTGTCGGCCAGGAAGCTCAGTCCCGGCGGGATCAGCTCTCTTCCCTTCTTGGTCATCTCCTACCTCTCGGCGCGCTCCGCGGACTGCAGCAGCGACGCGATTTCGCTGGGCCTCTCCGCCACCGGCACGCCGGCCGCGGCCAGCGCCTCGATCTTGGACCTGGCCGTTCCTTCGTCACCCATGATTATAGCGCCGGCGTGGCCCATGCGCTTGCCCGGAGGCACCGACCGGCCGGCAATGTAGGCCACCACCGGCTTGGGATACCTGGAGTCGGCGATGTACCGGGCGGCCATCTCCTCCGCCACCCCGCCCACCTCGCCGATGAGCACCACCCTCTCCGTGCCGGGGTCCGCCTGGAGCATGTCCAGCACGGTGATGAAATCCAGGCCCACTATGGGGTCGCCCCCGATGCCCACGCACAGGCTCTGGCCCAGCCCGGCCCGGGTGAGGTGCGAGGCCACCTCGTAGGTGAGGGTCCCGCTGCGGGAGATCACCCCCACCTTCCCCGGCGCGAAGACGTGGGCCGGCATGATGCCCACCTTGGCCTTGATGCGCGGGTCGATGACCCCGGGGGTGTTGGGACCCACGATGATCGCACCCTGGCGGACCGCCCGATGCACGAAATCGATGGCGTCCTTCTGCGGGATCATCTCCGTGATGACCACGATGGTCTCCATTCCGGCGGCGATGGCGTCGAGGACCGCGGCCGGCGCGGCCTTCGCCGGAACGAACACGATGGAGGTGTTGGCCCCCTGCTCGCGGGCGGCTTCGGCCACCGTCTCATAGACCGGGAGGCCGCAGACTTCCTGCCCGCCCTTGCCGGGGCTGGTGCCGGCCACCACCCGCGTGCCGTATTGCAGCATGGACTGGGTGTGCAGCCGGCCCTGGTTGCCGGTGATGCCCTGCACCACCACCCGCGGGTCCGCGGGGAGCACGCTCCTCATGGGGCCGTCCTTCGGGGTTGGCCCCTCATGTAGCCGGGCCCTGCTTCAGGCGCATGATCTCGCGGGCCGCCGTCTCCATATCCATGTGCACCGCCACGCCCGCCTGCTCCAGCATGAGCGTGCCTTCGCGCTCGTTGGTGCCCATCATCCTGATGGCGATGGGCTTCTTGACCCTGGCCCCCTGCAGCGCCTCTATAACCCCCCGGGCCACCTCGTCGCATCGGGTGATGCCGCCCAGGACGTTCACCAGGACCGCCTTCACCTCGGGCTTGGACATGACGAAGGTCAGCCCCTTCCGGATGACCTCCGCCGCCGCCCCGCCTCCGATGTCCAGGAAATTGGCCGGCTCTCCGCCGTGGGACCGGATGAGGTCCATGGTGGCCATGACCAGGCCGGCGCCGTTGCCCACGATGCCGATGTCCCCCTCCAGGTCAACGTAGGTTAGGTCCTGCTGGCGGGCCGCGGCCTCCATGGGGGTGTCGTCGGCCCGGGCCAGGGCCCGGCCGGCAAACTCGGGGTGGCGGTAGAGGGCGTTGTCATCGATGATGATGCGGGCATCTGCCGCGACATACATGTCGGCGACAACCGGCCCGGTGGATTCCGGGGGCATCGCGCTGGCGGCGGCGGCCTCCGCCGCATCTGCGCCCGCGACGCTCGCTCCGGCTTCAGCTCCCCCTGCGGCGCGGTTCCCGGCCGCCTCTCCCGGCGCGGCGCCCCCGCAGGCGCCCCCGCCGGCGCATCCGTGGGCATGCCCGGCGCGGCTGCCCGGGGCCAGCCGGACCAGGGGGTTGATCTCCACCAGCTCGGCGTCGCACTCGATGGCCACCCGGTAGAGTGTGGCCAGGATCGAGGCTATGGCCGCCACCTCCCCCTTGAGTGAGTCCGCTTCCTTCCCCGCCACCGGCTGCGACAAGTGCTGGCTGATGCCGGGGACGCGCTCCACCAGCCGCTCGGCCTCGTCCCGGCCGAATCCCTGGTCCGGGTCGATCGGGTGGCGCATCACGGCGCCGGCCGACTCCGCCGCCGCCTGCTCGATATTGACGCCTCCCTGGTCGGAGGCCAGGGCCACGTACCTGCGGGCCTGCCGGTCGATGATCATTGAGAGGTAGAACTGCCCGGCGACGTCCAGCTGCTCCTCCACCAGGAGGGTGTCCACCCGGCAACCTTTGAGGGTGGACCCCAGCAGCCGGGAGGCGGCGCTGGCGGCGCCATGGGGGCCTTCAGCAAAGAGGATGCCCCCGGCCTGGCCGCGGCCGGAGACCAGCGCCTGCGCCTTGAGGGCCACGGGCGCCCCCAGCTCATTGGCGATGGCCACTGCCGTCGCCGGGCTGCGGGCGATGATGCCCGCCGGCGTGGCCACGCCGTACCGGCGCAGAATCTCCTTCGCCTCAAATTCAAAGAGCTTCATTCCCCCCCTGGCCAGGTCTATTTGGCCGGCTGCGTCAGCTCGATGAGGGCCTTGGTGGCCTTCGGGTGCAGGAAGGCGATCAGGGAGTGGTGGCCTCCCACGCGCGGGGTCTTGTCCACCAGCGGTACGTCCTTCTGCTTCAGCATCTCCAGGCTGGCGCTTATGTCGTCCACCTCCAGGGCAAGGTGATGCAGGCCCTCCCCCCGGGTGGCGATGTGCTTGCCCACGGCCCCCTCCGGATCGGTGGGCTCCAGCAGCTCGACGATGGTGTCGCCCACCGGGATCATGGCGATCCTCACCTTCTGGTCGGCGACGGTCTCAATCCCGGCGATCTTGAGCCCCAGCACCTCCGTGTAGAGCTTGGAGGCCTGCTCGATGCTGTTGACGGCGATTCCGATGTGGCTGACCTTCTTGATCATCTGGCTTCTCCCCCGATCCTGGTCCTGATGAATTTGGCGATGGTTTCGATAGATGTCCCCGGGCCGAAGACCTCGGCGATGCCGGCCTCCTTGAGCCGGGGTATGTCCTTCTCCGGGATGATGCCGCCGGCGACCACCAGCACGTCCTTCAGGCCCTTCTCCCGCAGCTTCTCCATGGTCCTGGGGAACAGGGCCATGTGCGCGCCCGACAGGCAGCTCAGGCCCACCACGCCGACGTCCTCCTGGATGGCGGCCTCGGCGATCTGGTCCGGCGACATTCGCAGTCCCAGGTAGATGACCTCCATGCCGGCATCACGCAGGCCCCGGACCACCACCTTGGCCCCCCGGTCGTGGCCGTCCAGGCCGGGCTTGGCAACCATGACTCGTATCTTACTGCTCACTGCCGCTCCTTGCCGCGCGCCCCGGCGCGCCTAGACCACATTGCGCTCGCGGTACTCGCCGAACGCCTGGCGCAGCGCGTCGCTGATCTCGCCGATGGTGGCATAGGCCTTCACCGCCTCGATCATCACCGGCATGATGTTGTCATCGCTCCGGGCCACTACCCGGACCTTCTCCAGCTCGTGTTGCACCCTGGCCGCGTCGCGCTCCGCCCGGAGCTTCCTCAGGCGCTCCATCTGCTTGGCCTCCAGCTCCGCCCCGACATGCAGCAGCTCGGCGCCGTGGTGCTCGCGGGTGGCGTACTTGTTGACGCCCACGATGACCTGCTCCCCGGAGTCGACCGCCTTCTGGTACTCGTAGGCCGAGTTGGCGATCTCCTGCTGGATGTAGCCCTTCTCGATGGCCTTCAGGGACCCGCCCATGCGGTCGATCTCGTCCAGGTACTCCCGGACCCGCTTCTCGATCTGGGCGGTCAGGGACTCGATGAAGTAGGACCCGGCCAGGGGATCGACCACGTCCGCCGCGCCGCTCTCCTCGGCGATGATCTGCTGGGTGCGCAGGGCCACCTGCACCGCCCGCTCGCTGGGCAGGGACAGGGCCTCGTCGTAGGAGTTGGTGTGCAGCGACTGGCATCCGCCCAGGACGGCCGCCAGGGCCTGCAGCGTGACCCGCACCACGTTGTTGAGGGGCTGCTGGGCCGTCAGGGTGAAGCCATCGGTCTGGACGTGATACCGCAGCATGAGGGAGCGGGGGTTCTTGGCGCCGAAACGGTCCCTCATGATCCCGGCCCAGATGCGGCGCAGGGCCCGGTACTTGGCCACCTCCTCCAGCACGTTGGTGTAGGCGGCGAAGAAGAAGGAGAAGCGCGGGGCGAAGGAGTCCACCGCCATGCCCCGGTCGATCATGGCCTGGACGTAGGCGATGCCGTTGGCCAGGGTGAAGGCCGCCTCCTGGGCCGCGGTGGCGCCCGCCTCGCGCATGTGATAGCCGCTGATGCTGATGGAGTTCCACTGCGGCAGGTGCTCGGCGCAGAAGGCGCAGATGTCGGTCACCAGCCTCATGGATGGGGCCGGGCCGTAGATGTAGGTGTTGCGGGCGATGTATTCCTTCAGGATGTCGTTCTGGATGGTGCCGTTGAGCTTCTTGCGGTCCACGCCCTGCTTCTCAGCGGCGGCGATGTACATGGCCAGGACGATGGGGGCGGTGGCGTTGATGGTCATGGAGGTGCTCACCTGGGCCAGGGGTATGCCCTCCCACAGCCTCTCCATGTCCTGCAGGGAGTCTATGGCCACGCCGCACTTGCCCACCTCGCCCGCAGACAGCGGATGGTCCGAGTCGTAGCCCTCCTGCGTGGGCAGGTGGAAGGCCACGCTGAAGCCGGTCTGGCCGTTCTTGTAGAGGTACTTGAACCGCTCGTTGGTCTCTTCCACCGTGGCGAAGCCGGCGTACTGGCGCATGGTCCAGAGGCGGCCGCGGTAGCCGGTGGGCTGGATGTTG
This sequence comes from uncultured Dehalococcoidia bacterium, assembly GCA_964423835.1. Taxonomy (GTDB): domain Bacteria; phylum Chloroflexota; class Dehalococcoidia; order UBA2247; family RBG-13-53-26; genus JAFGCL01. Next base: position 29,775 of record CAYRGJ010000011.1, on the reverse strand, counting down.
CGGGTGAAAGGGTACTTGCCCGGCGCGCCCAGGTCCCTGTCCGGATCGAAACCGGCGATGTCGTGCGGGGTGTAGGTCCTCTTCAGGGGGATCCCGCCGACGGTGGTCCGGAACTCCTTCTTGCGCTCGGGGCTCTCTTCAGCTTTCTTGTCAGCCATTAGCTCCTTTGACAGGGTCGGTGGGATTCCGCCGAAGGCAAGAGCCCGGGCCAGGACGGCCGGCCCAGAGCGGACCGACATGAGCCAGTATACAGGAACGGGGGGCTGTCTTTCCACTGTCGAAGGAGGGCGCCGGGGCGCGGGCTCAGGCAGCAGGCAGGGTCCTTGGCGCCGGCAGGTTGGGGCCCTGACCCGCGCAGCGGCGGCCGGGCCGAAGGTGGGGCTCTCGGACGAGCCTGGATCGGGCCCCAATCCCGGGCGCGGGCTATGTCGTCAGCGACCGGGCGGGTCCGGCTTGCAGGCCCAGGTAGCGGCCTCAGGCGGCGGGCAGGATTCTCGGCGCCGGGCGGATTCCGATGCCGCAGACCCGGGGCTGGCGGTCGTACTCCGAGAGGGCCTTCCTGGCCTCCTGGCAATCATCGCAATGGCAGTTTTTGTGGGTCCGGTAGATGGCTAGTGCCTGGAGTTGCCTGCGAGTCATTTCCCCCTCCCGCTATCGGCCCTGGCGCTCCGGCCCCGGAAACAAGAAACCGGCCTCGAAGGCCGGTTTCACTATTGACTCCCCACTGCTCAAGTGACCAGGTACAAGCAGTGGTTCAACGTCCCCTGCTGGGCTTGCCGGAAGAACACAATGGCCGCTCTGCTGCGCTCCTTGTAGCATCTTTGTCGCGCCGGGCTGCCGGAATCCCTCGTTTGGCACGCTCCTGGACGCGGGCCCGGACATCCGCGTACAGGTGCACAGTATTCGGCGCGATGGTTGTTAAAATGACATAACTGGCCTATAATCGTAGGACTCGTCGGTGGGGGGCGTGCCTGATGGACCAGAATCCGCTGCTGGATATGCTGTCTGAGCTGGACAGCAGGATGCGGACGCTTCAGCGGGAGCGGAACGAGGCGGTAGCCCGGGCCAGGGCCCTGGAGCGCGAGGTCAACCAGATGGTCAACCTCATAGCCCAGGTCCGCGTCAGAGTGGAGAAGATGCTCAAGGCGGGCACGGAGGAGGAGGCGTCCGGCGCCCGGCCTGCTCCGGCAACCGCACCATCCCCGCCGGCCGCCGCTGCGCCGCCAGCCCCGGCGGCATCACCGGGCCCGGCCACCCCTCCGGCTGCGGCCAGGGAGCGGGCGCCGCTGGGCGAGTTCTCCCCGGACCCGGACCGGCTGTGGCAGATCCTCCCGCTCGTTCCCCCCTCGGGCGAGGAGCCGGAAGCGGGGGCACCCTCTATCTGACCGGGACGTATTCTGCCCCAGGGCTATGGGGTAGTGTCCAGTACCATGAAGGAAAAGGGGCACTGCCCCAGTTGCCCGGTCCTGGTGTCCCTGGCCCACACCACCAGGTTCCCCGACTCGTCGGTCCCCGTCATGAGGCTCCGGGTGAGGTCATTCACGGTGGCGCCCCAGGGCGACACGATGACCACCTGGTCCACCTGGTTGAGGTCCAAGCCCGTGATGTCGATGACGTAGTTGTGGGCCGTCCAGGTGCAACTCTCGACGTTGTAGCTCTCCAGCACGGTGCCGTCGGCCCGGACGTAGCCGGCGGCCACGATCATGTTGGGGCCGGGGGGCCCCTGGGGGCCCTGCTCGCCCTTCTCACCTGCGCAGGCAAAACCGAGCATCGTGGCGGCGATCACCAGAATCGTGAGAGCGACGGTGGCCAGCCTGGAGAACTGCATAGACTCCCTCCTTGCTGTGTGAAATAGCCCGGATGACTACCCGGGCCGAGCGCAAAGCGCTCTGCCGGACGGCCAGCCACAGGTTACATCGCGTGTCAATCCCCGGAGACGGAGTCGCTGATACCGGAAAGCGGCCTGGCGGCGAAACCAAAAAGGATGGGCGCGGTGAGCCTTCCGGCGGGGCGGGTCAGTTGAAGCTGTAGGTGGTGGCGATGTAGTAGTAGGTCGTGTAGCTGAGTTTGGACTCGAAGCTCCGTGTGCCATATAGACGCAGGGTGGATGAGCCGCTGACCATGGCCAGGATCTGGTATTCCCCTGGCTGCAGCTTGACGGTAGCCGGCTCCCAGGCACTCGGGGTCCAGTTGCGCCTGGTGGTCTCGCTACTGCTGTAAGAACGGGCACGACTGTCCGGCATGATTGAGACCACCTCCAGCTGCGGTCCCAGTATCAGAAGTGTCAGAATGTTGGGGCAGGCGTTTCGGATCTCGACCTCTGCCAGGTCGGTGGACACGTTGGTTACTGCGGAGAAGCCGGGGAGAGAGGCGTATCCGGCGCCGGAAGCGTCGGCCAGGAGCGCCTGCACGGCCGGTTCCAGGGACTGGCGGGCTTGGGCAGCCTCGGGGCTGGTGGGGTAGGAGGCCAGCAATGCCCGATACAACCACACGGTTCCCTCCCAGCGTGCCGCGCCCAGCATCTGTTGAAAGGAGGCGAGGAGGGCGGGGCTGGTCAGGCTGCGGAGCAAGGCATCTGACTTCTCCTTCGAAGGCCATTTGGGGTGCGTCTCCAGTATCTTGACGTACCGGTCGATGGCTTCACCGTTGCGATTCTGGCTCTTCAGCTCCATAGCCCACGAGTAGTAGCATTCCGGTATGGCTTCCTGGGCTGCCTGGTAGTTGTCGCTCGAGGCGGGGACCCCGGAGAACTCTGCTATGGCCGCTTCGTATCGCCCCTCAGCCTGGAGCTCCCCGGCGCAGTGGAAAAGGCAATCGCCGCCCACCTGCAGGGCGTCCGTGCTGTAGTAGGTCGTATTCTGCCAGTCAAAGGGGGCCGTGACGCAGTCGTGGGCCGCCCGGTACTTCTCGGCGGCCTGGCAGAACTCCCCCCGGGCCTCAAGCTCGAGTGCCCAGTTCACGTACGTACCGAAGATCCCGCCCTCTGCGTCCTGACCGCCAATAGTGGTACGGCCCAGATCCGAATTCCAGGCCAGGAGCTCGCGATACTTGGCGATGGCCTGATCGTGCTCTCCCTGGCCCTCCAGCTCCCCCGCCCACTTGTGATAGATCCTGGCGATGGCATGGCCGGGTGCCTGTGGTTCGTACAGGTTGTACTGCAGCCTGGCGGCGATGATCTCCTGGTACTTGGCGATGGCTTCACCGTGCCTGCCGGCAAGCTCGAGGTCCTCAGCCTCCTGATAGAGCTGTTGGGCCTGATGGATGGGGTTGGGGGCCTGACTGCCACAGCTGACAAGGGCGGAAGCCAGTATCACCAGCAGAATGGCGAGCACGAAAGGTTCCAGCCGCGGGCGCCTGCGAGCCACCTTCATCTTCACCCCTACTCCCGGCAGGCTCCAGACTGATCTCAGCGCACGTACAGGGGCAGTCGACTAAGATAATAGCGTGGACATAAATATCTGTCAACGTTCGGATCATGTATTTGACACGATTGTCACCGGGACGTATCGCCTCGTTGCCCGCGTCAGGAGGGTCCCCTCATTCACGTTGGCCACGTGCATGAACCGGGTCTGCGGGAACGATGACCCCAGGCTGATATTCGACGAGTTCTTCTGGCGGACGCGCGAAAGGCAGGGTATGCCTCCCCAACAGCTACCGGTACATAGACCGCGCCGGCTGGCTGCGCGCCGGCCATGAGTGGAGGGAGCTACTTCTCTTTCTTGGAGGGTTTCTTCCGCGGCTTCTCAGCCGGAGGCCGGTCCACCTCCGGAAGCCAGCGGGCCCCGCAGGCCTTGCAGAAACTCGAGTTCTGTGGCAGTTCCTTACCGCAGTTCCGGCAATCCATGTCCCCTCCTTGTCCGCTTTCCCACGTGCTTCGTTGGACGGTACGTCCTGTCTGGCGGGACGGCAGTTGAAGGATATGCCGGCGTCCCAAGGCGGGCTACTGGTAGAACTACCTGCTCCGGTCCTTCGCGGATTCCGCATGGCGGCAAGTTGCCGCCCGGCATCGGCTCCGTTCTAGCCTTCCACCATGACCTCAAATCCGCCGTAGGCCATCCGCGAGAGGTCGAAGGGCATCTTCTGGCCCTCCCCCTCGCCCGGCGCCATGCTCGGGTCCGCCATGACTCTGGAATTGACCTCGTCACGATGCTGCCTCGATTCGAACAGGATGTAGGAGAAGATAATGGTCTCGCCAGGCTTGGCGCCCGCCATGGCGGGGAAGGTCCCACGCTTCATCTCGGCATTGGCATCAGGGTCCAGGTCCTGGCCTACGGCCTCAATGTAATCCAGGGCGCCGTACTTCTTCCAGAGCTTGGCGCCCTCCTCGGCCATCTTCCGGTAGGCAGCCAGTTGTGCCTCGGGCACTACCAGAACGTATCCATCGACGTACCTCATCTTCCCATCCTCCCTTATTCTTTCCGCCGGCCGTCCGGCCGGTCCGTCGTCCCTTTGTCATTCGCGGCCTTCTGCATGATGGAATTGGTGGCGTAGATGGAGATGCCGGCCGCGATGGCTATCCCCCCGAAGGCGGCCGCCCCCTTTCCGGCGGTGATCGCCAGCCAGATGGAGAACCCGATACCCAGGGCTGGCAACACCCGGTTCACGACAGCATCCGGCCAGATTCCGGGGCGGCTGCGCCGAAGCAGCATGAAGGCGCTGGCGTTCACGGCGATGAAGGCCAGCAGCGTGGTGAAGTTGGTGTATTCCGCCACCTGCCGGACATCGCCAAACAGGCTGAAGATGAGGGCCAGGAGGCCGACGGCCAGCAGGGCCAGCCACGGGGCCCTGGTCCTCGGGCTGACCCTGGACAGGGGGGCGGGCAGTACCCCGCCCGCCGACAGCGCGTGGGCGATCCGTGAGCCGGCCAGCAGGAGGACCAGCACCGTGTTGGCTGTCGAGGCCAGCGAGATGACGGCCATCACCGATCCCGCCCGGCTTCCCAGGGCTTCCCGGGCGATGTCCGAGAATGGGGCTCTGGACTGGCTCAAGGATTCCCAGCCCAGGGTGCTTACGGCGGACAGGGCCACGAGGGTATAGAGGATGGTGCTTATCACCAGCACCAGGGTGATGGCCCGCGGCATGTCCCTGCGCGGGTTGCGCATTTCCCCGGCGAGGTTAGCCATGCCTTCAAAGCCCAGGTAGGCGAAGAACACCAGCGACGCCCCGGTAAACACACCGAAAAGCCCCGACGGCATCTCCAGGTAGTCAACGTCACCCAGCCGGGTGGACCCGATGCCGATGACTATGAGCAACCCGATGATCTCCACCACCGTGAGCAGGCCGGCGGCCATGGTGGAATGACTGATGCCGAAGAAGATGATGACCACGCTGACGACGATGAGGATGACGGCGGCGGGCAGCTCCGGGAAGCCGGTCAGTGCGTGCAGGTAACCGGCAAAACCGAGGGCCACCGTGGCGGCGGAGACGATCTGCGCCACCAGTATGAGCCATCCGGCCAGGAAGCCGGGCAGCCTCCCGAAGGCGCCGCCAACATACTGGAACTCCGGAGAGTTCTGGGGGTTATCCCGGGCCAGGCGGGCGTAAGTGAACGCGGTGAAGCTGGCGCCGGCGGCCGCAATGAGGAAGGAGAGCCAGACGGCGTTCCCGGCAGGGCCGGCGGCGATCCCCAGTATGACGTAGATCCCGGAGCCGATTACGACACCGAGACCCGTCATGACCGCTGCGGTCAGGCCGATCCGGCGGGCCAGCGCCCTGTCGTCTGCCATGGCCATTTCTTCGCCTATCCTCAATATCCCGGCCGGCGCCTGCTCGGGGAATTGTCATTCATACCTATTGAGCGTGCCGCAGTGTACTTATCCGATGGCCGGGAAGACCCCGGAAAAGGCGTCTGGGGGAGAATCCGTCCTGGCGGGCCAGGGCAGCCCGGTTTGACGCTCAGAAATGGGCTAAGAAGGGGGTTTGGTAGCGCATGGGGGATTCGAACCCCCGATCTCCTCCTTGAGAGGGGGAAGCGTGAAAAACCAGAAGCGCCTACTTCCTCCTACTTCGGACTCCAGCTATCCTTTGGGAGTCTTATATTTCTGAGACATGGAGCGCTGAGCCAAGGCACTCTCTGTCAGCTTCACAACGTTGAGGACTGTTTCCCTCTCTTCCGGCAGCAGCTTGTGCCAACTGAAAGCGAGAAAGGAACAGACGACAGATAGCTCAGTCGGATGCTCCCACACATACCAGTCGATGCTACGTTCCCTGGCCTTGGCAATCGCCGCCAGGGACTTTAGATCAGGTACCGTCTGAGGATTGCGACAAAGCCTGCCAATGAGTTGAGGGTCGACACCACTGATGCGCCCTAGCGCGGTGTACTGGACCCCGCTCTCCTGCAGATCCTGCTTCAACCGCTGGCCAATCTTGGCCATGCGTGGCGTGCCATCTCTTAGGATCGGATAATCTCGCCGCCTGCCCATTTCCTCCGCACCTCCCCCTAGTATTCCGCTGCCCCTCTGAATGGACAATCCTATCAAACATGTTAGGTTTTGTCAATGCTCCTGCGTGAGTGTCATGGATAACCTAGGATATATTACACATGATGTATAACTGCGCTAGTACCTATTGACAGGAGATATCATCCGTAATATGCTCGGTATTAGCCACAATGTGTTAATGGGAGGTCGAATGCCGAGAAGAGGCTTACCCGGAGGGGCACACCCTGCATCAACGATATTGTCCAAAGATGAAGCCGATGCTTTAACACTGATGTCCCTAGAGAAGAACACGCCCAAGAGCGAACTGTTGAGGGATGCGTGGAACTTCTATCGCCGGCTCCATGCCCCTCTCAAGAAGCTAGCACAGGAAACGTTGGCATGAAGGGCAGGAGTAGGGAGTGTCTGTCGACCATCTGTCGAATGCCTCCGCGGCCTGGCAGCCGGCACCGCGGCAGACCGACACGAGAAGAGGCAGCAGAAAGGGCCTGGGCGAGAGAAGAGAAGGAGTTTGAGGCACACGGCCACCCAGGCCCTTTCGTCTTAGGCAGGCCGCGTCAACCGGAGTAAGAGCACAAGGCCCCGGCAGAGGGCCAGAAATAGGAAAGGAGCGAAGATGTCGAACAAAACAGCCACCATCCTCAAGTGCTACAGGGTTTGGTTCAAGGACGACAGCGCCATCCTAGTCGACGCCACGGACGAGACCGAGGCCAAGAGAGTCGCCATGCACAACGCCCGCCGGGGCGCATTCTCCAGCCGCACCGTCAAGAAGGTCGAGTGTCTGACTACGGACGAGGCGGTGTCGTAATGGCCTGTGAAGCAAAGCGAGGATGCGGCTATCGCAAGGTGGGCGGTATCTACTTGGTCGCGGGCGGCCTATGGCGCGCCTGTGACCGGCTGCCCTTCCCCGTTGAGCATTGTCCGGCCTGCGGCCTGGGCGTGAAGTTCCCACGGTCGCCGGCAGAGATCAATCCCCTGAAGCTCTTTGGTAACCATACCTACTGCACCGAGTCAGACTCTGACAGGGAGCTTTGCCGAGTCTGCACGCCACACGATGAGGTCGCCTATCTGCTCGGTGTGGGCGAGCAGAGCTACAAGACGCCGGCGGCATTCATGGCCGAGGCGCTGGAGCTTGGAGTCAGCAAGCGCATCCCTGCCATTCCCAAGAAGCTCAAGGTGGGCGAGACGTGGGTTTACCTCTGCCACCGGAAAGCGATGTTTGACCAGGACGACAAGCCCCAACTGGCCATATTCGCGGCCTTCGTGCCGCAGCGCATCGAGATGCCGGTGTGGGAGTCCGAACTGACGGACGAGAAGCGCGAGGATCTGGCCAAGCGCGGCATTACGCCGGTGCCCATCAAGGACGGTGACGCGGATCACGCCTAGAGAGCCGGCCTAGCGGCTCTCTTGACTCCCGCTGGCGACATCTGAGTGGTGGGAGGGGATGCCGCCAGCAAGAGGCAAGGATTGGAGACTCCAGCCTGGAAAGGGGTAGAGAGTGGTAATCGAGATCACGTCAGACGGATACCTCCAGATTCTCAGGGCGGGCAGCTACAAGACGCAGATTTGCCCGGACGGCCCGGAGCGCAACTACTGCGGCGACTGGTGCCCCTTCTTCGGCGAGCCGACCATCGGAGCCACACGAGCCACAGTTCGCTTATGTCGCCGTACCCTGATCGGCTCGCTCACCGATCGCCGGAAGGGAGCAAGTCAATGATCCGCAAATTACTGTGTCTTATCAAGCACTCCTGGGGGGAATGGCAACCCACGGAGAGGGCCGAGCGCATACGGCGGCAATGCAAGCGATGCCACTGTGACGAATGGAAGTGGGTAGCGTGACAGAGCCGACACGGATAGAGATCACCTTGCGGCCCCAAGATCCACACGCCGCTGAACAACTGAAGGCGGCCATAGACAAGGCTCTGGCAACTCTCAGGGCAAGGCGTCTCGATAGGCAGATCAGGCTGGAGGCAGAGTGATGTTAGCTCTGAGCGCCAGCCGACCGTGGGATTGGGTCATTCTCCATACACCATTCAAGGACGTGGAGAATCGCAGATGGCCAACACGCTACCGGGGGCGTATCTGCATACACCGGGCGAAAAGCAAGGACATCGCCGGCTTTCGCTGGATGATGGCACACAGGCACGAGCTTGGCCTCGGCGATCTCGTGGGCACCAAGTTTGCCGAGTTGTCGAGGGTGCTCGCCGACGATTGCCCAGGCGGGCTTGTCGGTGAGGTCGATATCGTCGATTGCGTGACGCACAGCGACAGTCCGTGGTTTAGCGGACCCTACGGCTTTGTCTTGGCCAATCCAGAAGCCTACGACGAGCCTATCCCTTGCCCCGGTGCTCTCAAGTTGTTCACCGTACCTGAGACGAACGGGCTGATCGGGAAAGCAGGCTCACCGAGGACGTGAGCCGATCATAGCGGTGGGCCGGGTCACGGTTGGGCTGATTGGAAGTCGCCCGGCCACACCGCAAAAAGAAGGAGTCAAGAGCCATGGGTAGAAGAGGCAGACCAACTCTCTGCTCATTCAGACGTGGGAATGTCAGATGCAAAGCCAAAGCCGTTTACCTTGTCCAAGGCAAGCCGATGTGTCCGTTTGACACGCCACTTGGAAAGCGGCGACCGGAGTTCAGGATTCCCTAAGTGTTGGAGCGCAAGATGGAGGAAAGTCGGGCGATCATTCGGGGTGTGCTCCAGCAAAAGGGCGATGCCCCTCTGATCTGCAACTTTTCAGGCGGCAAAGACTCGACGACGGTGCTGCTGCTCATGATGGAGCAGACCGACGATATCCGCACGATGTACTCAACAACAGAGATCGACCTGCCAGGATGCACCGATCATGCCGTCAAGACGTCGCGCTCATTCGGATTTGAGCCTATCGTTTCTACGCCACACGAATACCTGCAGCTTGAGGGACATCACGACTTTTTCTCCCTGGTACGGCGCTTAGGCTACTTCCCGACCTTTCAGGATCCTTGGTGTTCCGGGCGTTTGAAGTTTCGACCGGCTAGGGCGAAGCTCCGCCAGCTATTCGGCAAGGCCGTCCTCTACAAAATGACAGGCGTGCGCCGGCTGGAAAGCACGCGACGCCAACTCATGTATAAGGCTAACGGCACCATCACGCCGGACCCCGAGCACGCCGGCAGCTTCATGGTGCATCCGATTCTGAACTGGACGGACTCAAACGTGCTCCAGTTCCTGTCAACGAAGGATATCAAGCTCGAATCGCCTCTCTACAAGCAAACCGGCGTGTCCGGCTGCTACTGGTGCCCGTTCTATCAAGAGTCGATCATCCGGCGCGTCGATCATGTCTTTCCAGGGATCTACGGCCGGATCGTCGACCTGGAGCGCGAGCTAGGAAAGCCGGCGATGTCAGACCACAAGTGGCTCGGCAAGGTCATAGGCCGTTTCCGAGCGCAGTTGCCTCTATGGGAACAGGGGCAAACTCTCCCCTGTTCTCTTGCTCCATCTGGCGGTATCCAAGTGGCGGGGGATGCCGCCAGCAAGAGCGAATGAAGCAGCAGAAGGAGGTCAACAGTGCCGATTTGTCTAAGCCAAGTGCTCTGTTTCTTCAAGCATTCCTGGGGGGAATGGGAGCCTACAGCGAATGCCAAACGAATACGCCGCCGGTGTAAGCGGTGCGTCCAGCACTTTCCGAATTGGGAAAATCAGTACTCGAATACTGTATTGACAACCGGACCACAAGTTGGAGGGAGGAATGAACCATGACGATGAGCAAACAGGCAACCCCGATATCAGTAGTTGACCAAGTTGCCCAACGCATCGAGGCGGAGGCCACCAAGACGCCAATGATCGAGGGACCCTTGGCCGAGGCAGGCCCACCGGCTCGACACAGCGAGGGCACGACAGAAAAGACCCTGGGCGAGCCGCCGGTCCCGGGCCCACGATCCGGCGCCGGGGCCAAACTGGTAGAGGGAAACATGCCGGCGGGCAGGGAGATCGAAAGGGCAACAACACCCTGACGTACTACTTTCATCCTGACCCGCCGGCGCCTGAAGGGAGTAAGTGATGGCAAAGCAAGAGACGTTTGAGTGGCGCGTAGCTTTCATGGCAGCCAACGAGATCCGGCAGAAGCTGGAGCCGCACTGCGCGCAGATTATGATAGTCGGCTCCCTCCGCCGCCAATGTGAGACCGTCCATGACATCGATATCGTCCTGCAGCCTCTTCCTGGGGAGTACGACGAAATGAGGCTCTTCGCCCTCCAGCGCGACCTCGGCGAAGCATGGCAAGCCGGCAAGGGCAAGTGGGCAATGATAACCGGCAAGTATGCCGGCATTCCGGTTGACCTCTACTTTGCGACACCGGATAGCTGGTGGACCCTCGTAGTAATCCGCACCGGCAGCGCCGGCCACAACATCAGAATGTGCTCCAGAGCGAAGTACCTCGGCCTGAAGCTGCACGCGGATGGCACCGGCATCGAGGATCTGGACACCGGCAAGCGGCTTATCCCCACGACTGAGCAGCAGATATTCGACCTGCTACAGCTCGATTACGTTGAGCCAAAGGATAGACGATAAGGGGGTGTGACTTGGATCAAGAAGAGATCAAGCAAATGGGCCAGAAGGAAGTCGCTGAGTGGATGAATCGGCGACAGTCCCTTGATTGCCCCATGGTAGGCAAACCGTGTATCAAGCGCAAATGCCGATTCTTCATGCCGGCTGCCATCGAGCAAAAGGACGTGCCTGGGGGCGAGCCAGAGCACCGAGTCGGCTATCGCTGCATGTTTGACCTCATGCACAACGACTTGACGGACGTTGCCGCGAAAGGGCCGCGGAGCACAGCTCCATCGCTCATCATCCCTGGGCGAGACTTCCCCGGCCTGCCACCAATGAGAGGGCCGAACTGAGTTGAGCACCGGGCAGCTTCTCCGCGATGAGGGCATGGCCCTTGTCAGTGAGCACTCTGGCGAATGGAAGGACAGAGCCAGAGCTGCAATAGACAAGTGGTTTGAGTCCCTTGTCGCTGGCCTCACTTTCACCGGCGAGGATGTGCGAGCTGCCATTGAGCCTGTTATCGGGCCTCCGCACCACCCTAACGCCTGGGGTGCCGTGATCGGCAGCAAGGTGAGGGAGTGGTTGAAGGCAGGCCAGATCGCGGTTGTAGGCACTACTCAAGCGCGAATCCCATCGAACCATGCCCGGATACTGCGAGAGTACAAGAGGACGGGTCAACTGTGTTTTGGTGAGGTTGATGAGAATACCAACTGTTGAGGACATATACACCTACACGCTCAGCCATGACTATGTTAGCTTTGCCGAATTGATGCGACGATATGGCGATCAGGCGAAAGGTAATTTCACCCTCTATTGGGACGGCGAAGCTCGTAACATTGTCCTTTGGGGCGGAGTGTCAGAGAGTTTGGCCTTAGCGATAGGTGCAGCGTTAGAACGCAAAATCCTTCATCCACATATTGTTCCGCCCCTCATCTACATGATTGATGGCTCTGTACCTTGTATCCCCATAGTGAGACGAGAGCCAAAAAATAGCTACAAGGCACCGCATTGGCTACCCGTTGTCTTTCGGGTTGGCTCACGATGCAATGACACGGACTGTCCCTTTAAGGCCAAATAGAATGCAGATCAAGAGTCTAGCATCCGGCAGTAGCGGGAACTGCTACCACGTCTCGGACGGCAAGACGCAGCTACTCATTGAGTGCGGCCTGCCGGTGCGGGAGATCCACAAGCGCCTGGGCTACGGCCTGAGCTATGTCGAGGCGTGCCTGATCTCCCATAGCCACGGCGACCACTGTGAAGCGGCTGCCGAGATCGTGACTGCTGGTGTCAAGGTGTACGCCTCAAATGAGACCTTCAGCGCGATCGTGGCAGACCCCGGCGATATGAGTCCCTATTACCAGTACCCCGTCTTTCCTGGCAACAGGTACGCGATCGGCACATGGACGGTGAAGCCCTTTGCCCTCCTGCATGACATCGCCGGCGCCCTGGGCTTTGTCTGCGACGTCGGTGATGATCGGCTGGTGTATATGAGTAACAGCCCTTATTGTATCCATCGCTTTGATCGCATTACTCATTTGATGATCGAGAGCCAGGATAGCAACGACATACTCGCAGCTAACCCCGTGCTGAACTTCCTTAAGTCCCATGATATCAGTCAGTTAAGAGAGATGTGGCTGCTGCATCTCAATGAGTCCAACGACAAACAGCGACTATTCAGACGAGCTATCGAGTGTCATGTTGGCCAACAGGTCAAGGTGCTTTCGCTATGAACGAAGGACATAGCTCGCGAGGGGGAGCCGGCAGGGACTCGACACCCCTGGCCTTTCCGCCGGCTGCCGCCGGTTCCGGCTCCCTCTCACCAAAAGGGGTGAGGTAGAGTGACGTGGTAAGCGATTTCAGGGTTTCGATCGACTTCCCCAATCACCCGAAGCACAAAAGGCTGATTCGCAAGCTCGGCCTCGGCGCGACCAACATGCTGCTGAGTCTTTGGGCAAGCGTCACTGTTCGCCGGCCAACTGGCATCTTGACCGGGTGGGACGACATAGACATCGCGGAGGCTGCCGGCTGGCCAGAGGAGAAGGACCCCCGCGACCTGATAGACGCGCTCATGGGAGACAACGGCAAACCGGCGTTCCTTGAGTGTGTAGGCGGTGTGTACCGTATGCACGATTGGGAAGATCATCAGGGTTGGGTAATTGGGGCACCGGCCCGCAGCGCCCATGCCAAAACTGCCGCCTTGGCCAAATGGTCAAAACGACGAGGGGAAAATGCTCCGAGCATCAAAAAGGCTGCTCCGAGCATCGAAAAACGCCATTTGGGCAATGCCCCGTCTCCGTCTCCGTCTCCGTCTCCATCTCCGTCTCCATCTAACGTTAGACCTAGTAGTAAAGCAACAAGAAGAAGAGAAGTTGATAGTAGAAGTAACCTACTGTCGCCTGACGGCGAGTTGGCTGGCCCCACTCTGGAAGTCTACCGGCTCATTGAGGACAACTTACGCCTCTCGGATGCGGACAAGGTAGAAGCCCGGAATGCGTGCCTGCGCTACACGCCTGAATGGATACGAGCAGCCGTCAAAGAGGCGTGCGACAACAACAAGCTCACATGGAAGTACGCAGCGGCGATCCTGCGCCGTTGGGAAAGAGAGGGTAAGCGGTGACATACATACCGAGGCCACAACGGCATAGCGACCAGCCCTGGCGCAAAGTCGTCAAGCGAGAATACAACACACCAAAGCACTCGGCATATCGCAACTCCAGAATGGTGCTGCATCTCGAATGCGGCCACATGGTCAACCGCATTGCCTCTACCGGCTATCCACTACACGTCCGGTGCCTGGAGTGTCCGCTGGATATTGAGAGGGGGAGCAACAGAAAGTGACGGCTGGAGGTCACGAGCAGGGTCAGGGCGTCGTGAAACTCGGCGTGAACCGCCTGCGCTCCCCCTTTGCTTTTGGATTGGCCGGCCCCGGCATCGACGCTTAACTATTGACAGAAAGCAACCTCGATATGCATAACCGTGGACATGGGCAGCTCTTCAAATATCGGCCTGCCGAAGAATTACCGGGGCAAGGTCGAACAGGAACAACACCGCCTGGGACTCGATAGCAAGTCAGCTACCGTCAGGCATATCATCGACAGCTATTTCGCCCACCAGCAAACCACTCCCCCGCCACCTCCCGCCACGCCCGCGCAAGAAACGCCAAACGAAAGGGAGGTGCCAAGATATCATGTCATTGCGTAAGATCGACGCCTATTGCCCCACCTGCAAGGTCAGCCATCCGGTCGAGGTCGAAGTCACAGATCCACCGCCCAAAGAGATCATCAAAGAGACGATCAAGGACAACCCCGACTTAGAGCGATCCCTTGAGGCCGTCCGTGCTGATCTCGAAAAGTGGCAGAGCGGAGAGAACCACCTGCAGGCCCCGGACATGCTGCGGACGCTCGAAAGCTGTCCCAACTGCCGACCCACACTCGACGCCTTTGTTGCCGAGATCCGCAACAGTGCGGTCACCGGCCTGTCGCTGGATCAGGTAAAGGATCTGGCCAAGCAACACAAGCTCTGGCCGCCACCCACGATCGACCTCACCCCGGGCCTATCGAGGAAGGCGCGGCCATGACGCAGCAGCAGCTAATCGCCAATCTCAGGGCTGCCAAGGCGACCGGCTTCAGCCTCTCCTTCTTCGGCCTGCTGTGCGATGTCCTGTGTTACCTTGTCGCCAACACCCCGGAGGCTCGGAAATGAGCCGCGAAGAGAAGTCGCTTTGTCCGGCGTGTGGCAAGAAGAAGTCGCGCATGGCGGCGCACTTCGCTATCTCGCATCCTGATCTTGACCCAAACGTGTACGGCATAGGCACCTTTGCGCCGTCAGTCGCCTACGCTGGCCCTGGCGTTGACCCTGGCGACTTTGGCCTTGACCCGCCGCAGCCCGAAGCTGAGGACAGCCGCCCCGCGGACCCCCTGGGCGATCCGGCCGTAGGTCAGGCCATAAGCTCGCTGCTTCGGCACATCGAAGAACAGAGAGCCATGGTCGCCGGTCAGCAGGAACAGATACAGAACCTGACCGCAGAGCTATCCGGCTTTCAGGCGAGCGTGCTCAAGAACTTCAACGAAATGCCCAAGCTGGTGCAGGGCAGCGTGACGGCACACTTCGATCAACTCATTGCTGAGGCCCAGGCCAGGGCAGCCGGCAACGGCGCGCAGCCGGCGGCTGTGGCACCTGAAGATCCTCCGCCGACCGCGATGATGGCCCCTGCAGGCGCGGGCCCAGGCCGCAATGCCATGCTTGAGCAACTCCTGCCTGTGTTCCTTCAGGCGATCGCCGGTGGTAACAAGCCGGCAGGCGGTGACCTCATGCAGCAGATCACCATGCTCAAGACGATAGCCGACGCATTCAACCCCATGCCGAACATTCTCGCCGGCATGAACATGGCTACGACGATGTTCACCGCAGCGTCGCGCTCCGGGATCAGCCCACAGGACGCGGCGAAGGGCAGCGAGCACCTGATCGAGACGATGCAACCGTTGACGCAGCCGAAGTGGCCGCCCGCAGCACCAGGGCAGACAGGATAGGGCGATTGAGACCGGAGTTAATGATCTGTGCCGAAGTGTCCGGCTGTTGACCCAGGGCAAAGACCCCTTCACCAGCAGCAGGAGCCGGCAGTATGCCCCATTGCGGACAAGGCGAAAACGCTACAAAGGAGACCGGAGACATGGTGACCGCCACAATAAAGCCGATACTCCGATGGCAACGCGACCAAATCTGTAAAGAGCTTCTGTTGCTGCAGGGGCACATCTCAGACCCGACGTGCCCCTGTAAGACAGAGGGCGAGAAGTGCGTCCGCAAGCACCTGTTGACGATCGAGGCGCTGGCCCAGGAAACCATACCGATCGAGACGAGCGACACCCGCGCCGAAGAGTTGGCGCAGCTAGGGACCGAGGCCCAGGAGTTGCGCGAAGAAGAAGAGAAAAGCCTGTGCGGGGAGAAGCCGCATTACAAGTGGCCGATCGACACATGGGCGCGCAACTGGCGCAAGAAGTTCGAGACGCTGGCCTGTGAGTTGAAGCAGGGGAAAGCCGACCTGAAACAAGACGGCTGGCACCGGCTCGCCAAGGCCATTCTCGGGCCGAAGCCGAAGGCGAAGATGTGCAGCGTCGGTGTCAGTGGCTGCGCTGGTGTCCTCGCCCGCCATGTCGACGTCTTTA
The DNA here is from genome assembly GCA_964423835.1 of uncultured Dehalococcoidia bacterium. Taxonomy (GTDB): domain Bacteria; phylum Chloroflexota; class Dehalococcoidia; order UBA2247; family RBG-13-53-26; genus JAFGCL01. The sequence continues at coordinate 13,655 of CAYRGJ010000011.1, read as the reverse complement.
TTGAGATCGAGCGCCTGCGTCAAGCGGTCAAGTCGATGCACGAAGATGCGCCAGGGCGTCTCCGTGATATGTTTGATTTCCTGCCGCAGACTATCCTCCGCACGCTCATTGTCATTGATGACAACAGCGACGTTGGCGCTGCCCTTCGGCGCTTCCGCCAACAGGGTTTGAAGATCATCGACGAGGCGCGGGACGAGATGATGCGGCAGAAAACCAAGAAGATCGCGGTCTACATGCCGAGCTACCGGCCAAACTTGGAGAAGGTAGTTGACGACCTGGAGACCTTCTTACTGCACAACGCTGCGGAAGCAACAGGCGACTGTGCCTGTGGCACGCCTCAGCAGCACTTTCATGGGATGCAGGACAAGGCCACACTCCTGAAGGGCAGAGGCAAGGCGCTACTGCCGGCGGAGGCCATCAGTGACTTCCGCCCAGGCACTGACAAGGTGGTGAGACGAGGCGATCGGTGCTTTGTCGTCGATACCGACGGCCTGTGGGCTGACGTCGAAATACAGTCTGACGTACTCAAGCCGGAATACGAGGCCAACATTGACAAGCTGTCACCGGAGCAGCGCCGGCGCATGATCGAGGCGGTTGTCAGATCGCCATATCTGTCTGACGAAGGCCGTTTTGAGAGGCTGGCCGCACTCAAAGCCTTCCGCTTTGAAGTGGTGGGCATGGAGCAGCCCCGCGGCATGACTAAGGCTCAGTGGCAAGAGGCGGTCAAAAACCAGTTGCCGATGTTCACCGAGGATCTGTCAGTGGCCGTCCAGCCGCCTATCGGCCAAGTGGCCCCGAGCAAGGTGGCGGACGCGCCGGCACCGACTCCGCCGCCGGTCCCGGCCAAGAAGTTTGAGCTATTCCCGTTCCAGAAAGAGGGGGTCGAATGGCTGAGGAACAAGAGCCGTGCGCTCCTGGCCGACGAGATGGGCCTGGGCAAGACCCCCCAGGCGATTCATTGGGGCGCGGACCGGCTGCCGGCCCTGGTGGTCGTGCCGGCGGCTCTCCTGTGGAACTGGCACCGCGAGATTACGACGATGTGGCGCACCGGCGACACAGCCGTTGTGCTGGAGGGCAAGACGACCATCCCCCGCCCTCTTCCGGACTGGACTATCTTGACCTACGGGATGCTTGACCACTACATGAAGCAGTTGCGGCAGGCCGGATTCAAGTGCGTCATTATCGACGAGGCGCACATGGTCAAGAACCTTGACGCGCAGCGGACGAAAAACCTGCTGGACCTCGTCGAGCCTCTGCAGCCGGCGGAGTTTGACCGGCCTATCCCAAACCGGCTGGCGGTCACCGGCACGCCGATCCTCAACCGGCCTATCGAGTTGTTCGCGCTGCTCGTATTCCTGGGCGTCAAGCACCGCAATGAGTTCCAAGACTTTCTGAAGCAGTACACCGAACACAAGTATGTCCGGAACCGGCTGGTATTCACCGGCGCTCGGAATCTCCACCAGTTGCACCAGTCGCTGCAGGACATCATGCTTCGCCGGCTGAAAAAGGACGTGCTGAAGAATCTCCCGCCGAAGATCCACACGCCGATGTTTGTGCCCATCTCCAACGCTGCCGAGTATGCCAGGGCTGAGAGGGATTTCCTCTCATGGCTCCGGTCGAATGCCGGCGATGCCGCGGCGCAGAGTGCGGCCCGCGCCGAGACGATCACGCGCATGAATGCCCTGAGGCAGTTGGCCGCGATCGGCAAGGTCGCGCCGGTGTGCGACTGGCTCAAGCCGTGCTATCAGGGTACGGGCAAGGTGATAATCTTCTCCAGCTTCACCGAACCGCTTGAACTGCTGGAGCAATGCAGCGGCGACGCGGTGATCTATGACGGATCGGTGCCCAAGGCCACGCGGCAGGAGTACGTTGACAAGTTCCAGAAGGCGATCGAGCCGTGTCATTTCCTGGGCACCATCGGCGCTGCCGGCGTCGGCATCACGTTGACAGCAGCGAGCCGTGTCTGTTTCCTCGATCTGCCGTGGACCCCTGGCGCGAAGCTACAGGCTGAGGATAGGGCACATCGCATAGGGCAGACCAAGACTGTTGAGATCGTCAACGTCCTGGCCCGCGGCACGATCGACGAGCGCATGTTGAAGCTCCTGGCTGATAAGGAGTTCATCATCGCCCAGGCGGTAGACGGTAAGAGGCAAGACGAAGCGCGCACTACGTCAATCTCGAATGCCTTGCTTGACGACTTCATGCGGCATCCGGTGCTCGCCGGTCTCCAGCAGTATGACCCCGAATCGAAGGACAACCCGATGGAGGTCGTTACCGACGACGATCTGCGGATACTTCAGGGCGACATGCGGCATGAGGCGCGCATGTGCCAGCAGCCGGCGGTGACCATCTCAGGCAAGTGCAACGGCAAAGAAAGCTGCACGCTGAAGGTCAAAGCCTCTGAGAGCGTCGAGGCGGTGAGCAGCATCGGCGGCCTTTCGAAGTCGATCGAAGAGGTCTTGAAAAAGATCGAGGCGACGCACGCTCCGCCTCCGAGTGCCATCACATTCGCGATAGGCAGCACGACCCTGACGCGATACGAGTTTCAGAACAAGCTCGTAGAGGCGGCTGACCTGCTGGCGTCTCACGACCCGATCACGTTTGAGCCGACGCCGAACTATCCTCCGGAGCTTCAGCCGCGGCTCCGCGGGCGACAGGCGAACCGAGCGCAGGTAATGAACATCGCCAAGAACCTTGACCCCGACGCGCTGCTGTCCGATTTCCACTCGATCGACCGAGGCGCGCCGATCGTCGGGCCTGACAACGTGGTGGAGTCCGGTAACGGCCGGATCATGGCCATACAGCTTGCCGTGGCTCAGTTCCCGGAAGCCTACGCGAGATACCGCGACGAGTTGATAGCCAGAGCGTCGGTCTCCGGCGTTTCGCCGGAAGAGGCGCAAACCATGAAGGCGCCGGTGCTGGTGCGAGTCCGTTTGACTGACGTTCCCCGCCGGCAGTTCGTCGAAGAGGCGAATGCGTCAACAACCCTGGCGCCTTCGGCTATTGAGGTCGCGAGAGCCGACGCTTCTCACTTGACCCTTGAGATGGTGCAGCAGCTGTGGGTGGGCGAGGACCAGGGCATCGAGGACGCTCTGAGGTCCCTGGCGAATGGCCAGTTTGTCAGCGCATTCCTGGCCACCATACCGGCAAACCAACGAGCACAGATCACTGACGCCAAGGGCCAACTCAATCAAGACGGCATCCGGCGCATGGTCATGGCGCTCTTCGTCAATGCCTTCCCTGGCGATTCCGGCCTGAAGCTCGCCGAGAAGTTCTTTGAGTCCACCGAGCCGTCAGTCCGCAACGTGTTCAACGGCATCGCGCAGGCGCTTGGCAAGCTGGCCAAGTCTGAGGCGATGTGCCGCAATAACGACCGGGACCCCGCCCTAATGGTGGGTGAGGATATCGCGGCTGCGGTGAGCACGTTCGCAGAGATCAAGAAAACGCCCGGAATGACGGTCGCCAACTATCTCGCCCAAGCGCAGATGTTCGAGCGCCGGCTTAACCCCTTCCAAGAGCGCCTGCTGAAGCTCATCGACGAGCGAGCGAGATCCGGCAAAAAGATCGGCCTGCTGCTGAAGAGCTACGCGGCGGTGGTGATCGAAAGCAACCCGCCGGCCCAGGGCGCGCTTATCGCCGGCGTGAGCCTGACGAAAGACCAAGCCCTTGACGCGGCTATCACGCGCACCCAGGCCGAGCCGGAACTGGCCCCGGCAATGTTTCAGCCTTCGCCAAGCGGCCTGCTGCCATTCGTGCTAGAGACACTGGTGCGCGGCACCGCCGTTAGGGCCATGCTCGGCGGGACAAGCGCAGAGATAGCGCAGAGGCTCAGGACGTCAGCCGACGCGCTGGACTCTCAGATCGAGCACCAGCTACACCCCGCGATCGCCGACCAAAGGCCGACAGGCCGGAGGGCCCGGATCGCCCATGGCATGTACGAAGAGGGGGTAAGGCTCCAGAAGATACAGCGGGCACTCCGAGCACTGGCCGATGGCCAACAAGCCGGCACGCTCCCGCAGGTCCTGGCCAAGATCAGCAACAAGGCCCAGGTTGAGGATATCGTGACGCTGCGCTACTTTCCGAACTTGGGCATCAACGTGCATCGGCTCATGGACATTCTCAAGCCGACAGAGTACGCCCACGAGCTACATGACGACTGGCAGACGGTCGAGTTGGCCATGCGTCGATCGACGAGTGAGCATTGGGTGTCTCTCACCGAGCCAGAAATGGAGGCCACGCTTAGGCTCCTGGCGGAGTCCGAGAAGCGCGGCAACAAGGACCCATGGACACGGCAAGACTTCGCCCGCTACAAGCGCCTCGCGGCTGCCGGCATCAAGACAGACGGAGACTTTCAGCGGGTGAAGGCCGCGATCGACGAACTGGTAGCCGGCAAGCCTATTGTCAAGCCGAAAGATGTGGTACAGCGCGAGCTTGAGGCGAAGTTGATCGGCCTCCGGATACCTGGATTCTTCACCACGCCTCACGCGCTGGCTCACCGCATGGTCGAACAGGCGGATATCCGGATGGGCAACACGGTGCTGGAGCCGTCCGCCGGCAGCGGCAACATTGCCGACGAGATCCGCGCCGCCTGTCCGTTGTGCCCCCTGACGGTCATTGAGATCAACCCGACCCTTGTTGATATTCTGAAGGGCAAGGGATACGAGCCGATTGCGTCTGACTTCCTGACATGGAAGCCGGCAGAGGGCCAGTTGTTCGACCGCATCATAATGAATCCTCCGTTTGATCACGGTCAGGACATGGATCATGTTCACCACGCATGGTTTTTGCTCAAGCCTGGGGGCCGGCTAGTGGCGATCATGTCGCCGCACTACTCGTTTGCCGGCGACGCGAAGAGCACGCGATTCAGAGAGTGGCTGCCTGGGGATGCCAGCGTTGAAGAACTGCCGGCGGGCACCTTCGCGCATCAGGCGACCTCCACCGGCGCGGGCGCTCGGCTGCTGGTGATCGACAAGGCGGAAGAGCGCGCTTGGATGCCAAAGGTGGGAGACAAAGTTGAGTATCAGGGCGAAGTGTGGGAGGTCGGATTCATCAACAATGCCTCAACCGGCTGGTCGGGCACGCTACGGCTTCAGAAGAGTGGGGATGCTGGTGCCCGACAAGTCAATCAAGTTGACCCCAGGGACGTCAAGCCGGCGACCGAAGAGCCTTGGCGCGAGACGCTGGCGGCTTTCACCAAGCGCCGGTCCACCGGCCCGTTCGCCCTCGACGTGTTCGAGGCGACGTTGATACACGGCCAAGAGGTCGAACTGGCGGTGAGCCAGGGCAAGCCGGTGCCGACTGAGGTCTTGAAAGACTACCCAGGGCTGAGTCCGGCGCGGCATCCTGTCGCGGCAGATCCGGGGCCTATGGTACAAGGCCGCCTCTTCCAGAAGAAGCCGAAGGTCTCTAGCACCACCTATTGCAGCGCCATCTCTACAGCTGCGGACACGCTCAGGAAAGCCGCAAACGCGCTTTCCACCTATCGCACCAATCTGACGAAGGCCGAGAAGAAGCTGGAGACAGCGGGGAACATCTGCCGTGGCCAGTCGGCCATGTTTCAGGAGCAAGCGCAGATGTGCCGGCTGCCACCTAAGCGCCTTCAGGTGCAACCGAATGAATACTGGCAGGGCCAGAAAATAGACTGTCCATTCGTTGAACTGGTGCAGCACGACCAACATAGCAAGTGGGAGTCAGCGAGCTACTGGCAGAGGTGTACCTTGACAGGGAACGCCTGCATTATCGAGAAGCCCGCGGACCCGAAGTACTGCCCTATCCGGCAGCAGCACGAAGCGGCCAAAGGGGTAGGGGTAGGCGACCGTGTGGAGGGGAAAACCTATCGCCTCTTCAACAAGGCGCTCAATCAGTGGCGTGACATCACTGCCGAGACACCGGCGATCGCCCTCGACCAGTTGGGATGGAAGCCCGAAGATGTAAGCATCTCGAAGGTGTGGAAGTCCAGCGGCAAGGTCGGCACTTCGGGGCAAATCGGCATTGGCTGGAGCAAGCTGGAGTTAGGCACAGCAGCACCGACGAAGGGAGAAAAGCAGATGGCCAAGAAGAAGGACGAGACGCCGGTTATCAAGATCACCGGCAAGTGCGGCGACACGGCTGATAGCTGCACCTTCCGCGTGAAGCGGCAGGAGAAGGCTATCAAGTGCCAGGGCGTCAGTGAGGCGCTGGCCGCGATCGAGAAACTGAGTCAGTGAGGGGTGTGACGATGGAACAGTCAGCGAAGATGTCAATATGTCTCCCTTGCCTCATGGCCAACAACGGAAAGCCGGTGCATCAGGCGCAACTACTCATACAAAGCACGGTCGTCTCGCAGCACCGGCTAGTCCAGAAGCTCAAGATGTGCGCGGACGCCATTGCCCGCGATCCTGAGATTGCCGTCTATGTTGTTGACGACATGGAGGACGCCGACCAATTTGCCGACGTCGAGCAGCGCCGGCCAGTGAAACGCGAGCGTTGCATTCAGGACGTGAAGGCGGCCAACGCCGAGAAAGGCTGCCGGCCCGCGGGCGACGGATCTCGCCAATGTCCGAATCCCTGGGCGGTGTGCTCTTCTAACGTGAAGTGAGGCCGACATGAGCCAGTGCAAAGGATGGTGCGAAATGGGACGTTTAGCAGGCGGCAACCCTACGATGGGCCAGTCGAAGATAGATGTAGAGCTTCACGAGGATGGCAGAGAGCACGGCTTTGCGATCTGCCAGGACCCTGAAGGCAACTTTGACAAAGGGCGTGAGACGATCGGTCATAGGTACGGAGTGCAGATCGACGTCAAGTGCCCGACCGGATTTGAATGCACCGGCCTGTTCCACACTCACCCAGGCGGGAGGCCCACGCCATCGCGTCAGGACATCAAAGAGGCGTGTCGCCTTCGCCTCCGCCATCTGTGCATTGCGGTGCCAGAGACCGGCGAGCTGCAGTGCCACGATATCGCGGACAAGTGCAGATGATAGTAATGCTCATCGGCGATGGCTGCACGACGCTTGGGCGGCGCGTGGGGATAAGTGACAGCACTCGCATAGACGCCGACTCTGCGGCGGTGAGTGGCGCGGCAACGACGTCTCTCCCGGTACGCTTCGCGCCGGTGCTGGCACCGGATATAGAAATGAGGCCGCGACAGAAATGGTGCGCCAATGGTGAGACCAAGCGCCGGCCATTCGCAGGGCTGAGGTAATGGCTAAGGCCATCTGTGCTCAGACAATGTACTGCTCACGGTGCGGAGTCGCTGAAACGGTACTCTTTCAAGGCCGGCACGTCGTGTCTAATGACAAATGGTGTACGAGAAGGGGAAACCTTGTAGTTCACCGGCCATGCCTTACCGTTGCGCGTCCCTTCTGCCAACTTTAGCCCCCCCGCATTTTCCTTCGGTAACTGTTGACGGCTTTCAGGTTGCCTCTTAACCTGAAGGTGAACTGAATAGCGGCGAAGCGCTCCAGAGATGGAGAGAATTGCTTCGCCGCTTTTTCTTTCCTCTCCGGAGCGCAAAGCCCAAAAAACGAAAGGACGGTGCGTAATGGCGAAACGAAGCTGCAAGCATGGCCGGACGAAGGCCGGGACCTGCCGGAAGTCAGCGAAGAGGCGGAGAAGGTAGTGGCGAGCGCCTGTCGGACAATCCGCACGCGGCGCGGCACGCGCTGCCGTTGCGGTAACAAGTTCGCCAAGCGATCACGCTGCCGGTAATCGAGGCAAACATGAAGATTGTATTTAACGAGCAGACGAATCAGTACGAGTCTGTTGAGGAAGCGCCAGCTTCCCCGCAGACAGCCGAGATGGAGCAGAGCGTCAGCGGCTCCCTGTCACGCTTCGCCAACTTCGATGTGATGGGCGTCCCTGTCGGCGCGGCTGCCATCGGCGGCCTCGGGGCCATCCTGATAGACCGGGTGGTGCTCGAACGGGTAGACCCCACGCACAAGTATTCGCCCTATACCCTCTTGATCGCCTCGGCGGTCATTGGCAAGTTCGGGCGCAAGTATGCCGGCGACGCCGCGAAGTACATGGCGCTCATTCTGGCCTACGAGGGTGTCGCTGATTACGTCAGCGCATTGGTCGATAAGGTATGGCCGAAGGCTGCCGCGGCTCAGGTACACGCAGCCCAGGCGCGGGCCGCCACAGTGGCCCAGGTCGGCTCGCCTGCTGGTGACTACTACGCACAGGCGTTCAGAAGGAATTAGGGGGTAGAGATGCCAGCACAGCTCATAAGACGACGGCAGACCCCGACATGGGCTTGGGCGGCCTCAAGCACTGTCGGCCAGGACATCAACGCATCCGGGGCCATCACGCGCATAGTGCTCAGGCTCCGCCTGACCTTCTCCGGCGCCGCAGCCGCAGCCATTCAGGAAGATGGTACATGGCGGGCCATTGAGACTCTTACGCTGAGGGGCAACGGCGGAGTCAACTACTTCTCCATGGGCGATCAGCAGATAGGTCGCATGATCCACCTGCTGAACCTGAATGACAAGGTGTTGCCGGGCCCAGGGCACACCAACATGGCCACGACGAATGACTGGATATTCGTCCTTCACTTCGGATCGAGGCCGTTCGACCAGTACGGAAGGCCAAACCCCTTCGACCTGAGCGCCTTCGTCCCTGCGTTTGACGACAACGGACTGAGGCTCGACTGGCTCACCGGCGCGGCTGCCGTCCCTGACGACACCGTGACGATCAGCTCTGCCACCATGACCGCGACCATCTTCGAGGTCTTGGGCACCAAGGCGGAGATTATGGCTGAGATGCGCCGGCAGGGCGTCAGGCAGCCAATGGTGCCGTCGAGCAGCTACTTCAGCTATGCCCACACCGGCAACTTCTCAGATGTGAGCCGGGAGCTGGACGTGCCAGCCGGAGCATTCCTGCGGCGCATAGCCATTCTGGCCCAGGATGACACAGCGACTCGGCCACTGCGAGCAGACGATGAGATCACCGAAGTCGCGCTGAAGCTGCCGGTTGGCAACCAGCGCGTATTCTTCGACGATTTCCCGTCGATGATCTATCAGCAGGGCACCATTCAGGACCTGTTGGTGGACGACAACGCTACCACAGGCGGCGCTATCTGCGTCGGCCAGGGATTTGCCACCATGGACCTCCGCGAGCAGGCCGACCCGGACTATGGCCTTGACCTGCGGCAGTTCAAGAGTGGCGACGTCAAACTTGGAGTGACCGTTGCCAACTACGCGGCTGGCGATGACTCATTCTACTGGTTTGACCAAGTGCGACCCTACAAGATGTGATGGGCTTTAGGTAGCAGACCAAAGCCCGCAGGCGACAACGGACAGGGGTAGCTCTCTGTAGCGCGGGCTACCCCTGTATTCGTTTACAGGAGAGTGTGCCATGGGTGAAGCCAAAGGCAAAAGCTCAAGCTCCGGCACCGCAATCGGCCTAGTCGGTCTCGCCGGCCTCGCAGCCTTCGCTTGGTATTTGAGCCGCAAGCCGGATGATGGCAACGGTGATGGTGATGGCAATGGCGACGGCGACGTACAGGACTGGACGTGCCCGCCTGGATTCGACTGTATCGTTTGGGCAGAGGCCATCGGTACATGCCCCGGCTGCTCCTACGATGCCACCGTGACCCGCTACTACGCACTCATGGCCGAGCACGATGGCGACCCCCTCACCGAAGCAGAGAAGGCGGAACTGGCGCGACTGTGGGCGGACGTACAGGCCGCGACAACGGCCATAGACAAAGCCTACTGCCAGTGGGTGTACTGGAAAACGAAGAGCCAATACCAGCCGGCGGACACCACGGCGGCAGCAAACGCTACTAGCTGGCTGAACGAGTACAACCGGCTCCTGCAGGAACAGCAGGACGCAGAGGCAGCGCTGATCGCCTTCTATCAGGATAAGATTGCGTCCTACCAGCAGCAACTGACAACCCTTGAGGGCTATCTGGAAGGCTCGGTATCGGCATATCGCAATGCCGTGGCTATAGTGCAGCAGTACATCGACAACCTGAATGCCCGCCTTGCGTCTACGGACCGGCAGGCTATGGTCTGCACCAAGAAGGATGCTTTTGGAAGTTGTTACGGCGTCCCTTGGGGGCAGTTTGACCGTTGCACCGTGCTAGGCATCCCTAATGACTCGGTCTCCTGGGTGACAGTGTATAAGGGTGTCCGACTCACCCTGTTCAACGATATCAACTTCAAGGGAAGCAGCCATGTGTATGACGCAGCGCTTGGCTCTCTCACTCTCAACCTACCAAGCGGAGTGAGTGATGAGGCTAGCTCACTGATCTGTGAGCCGAGCTTTTCTGACTACTACCGGATCAGGGACAGCTACATCACGAACATGAATGCGGCCTGGGGTGATGTCGAAAACCGGCGCGAGCAGATCCGGGCCCTTGCCAGGGATATCGACCTGTGGATCAACCTGCAGGAGCTATTGAACCTCCATCTTGCGTCTCGGCAGGGCCTCATCGACCGCATCGACGCGGTGCTGGCCTATGTGGAGAGCATCACCAAATAGAAAGCAGGGGAAGGGAGTACAGACATGCCGCGTCAAGGATCGACCGAACAGGGCTTTATCTCGAAGTACGCCCTAGAGCGCACGTCCCTGTTCTATCACAAGTTCAACTTTACCGAGCACTTCCACGACCTGCTCGCGGCGGCTGTGGACAACGTGCGGAATAATGAGGATCTCAGCGCAGCGTTGCCGATCACGGTCACTATCGACGCGCAGCCTGGGGCACCCCGCATCCTGTCATGGGTCATTACTCATGGCCAAATCACGGCGCTGACCCTTGTATTCCTGGGCACCAATGCCAAGGGCGAGACGGTGACTCAGACCTTCACCGCCGGCGGCGCTGTCTGGAGTGGCGTAACCTCTGAGGCATTCGCCCGGATCACGAGCATTACCGTGACGGCGCGGACCGGCACCGGCGCCGCCGACACGCTCGACGTCGGGCTTGGCTCTCTAGTTGGTTTGGCCAATCCCTTGCACGACGCGAGCAGCGTCCTGAAGATCGTCAAGAACCACCTCGACATGCCGCCGGCTGAGTACACCGTCGAAGCGGTCTATGACACGGTTGACCTGAGCACCGGCGGCGCGATCGTGGCAGACGACGACTTCACCATCACTTACCGGGCCGGCATAGTTCAAGAGGATATTGATTAGGTGGTGTGATATGGAGTGGCATACGGTAGCGACAGCCAGCAGCCTTGAGGGGCTACAGGCAAAGGTGCCTGACGCGTATCAGTACGTACCGGCGGGGAAGCGGACGAAGATCATCATGAACACGAGTCCTTTTCCGGTCGCACCGATCTTCGACCTGGCCGGCGCTGAGTTTGCGGCGCAACTGCTTCAGAAGGGCGGCAAGCTCATTGACGTACAGGGCAATGGTTGGTTTGAGATCGAGTTTGAGATTGAATCGACCGGCAGCGCATCGATGGGCCAGGACGGAGGGGCCGGTGAGGCGGACATGGCCGCGCTTCCGGCTGTGGTGGTGTGGATCGGGGTTATCGTCGCACTGGTGACACTTGCCCCCCTAGTTACAAAGGTGGCGACACTCATGGCCAACTACGTCCCATCAACAGGCGATGGCGACGGCGGGGGTATCATCGACTACTTCAAGGCGCTTTTCGGTGACTACACGCCCTACGTCCTGATCGGCGGGGCGTTGGTCTTGGCGCTGTGGCTGTGGCCACAACTCACAGGCGGTAGACGCAGAAGCGAGGGATAGACATGGTAATGAGACGTGACGGACTAGCGGACATGAACCGCGACATCATGGGCCAGCGGTATGCGGACCCCATTCATCGACCGATAGCGCCGGTCGTGCAAGAACCGGCCCCGAACGGTGCCGTGGCCAATACTGCGCTGATAGCTGCGATCAACGCTCTGGCAGCCAAGATCGACGCTCTAGGGCGCGTCAACGGCAACGGAGGCTCCAGCCTGTGCATTCCGCCGAATGGCCAGATGGTGCAGTTTGAGACTATCAGCCTCCTTGAAGCAAACACGAACACTGAGATCACCATCGCTGCCTGCGCAACCTACTGTCAAGCGTTCTGCGACGGCCCCATGGACGGTATTACGATCAAGGTACGCGATCAGAGCGCGGAGCCTATTGACCTGGGCAAGTTCCACGCCTTTCCTCTTGCGTCAAACACAAACAAGGTGTGGCTCACGAGCGACGGCAGGCTTGGCCGATCGCGGCTCGTGCTGGCCTTTGGCGTCGGCGCTCCTGTTCAGGGTTTCACCACGCATCCTGAGATCACGGAGTTGGCTGCGCGGCTCGGCGGGCTATCGTCTTATCATCGGAGTGGCGAGGTTGTCTTTCAGGACGACTTCTCAGCCCCTAACCTTGGCTGGATCAAGCTCTATGACAATCTCGTGACCGGCGGCTCGATGGTATCCCTCAGCGCGGACAATCCCCTGTATGGTTCCCAATGCGTGAAGCTGCAAACCGGCGCAACCGCGGCCAATATTGCAGGCATCGAGAAGAATCTATGGGTGCCTCCAAGCCCTACCATGGGCCTTGAGACCTCACTGCGTTGGGCTGTCGGGGAAGATGAGTCTTGGACTGACCTCTACCTTGCCCTATACAGCGGTGTGAACGTCTACGTCGCTCAGGTGCTGCTCAGGATGTCAAGCACGTTGACGGACACGCCCGGCATAATCGTCGGCGGCACAAACGTACATACGACGTGGGTGCCCTATAACGCGAGCTCTGGCACATGGCACCGCGTCAAGTTCACCGTTGATATGGCGAAAGTGGTGTGGGGCACGCTGATGTTTGATGCGAGCGTAATTTCAGTGCGCGGTATAGCCCTTAGCAGAGGAGCCAACGCCACAAACCCGCATATTCGCATCATCATTCGCCATGTGATTGGCACCGCCGGCGCTGCCAACAAGGTCGTGAGTGTTGGCCATGTGATACTGACCAATAATGAGCCGGCTGCCGACGTCGGGCCATCGGCATCAACAGGCGGCGCACTTTACAAGACAGGGGCGGCATAAGGAGGAACTGGACATGATAACAGAGACGATTGTTGCCTGGACAACAGCGCTCGGCATCGGGGGGGTCTACACCAGTCCTTCATTTGACGTGGACTCCGATGATGCCATTGTTGGCTCCTGCTACGCTAACGTCGCGGGGTCCCTGGCAATCCAACAGAGCAACGACGGCACGAATTGGGATATCGTCAAGACCATCACCTACACCGCAGCCACGACACTCGGCTTCGGGCCGGTGCCCATCAAGGCGAGATATGGCCGCGTGGTCTACACGAACGGCGCTGTCATACAGGCAACATTCCGGCTGTACGTGCTCAAAAAAAAAGGCTGTAGCGTAGACCAGGGCCAGCTTGACGACATAGAGGCTTACACTGGCCGGGCGGTATCCTTTCTCGACTTCTGGAGCAATCCCCAAGAGGCAGTTATTATCCCTGCCGTCGCTGCCGACATTGCCCTGCCCGACGTCGTAGTATCCGGCCTGCCTTCCGGCTGCACCATCGTCAGGGCAGTAGTCATGTTCAAGTTCCGGGCGGTGGAAAACACGAACGCCGGGGCCAACAAACTCAGTGGCGCTCAGGATATACAGGTGCGGGACGACACGCCGAGCGCCTGGATAGACGCCCTCAACTTCCTCGACGACATGTTTGGAATCGCTGACCTTCCCCCAGGATTAGTATCATCCCTGCTTAGAGTCCAGAGTCGCTGTT
>CAYRGJ010000010.1:0-85577 GCA_964423835.1 uncultured Dehalococcoidia bacterium | reverse complement strand
ACCATTAATGAGACAACAAATCGAGGCCTTCCTGCAGCAGTTGTCCACGGAGAAGCGGTTTTCGAGCAATACCGTCGCCGCCTACAGGAACGATCTCCTGCAGATGGCGGACTTCTTCCAGGAGAAGGGCACCCAGCGATGGTCTGATGTGAGTCATGACCTGGTGCTGGGGTACGTGACCGACCTCAAGAGCCGGGGTTACGCCCTCACCACCGTGGCCCGCAAGACGGCCTCGGCCAAGACCCTGTTCAAGTTCCTGGAGAAATCCGGGGCCATACCCAGCGCTCCCATTGACGACGTCGGATCGCCCAAAGTGGCCAAGAACTCCCCTCATCGCCTTTCCGAAGACACCATCCGGGACCTGCTGCGGCAGCCCGACAAGTACCCCACGCCGGAGGCCAGGCGGGACAAGGCCATGCTGGAGCTGCTGTACGCCAGCGGCATGCGCGTCAGCGACATGATGTCGCTCGATGTCGACGACGTGCACCTGAACGGGGACTCGGTGTTCCTCGCCATGAAGGACGGCCGGCAGCGGACCGCCACTGTGGCCATGAAGCACCTGCCCGGCCTGAAGAAGTATCTCGATGAATCCCGGCCGCAGATGGTGCATGACAAGGCCGAGAGAGCGCTCTTCCTCAACCGGCTGGGGGAGCGGCTCACCAGGCAGGGGCTGTGGCAGATCGTCAAGACCTACGCCAGGCAGGCTAAGCTCAACGGGGAAGTGACCCTTCGCGCCCTGAGCCACAGCTTCACCGCCAATAATCCGAAGGCAAAGGTTTGAACCTTGTCCACCCCGAAGCCGACCCTGATTGAGGGTTCCACTGATGCCGCCCGCTACGGTGCGGCGCGGGCTCGCGGCCTTATCTCCCCTGGTGTCCCATCTCACGAAGAAATATAGAAGGAGGACTCAACATGGGATTCCTGTACGAGAAGCGGGGAAGGATCGCCTACATGACGATAGACAACCCCAAGTCCCTCAACGCCATCGACCCCCAGACGTTCCAGGAGATGAGCGAGGCCCTGGTCAAGTTCAGGGACGACAAGGATGTCTGGGTAGCCATCATCACCGGCAGCGGCGACCGCGCCTTCTGCGTGGGGGCGGACATCGGCCAGATGCTCCCCGTCCTGCACCAGATCCGCAACGAGTGGTGGCGGATGGCGCCCACCCTGTTCCGCGGGTTGGAGCTGTGGAAGCCTACCATCGCCGCCATCAACGGGCATGCCATGGGAGGCGGGTTGGAGGTGGCCCTGGGCTGCGACCTGAGGATCGCAGTGGAGAAGGCCATCTTCAGCTTCCCGGAGGTTACCCTGGGGATCATCCCCGGGTGGGGCGGGACCCAGAGGCTGCCGCGATTGATCGGCACCGCCAAGGCCACCGAGATGGTGCTCATGGCCGACCGCATCAACGCCCAGGAGGCCCTGCGCATCGGGCTGGTGAACAAGGTAGTCCCGCCCGACCAGCTCATGCCGGCCGCCGAGCAGTGGGCGCAGCGGCTCTGCGAAATACCTCCGATAGCCGTGAGGGCCGCGAAGGAGGCCATGGCCAAGGGCATCGACATGACCCTGGAAGAGGGCCTGCGGTACGAGGGGCGGCTGATGGATGTCTGCACCGCCACCGAGGACCACGCCGAGGCCAGGGCCGCCTTCCT
The DNA here is from genome assembly GCA_964423835.1 of uncultured Dehalococcoidia bacterium. GTDB lineage: Bacteria > Chloroflexota > Dehalococcoidia > UBA2247 > RBG-13-53-26 > JAFGCL01. The sequence continues at coordinate 83,928 of CAYRGJ010000010.1, read as the reverse complement.
GGAGAAGAGGAAAGCCAACATCCAGGGCAAGTAGGTTAGCTTCGCCGGCCGCGGCGCCGTGGGCACCGGGCCCGCTGTGGGCCCCGGTGCCTCATATTCAAGCAGGAGGGGAAAATGGAGATCAAGAAGATCGGCGTGGTTGGCTGCGGGCTAATGGGCGCGGGGATCACGGAGGTCTGCGCCAGGTCAGGCTATGACGTGCTGACGCTGGAGGTGAAACAGGAGTTCCTGGACAAGGGGATCGGGGGCATCACGACCTCTCTCGAGCGCGGCGTCAGAAAAGGGCGCATAACGGAGCAGGAGAAGGATGCCATCGCCGGACGGATGAAGGGCACCCTCAACATGGAGGACTTCCACGACCGAGACCTGGTGATCGAGGCCGCCATCGAGAACATGGCCGAGAAGAAGAAGGTCTTCGCCGGCCTGGACCGGATCTGCCCGCCCGGGGCCATCCTGGCCTCCAACACCTCCTGCCTCTCCATCCTCGACCTGGCCGTCGTCACCAAGAGGCCGGCGCAGGTGATGGGGCTGCACTTCTTCAGCCCGGTCCAGCTCATGCAGCTGGTGGAGATAGTCAAGACGCTGGTCACATCGGACCAGACCATAGAGACCGGCCAGGCCTTCTGCAAGTCCCTGGGCAAGCAGCCCGTTCTCTGCCAGGACACCCCGGGGTTCCTGGCCAACCGCCTGGGCGTGGCCTACCTGGCCTACGTGTACCGCTGCTTCGAGCAGGGGCTGGCGTCCAGGGACGACATCGACAAGGCCATGAGGCTGGGATTCAACCACCCCATGGGCCCGCTGGAGCTGTCCGACTTTATCGGCCTGGACACCATCTACTACATCATGGTGTCCATGTACGAGGAGCTGAAGGACCCCCAGTTCGCGCCCCCGGTGATTCTGAAGAAGATGGTCACGGCCGGCCAGCTGGGACGGAAGACGGGCAAGGGATTCTACGATTACAAATAGGATGCCTTGACAATCGCTCGGGCCAATGGTTATGATATCGCTTCAGATTATCCTGAGGGGGGTGTGAGTATGTTCCGTAGACTGGTCAGGATAGCTCTGCCCGTGGCCCTACTGGCCGTGGTAGCCGCATTGACCATAGCCTGCGAGACCCAGACCAGCGGGTGCGCCCTTCAGTCAATCACCATCAGGTTCTGAGCCGGCAGAGAAGCGCAGCATCTCTTTCCCGGCCCGTGTCACCAGACCAGCCTGGCCTGGTTTAGTAGGGACACGGTACCCGCCGCCCGTGGAGTACCGCCAATAGCGTCACGAATATGTAATCAGGGACTGCTCCCGAGCTATTGACTACGCCTTACTCCATCGAGTATCATGTCTGACAGACAAACTGAAGGGGGGGGTTCATGCGCTGGAAGGTGCTAGAGGCAGTATTGCCGCTACTCTTGGTGGTCATTATAGCCGCGCTGACCATCGCCAGCGATGTCACCTGCTCGTGGTTCCCGACAGCCTAGTCCGGCTGTCGACTGGCCATTGAGCGGGCCTCAGCTCATTCTTCGGGGGTTCTACCTGTTGGGATCGGGCCTGACCTGTGCACAGGTTGTCGATAGTGGGCCAAGAAAAATCTTAGAAGGAGGGTTTCATGTTCAAGAAGGTAATTCTTCCGTTGGTGGTTCTGGCTGTGGTAGCCGCGTTGACCATTGGGGCCATGTGCACCATACCGGCAATGAACATGGCCACACCGCCGATCTGCTTTGGAGTGGCAGGATAGGGCTGTTCGGCATCCATGCAGATGAGCATCGGACGCAGGGGCCCTTGGGAGTAACGCCCATGCCGCCTGCGTTCCATGCCCTGCCAGACTGAAATCTCGACAATAGAAGGAGGGTGTTCATGTTCAAGAAGGTACTTCTCCCGCTGGTGGCCCTGGCTGTGATAGCAGCGCTTACCATTGGAGCCCAGTGCTGCATACCGTCAATAAACCTTAGCCTGCCGCAGATCTCCATAGGATAGAGCGGCGCTGTCTACGGACAGAGGTGCCTGCCGGTTCGGGATGGCCAGACCATGGTCCCTCCCGGCACCCGTGTCAGGTCGGGTGAAGCTGATGCCGGCGGACTCTGAGCTCAGATCCGCCGGCGTTTCCCCCTTGTCCAGGGGTCGGGTGTGAAGCAGTCGCCCTACCACACCATCCGCAAGCCTGCAGGCAGGCAGACCATATTGCCCGTCGGGAAAGGGGGTTTTGCGATGACGAAGATAGCCAGGGTCCTTCTTCCGCTCGTAGTGCTGTCTGTTGTGGCGGCGGTCACCATTGCCGCACAGTGCTGCATCGGATCGCTCTGCATCCCGCTGGGTTAACAGGCAGACACAGCTTTCCCGGTGCAGATGGCCACCGGGTTGCCGGGTTACTGGCAGCCGGGGTTCCCTCGCACACCCCGGCATGCAGAGAGCTAAGACTCACCCTGCACCAGCGGACTTGGCAGCAAGTCCGCTGGTGCTCCAGATTGCTAGCAACTCGCGTTCGTTAATGGTATGCGCGTGTCTTGAGCGGTTCGTCGCTTGAGATACGTGCCCCTATATCGCCATTCTCCTATGACGTGTATGGAGCCATCAGTATTATGTCAAGTTTGCTTGACTTATGCCAACCTCGCATCTATCATATCGGACCTAACAGCAGAGAGAGGGTCCCATAGGTTTGCTCGGTTCCGGTGGCTGAGGTCAGGTGTCAGCGCGTTTTCCATTACTTCGTACAAACGCGCCCCACTCAGTGATAACGAACCAGACTGCCTAGAAAGGAGGGTCTCATGTTAAAGAAGCTGGCAAAGGTCGCTCTTCCGCTGGTGGTACTGGCCATCATCGCTGCCTTGACCATTGGCCTGAATGGCGACTGCAACTTCAACGGCCTGTGGCACATCCCGGCAGTCTAAGCAGCCATACGAGCCGCGCCGAGGAGCCCGCAGCCACCATGGACCTGCGGGGGAGAGCGGTCCCTGCAGCGTGCTGGACCTGCTCACCAGCCTCCCCGGTAGCCAGAAGCCCGGCCGCCGGTGACCAGGATCCCGGCCGCGGGTGCGTGTAGAGAAGAAGGGCGGAACTCCTGTCCGCCCTTCCCTTTTTGGCCCTCGATGGGTTACCGCTCGATGATCATGGCCATGCCCTGCCCGCCGCCGATGCAGAGGCTGGCCAGGCCCCGGTGGGCGTCCCGCCGCTCCATCTCGTGAAGGAGGGTGACCAGTATCCGGGCCCCGGTGCAACCCAGCGGATGCCCCAGGGATATCCCGGAGCCCAGCGGATTGACCCGGTCGCACCCCGGATCGCAGAAATCCTGGCTCTCACCGTACCGCGGGAGGCCCAGCTCTTTCACGCAGGCGATGGCCTGGGAGGCGAAGGCCTCGTTGAGCTCGATCACCTCCATGTCCTTGATGGTCAGCCCCGTCCTCTTCAGCAGCTTGCGGGTGGCCGGTATCGGCCCCAGCCCCATGTACTTGGGGTCCACGCCGCCCGAGGCATAGCCCCTGATGCTGCCCCTGATCTTCAGGCCATGCTTCTGGGCGAACTCCCGGGAGGTGATCAGCAGGGCGGCGGCGCCGTCGTTGATCCCTGACGCATTGCCGGCGGTCACCGTGCCGCCCTTGACGAAGGCCGCTCCCAGCTTCCCCATCTTCTCCACGTTGGTGTCCATGGGCCGCTCATCGGTCTCCACTGACAGGGGCGGCCCCTTCTTCTGGGCGATGGGCACGGGCACGATCTCAGGCTTGAAGAGGCCGGTCTTGATGGCCTTCATGGCGCGGTGATGGCTCTCGGCTCCCACCTCATCCTGCTCCCTCCGGGAGATCTTGTAATCCCGGGCTATGTTCTCGGCGGTGACCCCCATGTGGTAGTCGTAGAGTATCTCCCAGAGCCCGTCGAATACCATCAGGTCCAGGGCCTCACCCTTGCCGGTGACATCCATGCGGTAGCCCCAGCGGGCCTTGGGCAGCGCATAGGGAACGTTGCTCATGCTCTCCATGCCGCCGGCCACGATGGCATCGGCGTCGCCGGCTCTAATGGCCTGGGCCGCCAGCGCCACCGCCTTCATGCCCGAGGCGCAGACCTTGTTGATGGTGAAGACGTTGGTCTCCTGGGGGACCCCCGCCTTGATGCTGGCCTGCCGCCCGGTATTCTGCCCCAGTCCAGACTGCAGGACATTGCCCATGATGACCTCGTCGACGAAAACCGGCGCCAGCGCCTGGTCCCAGTCCATGCAGCTGGCCTCTATCTCGCTCTTCTCGATCTCTTTCGATATGCTGGGCCGGATCTCCCGGGCGTACTCGGGAGCCACCGGCCTGACCCCGGCGCGGCGCAGCGACTCCTTGATCACCGTCCGGCCCAGGTCCACAGCGGCCACGTCCTTCAGGACTCCCCCGAAGGAGCCGATGGCCGTTCTCACCGCGCTCACAATCACTGGCTCTCTGGCATCCATGGCTGTTCCTCCTTCAGCGCAATTCCGGTTAGCTAGAAAAGATGGTCAGGCCCCGACGCTGCCGCCATCCGGCTGCAGACCGGCGAGACCGCAGCCCGTCAGCTACGTTCCCCGCTTCTCATAATCGGGACAGACAGTGGCATTGGGGCGTTCGGGGTGGTGGCAGGCGCCACGCCAGTCCCACTTGCAGGTGTCGCACAGAATGGCCCTCATGCCCAGGAGCCGCTTGAACCGCGCCCTGGCCCTGTCCAGCCATCCGGGCGAACCCTTCATCTCGTGGGGCATGGCATGATCTCACGCAAGCACCGTCTTGACGAGTCTATTCTAGGCACAGCCCCGCCCTAAATCAAATCCCGCCGGGCCTTTGACTATACCCCTGAGCGCGACTAAAATACACGCAGGAGGCACCGTGGACCATATCTGGGCTCCCTGGCGCATGGAGTTCATACTCAACGAGAAGCCAAGCGAGTGCATCCTCTGCTGCAAGCCGGCGGAGACCGATGATGAAGGGAACCTCATCCTGCACCGCGGCCGGCTGAACTTCGTCATTCTGAACAAGTTCCCCTACAACCCGGGACACCTGATGGTAGCCCCCTATCGCCACGTGGCCACCCTGGAGGACATGGATGACGATGAGCTGCTGGACCACTTCAGCATCGTCCGGAGGTGCACCCGGGTGCTGCGCGGCGCCTTCAATCCAGCGGGGTTCAACATCGGCATCAACCTGGGGAAGGTGGCCGGGGCCGGGATAAGCGATCACGCTCACACCCACATCGTGCCGCGCTGGTCCGGGGACACCAACTTCATGCCCGTGCTCTCCGACGTCAGGGTCCTGCCGGAGGGGCTGGCCTCGACCTTCAGCAAGCTGAAGGGCCGCATCTAGCAGGCCCGGCGGCCGAGAAAACATCAACGGGGCAGGTTGAACCCTGCCCCGTTGCCTTGTGCTCTGAATCCGTTCGGCTGGCCCTACTTCGCCTTCTGGCGGAGCTCGTCCTTCTCGTGGAAGGCCGCCTTCGCGCCCTTCTCCCTTCTCTCGCGGAAGAAGTTGAACTCGCCGGGCTCATGCTTCACGTTGGTGAACAGGGTATGGGTGATGTAGCCGTAGGTGAAGGAGTCAGTGAGGCCCATGCGATCGTAGAAGAGCTCGCGGCAGGCCTTCCCGATGCGGATTCCGTCTCGAGGCATCAGGCACAACTCCTTGGCCAGCGCCTTGACTTCGGCATCCAGCTTGTCCACCGGCACCGACTTGCCCGCCAGCCCGATGCGCTCGGCTTCAATGCCGTTGATCTGCCGGCCCGAGATGTAAAGATCGAGCGCCCGCCTCATGCCGACCGTCATCATCAGGTGGCCGAAGGTGTGCTCGCCGCCGCCGGCGAAGCCGATCCGCTGGCCGGGGAAGCCCATCATGCAGTCGTCCGAGCAGATGAAGAAGTCGCAGAGCATGGCGATCATCAGGCCGGCCTCCAGGGCGAAGCCGTGCACCTGGGCGATGGTCAGCTTGGAGCAGTAGAAGAACCTCTTGTACCCATCGCTGATGCCCATCCGGTCCATCTTCAGCCGGATCCTCTGGCTGGGCCGGGCGTCTTCCTTCTTGCTGCCGAAGCCGTACACGAACCCGACCTTGCCCAGGTCCTGGCCGGCGGAGAAGCAGCGGCCGGCGCCCTTGAAGATGATTACCTTGACCTCGTCGTCCTCCTCCGCCTGGGTTATCGCGTCCAGCACCTCCTGGAAGTCCTCGCCCACCGAGATGATGACATATGAGTTCATCTTCTCCGGCTTGTTGAACGTGATCGTGGCGATCTCGCCCTCTTTCTCATACTTGACATACTTATAAGCCATACCGCCTCCGTTATTATGATTGTCCTCAATGCTAGCATTCCAGCGTTTCCTATGTCAATTTGGCTCATGCTCGGCCCCAGCGCGGACCGGCAGACCGTGGCACCGGGGCCGCGGCGCGCACGGTGTTGCCGGGAGCAGAAACTGGGTGTAGAATGCGACTAGAGGCAAAGGAAATAAGAAGGTGAGCTTGCACGAGTCCTGCGGCATCTTCGGGGTGTATGCGCCCAAGGAGGACGTGGCCAGACTCACCTTCTTCGCCCTGTTCGCCCTCCAGCACCGGGGCCAGGAAAGCAGCGGCATCGCCACCACCAGCGGCAACGGCCTCTTTCTGCACACCGGCATGGGCCTGGTTTCGCACGTCTTTGACGAGGCCGCCCTGACCCGCCTGCCCGGGGCCATCGCCATCGGCCACAACCGCTATTCCACTGCCGGGGCCAGCCGGCTGGCCAATGCCCAGCCCATCGTGGTCGATACGCCGGAGGGCCAGATGGCCCTGGCCCACAACGGCAACATCATCAACGCCGGGCCCCTGCGCCAGGAGCTGGAGGAGAAGGGCTGCCGCTTCGTCACCACCTCCGATTCCGAAGTGATCGCCAACCTGGTGGTGTCATCACCCGGCGGCAGCCTCGAGGAGAGGATCGCCAATGCCATGAAGCGGCTCGAGGGCGCCTACTCCCTGGTCCTGCTGACCGAGAGGGCCCTCATCGGCGTCCGGGACCCGATGGGGGTGCGCCCGCTCTGCCTGGGCCGGATAGATAACGGATGGGTGCTGGCCTCCGAGTCCTGCGCCCTGGACCACATCGGCAGCACCATGATAAGGGAGGTGAGCGCCGGCGAGGTGATCACCATCGACGCCGGCGGTCCCCGGAGCCTCCAGGCGGTCGAGCCCCAGAGGCCGGCGCTGTGCGTCTTTGAGTACATCTACTTCGCCCGGCCGGACAGCATCATCGGCAACAGGCTCCTCTACCGGGCCCGTGAGGGCATGGGGCGGGCCCTGGCCCGGGAGTACCCCATGGATGCCGACCTGGTGGTGGGCGTCCCCGACTCGGCCACGGTGGCCGCCATCGCCTATGCCAAGGAATCGGGCATACCCTTCGGGGAGGGGCTGCTCAAGAACCGCTACGTGGGGCGGACCTTTATTCAGCCGGACCAGCGGATCAGGGAGCTGGGCGTCGGCCTGAAGTTCAATCCGTTGCGGGATATCATAGCCGGAAAGAAGCTGATCCTGGTGGATGACAGCATCGTCCGCGGGACCACTACCCCCCGCGTGATCAACCTGCTCAAGAAGGCCGGGGCCAGAGAGGTGCACATGCGGGTGTGCGCTCCGCCCATCTGCTACCCATGCTTCTTCGGGGTGGACATGGCCACCCGATGGGAGCTGATCGCCGCCAGGAAGACCGTGCCCGAGATCAGGGAGTTCATCAACGCCGATTCGCTGGGCTACCTCAGCCTGGCAGGGCTGGTCAAGGCGGTGGCCCTGCCTGAGGACAGCCTCTGCCTCGCCTGCCTCACCGGGGACTACCCGGTCGCGGTCCAGCTGGAGATGGACAAGCTGGCGCTGGAGGCACTGCCCATAGAGGGCGTTCACTCCAAGTAGGATGCCGCAGCCGGCGTCCGGGTCAGACAAGTGAGAGAGAAAGAACAGACATACGCCGCCGCCGGCGTGGACATCAGCGCCGCCGACCGGGCCAAGGGTCTGATCAAGAAGCATGTCCGGTCCACCCTCGGGCCGGAGGTACTGAGCGACATCGGCTTCTTCGGCGGCTCCTTCGAGTTCAAGGGCTACCGGCAGCCCATCCTGGTGTCCAGCACCGACGGAGTGGGCACCAAGCTCAAGATCGCCAGGGTCCTGGGCCGTCACGATACCGTGGGCATCGACCTGGTGAACCACTGCATCAACGACATCCTCACCTGCGGCGCCGAGCCCCTCTTCTTCCTGGACTACATCGGCCTGGGCAAGATGGTGCCGGAAACGGTGGAGGCCATTGTGCGGGGGCTGGCCAAAGCCTGCCGCGAGGCTGGCTGCGCCCTCATCGGAGGCGAGACGGCCGAGATGCCCGGCATGTACGCTGAGGACGACTACGACCTGGCGGGCTTCATCGTGGGCGTGGTGGAGAAGGGCCGGCGCATCGACCCCAGCCGGATATGCCAGGGGGACGCCATACTGGCGCTGCCATCCAGCGGCCTGCACACCAACGGCTACTCCCTGGCGCGCAAGGTCTTCGGCGATTCGGCCGCCGCCCTGAACAAGCGCTACCGGGAGCTCGGGGGCACCGTGGGACAGGCGCTGCTGGAGCCCCACCGCTGCTATCTCAACGACATCAAGCCGGTGCTTCCGCGCGTGAAGGGCCTGGCCCACATCACCGGGGGCGGTTTCGAGGGCAATGTGCCCCGGGTGCTGCCGAAGGGGCTGGGGGCCCGTTTCCAGAAAGGGACCTGGACCGTGCCGCCCATCTTCCCCCTCCTCCAACGGCGGGGGCAGGTGGCCGATGCCGAGATGTACCGGGTCTTCAACATGGGTATAGGCATGGCCATAATCTGTGCCCCGGAGGACGTCAGCCGGATCAGGAGGAAGGTGCCTGCCGCCGGGATCGTCGGTGAAGTGGTCCGGCGGAAGTGCCCGACGAGGGTCTTCATAGACTGAACGTCCGCGGGCTTGGCCCATCCACGGCATCTCCAGTACTTCGAAAGGAGTGGCAACATGCGAGCGATTCTGAGCGTCTCCGACAAGGCCGGGCTGGTCGATTTCGCCAGGGGCCTCAGCGACCTGAAGGTCGAGATCTTCAGCACCGGGGGCACCAGGGAGGCGCTGAAGAAGGCCGGCGTCCCCGTACATGGGGTCTCCGACATCACCAACTTCCCGGAGATCCTCGACGGGCGGGTGAAGACCCTGCACCCTGCGGTCCACGGCGGCATCCTGGCCCGCCGCGGCGACAAGAGCCACATGGAGCAGCTGGCCGAGAAGGGCATGGGCACCATCGACATGGTGGTGGTGAACCTCTACCCCTTCATCCAGACCATCGCCAAGCCGGGCGTCACCCTGGAGGACGCCCTGGAGAACATAGACATCGGAGGCCCGACCATGATCCGGGCCGCGGCCAAGAACTTCCCGGACGTCCTGGTGGTGGTGGACCCCGCGGACTACGGGCCGGTCCTGGAGGAGCTGGGCAAGGGGAAGGTGGGGCTGGAGCAGCGGCGGAAGCTGGCCCAGAAAGCCTTCCAGCACGTTGCCTACTATGACACCGCCATCGCCCAGTACCTGAGGGGCGAGGAGAAGGGCTTCCCCGACGTGATGACCGTGGCCCTGAAGAAGCGGGCCAGCCTGAGCTATGGCGAGAACCCGCACCAGAAGGCGGCCTTCTACGAGGAGGAGGCCCCCCGGAAGACCGTCCCCAGCCTGGTCTCCGCCTCCCAGTTTGGCGTCAAGGAGCTGTCCTTCAACAACATCCTGGACCTGGAGTCGGCCGTGAACTCCGTTATGGACTTCCCGCTGCCGACCGTGGCCATCATCAAGCACAACAACCCCTGCGGCCTGTGCAGCAACGCGGACCTGCCGGAGGCCTACCGCCGGGCCCTGGCCGGCGATCCCCTGGCCGCCTACGGCGGCGTGGTGGCCTCCAACCGCACCATCGACATGGCCACCGCCCAGGAGATCTACAAGACCCACTACGACGCCATCATCGCCCCGAAGTACGCCGACGATGCCCTGGCCCTTCTCAAGCGCAAGAAGGACTTCCGCATCATCGCCCTGGGGGCCGACCTGGAGCCCACGAAGGGCGAGCCGGCCTACCTGGACTTCCGGCGCGTCAGGGGCGGCCTGCTGGCCCAGACCCCCGACTTCGTCACCGAGAAGGAGCTGGCCCCGAAGACGGTTACCAACCGCGAGCCCACCCCCCAGGAGCTGGAGGAGCTGTTCTTCGCCTGGCAGGCGGTCAAGGTCATCAAGTCCAACGCCATCGTGCTGACCAGAGACAAGACCCTCCTGGGCATGGGGGCCGGGCAGCCCAGCCGGGTGGTGAGCGTGCAGCTGGCCCTGGAGAGGGCCGGCGATCGCTCGAAGGGCAGCGTCCTGGGGTCTGATGCCTTCTTCCCCTTCCCCGACGGCCTGGAGCTGGCCGCCAAAGGCGGCGTGACCGCCGTGATCCAGCCCGGCGGCTCCGTCAGGGACCAGGAGGTCATCAAGGCCGCCAACGAGCACAACATTGCCATGGTCTTCACCGGGATCCGGCACTTCCGGCACTAGCATCCCCGGGGGCGCCGGGCCATACGTGACTCGCTTTAGTGGAGGAAGAAGAGATGGAGAAGATGCTCTACCTGGTCTGGAAGCTTGAGAGCGATACGGAGGCTGGTTTCCGGCAGAAGCTGCTGGGGCCGCTCTCCCGCGCCATCCTGGACGCCGGCGCGCGGCGCCTGCGGATAGCTGTGGCCGACGAGGATGTGGCTCCGGCAGCGCGCCTCCGCATGGAGACCAGCCGGCCGCTGCCGGCCGGGCTGGTATCGGTCTGGGTGGACACCGCGGTGAGGCGCCAGCCTGTCGAAGATGCTATCGCCTCAGCCGTCGCCCGCCTGGCCGGTTACCTGGTGACTGAGTCCGAGCCCATCGTGAATACCAGGCACGCCGTGGCCGACGGCCAGAGGACCCCGGGCATGTGCCAGGTAGCGATACTGAAGAAGCCGCCCCGCCTGAGCTATGAGCACTGGCTGGAGATATGGCTGGGCAGCCACACGCAGATAGCCATCGACACGCAGTCGACCTTCGGCTACCGCCAGAACGTCATCGTGCGCCCTCTGACATACGCCGCCCCGCCATATGACGCCATCGTCGAGGAGAGCTTCCCGGCGGAGGCCATGACCGACCAGGCCGTGTTCTACGACGCGGTGGGGGACGATGCCAAGCGGCGGCAGAACCGGAAGGCCATGAACGAGAGCTGCACCCGCTTCATAGACTTCGATAAGATCGATGTCGTGCCCATGAGCGAGTACGTCATGCGGTCCTGAACCTGTTGCCTCGCCTGCAAATCGTTCGCTTGACTCCATAATAGTCGTTATGTTACCCTCAGGGCTGGCAGCAGGGGCGTTCACCCATGGTCCGATAGGCGGCAACAGGTCTCATCGCTATGGGGCAGTATCGGCTTTCTCTCGTCCGGTCGGCCGCTTCCGTTGCCCTGGTTTTGCTGAGCGTGGCGGTGTTTCTGGCGGTTCCGGCGCTCCATCTGGCAACCGGCTGGTCCGGTGACCCGCAGCAGAACACCCCCATCTGCACCGCCACGGGCGACCAGGACTGCCCTGTGGTCATCTCCGACGGCCTGGGCGGCGCCATCTTCGCCTGGCAGGACCATCGCGGGGGAGACGGCTGGGACATCTATGTTCAGCGGGCGGACTCCGACGGCGCACTCCAGTGGGCGGCCGACGGGGTGGCCCTCTGTACGGCCGGCTGGGACCAGACCCTGCCCGCCGCCGTGAGCGACGGGCAAGGCGGGGCCATCATCGCCTGGCAGGACCGCCGCGGGCCCCACAGCGATATCTACGCCCAGCGGATCGATGCCGCCGGAGCGCTGCTGTGGAGATCTGACGGGGTAGCCGTCTGTGCCGCCCCGGGGGACCAGCTCTCTCCCGTTTTGATCGACGACGGCGAGGGCGGCGCCGTCGTCGCCTGGGAGGATGGGCGCGGAGGTTCCGGACTCGACATCTACGCCCAGAAGATAGCCGCATCGGGAACGGCGCGGTGGGCGGCCGACGGGGTGGCCGTCTGCGGGGCGGCATCCGACCAGACCGGCCTCTCGGCCATCGGCGACGCGGCCGGCGGTGCCATTCTCGCCTGGCAGGACGCCCGCAACGGGAGCTACGATGTCTACGCCCAGCGCGTGGAGTCGTCTTCGGCGCTGCGTTGGTCTGACAATGGGACGGAGATCTGCGCCATGACCGGGCACCAGATCAGCCCCGCCATGGTGGGAGACGGCGCGGGCGGAGCCATCATCGTCTGGCCGGACGCCCGCAGTGGAAGCAGCTACGACGTCTACGGCCAGCGGGTAAGCCCGGCGGGTGCGGTGCAGTGGCTGCCGAACGGCATGGCCGTCTGCACCGCCGCCGGCGACCAGACCTTTCTGGCTGCCGCCGGCGATGGCGCCGGCGGGATGGTGGTGGCCTGGCAGGACGCCCGCGGCCCTGGCTATGACATCTACGCCCAGAGGCTGGACCCGGATGGAAACCGGGAGTGGCCCGCGGCCGGCGTCCCGGTGTGCGATGCCCCGGAGGACCAGCGATCGCCGGTGGCCGTGGCCGCGTCCGCGACCGTGGACGGCCCGCCCGGCGGGGCCATGGTGCTCTGGCTGGACCGGCGCGGCGGCGCCGGCTCCGATGTCTACGCCCAGAGCATCGACGCCACGGGAGGCCCGATGTGGACCGCGGGCGGGGTCCCGCTCTGCACCGCGCCCGGGGACCAGGAGTCCCTCTCCGCTGCCGCCGGCGCCGCCGGCGGGGCCGTCGTCGCCTGGCAGGATGCGCGCGGGCCGGCCGAGGATATCTACGCCCAGAGGGTCCAGAGCACGGGCCTGCTGGGCCTGCCGCCGGGCCAGCCCGCCAACGTGTCACCGGCCAACCTCGAGCAGGGTGTCAGCCTCACGCCGGTCCTCACCTGCTCGGCGTTCCTCCCCGGCCAGCCGGGGGACGCCCACGCCGCCTCCCAGTGGCAGGTGACGGCCATCGCCGGCGACTACAACAGTCCCCTGTTTGACTCCGGACCGGATCCCGGGGCCCTCCTCCAGAAAGGGCTGGAATCGGCGGCCCTCAACGGCAATGCCACCCTCTACTGGCAGGTCAGGCACCTGAGCAGCAACGGCCTGTGGTCAGCCTGGTCGGCGCAGACATCCTTCACCACCCTCAACCGCCCGCCCGACCGGCCGGCGGGGTTGTCGCCGGCCGGGGGGGTCTCCGGCAGCGGCCTGGTGACGGCGCTGCAGTCCTCGGCCTTCCATGATCCGGATGCCGACAGTCACGCCGCCTCGCAGTGGAGGATCACCACCACGCCGGGCGATTACAGCTCTCCGGTGTTCCTCAGCGCGGAGCTCACCTCCGGCCTGACGCAGCTGAGCCTGGACGGACTACCCCTGACCGGCAACACGGCCTACTGCTGGGAGGTCCGCTACCAGGACAGCCACGGCGGCTGGTCCGAGTGGTCCGAGGAGCAGTGCATCACCACCCTGAACCGGGGGCCCAACCGCCCCGCCGCGGCGGCCCCCTCCCCCGGGTCTACGGGCGTGAGCCGGTTCGCGGAGCTGGTTTCTTCAGAGTTCTCGGACCCCGATGGGGGTGATCTCCAGGGGGCCTCACAGTGGCAGGTCTCGCCCGATTCGGGAGACTTCACCAGCCCGGTCTTCGACAACATCCGCCTGGCCGGGTCGCCCCTCACCACCATCGTGGTGTCCCCCGGCCTGGACCCCGGCGCCACCTACTACTGGCGGGTCAGGCACCAGGACAGCCATGGGACCTGGTCCGAGTGGTCCGAGGAGTCTTCCTTCACCACCCAGGCCGAGGGCACCACGGGCGAGAAGATGACCACCGCCTCCTGGGTCCTTGTCGCCGGCATAGCCCTGGTGGCCTTCCTGTCTGCGGCCGCCGTCCTGTGGCAGAACGCCCGGTCCTCGCGCTCTGGCGGCACGCCGGGCTCGTAGGCCCGTGGACATTCCGGGTGCCTTGGGGTAATCTGAGAAAAGACGGGCACGCGGCGAACGGCCGCGCCCGGCATCAGTGCGGAGCATCGGCATGTATGTAATCACGAAAGAGAGGGTGGAGTCCCTGGTGAAGAGGCTCTCGGACCCCGGCGAGGCCGGCAGCTGCCGGAGCGAGCTGGAGAAGATGCTGGAGATCAAGGAGGCGCTGTCCTGGCGGGCTGAGGCCGGGCCCTGCACCGCCGCCCGGTGCCTGGGGCCAGGCCTGTTCGGGGAGGCGCAGCTGATCGAAGCCGCCCTGGCCGCCTTCGACAGCGGCCGCTTCCAGGAGGCAGCCGCGCTCATGGCCGAGTTCTCCCACGAGGCCGAGCTCAACGGCTCATACCGGATATGGTGAGCGGTGTCGAGCTGGCCAAGAAGATCGTCGAGGTAGCGGCCGACAAGCAGGCCACGGACGTAGTCCTGCTGGACACCAGGAAGATATGCTCCTTCGCCGACTACTTCGTGATCTGCAGCGGCGAGAGCGAGCGGCAGCTGGAGGCCATCCACCGCGCCATTATCGACGCCCTTAAGGAAGAAGGCGATGTGTATTTCCGGTCTGAAGGCACGGCGGCCTCGGGATGGGTATTGCTGGACCTGGGGAACATCGTGGTCCACATCTTCGCCAGCGCCGTGCGGGAGTTCTACCAGCTGGAAGCTCTCTGGAGCGCAGCCCCCGTAATCGTGAAGATGATCTAGGCGGCGGTGGAGGTGAGGGATGAAGGAGAACCCCCGTGAGGCCATGCTCTATGAGGCGCTGCCTCATTCCCGGGTGCGGTGCAATGTCTGCCAGTGGCGGTGCGCCATCGGCCCGGGCCAGCTGGGGCTGTGCCGCGTCCGCCAGAACCGGGAGGGACGGCTCTACCTGCTCAACTACGCCCTGGTTTCTTCCGCGGCGGCGGACCCCATCGAGAAGAAGCCGCTCTTCCACTTCTTTCCGGGCAGCCAGGTGTTCTCGCTGGGCGGATGGGGCTGCAATTTCCACTGCCAGGACTGCCAGAACTGGGAGATCGCCTGCACGGAGCTGCCCACCGGCGCCCCCCAGGTGGTGAGCCCGGAGGCCGCCATTGAGATCACCCGGCAAAACGGCTGCTCCGGCATCGCCTGGACCTACAACGAGCCGGCCATCTGGCTGGAGTACACGCTGGACTCCGCCCGGCTGGCCCGGCAGCGCGGCCTCTACACGGTGTACGTGACCAACGGCTACTCCACGCCCGAGGCCCTGGACGCCATCGGCCCCTACCTGGATGCCTGGCGGGTGGACATCAAGGGCTTCTCGGACGCCTTCTACAGGAAGCTGGCCAAGGTAACCCGCTGGCGCGGCATCCTGGATGTGGCCAAACGGGCCAAGGAGAAATGGGGCATGCACGTGGAGGCAGTGACCAACATCATCCCCACCATGAACGATGACGACGAGCAGCTCCAGGGGATTGCCGGCTGGATAGCCTCCGAGCTGGGGGAGCTGACGCCGTGGCACGTCACCCGGTTCTATCCGCACCATCACATCGCCCACCTCCCGCCCACCCCGGTGGAGACACTGGAGCGGGCCATCGCCATCGGCCGCGGCGCCGGGCTGCGCTTCATCTATGCCGGGAACATTCCCGGGCACGGGAGCGAGAGTACGGTCTGCTACTCGTGTGGTAAACTGGTCGTGAAGCGGCAGGGCTACCGGACCCAGGTGCTCGGCCTGGCCGGCTCCAAGTGCCGCTTCTGTGGAGCCGAGCTCAACTTCAGGACCTGATCGCCGCGGCCAGAAAGCGGCCGCGGGCCGAGGAAGCGCATGACGAGAGGTGCACCGATGGAGCCTGCGCCCCGGAAGCTACACCCGCTGGCCCAGCTGGCCAGGGACACAGTGGAGAGCTACGTCAAGTCCGGCTACGTGATGACGCCGAAGGAGCTGACGCCGGAGATGCGCGAACGGGCCGGGGTCTTCGTCTCCATCAAGAAGGATGGCGCGCTGAGGGGCTGCATCGGCACCTTCGAGCCCCGGCAGTCCAACGTGGCCGAGGAGATCATAAACAACGCCGTCAGCTCGGCCACCCAGGACCCCCGATTCCCTCCGGTATCTCCCTCGGAGCTGCCCCACCTGACCTACAGCGTCGATGTGCTCACCAGGCCGGAGCCGGTGGACGGCCCGCAGGACCTGGACCCCAGGAAGTATGGGGCCATAGTGGAGTGCGGGCGGCGCAGGGGCCTGCTGCTCCCCGACCTGGAAGGCGTGGACACCGTCGAAGAGCAGATCGATATCTGTTGCCAGAAGGCCGGCATCGGGCCCCGGGAGCCGGTCAAGCTCTACCGCTTCCAGGTCAAGAGGTACGGGGCCGCCTGACCACCTCAGCGGTAAGCTGAGGCCTCAGCGGTAAGCTGAGGCCTCAGCAGATCAGCTGACGCGGCTCTGTCCCGGGGGCACCTCACTGGCGCCGTTAGGGCTTCCTGGCTGGAACCTCACCCCGCTGGGCCGGACCGCACGCGCCTGCGCCAGGTCCAGAAGAAGTTGACGCCGAAGTTCCAGGCCATTCCCACCACGATGGCGATGGCGTAGGCCAGCAGGTACTGCATGTCCGAGAGCTCTTTGAGCGGCCAGTAGGTGGCCATGCGGTAGGCCAGTGGCGGCAGGCTCACCAGGGCATACTTGCCGAACCGGGTCAGGGTGGCCCGCGGCGTGCCCTCGCGCCGGTCGCGGAAGGTCCACCGGTCGTTCAGTGTGAAGTTCCAGACCGTGGCGGCGGCATAGGCGGGCAGTATGGCCACCAGGTCGCGCACGTGGGCCCGGCTGGTGAGGGCCCAGAAGATGGGGAAATCTACGAAAACGCCAGAGAAGCCCACCACGGCAAAGCGCAGGAAACGACCCACGCCCGTGGGGCTGGTGACCAGGGAGACCAGGCGTGCCGGGAGACTGGCCTTTCTTGCGCCCGCGCCGGGGCCCTCTTCGCCCACAAGGTGCTAATGGTAGCCGCGGCCGGTGCGCCTGTCAAAGAAGCCGCCGCAAGGGAAGGGCCGACGCCGCCAGGCGGTCCGCGATGCGCTGCCGCCTTGACCGCCTCTTGACAGCGGCCCTATAATGATTATGGGCATATGTGCAAAATAATGTCATTTCGCACAAAAGATCATAAAGATAGAGAGGCACTGTGGGAAGACGGCATCTCTGGCGCAGAGTCAGTTGCGTCCTGCCGGTGACCGAGTTCAGGCCCGTCGAGATACGGCCCGGAGAGCTCGAGAATGTCAGGCTGCTGGTGGAAGAGGCCGAGGCCATCCGCCTGAATGACCTCGAAGGGCTGGAGCAGGAGGAGTGCGCTACGAGAATGAACGTATCGCGGAGCACCTTCTCGCGCATACTGGACTGTGCCCGGCACAAGGTCGCCGATGCCCTCCTCAACGGCAAAGGGATACGCATCGAGGGGGGCAACTACGAGATGGCGTTTCGCCGTTTCAGATGCGTTAGCGGGCATGAATGGGAAGTGCCCTTCGAGCGGCTTATCGCCGGTCCGCCCGAAGCGTGCCCCCGGTGTGACACGCCCAGCGTCATGCCCCTCTATCCGCCGGGTAGCCGGCCGGGCGGATGGCACCACGGAAGAGGGCACCATCACTAGAGGAGAGGCTGCATGTTATGAGAATACTAGATGACCTCCTGTCAGGCTTGAACGCCGGCGATAGCGTGAAGGACATCCGCCAGGGGCTCTTCCACACCGCCGTCCTCACCCGCAACTGCGGCCTGGCGGCCACGCTGCCGCGCGACAGCCTGAGGCAGGAGCCGCCGCTGGTGAGGGAGCCAGGTTTCCTGCTCCAGAGAAGCGCTTCGGAGCTGGCCCGGATGTGCTACTCCGAGAGGATACCCGAGGCCGCCATCGGCATGGCCGCCATAAACTCGCTCCTGGATGTTGACGAGAAGAGATGCCAGGAGCTCAACGCCCGGGAGCTGATACTCGACAAGGGCAGGGGCAAGGCCGTCGCCATTGTGGGCCACTTCCCATTCGTGCCCCAGCTGCGCCGGGAGGTCAAGGAGCTCTGGGTGATAGAGAAGAACCCGCGGGAAGGGGACCTGCCCGAGGGCGGAAGCGAGGAGTTCCTGCCCCGGGCCGACGTGGTGGCCATCACGGGGACCGCCTTCACCAACCACACGATAGAGGGGCTGCTGGCGTCGTGCAGCCCGGGGGCCTTTGTGATCGTGCTCGGGGACACATCACCCCTGTCACCGGTCCTGTTCGACCACGGGGTGGACGCCATATCGGGCACAGTGGTAGCCGACCCCGAGCTGGCGATGCGCTGCGTCAGCCAGGGGGCCAACTACCGCCAGATCAAGGGAATCCGGCAGGTCACCATGATGAAGCAGGTATGGAGGAAATGACGGTCATCAGGGCCGGGCAGCACTCACAGGTCACAAGGAGAGGAGGCAGATGATGTACTATGGATTCGGAAGAGGCAGAGGTCCCGGCAGGGGGCTCGGCCCGGGCCGGGGCATGGGCTTCGGCTTTCGCGGAGTTTCACCACCCTGGCCATACGTGGGAAGAGGCCGGGGCGGCCTGCCCAGATGCTGGCACTTCTTCGGCGGCGCCGCGCACCACGGCCCTTGGCACGGCGTGCCCTTCTATGGGCCGGTCACGGCCGCCCCGGGGTACGCACCGTATCCGGCCGGGACCACTCAGGACGAGATCAGCTATCTCAGGGAACAGGCCGATGCCATGAAGGCGGACCTTGAAGGAATCGAGACCAGGATACGTGACCTGGAAGCCAGGTAGCGCTGGAAACCAGGCAGCTGACGGCATGAGGAGGTGCAAGCATGCCTCGCTTTGATGGGACAGGGCCCCGTGGCCGGGGTCCAATGACAGGTCGGGGTAACGGCTACTGCGCCGTACGGGTAACGAGTCCAGAGAAGGAGATCGACTACCTCAGAAGGCAGGCGGTGGCACTGAGAACGCAACTCGACGGCATCAGGATCAGGTTGGAGGACCTGAGCGCAGGGAAGGAGGAGCAACATGCCGGGATTTGACGGAACTGGACCAAGAGGAATGGGCCCCATGACCGGCGGAGGCCGGGGATACTGCCGCCCCTGGGGATCAAGGGCAGGCCAGGCACCTGGCTGGGGTCGGGGTCGGGGTCGAGGAGGCTGCGGCTACGGGTATCCGGGCCAGTGGGTCGCCCCGGATTTCGCCTCTCGCGAGGATGAAATGGACTACCTGAGGAGCGAGGCCGAGGCCCTTAAGAGGACCCTGGACAGCCTGGAGGCCAGGATCAGGGACTTGGCGGACAAGGAGAAGTAAGCCACCCGGGGCAACTAGCGCTGGGGCAGGAAGACCCTGCCGGGGAGCATGGAGAATGCAGGAACTGATCAAGGAGTTCATGGATCAGAAGAGGTTCGCCGTGGTCGGCGCGACCGACAACCCGGAGAAGTATGGCAACAGGATCGTGAAGAACCTCAGGGACCGGGGGTACGAGGTGTACCCGGTCAACCCCAAGCTTGAAGAGGTGGAGGGCCTGAGGTGCTATCCCAGCATCGCAGCCCTGCCGGTCGCCGTGGATGTCGTGGACTTCGTGGTGCCGCCGGCCGCAACCGAGAAGATCCTGCCCCAGTGCGCGGACATGGGTCTGCGCAGGATCTGGCTGCAGCCCGGGTCGGAGAGCGAGCAGGCCATCGCCTTTTGCCAGGACCATCAGCTTGAGGTGGTCCACAGCGTGTGCGTGATGCTGAGCTGAGAACACACGTGGATGGAGTACTGACGACGCCGGCATTCGAGAGAGCCGGGAGCCACCCGGCGCACGCCAGCCGAACCCGGGGCGTCTTGCCTCCTTTCAGGGACATGGCCTCGGAGTATGACCGGTGGTTCGACGGCGATGGCCGTGTTGTCTTCCTGACCGAGCTGAGCGCGCTGGCGGAGGTGTCGGCGCAGGCGCCGAAACCCTGGCTTGAGATAGGCGTCGGCAGCGGGCGTTTCGCCCAGGGCCTGGGCATAGAAGCCGGCTTGGACCCGTCAGCTAATATGGTCGAGCTGGCCAGGAGCCGGGGGGTAAATGCCTTTGTCGGACGGGGAGAGCAGAGGCTTTTCGACGGAGAGTCCTTCGGCACGGTGTTCCTGATAACCACGCTCTGCTTCCTGAGCTCGCCTCGAAGCGTTCTGAAGGAAACCAGCCGCGTGCTGGTACCCGATGGCAAGATCGTGCTGGGATTGGTCCTGAAGGAAAGCCCGTGGGGCCAACTCTACGAAAGGGAGCGGGAGAGGGGGCATAGATTCTATCGGTACGCCACCTTCTACAGCTTTGGTGAGGTCACCGCTCTGCTGGAGCAGACGGGATTCGTGATAGAGAGGGTAGTCTCCACGCTGTTCGAGAAGCCCGGCAAGGCAAGGCACGTGGAAGAGACTCGAGAGGGCTATCATGCTGACGCCGGTTTCGCCGTGGTCGTGGCCGGCAGGGAATGCGCCCGCCGGAAACGAAGACGAAGAGAGGTGCGGTGATGGCAGTCTTGCGGATCTGCCAGCTTCCACATGATCGTGTCCTGAGACAGAGAGCCAGGAAGGTGCCGGTCATTGATGCCTCGATCGGCCGCCTGATCGACAACATGATAGAGACGATGCAGCAGGCCCGTGGTGTTGGACTGGCGGCCCCCCAGGTGGGGGTGTCGCTTCGCGTGATCGTGCTGCAGATGCCGGGAGAGGACCCCTTCGCCCTCGTCAACCCCGAGATAGTCCAGCGCCGCGGGGAGCAGGACGTTACGGAGGGCTGTCTCAGCGTCCCCGGCTTCTGGGGCCAGATAAGACGGCCAGCCGAGCTGGTGGTCAAGGGGCGAGACCGCTCCGGAGAGGCCACCAGGATAAAGGCCAGCGGGCTCCTGGCGGAGGCCCTGGAGCACGAGATCGACCACCTCAATGGGACCCTGTACATCGATCACGTGGAGAGCCCGGAGAAGCTCCACGAGGCCGGATCCCCTACACCCGGGGAGCAGACCATCTGAAGGGGGCGGGCAGAAGACAGGTATGCATTGGGAATAATGCAAGTACGGAAGGACCAGTGCCTGGGCTGCGGGGTCTGCCTGGACAGCTGCCCGCGCGGCGCCATACTCATCAGCCGGGGGCAGGCACAGATAGACCAGCGCCGGTGTAACCAGTGCCGCGCATGCATCGCATCCTGCCCGCAGGACGCCATCGTGGAGCTGGCCCCAGTATCGCGGGGTGATCTCATGGCCGATGTCGCCACCCTGCGAGCCAGGGCTGACGACATCCTGGCCAGGATCGAGGCGTTGCAGAACAAGGGTGGTTCATCCCGGCTGGACACCCCGGGCAGCGGGACCGGCAGAAGGCGGCCTGGCGGAGGAATCAGTCGAGTCCGCCTGGCTTCGGCGCGGGGGCCACACCAGGGCTGGCCCGGCCATAGACAGTGATGCTGGGGTCGAAGTCCATGCCGATGTGCCCATCGCGCTCAAGCTCCTCGTACTCCCGGTCGGACACCCCCAGCAGCGACTTGTACACGTACTCGTTGTCCTCACCGAGCCGGCAGGGGGGCTTGCGGATGTGGCAGGGGGTCCCGCTCATCTTCCATGGCGCCCCCGGGTAGAGGTGCACGCCGCACTCGGGGTGGTCCACCCGCTCGAAGAACTCCCGTTCCCCCAGGTGCGGGTCGCGGTAGCAGTCCCTTTCGTCCATCACCGGTCCGGCCGCCACTCCCTCCGCCTGCAGCAGGGCGGGGGACGGCCTGACCACCACCCCCCTGGTCCCATACGGAGCGAACCTGGTCGACTCCACCCGGATGACCTCGGCCCCGAGGTCAGCCAGCATCTGGGTGGCAAAGGTCCCGGACCACACCACGGTCATGTCCACCACTCTAACCCCCGCCAGGGGCAGGCTGCCGGCCGCCTGGGTCTTGGCACCGGCATCAGATGACATCTGCTTCCCTCAGTTTTGCCAATTCAGCATCGGTGTATCCCAGCTTCCCGTAGACATCCCGGTTATGTTCCCCCAGCAGAGGTGCTGGCCGGCTCACCTGCCACGGTGTCAGGGCCGGCCGGAAGGAAGCACCCGGGTACCTGAGGGGCCCCGTGCCGGCACGGTCTATCTCAACAAAGGTGCCCCTCCCTCTGAAGTGGGGATCATTGACCACCTCGTCGATGCTGTACAGGGGCGCCGCCGCCGCGCGGGCCGCTCCCGATGCTTCCCAGACCTCCTGCTTGGTGTGGGCCATGGCCCAGGGGTAAAGCGCGTTCAGGATGTCTTCCTGCCGGCGGGGGTCCATCTGCCCTTCCATCGTGCCGAAGGCGGGATCCGACAGGTTCGCCGGGCTTCCCATCATCGCCAGGTTGCGGAGCCACCACGCCGCTCCCCCGACAACATCGAAGTAGCCGTCTTTGCACGGGTAGACCCCTTCCGGGCAGCCCGACATGGTCCCGCCCCGTCCGCTCCCGATCCTGGTACTGACATCACCGGTATACTGGTGCCCCAGCAGTGAAGGCGCCCGCCGGTCTATGCTGCCGAGGCATGTCTCCATCAGCGACACGTCCACCTGCTGACCGGCGCCGCTTGCCCGGCAGCACACCAGCGCACCCATGCCCGCTATAGCCGCCATCAGCCCCGCCTGGTACTGCAGCAGGTTCCCCGCCAGCTTGAGGGGCTCGCGGTCAGGCTGCCCGCACGTCTTCATGGAGGTGCCCATGGCACTCAGGACCAGCTCCGACAGCTTGAAATCCCGGTAGGGGCCGGTCTGGCCGAAGTTGGAGATGCGCAGCATCACCAGCCTGTCGTTGACCTCGCGCAGAGCAGGGAAGTCCAGGCCCAGGGACGGCATGACCCTGGGGCCGAAGCTCTCGACCACAATGTCAGCGTCCCGCAGCAGGCGCCTGAAGATCGCTTTGCCCGTCTCGCTCTTGAGGTTCAAGGTGATGCCTCTCTTGCTGGTATTCAAGTGAAGGAAGAGCCCGCTCTTCTCCATGTCCGGCTGGTCATGGGGAAAGGGCCCCATAAGCCTGCAGGGGTCTCCAACGCCAGGCCTTTCAACCTTGACCACTGCGGCACCATAGTCGGCCAGGAGCTTGGTGCAGTAAGGCCCGGCGACATGCCACGTGAGATCGAGCACATTCACATCGGAGAGCGCCTGTTGGTCCATGCTTCTCTACCATCTCCGGACATCAGGACAGATAGCCCGCGCCACAGCCAGCTAACCCTTCAACCTGCCGAATGACACGCGGTACAGCAGGTAGTCAAGAGAGTTTCCGCTCAGGTTCCCCATGCGGATCATGCGGAGCACGAGGTTCACCGCCTGGGCCTTCTCTTTCCCGTATGAATCCACCAGCATCCTGGCCGACTCCGGTGTGGGGTTGGCGCCGGAATCAGCCCAGTGTTGGGCATAGAGGACAGCCAGTGCCTCTTCTGCGGGGCAGCCCTCCACAGTACCATCCAGCAGCGTGGTGACGCCTTCCGCCGTCAGCCCGCTTCTCAAGGCTTCCCTCGTATGGATCCAGGTGCAGAAACGGCACCCGTAGACACCGGTGACGGCGAGCATGAGCCTCTCCCTGAAGGCGGGCGGGATCGTGCCCTTGATCAGCATCCGGAAGACCCCTGCCGCATTCCTCACCAGGAACCACGCGTCGGTCACGGGCTCCCTGAGGCTGAGGTATCTTCTTCTTCTGAAGCCTCGCTTCATGTTCTCCTCGCACAGTATGGCCTGCGGACGAAACCCCGGGAATCACCAGCGTGCGGCGCATCAACAGGTCCCTCCCTGTCCTGGATGACCTGCGGTGGCCGGCAAGCCCTCCGGCTGAAGGGACCGAGTGTGACGCAGGTCACTTGACAGTAGCTTCGAGCGCGGAGTATTATGAGCATATGATCATAATACTCCATATTCCGGGAGGCCGCAAGGCGGTGATAGAACCATGGTAAGAGGCCGCCCCCGCAGATGCCGACGGGTATCATACGTTCCAGAGGCCACATTCTTCAAGCCTGCCGGGATACCCATGCGGCTGCTGGAAGAGGTCACTCTGGCCCTGGAGGAGGCAGAAGCCCTCCGCCTCAAGGACCTGGAGGGGCTGGAGCAGGAAGAGGGGGCGGACAGGATGGGCATATCGCGCCCCACGTTCCAGCGCATACTCGTATCTGCGCGGCAGAAGCTGGCCGACGCCCTGCTCAACGGCAAGGCCATAAGGATAGAGGGCGGCAACTTCGAGCTGGCGGTGAGGCGCTTCAGGTGCACGGAGGATGGCTACGAATGGGAGCTCCCGGCTGAGGACCCGGTGGTCGGACCTCCGGTATGCCCCCGATGCCAGAGCCCGAATGCCTTGCCCATCCGTCCCGGCGGCTTCGGGAGGGGCTGCGGCCGGGGAAAGCAGGTGCTTGGATGGTGCCCCCGGCCAGGCCCGAGAGGCGAGCCCTCGGTGGCTACTGGTCCGGAGACGGCTCCAGGCGCCGAAGGCCAGACCGAAGGGGCGAGCGCGCGCACTGCGGCGGCACAGTCGGATGCCTCTGCAGCGACGTCAAAGAAAGACAGGAGAGGAGGCACAATGAGAGTAGCCATATCAGCCACAGGAACCGACCTGACGGCCCAGGTCGACCCCCGCTTCGGCCGGAGCCAGCATTTCATCATATTCGATCCGGAGACCTCTCTGCATGAAGCCGTGGACAATGCCAACGCCACGGCTGGCGGCGGGGCGGGGATCGCCACGGCGCAGATGATCGTGGACCAGGGCGTCCGCGCTGTGCTGACGGGAGACTGCGGGCCAAACGCATACCGGGTGCTCTCAACGGCCGGCGTCTCGGTTATCACCAACGTCAGCGGCACAGTAAGAGACGCCATCGAAGCCTACAAGGCCGGCAGACTCCTGGCCTCCTCCAAGCCCTCGGTGGACGCGCATCATGGCGTGCAGAAGGGCGGGGGTGCCTAGGAGCCAGGCGCGGCTTGACCCAGGCGGCTGATCCGCAGCCGTCACCGGAGACGTAGAGGAGGTGCGATTATGCCAGCGAGAGATGGAACCGGGCCCCCCGGCGGGGGCGGACCCGGGACAGGCAGAGGAGGCCGCGGTGCCGGTGGAGGCCGCGGTGCCGGTGGAGGCCGCGGCCGAATGGGAGGCACCAGGGCCGGTGCGGGCCCCGGCGGGAACTGCGTGTGCCCAAGCTGTGGCCAGAACGTCACCCACCCCCTCGGAACACCTTGCGTCAGCATCAGTTGTCCGAAGTGCGGGACGCCTATGATCAGAGGCTAGGATGATCCTGTCGATTGCCAGCGGCAAGGGCGGCACGGGGAAAACCCTCGTGGCCACCAACCTGGCCCTGTCCTTGAAGGACAGGTTCCGGGTGCAGCTTCTCGACTGCGATGTCGAGGAGCCCAATGCGCACATCTTTCTCAGGCCCGAGATAACCGGGAGAGAAGCTGTCTGCATCCCGGTACCGGTGGTGGACGAGGGCAAGTGTACCCACTGCCGCCTCTGCGCTGAGGTCTGCGCCTACCGGGCCATCGCGGTGCTGAAGAACAGGGTCCTGGTCTTTCCGCAGCTTTGCCATGGCTGCGGCGCCTGCACCTACCTGTGTCCCGAGCGTGCCATTACCGAGCAGGGGAAAGAGACAGGCGTGGTAGAGGTGGGACACTCGGACGGAGTGGACTTTGTCCACGGCCGGCTTTCGGTAGGCGAGGCCATGGCTCCGCCCGTCATCCGGAAGGTGAAGCAGCATATCGACCGCGACAAGGTGGCCATCATAGACGTCTCGCCCGGGACATCCTGCCCCGTGGTTGAATCCCTGAGGGGCAGCGACTACTGCGTCCTGGTGACGGAGCCCACGCCTTTCGGCCTGAACGACTTGGTCCTGGCGGTGGAAGTGGCCAGGAAGCTCTCCATGCCGTGCGGCGTGGTGGTCAATCGGGCCGGGGTGGGTGACGGGACGGTGGAGGACTACTGCAGCCGGGAGAACATACCCATTCTCCTCACCATCCCCCTGGATACGCGCATTGCCAGGCTCTATTCCAGGGGGCAGCCACTGGTGGAGGGCATGCCCGAATGGCGACAGCGCTTTCTGGACATGTTCGACGTGATTGTCGACCGGTCGGGGGCCCGGGTGAAGCCCGCGGAAAGGAGCGGACAGGCCTCATGAAAGAGCTGGTAGTTCTCAGCGGCAAGGGCGGGACGGGCAAGACCAGTATCGTCGGCTGTTTCGCCGCGCTGGCATCCAGCAAGGTCCTGGCCGACTGCGATGTGGATGCCGCCGACCTGCACCTGCTCCTGCGGCCCTCAGCCAGGGAGAAGAGGGAGTTCTGGAGTGGCCAGAGTGCTCTCATTGACGAGAAGCTGTGCACCCGGTGCGGCCTGTGCGAGAGCGTCTGCCGTTTCGGTGCGGTGAAGGACTTCAGCGTCGATCCCCTGTCCTGCGAGGGTTGCGGTTTCTGCGTTCGGGTCTGCCCGGAGCGCTGCATCTCCATGAAAGACAGGATGGCCGGGCACTGGTTCATCTCCGACACACGCCATGGCCCGCTGGTGCATGCTCAGCTGGGGATAGCAGAGGAGAACTCGGGGAAGCTGGTCACCGTGGTGCGCAACCAGGCCCGCATCCTGGCCAAGAAGGAGCAGCTGGCATACATCATCATCGACGGGCCTCCCGGCATCGGCTGTCCGGTTATATCGTCACTGTCCGGGGTGCACCTGGCGCTCCTGGTAACCGAGCCCACCCTGTCCGGAATGCATGACCTG
This sequence comes from uncultured Dehalococcoidia bacterium, assembly GCA_964423835.1. Lineage (GTDB taxonomy): Bacteria > Chloroflexota > Dehalococcoidia > UBA2247 > RBG-13-53-26 > JAFGCL01. The sequence continues at coordinate 57,317 of CAYRGJ010000010.1, read as the reverse complement.
GACCGGGTCCTGGACCTGTGCCGGCATTTCGATGTCCCGGCGATCGTCTGTATAAACAAGTACAATATAAACGAGGACAACAGCCGCCGGATAGTGGAGCAATGCGGCGCCAGGGGCATTGACGTAGCAGCGCAGATACCATTCGACAAGTCGGTAACCGAGGCGCTGGTCAGGGGGCTGGCTGTGGTGGAGCACTCTCCGAACGGCGTAACCGGACTCATCAAGGCGCTGTGGGAAAGCGTTTTGAAGAGGCTGGAGGAAGCGCGATGAGCATCGAGGACCAGGTGAAACAGAGACTCAAGATGGTGATCGACCCCGAGACGGGCCTGGACGTAGTGGAAATGGACCTGGTCCAGCAGCTGACCACCACCCAGGACGGCACAGTGAGGGTGCAGTTCCGCCCCTCTTCCTTCGTGTGCCCCCTGGCATTGGACCTGGCCCGGGAGATCCGGCTCAGCCTGAAGGAGATAGAGGGCGTGAGGTCGGTCCGCGTGCATGTTACGGACTGCCTGTGGGCAGACGAGATAAACAAGGCCATCAGCGAAGAAGAGGATGGCGGCTGAGGAGGCATCGGATGCCGATCTATGATTTCAAGTGCCGCGACTGCGGCGTCGTGTCAGAGGTCTTCCTGCGAAGTGAACGGGCGCAGGTCAACGCCTGCCCCAGCTGCGGCAGCCCCAACATGGAGAGGCTGATCTCCGGGTCATACGCAGTGAGGGTGGGCACCAGGACTTCAGGAGACACCTGCTGCGGCCGGGCAGAGCGCTGTGAGTCGCCGCCGTGCCATTCGGAGCACGGGTGCCACAGAAGGTGATAGCGTGCGGGAAATAGAGCTGACGCCCGGATACTCCACCAGGGAGATCTCGGGCAAGTGCCTGAAATGCCTGGCCGACCACGAGTACACGGAGTGCCTCAGGGCCCTCCTCGGTGGAGACACTGACAACCAGGACCTGAGACGGACATATGAAGCCCTGGTCACTTTCCTGCAATCACCCGACATGAAGAGACTTCGCCAGGAGTCAGAGAGGCTCCTATCGGACGGCAGGAGAGTGATCGTCAGGATTTCTTTCGAAGACGGGAAGCCAACATACGGACTGGAAATCGGTGAGTAGACGGAGGTATCCATGAAGTACGCAGTACCGGTAACCGGCGGTATCCTCTCGCCCCACTTCGGCCACTGTGAGGAGTTCGCCCTGATCGACGTGGACGAGAAGAGCCGCACTGTGATCAAGAAGCAGATGGTCCCATCGCCCGAGCATCAGCCGGGGCTTCTCCCCGGATGGCTGGCGCAGCAGGGCGTCAACTTGGTGATAGCCGGCGGAATGGGAGGCCGGGCGCAGGACCTGTTTCAGCAGAACAGGATCGGAGTGATCATCGGTGCCATGGAGACCGACCCGGAGAAGGCGGTCCTGAATCACCTCAACGGCAGGCTGGCCACGGGCGACAACGCCTGTGATCACTGAGCCGGGCGAGCGCAGCCTGCAAGCACGCGTGCCGCGTTGGCGGGGTAGAAACCCCATTTTGGCTGGACAGGAGTGAACGGAATGGCAACTGAAGAGCAAATCAGAGGAAGCCTGGATGGAATCCTCATACCCGGGGCCATGCGCAGCCTGATCCGCATGAACCTGGTCAGAGGCGTGGAGACGTCAGACCACAAGGTCAAGGTGACCCTGGCATCCACGGCCCTCTGGGATGGTGCCCTGGAGTGGGTCAAAGGCAAAGTGGAAGAGACCGTGCGGGCGCTGCCCGATGTGAGCGACGTGGTGACCGAGTTTGTAGCCGTCAGGCTGCCAGAATTGAATGAGGTCAAGCATGTGGTAGCGGTGATGAGCGGCAAGGGAGGAGTGGGCAAGTCCCTGGTCAGCAGTCTCCTGGCGCTCTCGGTGGCCCGGCAGGGACTGGAAGCAGGGATCCTGGACGGCGATATCACCGGGCCCAGCATACCCCGCATGTTCGGCCTGACCACGCGGCCAACGGGCAGCGAAAGCGGCATCATGCCCGTCTCTACAAAGACCAGCATCGAGATCATCTCGATGAACCTCTTCCTGCCTCACGAGGATGATGCGGTGGTCTGGCGGGGACCCCTGATCGGCAAAGCCATCACCCAGTTCTGGGAGGAGACTCTCTGGGGGAAGCTGGACTACCTCTTCGTTGACCTGCCACCGGGCACCGCCGATGCCCCCTTGACCGTAATGCAGTCGCTGCCTGTTTCCGGCGTGGTCATCGTCTTCAGCCCCCAGGAGCTGGCGGCCATGGTAGTGCGCAAGGCCCTCCAGATGTGCCGGGACATGCAGATACCGATCATCGGCATAGTGGAGAACATGAGCTACCTGGTCCTGCCGGAGAGCGGCAAGAGGCTCGAGGTCTTCGGCAAGAGCAGAGCAGAAGACATGGCCAGGGCAGCCGGAGCGCCGTTGCTGGCCCAGGTGCCCATTGACCCCGAGTTGGCCAGGCTGTGTGACGACGGTGACCTGGAGCTTTACAACTCACCCCTGATCACCGAGTTGGGCAGAGAGTTCGTCAAGGCAGCATCGGAGAGAGGAAGGAAGGATCCGAAGCCACTGATGCCGAGCACGAAGGGCAAATGACCAACGGCCACAGCACAAACAGGCGAGGCGCTGCGGAGCAGACGGAATACGCGTACTCCGTGACAGCCGTCGACCACATGAGGAACCCCAGGAACGTGGGACTCATCAACGGGCCTGATGGGCAGGCCAGCATCACCGGACCCTGCGGCGACACCATGGAGATATGGCTCAGGGTCAGTGACGGAGTCATCGAGCGGGCCTCCTTCTGGACCGATGGCTGTGGCACGACGATCGCCGCCGGCAGCATGGTGACCGAGCTGGCCAGGGGGAAACGGCCCGTGGAGGCCTTCCGCATTGAGCAGCAGGACGTCCTGGACGCCCTGGGCGGGCTGCCGGACGAGAGCGTTCACTGCGCCCTGCTGGCATCGAACACACTGAAGCAGGCCATCCAGGACTACCTGGCCTACCGCAACGAGCCGTGGAAGAGGGCCTACAGGAAGCGCTGAGCTGGCAGGAGGCACTTGATATGAAGTTGTCCGTTTGTGGAAAGGGCGGAAGCGGCAAGAGCGTAGTGGTGGCCCTGCTGGCGAAAGAGCTCGGACGGCGAGGCTATCGCGTCCTGGTCGTTGACTGTGACGAGTCTAACTCGGCGCTGCATCGCATCCTCGGCTTCGACCAGCCACCGGAGTCCGTTCTGGACCTCATGGGGGGCAAGAGCAAGCTCAAGGAGAAGATGTCAGTCAGGTTCTCTTCAGGACAGTCAGAGCCCAAGATGCAAGTGCTCCCACCGGACAGGATACTAGTGTCGCAGATACCCGCCGAGCACGTCAGGCACGCTGACGGCCTGACCCTGCTGAGCATCGGAAAGATCCAGCATTCGCTGGAAGGGTGTGCCTGCCCGATGGGCGTCCTGTCCAGGGAGTTCCTGGACAAGCTCGCCCTCGGCGAGAAGGAGATCGCCGTCGTCGATATGGAGGCGGGGATAGAGCACTTCGGCCGTGGGGTCGGCACCAGCGTTGACGCCGTGCTCATTGTAGTCGAGCCTTCCTTCGAGTCCCTGCAGCTGGCTTCCAGGATAGCGCAGCTGGCTGCCGAGTCGGGGGTGCGCCGGGCCAGCGCCATTCTGAACAAGGTGGCCTCCGCGGAGATGGACGCGAGGCTGAAACAGGAACTGAAGACGAGGGGCATTCAGCCTGTCGGTACGGTACGATACGATCCGGGGGTCTTTGAGGCCACTCTCGATGGCCGGGAGCTCGGCGAAGGCACAGCAGCGGCAGACGTCAAGGGCATAGTAGATGCGCTGCTGGCAGGACCCTGAGCGGGGAGCACCGGAGGGCTGATGTCAACGGCATACGCGGGCATGCATGCCGGCATGGGTTCAGCCGGAGGCGAGGGCGCTGGTGATTGGCGATGGGCTCAATGATATACGGCCCTGTTGCCTCCTGGCGCCTCGGCCGGTCACTAGGCATAGACATGCTGTCCACCAGGGGCAAGACCTGTTCCTTCGACTGCCTGTACTGCCAGCTGGGAAGGACTGTCCATCCCCTGGCCGAACGCAAGGAGTTCGTTCCAATGGCGAGGCTGACCTCCGAGCTGGACCGTATTGGACCGGTGGAGGCCGACTACGCGACCTTCTCCGGCGTGGGGGAGCCTACCCTGGCCAGGAACCTCGGCGAGGCAATAGAAACGGCCAGGCGGGTCCTGAGGCTCCCCATAGCGGTGCTCACCAACTCGTCTCTCATGCCGGACGAAGAGGTACGCCGGCAGCTGGCCCTGGCCGACATGGTGGTGGCCAAGCTCGATGCGCCTGCTGAGGACATCTTCCGCCTGGTGAACCGGCCGACAGGTCCCTACACCCTTCGGGAGATCGTGCAGGGGATCAAGCTGTTCAGGGGCCAGGGACAGGGCCTGCTGGCCCTTCAGATGATGTTCATCAGGGAGAACCGGGGCTGTGCGGCGCTGATGGCGGAGCTGGCCCGAGACATATCGCCGGATGAGGTGCAGATCAACACGCCGCTTCGTGAATGCGCTGTTGACCCCCTGCCGCCGGAGGAACTCGCGGCCATTAAGGAAGAGTTCAAAGGACTGGGGGCTGTGGTAACGACGTATGAAGCCCGCCGACCCCATGTGACACCGATGAATGCCGCCGAGACCCTTCGTCGCCGGCCCGGGGAGAGGCCGTAGCAGGAAGGAGAGAGGAAATGGAAGCGCGGACCACTACACTGAGCGAGAACTCGGCCTTTGCCGTCCCCCGGGGGATGCTGGCGGAGTGGGGACTGAGCGTCCTCGTGGAGAGAGATGGCAGAAGGGTGCTCCTGGACGCCGGGACCAGCATCTCGGCCGCCCACAACGGCGACGTGCTGGCTGTGGACTGGCACAGCATCGATGACATGGTCTTGAGCCACGGCCACTACGACCACACCGGCGGCCTGGTCGAAGTCCTGACCAGGATCGGGAAGAGGATAAGGATAATTGCTCATCCCGACGTCTTCGCCGACAAGGTGGCGCAGTACACCAAGGATGCTACGCCGCTCTACATCGGCATACCGTTCAAGAGGGCGGAGCTGGAGAGCCTGGGCGCTGACTTCACGCTGACCACAGAGCCGGTCTGGCTGTCCCAGAACGTGGTCGCCAGCGGGGAAATCCCCATGATCACCGACTTTGAGACCATCGATCCTGGCCTGTGCGTCCGAATGAACGGAGAGGTAATCCCTGACCCGCTGCGGGACGACCAGGCCATCTTCGTCAAGACCGGGCAGGGCTTGCTGGTTATCCTGGGCTGCGCCCACCGGGGAATCATCAACACCCTGCACCACGCGCGGAACATAACCGGCGTGGAGAAGATCCACTGCGTGATCGGCGGCACTCACCTCCTCCGGGCCTCGGACCTCCAGATGGAGATGACTATTGCCACGCTGCGGGAGTTCGGAGTTGAGAGGCTGGGGGTATCGCACTGCACCGGCATGCCGGCGGCCATGCGGCTGGCCCAGGAGTTCGGGTCCGGCTTCTTCTTCAACAACGCCGGGAGTGTGGTCGTGGTTTAGAGCCGGCAACGCCCCTGGCTGATGCCGGAATCAGCCGAACCGGAGTGTAGGCGTGGTGAAGCCGAGGTGAAGGCATCGATCATCAAGAAGGTCGGGCCGGAAATCGAAGTGCTCGACTACACGCACTAGCAGGCTGCCAGACTCAGGGCCAGGAGTAGGAGGTAGACTTGAACAAGACCGGCTTCCAGATTGCCAAGGACCGCGTCCGGGAGCGTCTCAACATATTCACCGTCAAGGCCTTTCAGATGCTCCCGAAGAAGAGCCAGCCGCAGATCCTGGATGTGGGCTGCGGCTCCGGGGTGCCCGCCTTGAAGCTGGCGCAGCTGAGCCACGGCCATGTAGTGGGCCTGGACATAGACCGGAACGCCATCGACGCTTTCAAGCGGAAGATCTCGGAATCGGGGCTCTCTGATCGGGTGGAGGCGCTGATCTGCTCGATGTCGGAGATGGATTTCCCGAAGGAGAGCTTCGACATTGTCTGGGCCGAAGGGTCCATCGACTACATCGGTTTCCAGAGAGGACTCATGGAGTGGAGGCAGCTCCTGAAGCCGGGGGGATGCCTGGCAGTACACGACCACAACAGAGACCTGTCCGAGAAGCTCGCCGCCATAAACACCTGCGGGTACGAGCTGCTGGGCTACTTCAAGATGGATGAACAGACCTGGAAGAAGGAGTACTTCTTCCCCATGCAGAGGCTGATCAACGAGACCCGGTCCAAATGCGTCAACGACGGTGAAATGCTGGCCCTGCTGGACAGGGAACAGCAGGAGATCGACGTGTTCAAGACGGACCCGGCCAGCTGCTGCTCAGTCTTCTTCATCATGCGAAAGAGTCGACGGGACGAGCACCCTGCCCGGGAGTGAGCCAACCGCCGGCAGCAACAGGAGGATAGGCACGTGGGCAGAATCGGCATATTGAGCGGCACCAGGGTGGTCGACCTGAGTCACGCCGTAGCTGGGCCCTCTGGCAGCCAGCTGCTGGGGGACCTGGGCGCCGAGGTGATCAAGATCGAGTCGCCGGCCGGCGACTTCTCCCGCGGCTCTTCGCCGCGCCTGGGACCGGACGGGTTCTTCTACCTGGCGGTCAACCGCAACAAGAAGAGCGTGGTGCTGGACCTGTACTCCGAGTCGGGAAGGAACGCCTTCCACGACCTGGTCAAGGTCTCGGACATCGTGTTCGACAACCTCCGGCCGGGGGTGCTGGAGAGGCTGCAGGGAGACCACCAGAGCCTCCAGGCCCTCAACCCCCGCATCATCTCCTGCTCGATCACCGGCTTTGGCCCTTCGGGGCCGTACCGGGACCATCCGGCCTACGACGATATACCCATGGGGCTCTCCGGGGCCTACAGCCTCTGCGGGGAGCCGGGAGGCCGGCCGATGAGGATGCCCCTGCACGCGGCCGACCTGGCGGCGGGCTTCTTCGCGGTGACCGGCGTCCTTTGCGCCCTCCTGAAGCGGGAGCGCACCGGCCTGGGCAGCCACGTCGCGGTCAGTATGCTGGATGCCGTCATGTACTACATGGCCTCGGACTTCCAGTCATACTTCATCAGCGGCGAACCCCCGGCGGCCTCGGGGTCCAGGCACCCCCGGGCGCCCATGGTCGGGGTCTTCCAGACCAGGAACGGCTACCTGGTGCTGGGGCCGAGCTGGCCGCGCATCGCCAGGGTCATCGGCCAGGAGTGGATGATCTCGGACCCCAGGTTCTCCAGTGTGGACAAGAGGTTTGAGAACAAGAAGGAGCTGGAAGACCTGATAGAGGACGGCCTGAGGCAGGCGGACACCGAGGACTGGCTGGAGGTGATGCGGCTGGAGGACGTGGCCGCAGCACCGGTGAACCGCCTCGACCAGACTGCCCGGGACCCGCAGGTAGTCCACAACCGGGCCATCATCTCCATGCAGCATCCTTCGTTGGGCGAGGTCCGGGGCATTGACTGCCCCATCAAGATGGCCGGGGAGGCGGCGGCCGATCATGTGGCGCCGCCCGCGCTGGGACAGGACACGGAGGAGGTACTCCAGGATCTCCTGGGCTACTCGCCGGAGAAGATAGCAGCGCTGCAGCGGGAGCAGGACGAGACATGGCGGGCGCGGTCGACGGGCGGAGGCCGGATGTGACGCGCATCGAGCTGGCGCCCGACCTGGAGCACTGCGTCCAGACCAGAGCCCGGCAGGAGCATGCCGCCGCCATGAGCCGGATCCTGGCTGGCGATGAGTCCGGGGACCTGCAGCAGCGGCTGGAGCTGCTCAAAGCCTTCCTGGAGGAAGCTGACTTCAACCGGCTGCGGCGGGAATCGGAGGAGCACCTGTTGCAGGGCCGCCGCGTGAAGTTCGTGCTGTCCGGCCCCCCCGGAGAGTGGAACGTGCAAATGGCAGTGGGGGACCAGGCATGACCGCCGGTCCGCGGATCAGGCTGGCCGGGGAGGGAGACGTGGCCCGCATCGTGGAGCTGTACCGCGAGCTGACCATCACCGACTCCGAGGTCGAGCACCGGCACGATCCGTCCCCGGCCGACTACCAGCGGGTCTTCGCCGAGATCCGGGCCGACCCCCGGCAGAGGCTGTTCGTGGCCGAGCTCGATGGCGAGGTGGCGGGCACGATTGTGCTCCTGGTGGTCCCCAACCTCTCGCACAACGGCACCCCCTGGGCCTTCCTGGAGAACCTGGTGGTCACCAAAAGGCACCGCCGGAAGAGCCTGGGCCGTATGCTGCTGGAACACGCCGTATCGCGGGCCAGGGAGTCTGGGTGCCACATGGTGGAGCTGTGCAGCGACGTCAGGCGGACGGAGGCTCACCGGCTGTACGCCTCCCTGGGGTTCGAGGCCCGGGCGCACTGCTTCCGGCAGTACTTCTAGACCACCCGGGATTGTGCTAGATTGTACCGGTCCGACAGCCACCAACGCATTTGCGGCGCGCGGCCCGCAAGACAGGAGGACCCATGGCCCTGGCCAGGAAGTACTTCCTCTATCTCATCCGCTGGCAGCTCTCCACACCGATCCTGGCCGTCTGCGTGGTCTGGTTCGCCTCGATGGGGACCACGGTAGCCACCATCCTGGCCAACCTCATCGGCGGCCTGATCTTCTTCTGGGTCGACCGGTGGATCTTCCAGAAGACCAGCATCCTCAAGGGCGAGGTGTGGGAGGTGCAGCAGGACATCGTCTGCTCCGACTGCGGGCATCCCGCCGATCACGGATACCGGCTGGCCAAGAAGTCGGACTACGACCGGATGAACGACAAAAGGCCCGAGTTCCGCTGCCAGAACTGCTCCCGGCGCAAGTACGAGAAGCAGTTTGGCGGGGACGAGCCCCACTTCCGCGAGAGCTGAGGGCCGGGCCTAAGGCCCCGCGGCCTTCAGATGCCTGGCCTGCGCCTGCGCGTTACCCTTGAGCTTCTCCAGGATGGCCCACAGTTGCTCGTGCTCTCTGCCCGAGAGGGATCCCATAATGGTGGCGATGATGTCCCCGGCCATGGCCTCCTGGAGAGAGGCCCGGCCTTTGCCGGTCAATACCACCCTCTTGGACTTCTGGTTGCCTTTGATAGCTCGCCGCTCTATCAGCCCCCTGGCTTCCATGCGGTCCAGCTTCACCGATACCGTTGGGGGCTTTCTCTTGAACCACTTTGACAGCGCGGCCGGCGTTGCCGACTCCCCCAGGGCGTCGACCAGGAACATGAGATCTGAGTCTGCCGGTGTCAGTCCCATCCTGGCCAGCTGCGCCAGTCTCGCCTCGTGCAATGCAGCTTCGGTCAGATAGAGGAGCATGTGCAGGTTGCGTTCCCGCCCGACAAACGGGACGTAGTGAGTAAAGTCCGGTTTCTTCTTCCGTTCCGCCATCTTCGACTTGAGTGCTCGCAGTCCGAGCTGGTCAGACCGTCACGGGCCAGTATAGCACCGGGAACGGGCCGCACGGAGACACATGGTCCGGCTCCGGCGGCCCTGCTGAGCGCCGCGGAGTGGCCACCACCCCGCCCGGAGCCGTTGACAGAACCCTCAAAAGGCCCTACACTGTGCTCAAAAATGGTTAGTAGGCTAATAATACTGGGGAGGCCCGATGGCAGTCAAGAGACTTGAGGGATTCGACGTGATCATAGCCGGAGCCGGCCCGTGCGGCTGCGTTCTGGCCAAGGACCTGGCAAAGGCGGGCAAGAAGGTGATCCTAATCGAGAAGGGCGGCAACAGCCTCAAAGGCATCGGCACCATGATGGGGATGCTCAACGGGGAGCACATGATCAGGGCCAGGTTCCCCAACATTTGGCAGCAAACGCTCGAGGGCCACGGAGTGGTGCTCGGCACAGGCGTTGGCGGGGGATCATACCTCTACGCCGGCATTGCGGGTATGCCGCAGCTTGAGCCCTTCGACGAGGCCGGGATAGACCTCAGGCCGCACCTGGATGAGGCGAAGAAGGAGACCTGGGTCTCCAGGACACCCGACGAGTTCCTCGGCCCCACCACCAGGCGCATGCTGGAGGTGACCAACTCCATCGGCCTCCCCTTCCAGGTCGCCTACAGGCACATCAACTTCGACAAGTGCGAATATGGCTGCAAGACGGCCTCGTTCGGCTGCAAGAGGGGCGCCAAGTGGATGGGGTACTACGCCGCCCAGGAGGCCGTGGAGCACGGGGCCAGGCTGCAGGCCTACACCGACGTCAGGAGCGTCATCATCGAGAATGGGGCGGCAGCCGGGGTCATCGCCAGGGACGTCAGGGATGGCCACTACTACGAGATTCGCGGTCAGGCGGTGGTCAGCACGGCCGGGGGCATAGGATCAGCCGGCATCCTGACCAGGTCGGGGGTGAGGGGCGCCGGGCTCAGGCTGTTCGGCGATCCCAGCTTCGGATCCACCGGCCTCCTGCCTGCCGGGGGCCTGAAGAGCCCTTTCTATGAGCACGGGACTTCCATAGCCTACATGGATGACAAGAACGGATGCATGTACTCCAGCAATATCACCTGGTCTCGCTTCTTCTGGTCCGCGTACCAGGTGATGGGATCCGGGCTGAGCGGGTTCTGGAAGGTCTACAAGGCGTATCCCCGCATGGTGAGCATCATGAACAAGATCCACGACGAAGGGGTGGGACGAGTCACCTACACCGGCCGCGTCTCCAAGACCCTCACCCTGGCCGATGAGGACAAGATGAACCACTGCCGCTTCGTCAACGAGAAGATACTGCTGGCCATGGGCTGCGACCGCCGCACCATCAAGCATGCCGGGTTCAGCCACGTCAAGGGCGGTATGAGCTTCGGCCACCCCGGCGGCACCTGCCCCATGGGGGTGGTGGTTGACAAGAACCTGGAGACACCCATCAAGAACTGCTTTGTCTGCGACATCAGCTCTCTACCGGGCGCGCCCTCCCGGCCGCCTGTGCTGACGCTGGTAACCCTGACCAAGTGGTTTGCCCCGCGGCTCCTCGAGAGGCTTGGCGGCCAGGGCGTCAAGACGGCGGGCCCCGCTTCCTAGCCAATCATATGCTGCCTGGATGGCGGGAGAGCGTGGTACCATTTGCTGAGGGCAGCTCTTGCGCCTGGGCCGGCAGGAGGCAAATGGCAGGCTTGAGGCACCTCTTCAGCCCGGTCAGAATAGGCACGCTCGAGATCGAGAACCGGGCCGTCATGCCGGGCATGACCCTGGGCTTCGGCGTCGACGACGAGGGCTGCCCGACCCGGCAGCTTGTCTCCTTCTATGCCGAAAGGGCAAGGGGCCGTCCGGGCATGATCGTCGTCTCCAGCGCCATGGTGCATCCGGCGGGGCTGGGCGGGCCCGGCCCGCGGAGGATGTTCCTCTGGAGCGAGAAGGTCCTCCCCGGCCTGAGGGAGCTGGCAGATGCCGTGCACCGGCATAGCGTGAAGATCGGCATTCAGCTGACACAGCCCGTCGGGATGGACAGCTCCGGAGTGATGGTGGGCCCGTCACATGTCCCGCCGATGGCGGCGGGCCGTAATGGGGTGGGGAGGGCCATGACCGGAGAAGAAATCCGGGAGATCGTTGGTGGTTTCGGCCCGGCCGCCAGGTTGTGTGTTGAGGCCGGCTTCGACTACCTGGAGATCAATGCCGCCTTCGACTACCTCCTGAGTCAATTCCTCATCCCCTACTACAACAGGAGGGCCGACGAATACGGTGGCACCCTGGAGAACAGGGCCAGGTTCCTCCTGGAGGTGGTACAAGAGGTGCGGGGAGCGGCAGGCAGCCTGGTCCCGGTGGGAGTGAAGCTGAACGGGGACGACTTCCTGCCCGAGGCTGGGTGGACACTGCCTGACGCCTGCCATCTGGCGCCCATCCTGGAGGCTGCGGGGGTCAGGTGCCTGCACATCTCCGGCGGTGTGGTTGGCGGCCGGCGCTGGTTCGTGCCCTCAATGTACGAGGAGCAGGGGGCCTATCTTCACCTGGCCGAGGAGGTCAAGCGGCATACCTCCCTCCCGGTCATGGCCGTGGTGCGAATCAAGGACCCGGGGATGGCCGATGACATAGTGCGGCGCGGCAGAGCGGACCTGGTGGCCATGGGCCGGGCCCACATAGCGGACCCCATGTTCATCGACAAGGCCAGACGAGGCCAGCTGGCTGAAATCAGGCCCTGCATAGCAGAGTGCAAGGGCTGTATCGGCGCCTTCGACCGGCCGGGCGGGGAGGTGAGCTGCGCGGTCAATCCCAGGGCAGGCAGGGAGTATGCCGTGGCAGAGGTCCAGGGGGAGAAGGCCGCTAACCCCAAAGGAGTCCTGGTGGCCGGGGCGGGCTGTGCGGGTCTGGAGGCAGCACGGCAGGCGGCCTTGGCCGGGCACAAGGTGATGCTGTGCGAGGGCAAAGGCCGGATAGGCGGCCAGCTGAGATGGGCCGGCATGATGCCCAGGAGGCGCGAGATCACGGACATCCTCCCCTGGTATGAGAGTCAGCTGCACCAGCTGGGCGTCGAGATCCGGCTGAACACGCTGGTGGATCAGCGCCTGCTGGGCCAGGTCCGGCCCGACGTGCTGGTGGCAGCCACAGGGTCCCTGCCGGAAGTGCCCCTCGGCTTCATGACCGGCCTGGAGAACATCAAGGACATCCAGGTCATCACGGTAGATGAGCTCCTGGAGGAACAGAGGCCGGCAGGGGATAACATCCTGGTGGTGGGCGGCGATCAGATCGGCCTCCAGGTGGCGGACTACCTGTCCCAGAGCGGCGCCAGGGTCATCGTTGCCGGGCAGGAGAGCCGCCTGGCCATGAAGATGGCCACGGCCGACAGGCTCTACCTCCTGCAGAGGGTAGCGATGGAGAAGAGACTGCGGGTCTACCGCGGCGTGCGGCAGATCAGGATCCGCCCGGTCGATGACGTGCGCATAATCGACGGTGATGGAAAGGAAGACCAGGTCGAAGTCGACACGGTTGTGCTGGCCAGCCACCGGGTTCCCGATGCGCACCTGGCGGGGATAGCAGAGGGCATGGGCATCGAAGTACACTCTGCAGGGGACGCCAGGCGAGTCGCCGCCGAGGACCGGGGCACCATCCTGGCGGCCATCGCAGATGGCTACGATGTTGGGGGCCGGATCTGAGCACAGCGAATGAGGCCATTTGCAGAACCAGTGCCCCTGCCGGGGCGGCCATGATACCCTTGTAGGCGCCAGAGAGGAGCCAGGGAGACCATGAGTGATGATGCGATACACCGCTCACTGATCGATATCGTCGGCCAGGACTACGCCTCGAACCGCCCGGAGGACCTGTTCATCTACTCTGTTGACTCCGGAACGGAAGGCCCTCGAAGAGTAGACTACGTCGTCGTGCCCGCGACCGTAGAGCAGGTGCAGAGGGTGGTCCTGCTGGCCAACCAGCACCGCGTGCCCATCACCCCGATGGGCGCCAACCTGACCTTGAACGGGCTCGGCCTGCCGGCTGGTGGCGGCATAGTGCTGGACATGAAGAGGATGGACCGCATCCTGGAGCTGAACCGGCCCCGCCGGTACGTGGTGATCGAGGCCGGAGTCACCCAGGGCAGGCTGGGCTCTTACCTGGAGAAGAACTGCCCCGACCTGGAGCACTCCCGGCCGGAAGCGCCACCCATGGCTACCGTGGTCGGGAACATGGTGATACGCGGACACGGCTACCTGTCTCTCCGGTACGGCAACAATGCCCATCACGTCAACGGGATGGAGGTCGTCCTGCCTACTGGCGAAGTCTGCGCGATCGGGGCCGGCTGCGTTTCGCCGTGGCCATTCTGCAAGGGCCCTCTGCCGGACCTGTCCGGGCTCTTCTGCGGTTGGAACGGCACTACAGGTATCATCACCAGTCTGTCCCTGAAGCTGTTCCCCAAGAGGCGCATTCTGGACGTCATAGGCTACACCGTGAAGGACGTGGGGGTGCTGCCCGAGCTGCTCCTCCAGGTTACCCACACGGACATGGTGGACAACCTCTTCGTCGTTGGCATCGCATCGGCCGACGGCAGGTCGCGCCAGTATGTGAATGCCAGCATCACCGGTGACCTGCACGAGGAGATCGCCTACAAGAGGGCCCTGCTGCAGAGAATCGCGGTCGAGTCCTCCGGAGCCGGTGAGCGCCAGGTCCGGTTCGTCTACCCGGTGCCGGACCTGATCAAGAGCCGGTTCGTGGAGAAGCCGCCGTACGTCAGCCCGGCGCTGGCAGCCGACTTCCAGAAGGGCGGCGGCTACCGGTACTGCGGGGCCATTCTCCCCGTGGACAAGATCCCCGAGGCCTGGGCGACAGGGACCCGGATCGCTTCCCGGCAGGGGCTGAACTTCCTCCCCGGGGTCCAGATCCTGGGCTACTGCCACAGCTGCATGTTCGGTTTCGTCTACCCCTTCAACCGGGCTGAAGAGGAGACAGTTGAACGGGTGAGACGGGCCATGAGGGAGACGAACGAAGCCGTCCTGGAAATGGGGGGGATTCCCTGGAAGGCAGAGACCGAAGCCCAGGCCCGGATCGTGCAGCGGATGCAGCCCAGCACGCACGACCTCATGAAGAGGATATGGAGGGCCCTGGACCCCAACGGCATCATGAACCCGGGGAACTGGGGCAAATGAGATGAGTGAGATGAGCGAGATGAGTGAGACGGCCCAGACGGCGCCAGCAGACTACAAGAGCCTGGTGCACCGGTGCTTCCGGTGCGGTTTCTGCAAGCTGACTTACGACTACTCCTCCGTGGGCTTCAATTGCCCCATGTACCACCGCTTCCGCCTTGAGACGTACTCCCCCGGCGGGCTGAACTGGCTGATCAGGGCCGCCCTGGTGACCGGGACCATCGGGTGGACGGAGCACCTCTCCGAGATCCTCTATTCGTGCACCATGTGCGGGAACTGCGTCGAGGCCTGCCGCTTCGAGTTCCGGACGGAGCTGTTGAACATATACAGACAGGCCAGGGAGGACGTGGTTGACAGGCAGCTGGGCCTGCCCGGGAAAGTGGGCCAGTTCCTGGAGAACGTCTATCTCTACGGAAACGCGTTCCGGGAGGCCAGGGAAACGCGGGGCGCCTGGGCGCACGGGCTGCCCGTCAGGCGGTTCCAGGAGGGCGCCGAGTACCTCTATTACGTCGGCTGCGTCGGCTCGTACGACACCCGAAGCCGGGGCGCCGCCCGGGCCCTGGGCAGCCTGCTGCTCAAGGCCGGGGTGTCGTTCGGCATCCTCGGGGAAGAAGAGGAGTGTGACGGGAACGAGGTACGGCTGCTGGGTGAACAGGGGCTCTTCGAGAGGCAGCGCGACCGGAACATCGAGAGGTTCAAGCAGCTGGGGGTGAAGAAGATCGTGACTCTCTCGCCCCACTCCTACAACACCATGAAGAACGACTACCAGGCGGATTTCGAGGTGCTGCACTACACGCAGCTTCTGCGTGACCTTGTCCGGTCGGGGATCTTGCCCCTTCCGGGGGATCTGAGGGCCACGGTCACCTACCATGACCCCTGCTTCCTGGGCCGGCATAACAGCGAGTACGATGCCCCCCGGGAGATCCTGCGCTCTATCCCCGGGATCGAGCTGGTGGAGATGGAGAGGAGCCGTAACACCGCATTCTGCTGCGGCGGAGGCGGGGCCAACTTCTACACCGGCATCTCCGCCAGGGGAAAGGAGCAGGCCAGCAACGCCAGGATTAGGGAGGCGGCCGACGCCGGCGCCGGTGTCCTGGCCGTGGCCTGCCCGGTGTGCCTGATGATGCTGGAGGACGCGGTGAAGAGCGAGGGCCTGGACGACAGAATAGTGGTGAAAGACATAGCCGAGATACTGGACGGCTGCACACCGTGTGGAGGCCGGCCACAGCCGCGGGTTGAGAAATGAAGGGGAGGTCGACATGAGCGAGCTGGAGGAGCTGAAACAGCGAGTCAGGGTCCTGGAGGACATCGAGGCCATCAGGAGGCTGCGGAACAAGTACTTCCGGTGCCTGGACGGCCGGCTCTGGGACGAAATGGCCGAGTGCTTCGCGGAGGATATCTCGGCCCAGTACTTCAACGGGGAGTTCAAGTTCGAGGGCAAGGAGGCATTGCTGGCGTTCTTCAGGGCGGGGATGACCGACGCCCTGATCGGGATGCACCACGGCCATCATCCGGAGATCGAGATTACCGGAGAGACGACGGCCAGGGGCACCTGGGGGCTGTACAACTACCTCATCGACCGGAAGCACAATCGCGGCCAGCGCATCGCCGGCATCTACCAGGACGAGTACGTCAAGCGGGACGGCCAATGGAAGATCAGGTCCATCGCCTGCAACCAGATCTTCCAGGAAAACTGGGACCGGAACGAGACCCCGAGCCTGAAGGTGACCCTGCGGGGCACACCGCAGTATGCGGCCACGCCGGCCTGGAAGACGCAGGGGTAGACCTCCCGGGACCCCCCTGGGGCCGCTCAGACTGCCCGGACCCCCATTGACAGCCGGGGAAGCCGATGGTATGTTCGGAGTTACCCACCACTCCGATACCCCCACACGCGCCAACCATTCCTGTTAGCTGCATTTCAGATCGAGAAGAGGAGGTGCTATGGCAGAGATGAAAGAGGGATGCGTCAAGCCTGCCCGCGGGCCAATTCTGCCGGCAGCCGCGGCGGCAGCCCCGGCCAGCGGGACAACGACTTCACAGGAGGAGAAGAGAGTGCAGGCACGTGTCGGTAAGGAAGCCATCGATTTCGAGGCCAATGCTTTCGTGGAGGGTGTCGGGTTCAAGCCGGTGAAGCTGTCGGACTACAAGGGGGAATGGATCGTCATCTGCTTCTATCCGGGTGACTTCACCTTCGTCTGACCTACCGAGCTGGCGGCGGTCGCCGCCAAGTACGGGGAGTTCAAGGCCCTGGGAGTGGAGTTTCTGGCCATGAGCACCGACAGCCGTTTCGTCCACAAGATCTGGCAGGAGCAGGAGCTCACCAAGATGGTGAAGGGAGGCGTGCCCTTCCCCATGCTGTCGGACGCCGGGGGGCAGATCGGGCGGATATACGGGGTTTACGATGAGGACGCCGGCGTGGACATTCGCGGCCGCTTCATAATCGACCCCGATTTCGTCATCCGGGCCATGGAGTCCCTGACGCCGGAGGTGGGGCGCAACCCGGATGAGCTGGTGCGGCAGATCAAGGCCTTCCAGCACGTGCGAAACACGGGAGAGGTGACCCCGTCGGGCTGGCAGCCGGGGCAGGTCACCCTCAAGCCCGGGCCGGAGCTGGTTGGCCGGGTATGGGAGAAGTGGAAACCCTAGGCAGATGGGACTGTAGGACTTCCTGAGTGGCCGCGCCACCCGGCGCGTTCCTTCAGCCCTTTTCGGGCAGCCCGGCGATCTGCCGGGCTGCCCGCTTTTGCGCCCGAATCGCAAGGTGCGACTACGACATTTCGCCATGGTATTGACAAAATCAATTTGTTGTGCTACCTTAGGTTAAGAAAATCAACTCTCGATTTAAATCACATGTAAGGCAGGCGAGATGGCAAAGGAATGGCAGGAGCTGCTGAAGATGACCCAGGGCAAGCCGGTCACGGTGGAGCGGGTGCGACTGGTGGACGACGGCATCGCCATCGAGGGCAGCTTCCTGCTGCCCCCGCTGGCCAGCCTGTCGGCGGAGGACCAGGTGTTTGTCATGGCCTTCGTCCGTTCCCACGGGTCCATAAAGGGGATGGAGGAGATGTTCGGCATAAGCTATCCCACAGTCAAGAACCGGCTGAACCGCCTCTCCCGGCGGCTGGAGCTGGTGGAGACCGTGAAGGGCTCACCGGGAGAAGAGGTCCTGGACGGGCTGGAACGTGGTGAGATATCGGTGGATGAGGCCATAAGGAGGCTGCAGGAATGAAGAGTCCGCCCATGCTGATGCACGTGAGAGTTGAGGGTGAGGGCAGGGGCTTCGGGCTTTGGCTGCCGCTGTTCCTGGTGCTGCCCCTGGCCCTGGTGGTGTTCATTGTCCTTTCCCCGCTGATACTGGTGGCCGTGGTCATACTGTGGCCCAGCGGCTGGGGGAGGAAAGCCATCTCCACGCTCAAGGCCGCCGTCGAAGTGTTCTGGTCCATGCGCGGCCTGGAGGTGGATGTTCACAGCGGCCGCCAGTGCGTGTCTGTTTCTGTTGTGTAGACGATCGAGGGAGGTGGAGGCCATGACCGACAAGAATGACAATAAAAGGCGTATCCTGGACATGCTGGCGCAGAACAAGATAAGCGTCGACGACGCCTACCGCCTGCTCAGCGCCGTGGACAGCGCCGAGGGCGCGCGCGAGGCCGGCGGCAGAGCGGAGCCGGCGGCCAAAGGCAAGGCCAAGTACCTGCGGGTCACGGTGATCCCGGACCCCGAGGCCGAGCGGACGGGCAACTACGACCGCGTGAATGTCCGCGTGCCCATGTCGCTGATCCGGGCCGGCATCAAGCTGACCACGCTGATACCGTCGGAGGCCCGGGACAAGGTGAACCTGGCCCTGCACGAGAAGGGCATCAACATCGACGAGCGCAACCTGAAGCCGGAAGAGATCGAGGAGCTCATCGGCGCCCTGGGCGACCTGGAGGTAGATGTCGTCAGCAAGACCGGAGAGAAGGTCAAGGTCTTCGTGGAGTAAACGGGCTTCCCCGGGGCCAGAGCGCGGGCTCCGGACTGCTAATAGCGTGGAGGAGGTGTCCTTATGGAGCAAGGCCAGCGAACGTACCCGGCCACCCTGTCGGTGGACTACCCTGACCGTCAGCTGAACCGGCTGACCACGTTCTTCCGCCTGATCACGGTCATTCCCATAGCCATCATCCTGGGCCTGTTGACCAGCAGCGCCTCCGGCGGGTCCGACAGCACCCGCGATGCCGCCTGGTCCATCAGCCTGTCTGCGGGCGGGGTGACTTTCCTGGCCACCCTGCTGATGCTGCTCTTCCGGCAGAAGTACCCCCGGTGGTGGTTCGACTGGAACCTGGCCCTGACCAGGTTCGGCACCCGGGTGGAGGCCTACCTGGCCCTGCTGCGGGACGAGTACCCGTCCACGGATGAGGAGCAGGCGGTCCACCTCGAGGTGCCCTACCCGGATGCCAGGACAGACCTGAACCGCTGGCTGCCGCTGGTCAAGTGGCTGCTGGCCATACCGCACTACGTGGTGCTCTTCTTCCTGGGCATCGCCGCCTTCGTGGTGGTGATAGTGGCCTGGTTCGCCATACTGTTCACCGGCCGCTACCCCAGGGGGCTGTTCGACTTCGTGGTGGGAGTGATGCGGTGGTGGCTGCGGGTCTACGCTTACGCATTCTTGTTGACTACCGACCAGTATCCGCCATTCAGCCTGGAATAGCAGGCTTAGCAGGAGGGAATCATGAAGGAAGCATCGTTCGGAGGCACTCTCTGGTTTGCCGGCTGGCTGTTCAGCATCGGCTTCGCCCACTTCACCTGGTGGAAGATCATCCTGGGCCTGGTGGTGTGGCCCTTCTTCCTGGGAAACCACCTGGTGGGCTGACCGGCGATCCTGGGCCGCCCCCGTCGAGGCGGCGGGCGGCCTCATCAGCGCCGCGATACTCGAGGCCCCTGTTGTGAGCCGCACGATCAGGATGCTATAATTTGCCGAAATGTCACCCGCGTTCATCGCCGTCATCGGCGGCGGCACCTGCTCAGCCGAGGACGCCCGGGTGGCGGAGGCGGTGGGGCGGGCGCTGGCCTCGCGCGGGGCAGTCCTGGTGTGCGGCGGGCTGGGCGGCGTCATGGAGGCCGCCTGCCGCGGGGCCCGGTCAGCCCGGGGGCTGACAGTGGGCATCCTCCCCGGGGATGACCGGCGATCGGCCAACGCCTACGTGGACATACCCGTGGTCACCGGCATGGGCCACGCGCGCAATGCCATCGTGGTGAGGACCGCCCAGGCGGCCATCGCCATCGACGGCAGCTACGGCACTCTGTCAGAGATAGCGCTCGCGCTTCAGAATGGGATCGCAGTGGTCGGACTCGGCACCTGGGCCCTCTCTCTCCGTGGTCAGCCTGACCGGTCCATAGTCGAGGCTCGAGACGCGGACGAAGCCGTCGAGAAAGCCATTGCTGCGGCGGAAAAGAGGAGGGACTGACTATGCTGTCACGAACCGGGACGATCAAGGACGTGTCCGCCTGGGAGATCCTGGACTCGCGAGGCAATCCCACGGTGGCCGTGGAGGTCAAGCTGTTTGACGGGTCGTCGGCGGCCTCGGCCGTCCCGTCAGGGGCCAGCACCGGCACCTACGAGGCCCTGGAGCTGCGGGATGGAGACAAGAGGCGCTTTCGCGGCCTGGGCGTGCTGCAGGCGGTGAAGAACGTCAACCAGGAGATCCGGGCCGCCGTGGTCGGCCTGCCCGTCGTCGATCAGGCCATCATCGACCAGAAGATGATCGACCTTGACGGCACGGAGGACAAGTCGCGCCTGGGGGCCAATGCCATCCTGGGCGTATCGCTGGCCACCGCCCATGCGGCGGCCAGGTTCCTCAATATCCCCCTGTATCGCCACCTGGGCGGCGCCAACGCCTGCACGCTGCCCGTGCCCATGTTGAACATACTCAACGGCGGCAAGCACGCGCACGACTCCACCGATTTCCAGGAGTTCATGATTGTGCCCGGCGGTGCGGAGAGCTTCGCCGACTCGCTGCGCATCGGCAGCGAGGTCTACCACGCCCTGCGCTCCGTCCTGCAGGAGAACGGGCTGAACACCAACGTGGGTGATGAGGGCGGATTCGCCCCCTCCCTGAAGTCCAACCGCCAGGCGGTGGAGATGATAATCAAGGCCATCGAGAAGGCCGGGTACCGGCCGGGCAAGGACTGCTTCATCGCGCTGGACCCGGCGGCCAGCACCTTCTACCAGGATGGCAAGTACCACCTGGCCAGGGAGCGGGCCACTCTCACCAGCAAGGACCTGGTCAACTACTACGCCGAGTGGGCGGCCGCCTTCCCCATCATCTCCATCGAGGATGGCATGGCCGAAGATGACTGGGAAGGATGGCACTCGCTGCGGGACAAGCTGGGGCAGAAGGTGCAGCTGGTGGGCGATGACCTCTACGCCACCAATATCAAGCGCCTGGAGCGCGGCATCGCCGGGCACGCCTCGAACTCCGTCCTGGTGAAACCCAACCAGGCCGGCACGCTGACGGAGGCCATCAAGGTCATCCGCCGGGCCAGGCAGGTGAACTGGACCTCCGTGGTCAGCCACCGCTCCGGCGAAACCGAAGACACCACCATCGCCGACCTGGCCGTGGCCCTGAACACCGGCCTGATCAAGAGCGGGGCTCCCTGCCGCTCCGAGAGGACCTGCAAGTACAACCGCCTCATCCGGATAGAGCAGGAGATGGGCGCCGAGGGGCGCTTCCCGGGACAGCAGGCCTTCTTCAGCCTGGGCAAGTAGCATGGAGATCCTCCCGGGCATACACCAGCTGAAGCTGCCGTTCCCGCTGCAGCCGGAGGAGCTGGCGGTCAATGCCTACCTGGTGCAGGGGGACAGCGGCTGCCTGCTCATCGACACCGGCTGGAACATCAACCAGGCCTACTCGGCCATGGAGCGCCAGCTGGGAGAGATAGGCCTGGGAATCAAGGATATCTCGCTCATCCTCATCACCCACTTCCATCCCGACCACTACGGGCTGGCCGGCCGCCTGGTGCAGGCCTCCGGGGCGAAGGTGGCCCTGCATCGCATCGAAAGGGACTTCATTGACTCCCGCTACATGAACATGGACGGGCTGCTCGACCAGACGGCCGACATTCTCCGCGCCAACGGCGTGCCGGAGAAGGACCTGCCCCGCCTGCAGAAGGCCTCCCTGGGCGTCCGGCAGTACGTGGCGCCGGTCTCGCCGCAGGTGGCGCTGGAAGGCGGGGAGACCATCGGACAGGGGCCGTACCGGTTCGAGGTCCTGTGGACGCCGGGCCACTCCCCGGGCCACGTGTGCCTCCTGGAGCGGAGGGCGAAGATACTCATCTCGGGCGACCACGTGCTGCCGGCCACGTTCCCCAACGTCGGGCTGCACTCGCAGTCGGGGCCCGACCCCCTGCCGAACTACCTGCGGTCGCTGGAAGCGGTGGAGGACCTGGGCGTGGACCTGGTGCTGCCGGCGCACGAGCATGTCTTCAGGGGGCTGGCGACGCGGGTCCGGGAGATCCGGCTGCACCACGAAGCGCGGAAGCAGGCCATCCTGGAGGCGCTGGCCGCCGGGCCGCAGACCGCCTACGAGATATCGCGGCGCATCCCCTGGATCGTCAACGGCCTGGCCCTGTCCTACGAGCAGCTGCAGGCCCTGGACCGGCGCCTGGCCGTGATGTCGGCCATGGCCCACCTCGAGCCGCTGTGCGCCGAGGGCGCGGCGGCGAAGACTCAGCGGGATGGAGTCGCCGTCTACCGCCGGCCGGGGGCGCCATGAAGCCGCCCGGGGCGGAAGCCAGCACCATCGGGATAACCACCACCGTCCCGGCCGAAGTGCTGCTGGCCGCCGGCTGCCGACCGCTGGACCTGAACAACCTCTTCATCGGGGACCCCGATCCCGACCGGCTGGTGGGCATCGCCGAGAGGGCCGGCTTCCCCCAGAACTGCTGCACCTGGATCAAGGGCATCTACGGCGCCTGCGTCGACCGCGGTGTGGGCACCGTGCTCTGCGTGACCACCGGGGACTGCTCCAATACCATCATGCTCATGGAGGTGCTGAAGCTGCGGGGGTTCCGGGTGATCCCCTTCGCCTATCCGGACCGGCCCGACGTTCGCCAGATGCAGGGGCGCCTGGAGGAGCTGGCCGCCTCCCTGGGCACCACCCTCGAGGCCGCCGAGGAGATGCGGGCCGCGCTGGCACCCTGCCGCCGGCTCACCGGGAGGCTGGACCGGATGACCTGGAGAGAGAACACCGTCAGCGGGTGGGAGAACCACATCTGGCTGGTGTCCAGCTCCGATTTCGCCGGCGACCATATTCGCTACCGGAGGGAGCTGCAGAGCTTCCTGGCCGAGTGCCGCCGGCGCCAGCCCTTGCCGGAAGGCATCCGCCTGGCCTGCATCGGCGTGCCCCCCGTCTTCGCCCGCGACCTGCACCGGTTTGTGGAGCAGCACGGGGCCAGGGTGGTCTACAACGAGGTGCAGCGGCAGTTCGCCATGCCCCGGGACGGGGGCTCGCTGGCGGCGCAGTACTCCCTCTACACCTACCCCTACTCCATTTACGACCGCATCCGGGATATCCGGGCCGAGGTGCGCCGCCGGAGGGTGGATGGAGTCATCCACTACGTTCAGGCTTTCTGTCACCGGGCCATTGGTGATATCATATTCCGTGGGAAGCTTGACTTGCCCCTGATCACCCTCGAGGGAAACGCCGACTACGTGCTGACTCCGCACCTGCGGACGAAGGTGGAGGCGTTCCTGGACATGATAGGACGCAGTCGCCGTCAGTCCCGGGAAGCAGGTCGTGTCGTCCCGTGAAAGGCAGGGTTTATGGGCTCAGTTCGTAAGTGGCGCCAGAAGAAGATGGCCAAGCACAAGCACAAGAAGATGATGAAGAAGACCCGCTGGGAGCGGAAGCACAAGTAGTCTCCCTGGCGGGCTCGCGGCGCACATTATAGTCACATGGGCGGGGGCAGACCGCCAGGTCTGCCCCCGGCAATACCGGGCAGAAGCTTGCTCACGTTCCATCCAGAATTGTGAAGGAGGATGTCAATGGCAACGAAAGTCGGTATCAATGGATTTGGTCGTATTGGGAGGCTGGCCCTCAAAGCCATGCTGCAGCGGCATCCGGGCAGGTTGGAGGTGGTGGCGGTTAACGACCTCACCGACGCCAAGAGCAACGCTCATCTGCTCAAATACGACAGCAACTACGGGCAGTACCCCGGCAAAGTGGAGGCCACGGCCGACTCTCTCATCGTCGACGGCAAGTCCATCAAGGTCATCGCCGAGAGGGACCCGGCCAAGATCAAGTGGGGCGAAATGGGCGTAGAGGTGGTGGTGGAATCTACCGGCCTCTTCACCGAAGGACCCAAGGCCGCGGCCCACCTTCAGGGCGGCGCCAAGAAGGTTATCATATCGGCCCCGGCCAAGGATGAGGACATCACCATAGTCCTGGGGGTCAACGAGGACAAGTATGACCCGGCCAAACACCGCGTCATCTCCAACGCCTCCTGCACCACCAACTGCATCGCGCCGGTGGTCAAGGTGCTCCACGAGAGCTTCGGGGTAACGAAGGCCCTCATGTCCACCATCCATGCCTACACCAACGATCAGAAGATCCTGGACATGGTTCACAAGGACCTGCGCCGGGCCAGGGCCGCCGGGATGAGCGTCATCCCCACCACCACGGGCGCCGCCAAGGCGGTGACACTGGTACTGCCGGAGCTCAAGGGCAAGATACACGGTGTGGCCTTCCGCGTGCCCACGTCCACCGTTTCCCTGTGCGACCTGGTGGCCGACCTGGGGAAGGAGGTCAGCGCTGAGGATGTCAACGCGGCCTTCCAGAAGGCGGCCGCCGGCCAGCTCAAGGGCATCCTGGAGTACACGGACGAGCCCCTGGTCAGCATCGACTTCAAGGGCAACCCGGCCAGCTCCACCGTGGACGGCCTGAGCACCATGGTCATCGGCGGCAACATGGTCAAGGTGCTGGCCTGGTACGACAACGAGTGGGGCTACTCCTGCCGGCTGGCCGACCTGATCCACTTCATGGCCGGCAAAGGGCTGTAGGCAGAGCCCGCGTCACTGGGCCAGGGCCTGAATTGAGGGCTTCCTTTCCGCCGCGCTATCGCGTATGATGGCCGTGCAACTGAAACTCCATCCTGCTCGTTCACATTGCATGGACCTGTACCGCCGCGGTCTTTATGGGAGGTGAGAATCGGCAGACCAGCCGGGCCCTCACACAGACTCTTCGTCCTGCTCGCCTGCCTGACCGTCTGTTGCCTGGCGCTGGGCATGGGTGCCCTCCCCCGGTCCCAGCCTGCAGCGTCGAACCCACAGGCGGCTGACCCGGTCCCCGAGCCCACCGTAACCTGCACGCCATTTGGGCTGTATGGTGACATCACCATGCAGCCGCTGGCGGGCCGGCTGAGCGAGGCCGGCGACGACCTGACATTTGTGGGCACCACCAATGGCCTCTACGTGGTGGACGCCGGCGGCCGGCTGCACCACTTCCTCTACTCGCCTGTAGGCATCAGGAAGATGGCCCTGGTCGGCGACATCACCGGCGACGGTATCGGCGAGGTGGCAGTCGCCTTCGTCGACACCCGGGCGCCCGCGCTCCGCTGCCACGACGGGGCCACCTGGGAGGAGCTGTGGCAGTATGCTCCGATGGCCAGGATATGGGACCGGGAGTGGGTGGACCGCCAGATGGCGGTTACCGGCCTGGAAGTACTGGCGGGCGAAGAGGGACAGAAACTGGCGATCACCTCCGGGCGCAGCGTCATCTGCATCGATGCCCGGGACGGCTCGGAGGAGTGGCGGTTCGGTGCGCCGGCAGCGCTGGGCCCGATGGCCGTTCTGTCTGGCCTCGACGGAGAAGGCGGCGCCGTTTTCGCCGGCACGAATGATGGAGACCTCTATTGGCTGGACGGCCGGACGGGCAAGACGCGGTGGCGTACCAGGCTGCCCAGGCACGATGGAATGATGTACGACGACATCCAGCGCCTGGTGAGTGATGTCGCTGTCCTGGACGACGCCTCCGGAAAGGTGCTGGTCGCCTCGGCGGACGGCTACGCCCAGCTGTATGACCTTCCGGGGAAGCGGCGGGAGTGGGAGACCCGCGCCTTCGGGCAGGACCCCGGCGGCATGTACCTTGATTACTCCTCCGCCGACCTGGTGATATCGGTGGCCCCTGACATCACTGGCGACGGGCTACCCGAAGCCCTGCTGAGTGAGGCCACCGGCGGCAAGCTCTACTATGCCACTCCTTCGGCCGGCAGAACGTCGCTGTGCGACTCCGGCGGGACCATAGTCTGGGAGAAGAATCCCCTCCAGCATTTCGGGAAGGGGATATACACGGGCTGCATCGACGGCAAACCGTTCCTGCTGCAGAGCAGCGGGAGTGAGATCACCCTGATCGACCTCAAGGACGGCCAGTCCGTGCTGCACAGGGTGCCGCTGGCTCAACTCGCCGATCCGGACCAGAGCCTGATCGTTGGCTCACCGGGCGGTCAGGATTACCTGGCTTTCTCGTCCACGACCGACCTGGTCGCCCTGTCAGCCTCGGGAGAAGTGCGGTGGTCCTACCCCAGGCTGGGCAACGTGACCTCGGAAGAGGCGGACTTCGTCGGGGACGGCACGGGGGACGTGCTCTTCTGCGCTGAGCAATTCGGCGGCACCGCCTATGACAGCTACTATCCCCTGGAGGGACAGGGAGTCCGGTTGCTGGCCATGATGGACGGCGCGACCCGGTCCGTGGCCTGGTCCCGAGAAGTCCCCTACGGTGAGCTGAGGGACATGGGCGGGCTGCAGGGGATGAGGGTGGCCCCGGACCTGGTGGGACACGACCAGGTCCCTGACATAGTCGGCTACCGCGAGGACACCGTCTTCATCTTCAGCGGCCGGGACGGCAGCCTGACCACGCTGCCCGCCGGGCTGCAGATTGCGGCACTGGAGGTGGTCCGCCGTGGGGCGGACGGCAGCGCCATTGCCCTGGCCACGCCGGGTGTCGGGGACCAGGAGTCCGGGGATGCCGGGGGCCTGCTGGTGCTGGACGCGGCGGGGGCGCCCCTGTGGATGACCACCGTCGCCGGGTGGCCGGACGACCAGCAGATCGGCAGCCTCATGGCCCTCGACGATGTCAGCTCCGACAACGTCGATGAGCTGGCGCTGGTTTCCGCATCCCGCGCGGTGGTGTTCCGTAGCGTGGCCGCCACGGACAACTACCAGGAGCGCCTGACCATCGAGCCCGGTGCCGGCCGCTACATCAGCAGCGTGGAGCAGGTGACGGACGCGGACCGGGACGGGATCCGGGACCTGGCCTGCATCCAGCTGGGGCAGGCCAGCCAGTCAATGGGCCAGGGCCTGGCGCCTCCGGCGCCGCTGCTGACGCTGAGATCAGGGGCGGACGGGCACCAGCTGTTCCAGGTGGAGCTGCCGGCGTACTGGACAACGTACGACCTCTCCTGCGGCGACTTCAACGGCGACGGCTACGCCGACTCGCTGTTCTTCCTGCCCAATGAGAAGGGTATCGGCCTGACCATGATTGTGCTCTCAGGCAGGGACGGCGCCACGCTCAGGGCGCCCGGCATGGAAACAGAGTACTTCGTGGAGCCCGGGGGCAGACCACCGGCAGTCAATATAGGGGACTTCGACGGCGACGGGGCCGATGAGCTGGGTTACCTCTCTTTCCCCGCCGGCTGGTACGGGTACGCGGAGGACCCTCCGGAGATCGCGCCCGAGGACCGGCAGCTCTGCCTTCGCGTCTACAGCCCGGCCCTGGACTCCTTTCTGACTTCGGTGCCGGCCAGCCTTCGGATGAAGACCGGGTTCTACGGCGGCGGGAACCCCAACCTCTTGGCAGCGGACGTTGACGGCGATGGCCGTTTCGAGATGATGTGCGACGTGACCGACCCCTACGTGCCGTCCTACGATCCAGATGCCGGCTTCTACTTAGACTACGGCGGCTCCACGGGCGGCAACCTGGCCGTAGTGGACCTGGACAGCGGCCTGAGGCTGGCGGCTTTTGCCGGCTTCAGCGCCTCCGGCGTTTCGCTCTTTGAAGCACATAAGCCGGGCACCCTCGGCGTCGCCGCCCGCGGAGCGGCCTGCTTCCTGCGGGTGGACGGCGGGCTGAGCATCACCTCGCCGGAGGACGGGGCAACGGCGGGGCCCAACGTCAGCGTGACGTGGGAAGGCGCCACAGAGGGCAACTTCGCCACAGTGTACGTGGACGGGGTCCGCTACGACATGACCGGCGATTCCAGGTCAGACCTGTACCTGGGACGGGGTAATCACGACATCACAGTGATATCGGAGGACAACTGGGGGCGGGTATCCTGTGGTCCCGCAAACATGGGGAAGCCCCTCACCATCAAAGTGGTGCCGTCCCCCTGGAAGCCAGCCTGGCTGGTTCTGAGCCTGGTGGCCCTGGTGGCCGTCGCCGGGGCCCTCTCCTATCCCAGGCTGCACCGGGCCTGGCGAGCGCGCCGGAGGGCATCACGCTGAATCACGTCATCAAAGATGCTCTGCCGGCACGGAGGTTGGCATGTCCAGTGAGGTGATGATAGAGACCAGGGCACTGACGAAGAGATTCGGCAAGCTGGTAGCCGTGGACGGCCTCGATGTGAAGGTGGACAGAGGCTCCATCCACGGGTTCGTGGGGCCCAACGGCGCCGGCAAGTCGACCACCATCAAGCTCCTGGTCGGCGCCATCAGGCGCACCAGCGGCGAGGGGTACATCAAGGGCCACCCCATCGGGTCGGTGGAGGCCCGCCGGGCCATCGGCTACTCGCCCGAGCGCCCCGCCTTCTACAAGGATTGGACCGCCTTTGACTACCTGGTCCAGATGGCGGCTATGAGTGGAATGGGGACGGCCGAGGCCGAGAGCCGCAGCCAGGAGCTGCTGGAGTGGCTGGAGCTGGCGGATTTCGCCCACGTCAAGGTGGGTGGCTTCAGCGCCGGCATGAAGCAGCGCCTGAGCATCGCCCAGGCCATGACCCACAGGCCGGAGCTGCTGGTCCTGGACGAGCCCACCGCCAACCTGGACCCCGATGGCCGGATGTCGCTCCTGGAGAAGCTCAAGGGCCTGCCCGGGGAACAGGGTGTGACGGTCTTCATCAGCAGCCACATCCTGTCGGAGCTGGAGTATCTCATCGACTCCGTCACCCTGATCAACAAAGGGCGGACGGTGGCCGAGGACAGCGTCAAGGACATGAAGGAGGAGATGGCCCTGAACCGCTACGTGCTCAACACCACCAACAACGAGGCGGTGATGAAGGCCCTGCAGGGGCACCCGTCCATTCAGCGGATGGATCGGGGCCACGATGGCGCTATCCACATCAGCAGCCCCGACATGGCCCAGCTCCAGTCGGCGGTCCTGGTGGCGCTGACCCAGACCGGGAGCCTGCTGAAGTACTTCGGCGAAGAGCAGGTGAAGCTGGAGGACATCTACCGCAGCACCATGGACCAGGGAAGGGACAAGTAGGTGGGATTTCGGGCCGTAGTGCGCAAGACCCTCATCGACCTGACCGGATGGAAGAGGACCATCATCCTTCTTGTCCTGGGCCTGCTGGTCCCGGTGATCACCGCTTTCGTCTGGCGGTCAGAGCTGCGGAACGAGGGCCTGGCGCCCCCCATGGAGACCTTTCTGGTGGTGAGGCACTTCATCGGGGTCTCCTTCATCTGGACCGCGGGCTTCTTCCTGGCTTTTGCGGTAGTCACCAGCGCGGCCGGGGCCATATCCAAGGAGGTCAATGAGGGCACCCTCCTCACCCTGGTGAGCAAGCCCATCAGCCGTCGGCAGATTGTCCTGGGCAAGCTCACGGGCATAGTGGCTCATGCCCTGCTGATGACAGCCACGATTCTGCTCGTCCAGGCGATACTGCTGTGGTTCATGCTGCCTGTGGAGGCCCCCACCTTTGCGGCGCTGCTGGGGACCATACCCTGGGTCCTTCTGTATGCCCTGCTGGTGATCCTGGTCTTCGCTTCTCTGTCGCTCGCCCTGTCATCCCTCATCGACAACCAGGTGGTGGTCACCGCGCTGGCCTGCGGGGCCATCCTTTTCCTGTTCCTGTTCGGCCCCATCATCGGCACCTGGTTCGAAACAAATGAGAACTCGTACGAGAACAACCACCTCTACATGCTCGACGGCGCCTACCAGCTGGGCAATGCCTTCGCGCCCGCCCTGAAGCAGGCCCTGGGCGGGGAGTTTCTGCCGGCAGAGGAGATGGACGAGATCAGGTACTTCACGGGCATCTTCGAGGGAGGAAGGACGGGAGGCCTGGGCTCGTCCGAGTACTACTATCCCGGTAAGCTGGCCAACTATGTCCCGCCGGCCGCCTCGGCCGTGCTGCTGGTGCTGCTGGTGTCCGGGTGCATGACGCTGGCCGTCCTGGTGACAGAGCGCAAGGACGTGGGTTAGCCGGGGAGCCTGAAGCCTCGATGAGCCACGGGCACCAGCGTGAGGGCAGAGCGATCAGTGAGCACAATGGCGTCCCTGGTGCAGCTGCTGCGGCAGATCCCGCAGCCGTAGCACCGGCGGGGGTCTATGACTACCTTCTCCAGGGCGACGCCGTAGCCCATGGCGCCGAACTGGCAGGCCCGCATGCACTGGCGGCACCCGTTGCACCGCTCCGGATCGACCTCGGCCACGTACTCCGCCTTAAACATCATGGGGTAGTCCAGGTTGAGCGTGGCCCGCATGGCCACGCAGTTGGACCGGTCGCAGTTGCAGATGCTGCCGATGAACGGGGTGATGAAGGTCCAGACAGTGTGCACCAGGCCCTTCCGCTCGATCAGCCTCAGGCTGGCCAGGGCCTCCTCCTTTGACACCTCCTCCAGGCCGCCGGTGCTCGGCCCCGTGAGGTAGTCCGACCCCACCGCGCGCACTACCCCCAACAGCTTCGAACGCTCGTGCGGGGCCATGCTCAGGGCGTAGCAGTGTCTCTGCTCCACGCCGGCGATGGCCTGGCGGCACATGCAGGGCAGCCTGGTGACCGAGTTGATGAAGCCGAAGATGCGCTCCACTTCCTCTATGGGCAGGACCTGCCCGTAGTGGGACCTCTTCTGTCTCCTGTGGGCGTAAGGGCTGATCATGGCCCGGACATACGACGGAAGGCGCCGCAGCCTCTCCAGCCTCCACAGTGAGTCCCGGAAGTACCCCGGGTCGTTGATGAAGCCCTGGATGAACCGGCGCCGCCTCAAGTCACCGAGCAGGTCCTCGGAATAGTTCCGGGCCTGCAGGTACCACTTCTGACCCTCGCCATGCCGGTGGCAGAACTCGCACATCACGCCCCCTCCGCCGCCCCGGCACAAACAGGATCGACTGCCGGGCGATGGCAGCATGCGCACCATGCGCCATCGCCTATTGTCACACTGCAGGGATCAAGCCGGAATTGGGGAGCTTGCGTAGTTGGCCCCTGTGGGAACTACGTAAATGCCGATCTACCAGATGCCCCGCGCCAGGGGCACCGACGAGCGGTCCGACAGTCTTATGGCATCCCTGGCGCACAGGGAGCGGCAGATGCCGCAGCCGTAGCAGCGCCGGGGGTCTATGATCACCTTCTCCTGGGCGATGCTGAAGCCCATGGCCCCGAACTGGCAGGCCCGCATGCACTGCCGGCATCCGTTGCACAGCTCCGGAGTAACCTCCGCCACGTATTCCGCCCGGAACATCACCGGCAAACCCGCGGTTACGGTGGCCTGCATGGCCGCGCAGTCCGCCCGGTCGCAGTTGCAGATGCCGCCAATGAATGGGGTCACGAAGGTCCAGAGGGTGTGGCACAGGGCCTTCTTCTCCAGCTCCCGGAAGCTGGCCAGCGCCTCCTCCCGGGAGAGCGCCTCCAATCCCCCGGTGTCCGGGCCGGTGAGCCAGCTGGCATCCAGCTCGCGAGCGATGCGGGTGAGGCCCGACTCCTCCTGGGGGACCATGCTGATCCCATAGCAATAGCGCTGCTCGCCTCCCGTCAACGCCTGGCGGCAGATGCAGGGCAGCCTCACCACCGAGTTGACGAAGCCCAGGATGTGCTCCACCTCCTCGATGGGCACCACCTGGCCATAGTGGGACTTCTTCTGCCGGTTAACGAGGAAGGGGGTAATGACCCATCGAACGAAGGAGGGAGCCCGCCGGTACTTCTCCAGCCCCTCCACGCTCCGCCTGACGTGCTCCGGGCTACGCAGAAAATCCTGGGTGAACTGGCGCCGCCGCAGGTCGCTCAGCAGGTCTTCGGAGTAGTTCTCGGCCCGCAGGTACCATTTCCGGCCTTCGCCGTGCTGGTGGCAGAACTGGCACATCGTCCGCCTCCCCAGAGCCGATTATAGCACCCGGGGCAGTTGCCCTCCGGGCGAGACACAGGCTGGCCCCCGGCCACAGCCCGCTCCTGTTAGCCGCGGGCCAGGGCCGCGCGCCGGCGACGCTTGGGCGACAGGACGAAGCAGACCAGGAAGATGGCGCCGGCGGTGAGCACGATGGTGGCGCCGGACGGCAGGTCCCACCAGTAGGAGAAGAGCAGGCCGGCCACGCCCGAGGCCACGCCGAAAAAGACCGACAGCCCCATCATGCGCCCGAAGCTGCGGGTCAGCTGGTAGGCCGCCGCCGCCGGGATGATGAGCAGCGCCTCCACCAGGATGATGCCCACGATCTTGATGGAGATGATCACCGTCAGGGCCATCAGCGCCAGCAGAAGGAAGTACAGCGCCCGCACCGGCAGGCCGCTCACCGCGGCCATCTCCTCGTCGAAGCTGATGAAGAGCAGCTCTTTGAAGAACAGCGCCACCACCAGGATGACGCCCAGGCTCAGGCCCAGGATGAGCCAGAGGTCGGAGGCGGAGACCGCCAGGATGGAGCCGAACAGATAGCCGAAGAGGTCCACGTTGTAGCCCTCTTTCAGGCCAATGAAGAGCGCTCCCAGGGCCATGGTGCTGGCGAAGGCGATGCCGATGGCGGTGTCCTCCGAGACCCGGCCCTCGCGGCTCACCCATCCGATGGCCATGGCCGTGGCCAGGCAGAAGGGAATGGCCACGCCTATCGGGTCCAGCCCCAGCAGATAGCCCAGGGCCACGCCGCCAAACGCCGAGTGGGAGATGCCGGCGCCGATGAAGGCCATCCGCCTCAGCACCACGTAGGTGCCCACCACTGCGCAGACTACGCCCACCATCACGGCGGCCACCAGGGCCCGCTGCATGAAGGCGTAGCTCAGGATATCGCTCACCGGTGGTCTCCGGGAGATTCGGGGCCACCGGTCCCGCCACGCGCTCCGTGCTCCCCGGGGCCGCCGGGGGCGTGGCGCGCCGCATGCGCCTGGGGCCCCTCCGGCGCTTCGTGCACCTCCAGCACGCGGTGGGGTATGCGCCCGTGAGCCAGCAACTCCACCTCGCAGCCGTATACCTTCTCCAGGGTGCCGGCCGTGATCACCTCGGAGGGCGGGGCATGCGTATACAGGGTCTGGTTGAGGCAGGCCAGCTTCTCCACGTGGGCCGACACCACCGCGATGTCGTGTGTCACCACCACAATGGTCAGGCCCTGCTGCTCCTTCAGCCCCCGCAGCAGCTCGTAGAACCTCTCCTCTCCATAGGCATCCACCCCCGCCGCCGGCTCGTCCAGCAGCAGCAGCTTCGGCCCGGTGGCCAGGGCCCGGGCAATCAGGACCCGCTGCTGCTGACCTCCCGAGAGCTCGGCCAGCTGCCGGCCGGCGAGGTCCTGCATCTGCAGGTCCTCCAGGGCCTGCATGGCCGCCTCGCGGTCTGCCTTCGATGGCCGCCTCACCAGGCCGATGCGCCCATACCGCCCCATCAGCACCACATCCATCACCGAGACGGGGAAGCTCCAGTCGCCACGGCTCCTCTGGGGCACATAGCCCACCAGGTGGTGCCTGGACCCCAGCTGGTCCGGCGGCGCCCCAAACACCTCCACCCGTCCCCGGTCCGGCTTCACCAGCCCCAGGATGACCCTGATCAGGGTGGTCTTGCCGCTGCCGTTGGGGCCGATCAGCCCCAGGAACTCGCCGGCGGCTATGTCCAGGTCGATGTCTTTCAGGGCCAGCGTCTCGTGGTACGTGACCCACACCCCCTCCAGCTTCACCACGCTGGACCTGGCCTTCACGCCATCGCCCCCGCCATCTGGTCCACGTTGTACCTCATGAGGCCCAGGTAGCTGTCGCGGCCCTCCAGCCCCGGGCCGCCGAGGGGGTCCAGCAGGAGCACCTGCGCCTCGCACTCGTCGGCGATGGACTCGGCCGCTTTGGTGCTGAACTGCGGCTCAGCGAAGATGGCCTTCACGTCGTGGCTCCGCGCCACGTCCACCACGCTCATGATGTACTCCACCGAGGGCTCCTTCCCCGGCGCCTCCTCGATCACCGCCGCCTCCACCAGCCCGTACCGGCCGGCGAAATAGGTCCAGGCCGGATGAAAGGTGATGAACTCGCGCCGCGAGAAGGACTGCGTCTCCCGGGCGATCTCTTCGTCCAGCGATCGCAGCTCATCCAGGTAGGCCGCGGCATTGGCCACATAGGCCTCCCGGTGGTCCGGGTCAGCCGCCGCCAGCGCGGCGGCGATGTCCTCCACCTCCCTCTGCGCCAGGGCCGGGTCCAGCCAGTAGTGCGGGTTCAGCCCGCCCCCGGCTCCTTCCCCTTCGTGGTCGTGCTCATGGCCGGAGAGCAGCAGGCCCTCTTCAGCCAGGGCCACGGATGTATCCAGCACCGGCAGCCCGTCACCGACGGCCGACCTCAGGTCCTCCACCCAGAAGTCCAGCCCCGCGCCGTTGACCACCAGGAGCATGGCTCCGGCCACGGCCTTCATGTCGCCGGGGGTAGGCTCGTAGATGTGCGGGCTGGCGCCGGCCGGCAGCAGCGTGATCACGTCGACCCGGTCTCCGGCCACGTTCCTCACAAAATCGGCCAGGGGGAATATGGTGGCCACCACCACCGGTTTCCCGCTGTGGGTCTCCGGCCCGCAGGCCGGGCCGCCGAGCAGAGCCGCCAGCGCGCACAGCGCCGACAGCACCACGGCTGCCAGCCTCCGGCCCCGGCTTCGACCGGGATGCCGGCTCCGGCCGCGGCGCCCGCCGAACAGCCCCGGCCCCCCGGCACGTGGGCTATTCACGGCAATCCCTGCACAGTCCGGAGGACTCCGTCACGTGGTGCTCCGCGCGGAAGCCCAGCTTCCGCGCCGCTTCGCTCTCCTGCCGGCAGAGCGCCTCGTCCCGGAACTCCTGCAGGCTGCCGCAGCCCCGGCAGATCAGAAAGCGATGGCATCCCTCTTCCTCCAGCAGATCGCACCGGACGTACCCGCCCTGGGAGAACACCCGGTGCACCAGGTTCAGCGAGCAGAGGAGATTGACCACCCGGTAGATGGTCACCTGGTCGAGGTGCTTCCCCCCCTCCTCCATCATGCGTCCGATGTCGTTGGGCGACATGGCGCCTTCGGCCCGGCCGATGGCCTCAATCACCTGCCGGCGGGGCCTGGTTACCCTGTAGCCCCGCTGGCGCAGGACTTCGATGGCATGCTCTGTGAAAGACGTCCCGGGCCTCCCTTGCCACCGCTCAATATAGCATGGCCCAAGCTCAAATGCAATTTCGTTGCATTAGCCGATGGCCTGGCCCGGGGGGATTGACAGCATATGAGTTTATATCGTATACTATCTCTATCGTAGAGGGACGCGTTCAGCAGAAGAAAAAAGGAGGGTGAAAATGACTGAACTGGACCGCGCATTCGAAATGATCCTGGAATGGAAGGCCCGGAGGATGCTCTATGCTGACTATCAGGCCAGCATCGGGGCCTCCACCTATGACCGGTCCTTCAAGGTCGGGGCCATCGACGCCATGGTCTACGACCTGGCCTCCCTGGTAGGCTTCAACCGTAAGACGCCCGATCATGCCAACTGGGCCTCGTACGGCGTTCGCAGAGTATTCCTGGACAAGCTGCGTAACGGCATGGCGCCGCCTCAAGCGCCGGCGGCCGCCGACCCGGCCCCGGCGCCGGCCGAACCGGCGGTTGATCCTGTTCCCGTCGGGGAATAGGGCCCGCCGTATAGCGAGGGTGGGGCCCGTCCCCCGTCCTGTTCCCGGGCCCCACCCTCCACCAGGCAGGGCGGTCAGGACCCATTCATAACGGTTGACGTTATTACCATTGGGGGCTATGATAGGCAGATGATACGGGGCTTCCGAGACGAAGAGACCGAGAGGATCTTCAATCGGGAGAGCCCCCGCAGATTGCCGGAAGACATCCGCAGGATTGCCCTTCGAAAGCTGGTCATCCTTGATGCGGCTGATTCACTCGA
The DNA here is from genome assembly GCA_964423835.1 of uncultured Dehalococcoidia bacterium. Taxonomy (GTDB): domain Bacteria; phylum Chloroflexota; class Dehalococcoidia; order UBA2247; family RBG-13-53-26; genus JAFGCL01. The sequence continues at coordinate 21,516 of CAYRGJ010000010.1, read as the reverse complement.
GGACCTGGCGCTGCCCCCGGGCAACCGCCTGGAGAAACTGCACGGGGACCGTGCGGGGCAGTACAGCATACGGATCAACGAGAAATGGAGGATATGCTTCCGTTGGAGCAATGGGGAGGCCGACGAGGTCCAGATAGTGGACTATCATTAGGAGGTGGCATGCCCGGCAAGAGGATGAGGCCGATACACCCAGGCGAAGTGCTTCTGGAGGAGTTCTTGAGGCCCATGAACATCAGCCAGTACCGCCTGGCCAAGGATGTGAGCGTACCGCCACGTCGTATTAACGAGATAGTGCACGGCAAGAGGGCCGTTACCGCCGATACCGCCCTCAGGCTTTCACGCTACTTCAGCACTTCCGAGCGATTCTGGATGAACCTGCAGGCCCGCTACGACATTGAGTCGGAGAAGGACCGCCTGGGCACCAGCCTGGACAGGGAGGTCCGGGCCCTGACGGCCGCCCGGTAGGTTGCTCCGGCCCTCCTACCGCTGCAGCTTCCGCACCACTGACTCCACCTTGCCGCTCATGGAAAGAGGCTTGTCGCGCCGGTCGTCGATCTTGATGGTGGTCACCACCCGGCGAACCCCTCCGTCCAGGACGGCCTCGTGCATCTTCCGGGCTGCCCGGAGGACATCATCCAACTCTCCCTCCAGGATAGTCCCCATGGATGTCAGCTCGTAGACCACCTTCTTCTCCCGGCGCAGCACCTTGAGCGCAGCGGCCACGTGCTTGCTGACCGAAGCCGTCTTGGTGCCCACGGGCACGATGCTGATCTCGACGACTGCCATACCCAACCTCCTTCGCCGGGGCCCGCTGCGGGCCCGGCACCTGCCGGCGGCTCCCGCCCGACAGCTAGAAATCGCGTGTATCGATTGGCGCTTCCAGGCACAAGACTGTGGAGTCCGGTCAGCGCCGGAGTGAGGCCGAAACCCCGATGGCATCGGCCCGGCAGGCCTCCACGCACTTGCCGCATCGCGTGCAGTCGGTGCAGCTCTCGATATCCTCCAGCCTGTCTATTCTGGCCGGGCAGACCCGCAGGCACGCCTGGCAGCGGCTGCATTTCTGGAAGTTCACCCGCACCTTCAGCAGGCTCACAGGGTTGAACAGCCCCAGGACCGCCCCCATGGGGCAGAGGTAACGGCACCAGAACCGGCCGGCCAGGGCAAAGAGGACCAGGGCCGCCGCCAGCGTCGCCAGATGGACATAGAAGAACGTCCCGAAATGGAACTCGGCGGACACGAACCGCTGGGGGATGGCCGCGAAGAGGCTGCCCGCGGGGCAGACCTTGCAGAACAGGGTCTCGCCGGCGGCCCAGGCCAGCAGTAAAACGGCGAACAGCACCACGAACTTGACCCAGGCGCCGCGGGGCAGGCGGAGCACGTCCCCGGCCTTGCGGCCCCTCGCCCGGGAGACCAGGTCCTGCACCAGGCCAAAGGGGCAGGCCCAGCCGCACCAGAACCGGCCCAGGGCCAGGCCGAACAGCCCGATCACCCCCAGCGCGTAGAAAGGGAACTGCTGCAGGGCAGCGTAGTTCTGAAAGACCCCGATGGGGCAGGCGAACGCCGCCGCCGGGCAGGCGTAGCAGTAGAAGAAGGGGCAGGGGACGCCCGTCTGCAGGACGGCGAAGACCCCCAGATTAGCGATGATCAGGGCCAGGATCTGGGTGGTCCACCTGAGCTTGCTCATCGACCCCTGTCAACCGATCCCGATGCAGGAGCTGCAGATGACGATCAGCAGCCTGCGCACGGCTTCGTACTGGCTGGCGGCGAAGCCCGCCACAAACCCAATGAATAGCAGGAGCAGGAGGGCGCGGACTATGATAGAGCCGTAGGCCTTCATCTTCCCAATTGCCGGAGCGCCCCCGGACTCATGATCCGCCGGCGTAAGCCGCCAGCACCGAGTCTACCTCCGCGGCAAACTCCGCCGGACCCAGGTAACCCGTAACGCGGTGGACCTCCTCGCCCGACGCATCCGTGAAGACCGTGGTGGGGACGTAGAAGCTGGAGCCCTCTTTCAGGTAGTCCACAAAGAGCTGGCTCTTCCAGGCGTTGCTCTTTAACGGGACCAGCCGCTCGTTGATGAGGGCGCTCACCCTTTCGTCCGAGAAGGTATCGGCATCCAGCCGTTTGCATGCCTGTCAGGTGTCCGTGTAGAAGTTGATCATGATGGGCTTGCCCTGGCTGGCCGCCTGCTCTTTGGCGGCCTCCCAGTCGTCCAGGAAGACGACCTTGGTGGGCACGCTGCTGCCACACCCGGCCCCGCCCAACACCAGCAGGGCCAGGGCCACCAGCGCCAGCATGATCCCGGCGAGCCTCACCTGGCGGCGGCCTGGCAGGGCCCGGACGGCGGGCCGGCCCGAGCTCCCTGGCTGACCCCGAATCATCATGCATCGCCCTCCGGCCCCTCCCGCGGCGCGCCGCCGGGGCAGGCCGGCTGTCCTTCTTTGACCGCCAGCGCTCCCACCGGGCACACCCGGACGCACTCCAGGCAGGAATCGCACCTGGCCTCCGCCATGGGGATCCGGTCGAAGGTGCTGATAGCCGTCTCCAGTCCCCTGAAGGCAAAATCTATGGCGCCCACGCCGCGCCGCTGGCAGACCCATACGCATTTGCCGCAGAGAACGCATTTGTTGGGGTCGTAGGTGAAGAGCGGGTGGCTGGCGTCCACCGGCAGGTCGCGCGGTATGGGGCGCAGCCGTTGCGGCTTCAGCTTGAACTTCTGGTGGGCGGCTATCCTCTGCAGCTCGCAGCTCCTGTTCTTGGGGCAGCGGGCGCAGTCCAGGTGGTGGTGCGTCAGCAGGAGCTCAAAGGCGGTGCGGCGGAGCTGTCTGACCCGCGGCGTGTCGGTATGGACCACCATCCCATCCTCCACCGGCTGGCTGCAGGCCGTCACCGGCGCCCGCCGGCCCTCGATTTCCACAAAGCAGAGACGGCAGCCGCCGAAGGGCGGGTCCGCCTCACGAATGGCGCACAGGTTGGGGATGTATATGTCGTGGTCCAGGGCCGCCCACAGGAGCCTTTCTCCCTCGCGGGCCCTTATCTCCCGACCATCTATGCTGAGGACGACCTCCCGGGCTATGTCTGCCTCCTATTACTCTCCAACAACAGGATACCCCGACCGGCCAGCTGCACGGCAAAGACCGGCTCTTCCAGCTACTTCACCAGCCAGTCCAGCGCTTCGGTCTCGGTCTTGAACGGCCGGGCCGGCACGGCCACCTTGGCGAAGATGCCCGTCACCGCATCCATGAGCACCTTCTTCACCCCGGTAACGCCCAGGATGGCGATCTTGTCCACCTTCTTCCTGGCGGTGTCCGGACCGTGGCGCCGCAGCCAGTCCATGACCTCCCGGGAGACCGCCGCTTCTTCGATGTTGCCCAGGTAGAGGACCCTGTCGGGCGAGGCCGCTATCATGCGGTCGGCTTCCTCCAGGAGCGCCACGAACTCCTTGGAGCTGAGATTGCGGTAGTCTGCGTAGAGCACCTGCCTGCCTTTGTACTCCATCCACTTTGCCGGCATCTCTCCCTCCTTTCTCTCCCTCTGCCAGCCAGTCCGGCGTGCCCAGCCGCCCGCGTCCCCGGCCTGCCTATTCAGCCAGCCAGTCCAGGGCCTCCTGCTCGGTCTTGCAGGCCCGAATCGGGATCCCGGTGTTGTCGAACATGCCCACCACCGCCTCCATGAGGATCTTCTTGACCCCGAAGACACCCACGACGGCCACCGCGTCATTGGTCTCCTTCATCAGGGGCAGGGTCTCCCGGGGCTTCAGCCCGCGGTAGTCCACGCAAAGCACGCTCCGGCCTCGGTGCTCCATCCATTTCCAGCGCATCTCCATCATCCGGTCTCTCGCGCCGTTCGGCCCCCGGTGTCCCCGCCGGGAGGGGCTCTGACCTATTGCCACGGGCTCCGGCCGCAGCCTATAATGGCTGCAGCCTCCGCCACAGCGAGCCCATTCTACCACCACGGTTTCCGGTTTGATAAGATACAGCCTGCAGGGCAGGAAGGAGAAGAGGGGAATGGTGAAGGAGATCACGGACCACGATTTCGAGCAGGAGGTGCTCAAGTCCAGCCTCCCTGTCGTGGTTGATTTCTGGGCCCCGTGGTGCGGCCCCTGCCGCCAGCTCGGGCCAATAGTGGACAAGATGTCCGAGGAGTTCAAGGACAAGCTGAAGTTCTGCAAGATGAACGTGGACGAGAACCATGACGTCCCGTCCCAGTACCACGTCATGAGCATACCCACGCTGATCTTCTTCAAGGCAGGGGTACTGGCTGACCAGTCGGTGGGCGCGCTGCCTGAGAAGGCGCTCCGCTCCAAGCTGCAGGGCCTGCTCTAGCCCGGCATGTCCGCCTGGAAGGGGCTGACCTGGCGGTAGGCCTTCTTCCAGGGCTCGCGCTGCAGCGCGAGGTAGTCCAGGATCGCCCGCCTGAGAGCGGTCACGGCCAGGGTGGCGCAGTGCATCTCGACATCCGGGAGGCGGGCCAGCAGGTCCTCTTCACCCAGGGCCATGGCCTCGCCGACAGTCGTCCCCTGGGCCAGCCCGGCCAGCACGTCGCCGCAGGCGACCACCGGGCCGCAGCCGTCCGTCATGAAAGCCGCCTCCAGGATGCGCCCGCCGGCCACCCGCAGTCCCATCTGCATCGAGTCACCGCAGGATATGGTGGCCCGGCCCAGCCCGTCCGGCGCCGGGAACTCTCCCATGTGTAGAGGGTTCTGGGTGAGATGCTCGTCAACAGACATAAGGGCCCAGCGGAAGCGGCTAGCGGCCGACGGCCGTCATCACGCCGGAAGCCTCAACCAGCCGGCGGTGGCGCTCCATCTGCTCAGCCGTGGGGGCCGGGACATCACCCATGGTGAACTTCCGGCCCAGCTTCTCGAACTTGGAGGCCCCCCAGACGTGATAGGGCAGCAGCGACACCTTGGCGGCCCCGATCTCCCTGGCGAACCTGGCCGTCTCCTTCAGGTTCTCCTCCGAGTCGTTGTATCCGGGAACCAGCGGCACCCTGACCCACAGCCGGCGCCGGGCCGCCGCCTTCCGGGCATTCTCCAGGATCAGCTCGTTGGGCTTCCCGGTGCCCTCGCGGTGCTTGTCCGGGTCCATGTGCTTGACGTCGTACAGCACCAGGTCCGTGTGCTCCAGGAGCTTCTCCAGGATGCTCCACTCGGCAAAACCGGAGGTCTCGATGGCAGTGTGGAAGCCACGCGCCTTGCAGGCCTTCAGGAGCTCAACGGCGAACTCCGGTTGCTGGAGGGGATCGCCCCCCGACAGCGTGATGCCGCCTCCTGAGTTCTGGTAGAAGAGATCATCGGCCGCAGCCTCCTGCATCACCTCATCCACGGTCATCCACTTGCCGGTGGCGGCCAGCGCCCCGGTGGGGCATGCGTCGGCGCACTCCAGGCAGCGGTTACACAGCCCGCGGTCCAGGCGGCGGCCATTCTCACCCATGGTAATGGCATTCACCGGGCAGACCTGCTGGCAGCGGCCACACCGGGTGCAGCGAAGGTCATTGGTAACGATCTCCTGGTACGGGTTCCAGGACTCGGGGTTGGAGCACCAGCGGCACCTCAGGCCGCAGCCCTTGAAGAACACCACCGTCCTGATGCCCGGGCCATCGTGGATGCTGAAGCGCTGTATGTTGAATATGAGCCCCTGGCCGGGCGGGGAATCCTGTTGCACCGACATTCGGTGGCTGCCTCCTTATGCTCAGCGGACACGTATAGGATAGCCGAAGGCAACACCCGGTTCAAATCATTGCGAGCGCCCGCCCGGCCGGCGCCAGGCATGTGCGATGGCGGCGAAGGCCAGCAGCACCATGCCGATGCCCAGGAGGAGGATCCCGGTGGACTCCACCTCCTTGAGGGTGTTGGGGTCCTTGTCCCCCTTCAACGCGTCGTCCAGGTACCTGCAGGCCTGGTCGTAGTGCCCCCTGGCCTCCTCCAGGTTGCCGGCGGCATACGCCTGGTCTCCCAGCTTCTCCTCCATGGCCGATTTGGCCGCCAGCTCCCTGGAGCCGGTGGTGTTGAGCGCCGGCGTGCCGACGGCGACCAGCTTCTCCCTGGCGGCCATGGCGGCGGCCTGATCGGCCGAGTAGACGGCGAAGTCGTTGCCGGCCCTGGTCCACCGCTGGTAGTACCGATAGCTGACATCGATGTGCGCCGCCAGCCCCGGCGGGCTGGCGAACCTGACCTGGCCCGTTTCGTAGTCGATCGTATGAGAGGTGGAAAGCGTGTTCATCACGTATATCTTCTCGCTTCCCGGCACAACCGGCGCGTGCCCCAGGCTGTAGACGGTAGTGTGCGCATCGCCATAAGCGAGAATCGACGTGGACACGTAGTCGGCCGTCACGCTCGCTCCCACCGGAGGAGAGCCGGTCAGCTCGATCAAGACCTGGGTGAAGCCAAAGTCCCCGATCTGCAGCAGCGTGTATTCAGTGGTGGCGACGCCGTTCAGGTAGACCTTCACCGTGGCCGGATCGACATAGCTGTTGCTCAGGGGGAAGCGCGGTATGGAGCCATCGACCACCCCCACAGCCTGGCCAACCACCGGGCCCCCTACCACGTACCCGCCTTCCCGGTCGGTGTCTACGCTCACCGTGTAGCTGTGCGGGACCAGGTTGGAGGCCGTGGGCACGTCGGGGACCGCAAAGCTGATGGTGGCCAGGCCGGTCTCGTTCGGGGCCAGCGTGGCCGGGTAACCGCCGGAGCTGGCCGCATACTCTCCACTGGCCCAGTCGAGCTTCACCCTGGCGCCAGTGACGGAAAGGGCCTCGCCGGCGGTGTTCTGCAGGAAAACGTCCACCGTGGCTGTGCTGCCGGCCTGGTAGGCCTGCACGGCGCCCAGCAGAGGGTCGCTTCCCTTGTAGGCCGTGTTCATCCAGACAACGTTGCCGATCTCCGCTTCCGCGGAGGCCGGCCCCAGGGCCATCATCGACATGGGGACCGCCAGCAGTGCGGCCAGCATCACGACCACTCGCTGAACTCTCCTGGTCACGTCAGAATCCCTCCTTCCGGTGCCAGACTGGCAGTGGGTCTTCCGGGCGCGCCATCAATACCGGCGGCCGCCTCTCGGCATCAGCAGCACGTACCCGATGGCGGCGAAGGCCAGCAGCATCATGCCGATGCCCAGGAGGAGGATCCCGGTGGACTCCACCTCCTTGAGGGTACTGGGGTCCTTATCTCCCTTCAACGCGCCGTCCACGTACCTGTAGGCCTGGTCGTAGTGCCCCCTGGCCTCCTCCAGGTTGCCAGCGGCATATGCCTGGTCTCCCAGCTGCTTCTCCATGGCCGATTTGGCCGCCAGCTCCCTGGAGCCGGTGGTGTTGAGCGCGGGCGTGCCGATGGCCCCCAGCTTCTGCCTGGCGGACATGGCGGCGGCCTGATCGGCCGAATAGACCGCGAAGTCCTCCCCGGTGGCCGTCCATCTGGCCGCATACTGGTAGTTGGCGATGACGGTCGCGCCCGCCGGGGGCGCGGTGCCGAACGCGATTGTCCCGGCATCAGGGTCCAGGGTGTAGTCAGCGGAAGCAGCGCAGTTCACATAGACCTTCTGGGTGTCAGGCACCACCGGCGGATGGTCCAGCTGGAATACCTTCTGGGACCCGTTGCCCACACCCGCCAGCTCTACCTGCTGGTAATCCACATTCACGGAGGCCCCGAGCGGGGGGGCCGTGGCGAAAGTGATCCTGGCTCCGCCCACTCCGTAATAGCAGTCCAGGGTGTAGGCCGTGGTCAGCTGCCCGTTGACGTAGACCTGCAGGGTCTCCGGATCCACCGGGCCGCTGTCCAGGGTCCAGACAGTGCCCAGCCCGCCCAGGTTTTGCCTGGTGATGTGGTTGCCGACCTGGTAGCCACCCTGCCTGGCATAGTCCACCGATACCGTGTAGCTGTGCCTGACCCGGTTGGGGACCGCGGCAGCGTCCGGCACTGTGAAGCTGATGGCCGCCGTGCCTCTCTCGTTGTTGGCCAGGGAGGCCGGGTAGTTGTCGGTGGCCGCATACTCCCCGCCCGCCCAGTCGAACTCCACCTTGGCGCCCGTGATCTCAATGGCCTCGCCGGTGGTGTTCTGTATGGATATGAGGATGGTCGCGGTGGACCCGGCTGCGTAGGCCTGGACGTCACCGCCAAGCAGCGGGTCGGCCCCCTTGTAGGCCGTGTTCAGCCACACCACGGAGTCAACTGTGGCTGCCGCCGGAGCCGGCGCCAGGGCTGCCGGGAGCACCAGGGCCGCGAGCACGATGCCGATGATTATGAGCAGGCGCGCAGGCTTTCTCAACATACTGACCCCTCCTTCGATCCCCGCTTCGGCCGTCGTGCCGATCAGGCCGGCGCCGGCCCTAACCGGTGATTGCGACCGAGGCGTAGCCCACGACTTCAGAGTAGTCGCCGGTGATGTCGCCCGAGGTATTGTAGCGCAGGAGGCTGGCCGTCCGGGCTCCCAGCTCCCTGGCGGCAGCGATCATGGCCATCACCGGGCCGGGCCCGCACATGCTGATGTTCTGGCCGATGACCGTGGCCTCAACGAGGGCGGGATCCAGCCTGAGGATGGCGTCTATGGCCAGGCGGTCCTTGCGCACGGCGGATGCCTGCGCCTCATAGTGGCTGAAATCGGTGCTGGCGATTATGAGCCCGGCCCTGCCCTTGAGGGCGGAGGCGATGGCCCGCCCCAGGTCCCGGGCGATCTCCAAATCCTGCCGCAGCATGGCGATGGGCACGATCTTGAAGCCGGACCCGTAGATGTACTGCAGGAATGGCACCTGGACCTCCAGGGAATGCTCCAGGCCGTGCGCCAGGTCGTCCCACCTGGCCCACTGGCCACCGGCTATCACCGCTTCGCCCACCTCCGGGTCCACATCCACCGACCCCAGGGGGGTCTGCCAGGAGCCCTGGCGGCCCACCGCCACCTCGGCCCCCAGGCCGCGATGGTTAGGGCCCACGATGACCACGGTTTCGGGCATCTTCTCACCCGCCAGCAGGGCGAAGCCGTTGGCCGCCACCGGCCCGGAGTACCGGTATCCGGCGTGGGGACTGACCAGCCCCAGCGTGTGCCGCTCAGCAGACCGGGTGTCGCCAGGCAGGGCGCCCGGCCCCAGGGGATGCTTGAAGCAGTCCTCGATCTGGCGCTGCAGGCTGGCGGGCGACCCGGCGTAGAATGATCCGGCTACTGCGGGCTTCCTCATGATTCCGTACTTCCTACGTCGATTATAATCCGGAAGTCCAGCCCCCGGCACTGCCGGCCGGCGAGTGTACTGGCGGCGGATGCTGCTTCCCGCCGCCCGGCGCGGCGCGGCCGGCCTAGGCCTGGAGACGGTCCAGCTTCTCCAGCTTCTCGGTCAGGTCCCTCTGCCTGATGGCCATGGTCAGGTCTCCCCTGGTCTTCTCCAGGATCCCCCGCAGCACATCGGTGGCCCTCCTCAGCCCGAACGTCAGCGCATCCGGGAAATCCATGGTCACCAGGACGCCGTAAATGTCGTCCATGTAGGAGAGCAGCTCCTCGCAGCCCGCGGTATCGTTCTTCCTCAGGGTGTCCAGGAGGTGCCGCCGCATCTCCCCCACGGCCTCGGCCAGCCCGTGCAGGTAGGCCGGATAGGCCACGCCCAGCTCCTCGGGGGTCGGCAGGGGGTTGTTGAGCACCAGCGCCAGCGTTATGGAGCCCTCCGCGTATTCCTTCTGGGCATCATGGATGAAGCCCGCGTGCTTCATCTCCAGGTGGTCCACCACGGACGCCTTGGCTTCCTCCACCAGCTGCCGTGCCGCCGCCAGGGACTCCCGGGCCACGTCGAACTCCCCGCGGTGTATGGCCCGGATGGAATTGGCGCTGTGCCGGATGACCTCGCGGCCCATCCGCAGGGCCTTCTCCCGGGCGGCATCCTCTGCCGCGAAAGTGGCTCGAATCCTCTGCGCCGTGGCTTCCAGGTTAGAGGTGGCTTTCTCCATTCTTCACACTCCGATTCCAGATTTGGTCAGGCCTGCGCCTGACGGCGTCGCCGATCACTGACAGGCTTGGCCCTGGCGGCCAGACTCCGGGCGGCCTTCTCCACATTGTCCGCTCCCAGCACCGCGCTGATCACCGCCACAGCATCAGCCCCGGCCTTCATCACCTCCCGGGCGTTCGCTTCATTAATGCCGCCGATGGCCACCAGCGGGACGGACAGCCGGGACCGGGTGCGCCGCAGGGCCTCCAGCCCCACCAGCCTGTATCGCTCTTTGGACGTGGTGGGGTATATCGATCCCAGGGCCACGTAGTCGGCGCCGCCGGCCTGGGCCTGCACCGCCTCGGCCGTGCTGTGGGTCGAGCACCCGATGAGCATTTCCAGAGGCAGGATGCGCCGCGCCTCCGGGACAGGCAGATCGTCCTGCCCCAGATGGACCGCATCGGCGCCCACCGCCAGGGCCACGTCCAGATGATCGTTCACCACAAACAGAGCGCCTTTCTCGGCACATACTGACCGCAGCGCCCGGGCCGTGGCCAGCACGTCAGCCTTGCACCGGTGCTTGTCCCTCAGCTGTATGGTGGTGGTCCCGCCGCGAATGGCCGCTGCCGCCACCTCCGCCTCATGGCGCGTCCCAAGGGCCGCCATGTCCAGGACCAGGTAAAGGCCGCGGAGCCGGCCGGCCCGCTCCTGCCGCGACAGGCGGCCCACCAGGTGCTGCTCCAGCTCGTATACCTCGAACCGGGCCTTCTCAAAGCCGCCGGCCCGGCCCTCCAGCGGTCCGCCGGACAGGCGGCCGAACTCCTCCAGGACGCGCAGGGATTCCTGGGCCCGGCGCGAGTTGGCCCGCACCAGCGCCAGCAGGTCCTGGTGCGGCGAAGCCTTTCGCCGGGCGTCCGGGCCTCCCGAGCGCGTCTCTGATCCGCCTGCGCGCTCCAGCGTGGCCCCCGTGCGGCCCACCAGCGGAGCGCCTGTGCCATCCAGCAGGGGACCGCCTGTGCGCTCCAGCGGAGCGCCTATGTCCTCCGCCACCCGGCGGGCCGACAGCAGGTCCTGCTCCAGGGGACCAAGGCTCTTGATCAGGCTGTGTCGCAGGGCCTTCAGGCGGCGGGAGGCGGCGACATCGTTGAGCAGGAAGCGGGAGACGTCCTCCAGGACCCGGAGTCCTTCCCCAAGGCGGTCCAGGTTGGCGTCGACCAGTCGCAGCACTAGACCTCGGTCAGACCGGGCTGCAGGTCCTTCACCGATTCAGGCATCTGGCCGTCGCGCGCCGCATCTATCATCCCCTGAACCTCGGAAGGCATCTCCATGCCCAGGTCCTGGAACTTCTTCTCGGTCCAGCGGCCTATGTTGCGGGGGTCGTTGTAGTAGCTCTCACCGGGCTGGTACGGGTCGCCGGACTCCTCGTGGATAGTGGCCAGGGACTTGTGGTAGGCGAAGCTGGAGAAGACGCGGCTCATCTCGCGGCTGCCGCAGGAGGAGCACACCGGTGACAGGGGGTCGCTCATGCTCTTCACGAAGAAGCTCGACTTCTTCTGGCACGAAGAGCAGCGGTACTCGTAGACGGGCATGGCGGACTAGTCCTCTCCTCCAGAGGCGGCTCCGGTATCCGCGGCCGGGCCGGTCTCCGGCACCCCCATGATCCTCTTCTGCACCTCCGGGACCACGCTCTCGTAGCTCTCACCCCTCTCCAGCCTCTCCACCATCTCCTGGTACTCCGGCTGCTTCTCCCCCTCCGTGCCCCCCAGCCTCCGCGACCATTCCACCATGGCGGTGGGATCATTGTGCATCATGCGGTTGACCAGTACCGGGTCGTCCAGGATATCACCATAGATGTCCTGGTCTGTTCTCAAGGTGCTAAAAGTAGAGAAGAGGCGGGTCAGTTCCTTGCCCCCGCAGAAGCTGCAGGTAATCTCCCCGGCCCCCGAAAAGCCTCTCACCAGCACGGACACCTTCCGTCCGCACTTCTTGTTCTGACAACGGTACTCGTAGACGGGCATGCTATCCTCCCAGATCGATTTTATCACAGGCCACGTGGTGAAGGCGAAGACATGCGGACGGCCCCTGCAGCCCGCGAGCAGGCCTGGCCCTCCCGGGGCTTTGACTTCCCCCGCGGCTCGCCCTAACATGGCGCAATCGTGGAAGACGGGGAAGGTCCAGGCGGGCAGGCAGGGCCGGCCGGCTTCCGGCAGCGGCTGAAGAGGCGGGCGGAAGCCCTCGAGGCGGACACCTACGCCCTGTATCTGGCCTACCGGGACCCCAGGACCCCGTGGTACGCCAGGCTCCTGGTGGCCGCGGTGGTGATCTACGCCGTCAGCCCCATCGACCTGATCCCCGACTTCATACCCGTCCTGGGCCTGCTGGATGACCTGGTCATCGTACCGCTGGGCGCCGCCCTGGCCATCAGGCTGGTGCCCCGGGAGGTGATGGCAGACTGCCGGGAGAGGGCCCGCCGCGCCACGGGACCGGGCGCCTCCAGGCGGACCAGGTGGCTGGCCGGCGCCGTGGTGGTGGCCATCTGGTGCCTGCTGATAGCCGTGGCCGTCCTGGCGCTCAGGGCATGAGATACCGGGCAGGCCGGGGTTTCACCCGCCACGGACGTTTCCGAGGGCGCCTGCGTGCGTCCTAAATCAGTACTCCGCGGGCCGCAATTACGTTGGATGCAGAACGTGGACTAAGTAGATCATCGGATGGCAGCCGTGCTGCCGGATGCCATACTTATAGGCACCATGACACCTCACACCCTGGCTGACCCTGTCCTTGAGATTGACCACACTGGAACCCGGGTCACGGTATGCAACTGGTCCACCATTGCTGACCTGCACCGGCTGTCCGACATCATACAGCAATACGACCTCAAAATCCTGGCGGTAGACGGCACAGCGGCGGATGCTGGTACCGGAAAGGACCGCCCCTCCGCGCGCCTCAGCACGGCCGCTCCCCCTCCCCTGATCGAGGAGCTGAGGAGGACGGGCTTCACAGTGCACCGGCGTGCTATGAAAACCAGGTAGACACCCGGTCACCAGTTGTCCGGCATTCTGACGGCCACGACCTGAGCCCTGGCGCACACCACATCATTGGCTGACAACGTCGCGGACATGGTGACCTTGCGGCCCTTGACCTCCGCCACTGACGCGCGCACCTCCAGGGGGACCCCCAGTGGCGTCGGGCGCAGGTAATCCACATGCAGTGAGCCAGTGACGAAGCGCAACGGCGGCTCAGTGCCCATCTCCCGCCCTTCGGCCCGGTATGACGCGGCCGCCGCAGTGCCGGTGCAGTGGCAATCGATGAGCGAGGCTATCAGGCCACCGTAGACATAGCCTGGGATGGCCATGTAGTGCGCCTCGGGGTGGAACCTGCAGACGGACTCCTCTCCGTCCCAGTAGCTCTGGATGTGCAGTCCCCTGTCGTTCAGCCGGCCACATCCATAGCAGTGACTCAATTGGTCGGGGTAGTAGTCCTGAAACGCTTTCTGCGGCACGTCTCCATCCTTCGTCGAATCCATCCGCGGCCCATCCACGGGGCCTATTCTACACCAGAAAGGCCCCGACCGTGAAGCGCCGTATCCCCTGCAGGCGAGCGGCCGATCAGCGATCCAGTGCTTTGGCCGGGAGATGCGCCCGATGGCGCATTGTCGTATTCTGGAATGGAGATTGTTCTTCGAGGGGGAAAGCAGCATGGAAGAGAAGGGCCTGGTCTACCGCGGCAAGTCCAAGGACGTCTTCAGCGTGGCGGACGGAGAGCACCGGGGCAAGTACCGGCTGGTATTCACGGACAGGGCCACCGGGTACGTGGAAAACGGCCGGACCGTCTTCGACCCCGGATATGACACCGTGGTCGGCGAGATCCCGGGAAAGGGCGCCATCGCCTGCCGGTTCGCCACCCACTTCTTCAGGCTGCTCAAGGACAGGGGCGTGGCCACCCACTACATCGACACCGTGAAGGAAGACGAGATGATCGTGGAGCCGGCCGTGCCGCTGAGCATGGAGGCGCAGGTGCCGGGGATCCCCGGTTGCGCCCCGCTGTCCAACCTCGAATTCACCTGGAGGAACAACGCCACGGGGAGCTTCTGGAGGAGGTACCCCTTCGTGGCCCCCTGCAAGAGCCTGGCCCGGCTGGTCGAAGCCTGGACCAAGGGAGACAGCGACATCCTGATCACGCTGGAGGCCCTGGAGCAGACCGGCGCCCTGACCCGGAGCGAGATCGCTCAGAGCGTGGAGCTGGTGCAGAGCGTGGCCGACATCGTCACCCGGGAGTTCGCCTCCCGGGGCCTTCACGTGATCGACGGCAAGTTCGAGCTCGGCCGGCTCAAGCACGGGGACGGCCGCATCCTGCTCATCGACGAGATCTCGCCGGACGTGCTGCGGGTATGCCGCGGATTCGCCCCTGACCAGGCCGGGAACTGCACCGTGTTCCGCGACTGCGCCGTCACCAGCTTCTCGGAAGGCCGGCGCACAATACAGAACCGGCGCCAGGTCCCCGCGGCCGAGTTCGTGAGCATTTTCCTGTAGGGGTTTGGCGGGTTCGTGACGGGTTGCCTGCGCAGCCGGCACCGCACCGCACCTTTTACAATGGATGTCTACTCACATATAATTGAGGGCAAGCATTGAGGCTGCGTGCCGAGGTAGCTCAGGTGGTAGAGCAGCGGACTGAAAATCCCCCGCCAGTCTTCCCATAGTGTCCTTTTGTGCTCAAAGTCGGCGTTATGTCTACTTGACAATAATGATGGTTTGAGCACAGACCCCAACTGTTTCCCATGACTTCCCAAAAATTTCGTCGCTAAATTGTCGTTATTTTTTTCGCTTGATTTGAGCGTGACGGGAAACCGGGAAAAGGGCCTTGTCGGCGATTCGAAACAGGGTCTCCAGGCCCCGGTAGCCGGCGGTTTTGGAGTCCGAAACTGACCCTGAATCAGAATGACCGAAGGGGTATCCTCGTGCTCATAGTTGACCAGCCAAAAGGCTGACTTGTGCTTGGAGATGCCTCAAGGTTGTCATGGTTGTCTCAAGGCCGATCGAGTTTTTGTCAACAATTCTGTCAGCAGTTTCCTGCCGGTCGGGGAACGCGAAGGTTTAAGATGAGCAGCAGGGAGGTTGCTTGGGATTTGCACCTGTCGTTTGGCGGGGGGAATCTGAATGATCGACGACTAACATTGACAGTGGGTATTGACGGTGTGATGATAATGGTAGAGCGTCTATTGCCCTTGCGGGAGGGCTGAAATGCGCAAGATAGGTTTCGATTTCGACCACAAGAAGGCAACTCAAGCCCTCAACTTCTTCGCGTTAAGAGAAGGCGGCCGCATCAACAAGATGAAGGCTCTCAAGTTGGTCTATTTTGCCGACAGATACCACTTGAGGAAATATGGCAGACTGGTAACGAACGACACATACTTCGCCATGGACAATGGTCCAGTCCCCTCTGGCGCCAAGGACATTGCTGAGACAAGTGGTTTTCTTGGGGAGGTCGAGAAGGAGTACGCCGCTCGCTACCTCAAGAAGAAGGACAACTACAGCCTGGTGTCTATCAAGCCCCTGGACACCGAAGTGTTCTCAGACTCAGATATTGAAGCGCTCAGCTTTGCTTGGAAGCGATTCGGCCGATTGGACCAGTTCAGCTTGAGGGACGTCACACATCACTACCCAGAATGGAGCAAACATGAGTCTGCCCTGGGAAGCGTAGCGTCGCGAATACAGATGAACCTTGTCGACTTCCTAGATGATCCGGCAAACGACCTCGACAAGTGCTCTGTCCTGACAGACGAAGAACGGAAGATGCGGCGTGAACAGATTGAGGAGGCATCCGAGCTCGAGGCTCTCTGGAGCTGAGGTTGATTCGCATCCCTCCAGATGTGCAGATCAGAGCATCTATCAAGCCGGGATCCGTCTACTACTTCCCGGATGCAGGACTGAAGTCAACAGAGCCCCACTACTTCGTTGTCATCAACCGGAAGCCATTGACTGACACAGTCCTCCTGTTGGTCTGCGCCTCCTCGCAAGTCGAGAAGGTCAACCGGCGTCGAGAAGGATGCGCTCCCGAGACCCTTGTTCAGGTCTCTCCGGCTGAGTATTCGGGCTTCACAAGGATGTCGGTGGTTGACTGCAACTACGTATTCGAGCGGAGTACAAACCAGCTGGTTGAGAAGCTGACGAATGGCAACCTGAGGCTCGAGGCCGAGATGAACTCCTCTTTGGTGGAGCGACTGCGGAACGGGGTCTTCAAGAGCAAACTGGTTGCCGAGCGAGTGAAGCTCACCTTGCAGGCCTGAGGGCGTCCACTATTGCAGGCGAGCTCCTGGCTACTCCTCCACAGTCCGCTCGATACTTGCCTCATCGAGGGGCTCTTCTACCGCGTTGCGAACCCATGAGGCATCGAACCCGGCTTCCGATGATCCCTCTACTGTGATCGTCACTCTCCCGTCATCGGATTTGTCTGCCAGGTTCGCTATGGCTGGGAATGCCTTGTATACCTGCTCTCGAGTGGCTTCGAATGTCATAGCGATACGCTTCTTGCGGGCAGCACCCTCCGGACCAGAACTCGGTGGCGTGGGTCCAGTTCCACCGCCCGTTCCGCCTGGGCCATCACGCACTATGGGCTGCTGAGATCCGGTCCCAGTTCCGGTCGGTACAGCCGTCTGTGCTTCCGGTACTGTCTCTGGCACCATGATGAAACCGGATTCCAAGTCGATCTCGTCATCGGCGAGAGGGCGACCGAAGACCACTTTGTCCCGGCTGACCTGGAACCTCCCGTCACTGCCGAGCGCGGGACTTCCTCCGCTCGTGTAGGCGAATACCCTTTCGGCAACTCCTCTGGCGATCCCTTTGCGCAGTACCTCAGAATCCTGCAGGCGCGGGGGCGCAATATCGCGGAAGAAGGACTCGAGCACATCGGAGGCCTTGATGCCCAATATAGGTGGTTCGCCACTGGCTGGTGACTCGCCCAACCTAACGCGCTCAACGATCTTCCGTGGTGTCACCGAGCCATGGATGCGCGGCGTGCCCGCACTCGTGAGAAGTTCCATAATCCGCTCGTGGACGCCTGTCGCCTGGAGCGGACGGCCGCCTCGTTCCACCGTCTCGATTTCCAGTTTGCCGTCTTGGACCCGCGGCAACCACACGGAAGCGTAGAGATCCCGGACGCATGACTCGGCCGCAGCCTGCTCTGTCCTCTTCCTCTCTTTGAGTTGGTCGAGTTGGTCCTTGCTCAGCCGAAGTTGCTGCTTCTTGGCTTCGACGCGCCCAATCGCCAGCAGGTAGCGAGCGGCGCGCCGCAAGGCCTCGATCTGCCTCTTGTCCGGGACTGCCAATCCCAGCCCGTTGCGGAATCGCCTTGGGCGATCCCCATATTTGGCAAGGATTTCTTTGGCGGCCCGCTCCTGCTCCTTCGCGTTCTCGGCAGCGTGCTCCAGCGTCAGATAAGCCACCAGAAACCGGGGGTCTTCATCCGGGATGTCTTGGCTCTTCGCGGGCCACACGATGGCGGCATGATGTCCAGCCAGGCGCTCATCCAGCATTTCCTTGATTCTGCCGCGAACCGGGCCAAGGCCTCGCGCCTGTGACTCCTCGCGGGCAACACTCTGTTCGGCGTCTTCGATCAGCTTGGTGACGTTGGGGTCCTTCTTGAAGCAGTATCTCACGCCGTCGTAGTGCAGATAGAGGCAATTGGTGCGGAGCTCTGACAAGACTGCTGAATCTTATGATGCAGTCGTGGAGGAGGTCAAGTGCCATGAGGCAACAGTGCTCTTAGGCCGCTGCCAGGCTGGCCAACTCCGGCACGGTGTGCCTGCTCAAGCGGGTCTAACTGGCAAGAGGGGCTCGGAGCTGCCTCACGCCGAGGGCGAACCTATTGTCGATGACAGTAGGTAGGCGAACTTGTCCTTGATCAGCTTCTTGCGCTCTGCAATGAAGTCTTCGAACCGTTCCAGCCTCCACAGTAGCGGGTCCGACGGGACAAGGTGCTGCTCCAAGTAAGCAGGATCTTTGTCCTTGAACCACTCGTCCGGAGGGGTATCGCTCTTGCCGCCGGCGCCATTCTCCGCTGCCGTGAGAAGCATGCAGTTGGAGAGCTGATTCCGTTCTGCCTCATGGTACCTCATGACGTTCATCTTGCCGGTACTGGGGTTCGGGGCCTTCACCTTCTTCAGGATGCTCTGCGGAAAGACGTGGTCAATCTGCGGCAGGTTGGCGGCATAGGCCGGCGTATAGTTGAAGTCGCGATACCACAGGTTGAACAGCAGATGGATGTTCTCGCTTCCATACCCGATTGCCCAGAACCGATCCTCGGTCAACTCAAGGCTTCGCCCTGCAGAACGGATGACGCCAAAGACCTCATTGAGGTCAAAGGCCTTCAGTTCGTTGAGCTTGTTGACGATGTCATCGATGAGCTGGTCCGGTGTCCCACTGAACGCTCCAGCCAGGAGGGAGCGCAGCAGATAGAGCTCAACGTCCTTCTTCTTGCCCCATGCCTTCGGAAAATGGTACCGCAGGTAGACAAGGGGAATCAAGACAAGGTAGGAGGGTAGCGCCTTGTCGCACCGTATGAATGTGCTGCCCTGCACAAAGTCCGCAACGTCCTTCGTCGCGGCGGCGATGTTATCCCACTCCTTCTCGATGTTTTGGCGAACTCCGTCCTTACGGAACTTCTCCACCTCATATCGGGCACCCTGGTCCAGCAAAGTCAGGCACGTCTTGAGGACAAAATCGCGGGTGAAGGCGAAGCCCTGTACGTTCAATTCATCAAGCAGGATTTCCATTCTGTCATCCGCCTCTTCCCAGGAGGATGTCAGCAGAGAGAACAGCAGATCCGACTTCCCCAGCCGGGTCCCCCCGGAATTAGCCCGAATGAAGATCTCGACGACGTCATCTTCCGTGTACAAGTTGGCCTGGTCTATGCTGTCCAGTTCCTGGTACCCGATACCTGATTCATTGAAGAAGGTCTCACGGATAAGGTCAACGTGGTCCTTGATCCTGTCCTGTTGTGCCTGTGTCAGTGGGGACCCCGCCATCGCTGCAATCGCGTCGGCGATAACACGCGGTCTGTCATTGCTGAACACGATATCCTTAAAGCGGGTATGGGGAAACGATGCCGTCTTCGGGTCCAGAAACTTGAACTTGAAGCGCACATCATCCGGAGCAGCCACTTGGCCGCTGAGCATGTCCAGGTAGAGTTCCCGCCCATCATAGCTTCCGCACAGTCCAATGTAGAGGCTTTGCAGCCGCTGCTGGCCATCGAGAACCAGGCACTTCTTCTTTTCGTCATCGGGCACCTTGAACGCGCTCAGGTGATGACGCTGTTCCTCCTTGAAGTTGTCAATGAACTTGCGCCGGCGTACTCCCATCTTCGTCTTCCAGATCAACAGCGTGCTGATGGGATATTGGCGAAGGATCGAATCGAACAGTCGGCAGATCTGGTCCTCCGACCAGACAAACGGGCGTTGAATATTGGGCAACCAGAAGCCACCATCCTCCTCAGGGTTGTTCAGGTAGGAGACTATCTTCCGAAGAGACAGTTTTTGCGTTTTCATTCGTTGATTCCTTGCTCCTTCCATATGGCCCGGGTGTCCACTTCAGTGCCGTCCTCATACTGGTGAACGAATCCTAGCCAACCATCGTGGAAGAAGTCAAGCCCCTCCAACATCTCGGATGTGTTGAAGCTACCTGACGCGTCCAGGGCGTCACCTATCTAGACCAAGCCGGGGCAAGTCACGCCGCCGCACCGCTCGTTCGGTCCCTCGAATAGGCAGACAGGCCAAGGTGTGCTATGATCTCGGCAAGAATAGCCTGTGCAGTTCAAGCCCAACCGAGGATCGGCTTTCTGTACTGCTCCAACACCGGAACGTGCAGCCCTCTCAGTGATCTTCGGCACGGTAGGAGGCGAAGGTGGCAGCAATCTCGCACACGTGGCATCCAATAGAAGACCTTCCGGGTGACTGGATGACCATGTCCAATGCGCAGGTGACATCCGTGATGCTCGCGTGGCAACAACAAGCTGACCGGCTAAAGCAGACTGATGTCTACAAGGACTTCCTCGTGAAGATGCGAAGGCAGTGGGCAATCGAGACTGGGATCCTAGAACGCCTATATACCATCAACGAAGGCGTCACCACAACCTTAATCGAAAAGGGATTCGACGCAATCTCCCTTTCACATGAAAGCGCGGACTTGCCAGTGCCGAGGGTCATGAGTCTCATAAAGGATCAGTACAATGCCATAGAAGGTCTGCTAGAGTTCGTGCGCGAAGAGCGCGAGCTCAGTAAGTCCTATCTGCGCCAGCTGCATCAGGTCATCACGGCACACCAGGACACCTATGAGGCAACGGACTCCTTGGGAAGCCCTCTAAGAGCGCAGATGTTGAAGGGAGATTGGAAGAAGCTCCCGAACAACGTCGAGACGGGAGACGGATCTCTCTTCGAGTTCTGTCCACCAGAGCATGTGGAATCTGAAATCGACCGACTGATAGCTATGCATGAGGCCCACCGTTCGGCGGGAGTTCCGCCCGAGGTCGAGGCTGCATGGCTGCACCACCGCTTCCTGCTGATCCACCCGTTCGTGGACGGAAACGGACGCGTTGCCAGGTGTCTGGCCACGTTGGTCTTCCTGCGCGCCGAGTGGTTCCCGCTCGTAATAACACGAACGGACAGGCTGGCATATCTTGCCGCACTGCATGAAGCCGACGGGGGCAAGCTTGCTACACTCGTGGGCTTCTTCAGCGATATTGAGCGGAAGGCAGCCAGAGACGCGCTCAGTCTGAGCGAGGATATCATAAAGGAAGCCGCTGCAATTCAGAGCGTGCTTGATAGCGCCAAGAAGAGATATGCGAAACGGCAGCAGGAGAGGATTGTTCTGTATGAACAGGCAGCTACTCTGGCTGACACCCTAGCGTTACTTGCGTCTCAGAGGCTCCACGAGATTGCCGAAGATGTGGAAAGCGTGATCCAGGCCGACAATTCGAGCTACAGAGCCTACGTGCGCACGGCGCCAAGAGGCGATGTGAAATCACCTTGGCACAAGTTCCAGATAGTATCGTGCGCAAAACAGTTTGGCTACTACGTCAATGTTGAGACCTACGGATCCTGGGCTATGTTGGACATTGACACAGATAGTATGACGAGGATACTCGTCTCCTTCCATGGTATTGGTCACGAGTGGAACGGCGTTGTCGTCTGCACCGTAATGGCTTTCAGGCTCCAGCCCACTGACGAGGGGCGCAGCCAGCCGATAGACCTGCTCCCTCTTTGCAGTGAGCCCTTTGAGATAACCTTCGCCGATGAGCCAGTCAACATCGAGCAGAGGTTTCGGAAGTGGCTCGAGGCTGGGCTAGTCGCTGGCCTCAACTACTGGCAGGAGAGTATTTAGACCTAGGGACATTCCGGCGTTCTGGCGTCACCACGGCGCCAGTGACATCTCGTCTTGTCTTGTTCCGTGCAACAATCGTTCCATTTTTCGTAGCCCCGCCAGCTGCTCAGCGGCTGAGCGTCAGATCCAGCGATCCTTTTTTTGAGGCTGGTGCCAAAGAGAAATCCTTGCGGAGAGAGCGGTCAGAGGATCTGTCGTTGGTCTACGATTTCGTCAGTAGTTAACTGGTCAGGGAAAATGTCAGTCA
>CAYRGJ010000009.1:87403-105489 GCA_964423835.1 uncultured Dehalococcoidia bacterium | reverse complement strand
CCTGGTTGGTGTTGGGGCCGCCCTCCCGGTACATGCGGATGACCTCGCCCATCTGGGGCTCCAGGTCCTCGCCGTAGGTGTACTGCTCGTTTTCGGCCTTGAAGGAGGTCATGAGATAGGGCAGGTAAGACTCCACGTACTCCATGGTGGTCGGCGGCGGCAGCCCCTGGGGAACGTCCGGCACCAGTGGCCGGATCCCCGGCTGGCGCACCTGGACCACCGCCAGGTCCAGCTCGCGGCGGCGCTGGCCCTGGAAGCTGCCCCGGTCGATGACGTACTCGCTGCCGCGGTCCAGCACCGCGCGCAGGCTCAGGAACCAGGCCTCGGGCAGGTCCCTGGCCTCTATGCTGGTGACGCGCATGCCGTCCTGGACCATCTATGCTGCTTGCCTTACGCCTCCCGGCCGGCGCCCGGGCCTAGCTCCCCGTGGAGCCGAACCCGCCCGGCCCCCGGCCCGTCTCTTCCACATCGGCCACCACCTTGATCTGCACCTCCGCCAGGGGCAGCACCACCAGTTGCGCTACGCGATCCCCCCGGTTGACCCGGTAGGGCGTGGAGCCGAAGTTCTTCAGCTCCACCCGGACTATGCCCCGGTAGTCGCTGTCGATCCAGCCGGCCCCGATTTCTACGTTGGACTTGGTTGAAAGCCCCGACCTCGCCGCCACCCGGCCGACGGTCCCGGGCGGCAGCTCCATGACCAGGCCGGTGGACACCAGGGCCCGGCCTACCTCCGCCCGCTCGCCGGGCAGGGAGCGCGTGGGCGGGACCTCCACGCTCTCCGCGGAGTACAGGTCGAATCCGGCGCTACCCGCCGTCATCCTGGCGGGCGCCTGCGCCCCCGGCTCGACCATCTTGACTCGGAGCGATCGCATTTCAGCCTCCCGGGCAGGTACCGGTCCGCGGCTCCCCGGGCTGGTGCCGGCGGGGGCCACCGTGAAGGCCGGCCAGTAGATTATAGGCAGCGCCCGCGGCGGCTTCAAGTCGCCGGGGATCCTATCGGCGAAACGGTCGCGGTCTCACCCAGCCCCAGGGCCCCCTTCATCAGGGCCTGCTCTCTGACAGCATGCCGGTAGAAATACTGGACCAGCCGGATGTCTTCTTCCGGTCCGGCACTTAGCACAAAGGTCTCCAACTGGCGCACACCCTCGCTGCGGGTCTTCGGTCGCCGCCCCAGTATGGCACTCATGTCCTCCAATTCCTGTTCATCCAGTTCGCCCGCCTTTCGCTCCACGTTACGCAGGTGTTCCAGCAGACGCAGCGTCATCCGCAGGCGATGGGCCTGATAGCTGTCAGTGATCCTGGCCAGCTGCTCAGACTCCAGGTCCCGCCTGGCCACATCGAAGAGCGATGAGTGGCGCGTCTCCGGGAAGTCGGGCAATGTGGCCTCTTCCAGCGGTGCGCCGATGGCATCAGCCAGTACCTCCATGGTGGCCCGCTTGTAGACCACATCCTGGGCGATCCACTCTGCATGGTCCGTGCCGGATCGAATATTCTGAACGACCGTCGCCAGGCCCAACGGGGTGATCAGAAAAGCCTTCACGCTGTAGTAACGCAGTTTGGCGAAGTCGATCTCGGTCCCCGACATGGCCTGGTACCTCTCGAACCATCCTCTCAAATCACCGGTGGGATAGTAGAAATCCCTGGGGCGTATCAGTGCCAGGTCCTCCATGGGGTCAGCCAGGTGGGCGAACTCCCAGTCCACGATTGCTGTCACCCGGCCCCCCTGGAAGAGGAAGTTCCCCGGTCCAGTGTCACCCTGGCACAGGACCGGACGCGCTGGAGCCGCAGGGATGTTCCGCTTCAGCCACTGGCAGGCGAATGTGACCAGGGGCACCGGTTCCCGGAGACCCCTGTGATGTGCCCTCTCCCAACGATCCAGGTCATCGAGGACAAACCCCTCCGCAGAGGTGGGCCTTTGAAACCCTATCGCTTCGAAGGCCCCGGCGTCGATACTGTGTATCCTGGCGAGCTGCTCCACGAAATGAGTTGCCAGGGCGTTGCGCTGTGCCTGATCCTGGACCTTTCCGAAGTCATTGTCGCCGGGCACGCATTCCATGAGAATGGCCTTCGGGTCCTGGCAGAGCCCGAAGACCCGCGGCACCAGGATGTCCATCTTGTTCAGCTCTCGGAGCAACCGGAACTCACGGTCGAGTGGATGGGTCCGGCTGGGAACAGGGACCAGCCCTCTGTCTCCCCGGATGTAGCAGGAGATGGACTCCCCCCCGGCATGGACAGTGGCGAACCACGCCGGCCGTCCGCCAGATTCACGTCCGCCTTGCTGCCGCCATTCAACGATGCGTCCGCCCAACGTCGATTCGATCCATGAACGAAGCTGAGTTGTCTTATCCACCAGCAGCATTCAGTCCTCCTCTTTGCCGCCGGGAAGCAGCCAACGCGGCCGTTCCGGCGTTGGGTTCCGTGTAAGCCGGCTGGCGTCAAGGCCGCCGGCCCCGGCTGCCGGTCGTCATCGGCCTCGCGTCAGGCCTGACGCGCGTCAGGCCTGGGCGCGCCCGCCGCGGCGATACAGCCCCCGCTCCCAGATGTAGCGCTCCACGCCCGCCGGGACCAGGCCGCGGATGGACCGGCCCTCGGCCACACGGCGCCGCAGGTCCGTGGCCCGGATGCTCACCTGCGGCACTTCGACGAAGAGCACTCGCTGCGATATCCCCGGCACCGCGGCCTCCAGGTCCTTCAGGTCCGGGAGGCGGCCCCCGGGCCGGGCGAAGGCCACCAGGCGGCACAGGCGGATCAGGCGCCCCGGGTCCTTCCAGCGGGCGATGTCCGCCAGGGCGTCGCCGCCCAGCAGGAAGAAGAGCTCCTGGCCAGGGTCCGCCGATCCCTGGAGGGCCTCCATGGTGTCCACCGCATATGACGGGCCCGGCCGCCGGGCCTCTATGTCCGAGAGCTCCAGGTCCTTCCGCCGGCCTATGGCCAGCCGCACCATCTCCACTCTGTCCGCCGCCGGGGATACCGCCGTGCCGGCCTTGAGCCAGGGGTACCCGGCCGGCACCAGGATCATGCGGTCCAGCCGCAGCGTGGACCGGACGGACCGGGCTACCCGGAGGTGCCCGTGATGGACAGGGTCAAAGGTGCCGCCAAGCACGCCCACGCGGGGCCCGGCCTCTGGAGCGCGTCCATCCTTCCTGGTCATCGGGCCTTCACGGCGCCCCCGCCCTCCGCGGCGCTTCGCGTTTCATGGAGCCTCCAGCTCCGGCGCGAAGTAGATGTCGTCCGGGTAGATGAGCAGCCCGCCATTGCTGTCCAGGTCCACTCCACCGGCCCGGTAGGACCTCCAGGCCAGCTCCGCGCAGTGCAGGTTCCCTTCATTGAGCTTCAGGGGCAGGGTGGCGGTGGCCGTGTAGTCGAAGGCCCGCCCCTCTTGGGCCAGCGCGTACTGCACCACGGCCACAAGGACCTGGTCCCGGTCCGCCCTCTTCTCCAGCCGCCTCACCGAAACCAGCGCCGGCACGTCCCGCTCCAGGAAGACATCAAGGGCCGTCCGGGCGATCCCGGCGTTGTAGGTGGCCTCCATCACCGAGGGGTACGGATCCTCCAGGTAGACGGCGACGTGGTCCCAGTAGCCGGTCTGGCTCCAGCCGTGGTAGATGTCCACGAAGAGCAGGTCACCCGGCTCCAGGAAGGACCCGTCCAGCTGCCCTGGGCCCGTCACCTCCGGATTCCCGGCCGGCACCGGCAGGGTATGGCCCCGTGCCACCATGACGGATGGTATGGCTAGCAGCAGGATGAGCCCCATGCCCAGCCGGCGCCACAGCCGCCACCTGTCCGGCGCCACGCTCACCACACACCCTCTGCACCCTCGGGCCCATGAGGGAAACACACCGCGATATGCACAACGGCCCTGCACCACATGTATTCTACTCATGATATCACGGGGGATGGCCCTTAATAATGGTGATAATCGCGGCCGGGAGTGCGCGGGCGGGCATTCCGGACAACGCGATGCCGGGGCAGTGGCACCGCGAGGAGCCGGGCATCAAGGGGGGGTGCTGTCTCCGGGATGGCCCGGCCCCGGAGCCGCGGCCCCTCCCGGACTTCAGGAGCATGAGACCGCGGCGGGGGTTGAGGCCGGGGCATCCCGTGGCGTGCCGAGGACTCAGCCGGAGAAGGTGGCCAGGATCTCGTCCACGCTTCTCTTCACGCTGGCGTTGGTGGAGATCTGGTCCGCGATCTTGCGGTGGCCGCGGAGGACGGTGGAGTGGTCCCGGTTTCCCAGCAGGTGGCCCAGGTCCTGCAGCCCGCAGGTGGTCTTCTCGCGCACCAGGTAGATGGCGATGTGGCGGGCCTGGGTGACCTTGTGGTCCCGGCTGCGGCCCTTCAGGGCTTCCAGGCTGACCTGGAAATAGTCCGCCACCGCGTCCAGTATGGAGCCGGGGGTGATCCCGGGTGGCGCCTGCGGCGCCGAGAGGTTGCGCAGGGCGGTCTGGGCCAGCTCCAGGGTGGGCGGCTGGCAGAGCATCCTGGCCTGGGCGATGACCAGGTTGAGGGAGCCTTCCAGCTCCCTGACGTTGTTCCGGCACACCCCGGCGATGTACTCCAGCACCGACTGGTCTATGGTCACCTGGTGCTGGGCAGCCCGGGCCCTCAGAATGGCCAGGCGCGTCTCCAGGTCGGGGGCCTCTATCTCGGCGATGAGCCCGCTGCCCAGGCGGGACCACAGGCTGGTATCTATGGAGGTCAGGGATGACGGGGTGCGGTCGCTGGTGATTACCAGCTGGCCATCCGCGTCGTGCAGCTCGTTGATGGTATGGAACAGGGTCTCCTGGGTCTGCGGCTTCCCGGTCATGAACTGGACATCCTCAATCACCAGCAGGCTGGCGTTGCGGAAGCGGGCCCGGAACTCTTCGGTGCGCCGGTCCCGCAGGGAGTTCACGAACTCATTGGTGAACTGCTCGCTGCTGGTGCAGACCACCCTGGTGCCGCTCTGCGAGGCGAAGTTGGCCAGAGCATGGACGATGTGAGTCTTGCCCACCCCGGAATGGCCGTAGATGTACAGCGGATTGTGCTCGCGCGCGGGCCCCTCGGCGGCCGCCCAGGCGGCCATGAAGGCCAGGCGGTTGGTGGCGCCGACCACGAAGTTGTCGAAGGTGTGCCGCGGGTTGATCATGGGCAGCAGCGGCGCCACCGAGGCGGGCCGCACCGGTGTGCCGGGCTCGCGGTTCTGGACCTGGAACTGGACCTCGACCTCGGCCCCCAGGATGCTTATGAGTACCTTCGTCACCAGGGACCGGCAGCGCTTGTCCAGCCACTCGCGGGCGAACGAGCTGGGAGTCCCCACCACCACCAGGTTGCCCTGATGGCTGAGGCCGACGGTGTCCCTGATCCAGGTGTCGTAGTTGGATTTGCTTATCTGGACCTGGAGGATGCCCTTGGCAGCCTCCCACGTATCTCTGGCTGTTCTCATAGGCTCTCTTTCATGGTCGTGTCCGGACCCCCCGTCCGGAGGCCGACCAATTACAGGGCATAGTAAGGACAGGAAGAAACGCCAGCGCTGAACCTGACTGAGTGCGGCGCTTAGCGGATGTCCTGCACCGTTATGTGCAACCCTCTCGGGTCACCGGCGCTCAAACGCTATGCCACGCAGGCTACTGGGGCTTTGCTGTCGAAGCTCACGTCCTGTCCCCCCGGGTGAGCTTCCACAGGAGTTTACCACTACCCCAAACGTGGAAGTCAATAGGTTTGCGTTATGTTATTATGTTTCACCCGAGTGACACTCAGCCCCCCGGCGCATTGGAGAGGCGCCGGGGGCCCACCCGGGAACCGTAGCGAGATCATGTGCGATATAAGCCGCCAGTCCCGTTACGCACGGAGGCCGTCTGCCTGGCCCGGCGGCCGCGGCGGTCCTCGAATTCTCCCTGCCGGGCGCGCCGACGCCTCCTTGTCTTCGGGCCCGGTGGTGTGCTATAACCCTTGCGGGAATGAGGACTCTGGCCGAGCGGCCGATGGCGCGCCTAGAGGGATTCGAACCCACGACCCCCGGTTCCGAAGACCGATGCTCTAATCCGCTGAGCTATAGGCGCTGGGGTGGACGGAGGGATTCGAACCCTCGATCTCCAGGGCCACAACCTGGCGCCTTGAGCCTCTGGGCTACGCCCACCGCGATGAGGCCATTCTAGCATTTGGCGAAGAGGGATATCAAGGTGAAGGACCTTACGGGCGAACGGGCGGGGGCCATCATCGCCGCCGGCGGGGCCAGCAGCCGTATGAGAGGTACGGATAAGATATTCGTGCCCTTGTTGGGCCGGCCCCTGCTGTGGCACTCCCTGGCGGCCTTTCAATCGTGCGCCGCGGTGGAACAGGTGGTGCTGGTGCTGGCGGAGGCGGCCGTGCCCCGGGGTATGAGCCTGGTGGAGGAGGGCGCCTTCGGCAAGGTGACTGCCGTGTGCGCCGGCGGGCCGCGCCGCCAGGACTCGGTGGCCCGGGGGCTGGAGAGGCTGGAGGGCTGCCAGTGGGTGGTGGTCCATGATGGGGCCCGCCCCTGCGTGACCCCGGACCTGGTGGAGCTCGGGCTGGCCGAGGCCCGCCGGACCGGCGCCGCCATTGCCGCTGTGCCCCTGAAGGACACGGTGAAGTCGGTGGATGGCGAAGGCTTGATCGAGGGCACGCCGCCCCGGGAAGGCCTGTGGGCGGCCCAGACGCCGCAGGTGTTCCGGTTCGACTACCTGGCCGAGGCCCACCGCCGCATCAGGGCGGACGTGACGGACGACGCGTCCATGGTGGAGGCCTCGGGACGCCGCGTCAGGGTGTACCCCGGCCGCTACGACAACATCAAGGTGACCACGCCGGAGGACGTCGCCCTGGCGGAGACCATTTTGAGGATGAGGCGCGAAGGGACACATGCATGCCCTGGAGGGGCGCCGGAGGGCACCGCCGGCGCGGGCTCCGCCGCGCGCACCAGGGCCGGCATCGGCTGCGACCAGCACCGCCTGGTGGACGGCCGTCGGCTGGTGCTGGGTGGGGTGGAGGTCGCCTTTGAGAAGGGGCTGGATGGCCACAGCGACGCGGATGTCCTGGTGCATGCCATCATCGATGCCCTGCTGGGGGCCACCGGCCTGGGGGACATCGGGATCCACTTCCCCTCATCGGATGAGCGCTACCGGGGTATCTCCAGCATCTCGCTGCTGCGGCAGGTGGCGCAGCTGCTTCGCTCCCGGGGCTGGCTCGTGGGCAACGTGGATGTCACCGTGGTGGCGGAGCGGCCCCGGCTGGCGCCCCACATCCCGCGGATGCGCCAGACCGTGGCTGAGGCCCTGGGGATAGATGCCTCCCGGGTGGGGGTGAAGAGCACCACCGCCAAGGGCCTGGGCGGCCTGGGGCGGGGCGAGGGCATCGCGGCCCATGCCGTGGCCCTGGTGGAGGCCTCCGGCGAAGGGGGCCCGATGGGACCGGACTGAAGAGCCGAAGGAGACGCCGTGAAGATCTATAACACGCTGACCGCACAGGAAGAGGAGTTTGCGCCGCAGGGCGACGTGGTGAAGATGTACGTCTGCGGGGTGACCCCGTACGCGGAGTGCCACCTGGGCCATGCCATGAGCTACATCGTCTTTGACATGGTCCGGCGCTACCTGGAGTACCGGGGATACCAGGTGAAGCACGTCCAGAACTTCACCGATATCGACGACAAGATCATCAACCGCTCTCAGCAGGCCGGCATCCCGGCCAGGGACCTGGCCGAGAAGTTCATCGCGGCCTACTTCGCCGACATGGACCGGCTCAACGTGCTGCGGGCCCATGTCTACCCCCGGGCGACGGAAGAGATCCCCAAGATCATCGAGGTGGTCCAGGGGCTGGTGAACAAGGGCCGGGCCTACGAGTCGAAGGGCGACGTCTACTTCCGGGTCAAGAGCGACCCGGACTACGGCAAGCTGATCCGCCAGGGCCTGGACGAGCTGCAGTCCGGGGCCCGGGTGGAGGTGGGCGTGGACAAGGAGCACCCGCTGGACTTCGCCCTGTGGAAGGCCGCCAAGCCCGGCGAGCCGTCCTGGGACAGCCCCTGGGGCCAGGGCAGGCCCGGCTGGCACATAGAGTGCAGCGCCATGTCCATGCGCTACCTGGGCGACACCCTCGACATCCACGGAGGCGGCCAGGACCTCATCTTCCCCCACCACGAGAACGAGATCGCCCAGTCGGAGGGATTCACCGGCGTGGTGCCCTTCGTGAAGTACTGGATGCACAACGGGTTTGTGCAGCTGGGCGGCGAGAAGATGAGCAAGTCCCTGGGCATATTCGTCACCCTCAAGCAGGCCCTGACCCGCTTCAGCCCGGATGCCATCAGGCTCTTCATACTCAGCTCCCACTATCGCAGCCCGCTCAACTTCAGCGAGGAAGGCGTGGCCGCCGCGGAGAAGGGCGTGGAGCGGCTGCGGCAGGCGGCCCTGGCCGATCCGGCCCGCGGCCGGGAAGGCCCCCCCGCGGGCATCGATACCGGCGCCGTGCGGCGCCGGTTCGTGGAGGCCATGGACCGCGACTTCAACTCCCCGCAGGCGCTGGCGGCCCTCTTCGACCTGGTCCGGGACATCAACCGCGCGGTGGACCAGGGGGCCAACGCCGGGGAGGCGCAGCAGGCGCTGCGGGAGTTGTGCGGGGTGCTGGGCTTCTCTTTCCAGGCGCCGCAGCTGGACCTGGCGGCCAAGCCCTTTATCGAACTGCTGGTCTCGCTGCGCGCCGATCTGAGGAAAGAGAAGCAGTGGCAGCTGGCTGACCGGGTGCGCACGTCCCTGAAGGAGCTGGGCGTGGTCCTGGAGGACACGCCCCAGGGGACTGTCTGGAAACAGGAGAGGCCGTCCGGCTGAAGCGGCGCCGGCGGGGGCACTGCGGGCCTCGGGGCTCAAGCCTCTGAGCCTTAGAGCACCTGAGATAGCAGATACTTGACAAGAATCATATGTGATGTTACAATTTTATAACGCCACTTTCGTAGCCACAGGAGACAGTCCCGGTTGATGGAGATGACATCGCCGGGTATTTTAAGGAGGAAAGGTGCACAACTGGGAGACCAAGGATCCCTATCTGACGGCATGGGTGAGGCTGCGCCAGGCTTCAGACGCCGCTCTGCGTGCCGTGGAGATAGAGCTGGGCAAGCGGCAGACCACCATGGCGCAGATGGACGTCCTGCTCATCCTGAGCATGAGCAAGGTTCCCCTGAGCCCGGGTGAGATATCGGCCTATGTGTTCCGGGAAAAGCACAGTGTGTCCGCCCTCCTTTCGCGCATGCAGAGGGCCGGATATGTGAAGAAGGTCCGCAGCAAGAAGGACCAGCGGGTAGTCAAGATCCAGATACAGCCGAAGGGGAGGGATCTCCTGAACGGCTCCGTGGCCGTCATCATAGGCTATGCCCGGGACCTGCTCCGGACCCGCTTTGACGAAAAGGAGATAAAGCAGCTCGACAGGCACATGAAGGCCCTGCGCGATCTGGCGCTGCACGAGCTGGGCACGGAGGCCAGGCGGGTCCCGGCCACCATCGAGTGGGAGCCGGAGCCCATGGGGCAATGGCAGGAGATCATCAAGCAGTACCACGCTGGCGCCGCCGGGGTGCGCAAGGTGGCGGTGGCCGGGAAAACGAAGTAGTCAGGGTTGGCAGCCATTATCGGGGAGGGCCGGAGAGGCCCTCCTTCTTTTTGGGGGCGCCAGGCAGGGCGGGGCCGCCGGCGTTGCCGCCCCCTTCGCCGGGATGCGACTCCCTCAGGCCTTCCGCGGAGGCGGCGCACCCGGCGCGGCCCTGGCGCCGAAGTGGATGGCCACGATGCCCCAGGCCAGGAAGCGGTACCCGGTATTGACCAGGCCGGCCCTCTCCATGGCCGACCGGAGCTCGTCGGCGCTGGGGAAGGCCATGATGGAGCGGGGAAGGTACACGTAGGCCTCCCTGTCCCCCGAAATCAGCCAGCCCAGCATGGGCAGCACCCGCAGCAGGTAGAGCCGGTGCAGCGCTCGCAGCACCGGGTGACGGGGCCGGGAGAACTCCAGGCAGACCACCTTCCCGCCCGGGCGCACCACCCGCACAGTCTCACGCAGCGCGGCCTCCATGTCAGGGACATTGCGCAGGCCGAAGGCCACGGTGGCCCCGTCGAGGCAGGCATCGGCGAAGGGCAGCCGCTCGGCGTCGGCCAGCAAGGGGTGGATGTTGTCCGCCAGGCCCCGGGCCCGGAGCAGCATGGGCAGGCAGAAGTCCACCCCCAGCACCTTCCCGCCGGGCCCCAGTTTGCGTTGCAGCTCCCGGGCCAGCATGCCGGTCCCGGTGGCCACGTCCAGGATGGCCTGTTGCCCCGAGGGCCCCAGGGCGGCCACGGCGGCCCGGCGCCAGCCCCGGTCCAGGTTGAAGCTGAGCAGGGTGTTCAGCAGGTCATAGCGGCCGGCAATGGCCGAGAAGGCCCGGTGAACGTACGCCGGCTTGCCGCCGGCCGGGGGCGTTCCACGCCCATCTTCGTTCCGCACACCTGTCTGCACAGCTTTGCACACTCTGCACAAATGGTCTTCAGGCCCGGCGCCGCCGGCCAGGGATGGTCCACTGGCCGGATACGTGCAGGACGTCGCCCACCCTGGCCCCCAGCTGCTGCGCGGCGCTGCCCATGGGCAGAGAGATCTCCAGCCGGCCGCTGCTGCCCACCAGGGCCGCCAGGCCCTTTGCCTCTTCGTAGTGCCGGCTGATGGAGCGGAGCTGCCGGCCGGCCACGTCGATGCGCAGCCCTGCCGCGGGCAGGTCCTCCGGGGTGATATCCGAGATCAGGTTGCCGAAGTGGTCGATATGCACCACGTGCCCCACCAGTCCGCTGGCGTCCCGCTCCGGGCGCGGCAGCGGCAGGACATGGAGGGAGGCGATGGGCCGCCCCAGGTCGGTCAGCGGCTGGCCCAGCGTGATGTGGGCTGCCACCGGGGCGAATATGTCACGGCCATGGAAAGTGGAGCTGACCGGCTCCCGCCAGAACCGGCGGTTGGCGATGCGGAACGCCTCCAGCTCCGGGGGCAGCCTGGTCCGGCCGGCCCTGGAGATGGGCCGCCGCAGCGACGCCTGCACCACGTAGCTCAGCACGCCGTTGTCCGGCGCCACGAAGATGGCCTCGGGGGTCTCCAGCATGACGGCCCGGCGCTGCCCCCCCACCCCGGGGTCGACGACTACCACGTGGACCGTGTCCGGGGGAAAGCAGGGGCAGGCCGTGCTCAGGACGAAGGCCGCTTCACCGATGTCCTGCGGCCCGATGGTGTGGCAGATGTCGACTATGGTCACGGCGGGGTTGATCCCCAGGATCACCCCTTTCATGGCCGCCACGTAGGCGTCATCGGCGCCGAAATCGGTGGTGAGGGTGACGATGGCGT
Organism: uncultured Dehalococcoidia bacterium; assembly: GCA_964423835.1. Taxonomy (GTDB): domain Bacteria; phylum Chloroflexota; class Dehalococcoidia; order UBA2247; family RBG-13-53-26; genus JAFGCL01. Next base: position 94,164 of record CAYRGJ010000009.1, on the reverse strand, counting down.
TCGGTGGAGGCGGCGCCGGCGGAAGGCCCGGCAGGAAGCCCGGAGAGAGGCCCGGCGAGAAGTCGGGCAGAAGCGGTCCCCGGGATAGCGGCCCAAACGGCGGCGGGCCAGTTGACGACGGGCCGGCGGGCGGCCGGCCTGAGGATGACGAGCCTACTCGCTCCATCTGGCGCTGAGCACGGCCAAGGCCACGAATACCACCACCAGGACGATGGTGAACTGAAACAGCGTCTTCTCCAGGCCGCGGCGGGTCCGGAAGGTGCTGTCAGCCTGACCGAATATGCCGCCCAGGCCCCCTCCCCTCACCTGGAGCAATAGCACCACGATCAGCACTGCGGAGACTATGACCTGGGCTATGAAGAAGTATTTCTCCACTAATCCGTGCCAAGCTCCTTTCGAATGATATCGCCCACTGACTGGGGGTTGGCCCTGCCCCGGGTAGCTTTCATCACCTGGCCAACAAGGAAGGTCAGCGCCTGCTGTTTGCCTGCCTTGAAGTCTACCACCGCCTGCCTGTTCGATGCAATTACATCCCTGACCGCGGCCTCCACGGCCGCGGCGTCGCCCATCCGGGTCAGGCCCAGCCGGGCGGCGATCTCCCTGGCCGAACCGCCGGCCTGGAACATCTCCTCGAATACCTTCTTGGCCGCGGGCCCGGTGACGGTCCCCTGGTCCGCCAGGTCGATGAGCTCCACCAGGCGCTCCGGGGTGACCCGGGACTGGCCGATCTCGATGCCGGCGGAGTTCAGCCAGCGGGCCAGCTCGCCCAGGATCCAGTTGCTGATGGTCTTGGCCCTCTTCCTGGCGTCCGGGCCCGGGGCCAGGGCGGCGCAGGCCTCGAAGTAGTCGGCCACCGCCTTGGAGGCGGTGAGCTGGCCGGCGTCATAGGCCGGAAGGCCGTACTGGGAGGCGAAGCGCTCCCGCCGGGCCTCGGCCAGCTCCGGCAGGCCCTCCCGGACCTGCCGCACCCAGTCCCCGGTGAGGACCAGGGGGGGCAGGTCGGGCTCGGGGAAGTAGCGGTAGTCGTGGGCCGACTCCTTGCTGCGCTGCGACTGGGTGATGCCTTTTTCATCCACCCATCCCCGGGTCTCCTGGTGCAGCCGCCCGCCTTCGGTGGCCACCTGCCTCTGCCGCCGGGCTTCGTATTCCAGGGCCCGGAAGACGGCCTTGAAGCTGTTCATGTTCTTCACCTCCACCTTGGGGAGGGTCTCAGAGGAGCCCTCCGGGCGGAGGCTGATGTTGGCGTCGCAGCGGAAGCTGCCCTCCTCCATGTTGCCGGTGGAGACGCCCAGGTACTGCAATATGGTGCGCAGCTTCACCAGGTACTGCCGGGCCTCCTCGGGCGAGCGCATGTCGGGCTCGCTGACGATCTCCATCAGCGGCACGCCGGCCCGGTTGACGTCGATCAGGGTGTATGGCTCCCCGGAGGGGCCCGTCCGGTGCAGCAGCCGGGCCACGTCCTCCTCGAGGTGCACCCGCTTGATGTTGATGCGGCGGCTGGCGCCGCCGGCCTCCAGCTGCAGCCAGCCGGCCACGGCCACGGGCTCGTCGTACTGCGATATCTGGTACCCCTTCATCAGGTCCGGGTAGGGGTAGTTCTTGCGGTCGAACTTGGTGCAGGGCGGCACGGTGCAGTTGAGGGCCAGGGCGGTCATGACGGTGCACTCGACGGCGCGGCGGTTGATGGCCGGCAGCACGCCCGGCAGGCCCAGGCAGACGGGGCAGACGTGGGTGTTGGGAGGGGCGCTGGCATAGTCCGCCGAGCACCGGCAAAACATCTTGCTCTGGGTGAGGAGCTGGGCGTGGACCTCCAGCCCGATGATGGTCTCGTAGGTCATCCCTGACATAATATAGCATGCACAACTCGAACGTGTCCACGGGTGGCCCGACGCCTCTCATTTTCCACACAATTGCCCGGCAGACCTAACCTTTGGCCGTTCCTGGTGTTATATTGGGCAGCACGCCCAGCCATGTGGCTGAGGGTCAGCAGGGTCAGGCTTGAGTGCAGGGCCATAGAGTGCAAAGAGAAGAAGACCTGGTGCGGCGGGCCCAGAGGAGGGACCCGGAGGCGTTCGGCGCGCTCTACGAGGAGCACTTCGACCGCATATATCGCTACGTCGTGCTGCGGGTGAGGAACCAGGCCGATGCCGAGGACATAACCCAGCAGGTGTTCCTCCGGGCCCTGGAGAGCATCGGGTCCTATCGCTGGAAGGGGACGCCATTTGCCTCGTGGCTCTTCCGCATCGCCCACAACCTGGTGGTCGACTACTGGAAGAAGAAGGGCCGGGAGAAGACGGCGGCAGTGGCCCCGGAGGAGATCGATGAGGCGGTGGCGGCGCCGGGGGACGACCCGGCGGCGCTGGCCGAGGTCCGGTTTGACCTGAAGCGGTTGTTCGAGGCCTGCGAGCGGCTCTCCGACGGGCAGCGGGAGGTAATCTCCCTGCGCTTCGGCGGCGGGCTGTCCGTGGCCGAGGCGGCGAGCGTCATGGGCAAGAGCGAGGGCGCGGTCAAGGTGCTGCAGCACGCGGCCCTGGTGAAGCTGCGGCGCATCATGCTGCCGCAGCGTGGCGGTGGCGGGCCGGACTCCGTCCCCTGCCAGCCGGGACCTGGTGCTCGTGAGGCTGCGGAATCGGGGGCTGGCGCGACTCAGGCCCGCGCGCCGGGGCCCGGGGCGCCCCGGGCCGCCGCATGGAGCTCTGCAGGGCGTATACTGAGATGATGCACGAAGATCATCCTGGCAACGAGCCGGAGGCCCCGGGCCTTCCGCGGGCTCCGCTTGACGCCGGCAGCCCGGCCTCGCCACAGGCTCCGCCTGACCCGGATCCGCCGGGCCTTCCGCAGGCGCCCATCAATATGGGGCCGCCCGTCATGCCCGGGTCGCCGGTCGGGCCCCGGCCGAGCCGCTGGCCGGTGGTGGGCATTCTGGCCGTGGTCCTGGGGTTGCTGGTGACGCTGGGCCTGGTAGCCTGGAAGTCAGGCTGGCTGGCCGGCCTGAGCCCCTTCTCTCAGTCGTCGGCGCCCATCGAGACCAGCATCGAGCCGACGGCGTCCTCCGGCGACCTCCTGCCGGCCCAGACCTACCGCTGGAGGTACGACAACCAGGACTGGGAGCTCACCATGCAGATCCCGGAGTACCTCTACCTTTTCTACACCAGGATGGAGCGGGCGCCGGTGCAGGACTACTCGATATACGTCACCCATCCCAAGGACGACGCGGAGCTGACCGGCCCGCTGGCGGCGGAGCTCAAGCGGCTGGCGGCGCGGCGGGGGTATGACGCGCAGGAGACAGTCAACCTCACGGCCAGCTTCGTTCAGAGCTTCTCCTACCGCACGGAGGGTGGGGAGTACCCCAACTACCCGGTCGAGACCCTGGTGGACAAGGGCGGCGACTGCGAGGATACGGCCATCCTGGTGGGGGCCCTGCTCAAGGCCATGGGCTATGATGCCGTTCTCATCAGGTACACCGCGCCGGTGGAAGGAGAGGCGGGGCACATGGCGGTGGGCGTGGCTGTGCCCGGGGAGGTGGCCGGCGGATACAGCTACCAGTATAACGGCCGGACCTACTACTACCTGGAGACCACCTCCACGTCCTGGAGGCTGGGGCAGATGCCTCCCGACGTCTTCTCCAAGTTCCACGGGACCAGCGATGGCATCTATGCCCTGGTCCCGGTCGCGGCCCTCCGTTTCAGCGGCAACCTGGAATCCAGGGTGGAAAGCCGCCCGTTCAGTCAGGCCCGGGTGGACATCAATGTCTCGGTGACCAACTGGGGCACGGCTGCCGCCGCCGATTTCTATGTCATGGCCTACTTCAAGGGCCACGAGAGCCAGGCCAAGCTGAGCAGCACCCACGACCTGGCGCCGGGCTACCGCATCTCCAACCTGGCGGTGGAGGACATCGCCAAGCCCTCCGGGCTGGCCACGCTCTGCGTTGAGGTGTGGCACGACGGCCGCATGGTGGAGGACTGGACCACCGACATCTCGTAGCTGCGTCCTCCGGCCTCCGGCCGCTCCGGCCCTCCGCTTCCCGCTTTGTGACCTTCCTGTGATCTCCCGGATGCTAACCTTCGGCCTCCGGCCGCTCCGGCCCTCCGCTTCCCGCTTTGTGACCTTCCTGTGATCTCCCGGATGCTAACCTTTGCGGCCTGCCGCCGTTATACGGGTCACAAGGCGAACACGGAGAAAGGAGGTGATCTCGTTGAAGAAATGGATGGTGGTCCTGGGAGTGATGGTGGTCCTCCTCGGGGCGAGTCTTGGAGCCGGCTGTGGCCGCGACAAGGATAGCGGTGATGCCAGCGACGAGCCCGAGGTGGGGACCGTGTCCCTGGCCGTGAGCCAGCCGCAGAACGAGACAACGGTCTACGCCGCGGACCTCCAGGTCAAGGGGACGACCGAGGCGGATGCCGTATTGAGCGTGAACGGAGTCACGGTGGAGATCAACGCCGACGGCAGCTTCAGCACCACGGTCACACTGGAGGAGGGCCCGAACTCGATCGAGGTGCTCGCCAGCGACTTCGAGGGGAACGAGGGGAGCGCGATTCTGACGGTCATCTACGTCAGGCAATAGAGGGAGTCGACAGGAGTCAACACCGAAAGCAGAGGAGGAAAAGGCAGTGAAAAGGATCATACTACTGGTTACCACCGTGGCGCTGGCCTGCGGGCTGACGCTGGGGATCGCGGGCGGGGCCATGGCCAGCACCAGCCAGAGCGGGGAGGGCCGTGGCCTGTTCGGGACCGTGGAGAGCGTGGCCATCGATGAGGACGGCGCCGGCTCAGTGACCCTGAGCAGCGTCAAATCGGCGAATGCCTCGGACAACGGCACCACGCTGGAAGTGAAGGTCACGGCTACCACCGTGTACCACATCCCTACCGTTACCCTGGCCCCCCGGTGGCAGACCTGGTCTGAGCTCACTGATGACAGCCGGGACCTGGTCAAGGAGGCCAACCGGGTGGCGGTCCTGCTGGCCGATCCAGCCGGCAACCACATCGCCCAGAGGGTGATGGTGGTGCCGGCCAAGGGCATCTGCCACTATCGGCACCAGCTGGGCATGGTGACCGGCATTGACGGCACCACTGCTACCGTGACCCTGAGAAACGGCCAGGAGGTCAGCATGACCATGGCCGAGGGGATGGAGCTGGGGGCCGGGCAGGTGGTGGTCGTGGTCACCGAGAAGAGCACCGGCGAGGTGCAGCTCCGGGCGGTGAGCGCCTACCGCTGGGAGCACATGGTGCAGCGGTTCGAGGGCTACATGAACGGCTCGCTCAACCAGGCGAGCTTCGACAACGCCACGGCCATGCTGCAAAAGGCACATGAGAGGCACATCGCGGAGCTGGAGGCCCTGCAGCAGCGGCTGGAGGAGCGCAATCGGATCCAGGCCGCCGAGAAGGTGGGCCTGGCCATCGACTCTTCGGAGGCGCGCTTCGCCGAGGCCCTGCAGCTCCGGGACCAGATCCGGGCGCGTGTGCAGCAGGTCGGCTGGGACGAGTGGATGGCCCAGTGGGGCGAAACCAGGGGCACCATCGTCAGCGTCGACACCCAGACCAGGGCCATGACCCTGAGCACGGAGAACGGTACCCTGAACCTTCGGGTGGCAACGGCCGCCCGCATAACCAAGAGCGGCTATGTGTATGGCCTGAGGGGTCTCGGCGCTGGTGACGTGGTGGAGAAGGTGGTCTACAACGTGGACACCCTCAAAGCCTGGTACGTCGAGGTGCAGTAGACCGACAGCAGAGAGTGGATATTGGCTGGAGGTGGCAGCCCCACCGGGGCTGCCACCGAAGGCCCGCAGAAGAGGGTTGGAGAGAGAGCGAGGCAACCGGGTGGCCGACCGTTTCGAGGACATACTGAGCGACTGCACTGAGCGATTGCTCCAGGGCGAGAGCGTAGAGCAGTGCCTGCAGCGGTATTCGAAGCAGGCGCGGGAGCTGGAGCCCTTGCTCAGGGTAGCCGCCGCGGCCAGGCAGACGGCCTCCGCCGTCGAGCCCCGGCCGGAGTTCAAAGCCCGCACCAGGTACGAGGTCCAGTCGCGGCTGCGCGCCCCGGCGCGCCGGCCGGCCCCCGGGAGGTCCCCCGTGATGGGCTGGGTGCCCCGCTGGGCGGTGGCTTCGGTGGTGGTGGTGTTTGTTCTCCTGCTGGGCGGCACCACCACGGTGGCCGCCTCCTCGGACGCCCTGCCCGGCGACCCGCTCTACTCCGTCAAGACCGCCACGGAGTCGGTCCAGCTGCGGTTGACCTTCTCCGAGGAGGGCAAGGCCAGGCTGCAGGCCCGGTTGGCCGAGCGGCGTGCGTGGGAGATGGCCCGGCTGGCCGAGAGCGGCCGCGGCGAGCGGCTGCGGGCCGTGACCACCCGGTTCGGCGATCACCTGGCGCAGCTCGAGGCGCTGGCGGCCGAGATCGAGGCTACTGACGCCGACGACGGCGAGCGCATCGCCGCCCTCAGGGAGACGCTGAACGCCAACCTGGACCGGGACCTGGCGCTCCTGGAAAAGGCGGAGGCGAAGGCGCCCCCGCGGGCGGCCCGGGCCATCGCCGTGGCCAAGTTCCGGCTGACGCAGAGGTACGAGAAGGCCATCGCCGCCCTGGATGAGCTGGACAGCGAGCAGGGCGGGCCCGGTCTTGCCGGTGACGCCGGGGCCGGCGGTGAGCCGGAAGGCGCCGGCGGCGGTGGGACCGACAACCAGAGCGGCACAGCCGGCTCCGGGCAGCAGGGCCAGATTGCGGGCACCAGGCTGCAGATCGGCCCAGGGCCCGGCTAGCGCCTACT
>CAYRGJ010000009.1:0-87303 GCA_964423835.1 uncultured Dehalococcoidia bacterium | reverse complement strand
TGCCGATGCAGAAGTCGGCAAGGCCCGCAGCTCACTTGCCGATGCAGAAGTCGGCAAGGCCCGCAGCTCACTTGCCGATGCAGAAGTCGGCGAAGATGGTCTCCAGCAGGTCCTCCCGCAGCGTCTCTCCGGTGATCTCCCCCAGGGCCCCCAGGCCGGCCGTGAGGTGGATGGTGACGAAATCGTCGGCCATTCCCCCCTCCAGGTCGCGCAGCGCCAGCTCCAGGGACCGGGCCGCCCTCTCCAGGGCGTCCTTGTGCCGGGGGTGGTCCACCAGTGGCCCATCTCCCACCGCCACCCGCCCGCCCAGGGCCAGCTCCGCCATCCTCTGCTCCAGTTCGTCCAGTCCTTCGCCGGAGAGGGCCGATATGCGGACTACGCCGGCCTCCAGGCCCAGCTCACCAGGGCTGGCCCGCGGGGGAAGGTCGCACTTGTTGGCCACCACCAGGGCCGCTTTGGCGCCGATGAGCGCGGCTATCTCCCGGTCGGCCTCCCCCAGGGGCTGGCTGGCGTCCATGACGGCCAGCACCAGGTCGGCCCGCTCAATAGCCCGGCGGCTGCGCTCCACGCCCAGGGACTCCGCCTGGTCCCGGCCCTCGACGATGCCGGCCGTGTCCACCAGGACGAAGGGGACGCCCCTGATGCTGGCCACCTCCTCCACCGTGTCCCGGGTGGTGCCCGGCAGGGGCGTGACGATGGCCCGCTCCTCGCGGAGCAGCCGGTTCAGCAGGCTGGACTTGCCCACGTTGGGCCGGCCCACGATGGCGGTCTTGACCCCGAGCCGGTAGACCAGGCCGGCCTCCGCCGTGGCTATGAGTTCCCCGAGCGCCCGCGACGCCTGCCGCAGCGGCCCGGCCACGTCCTGCGGGGGCACGTCGTCCTCGGGGAAGTCGATCCGGGCGGTGAGATAGGCCAGCGCCGACAGCAATGGCCGGCGCAGCTCCCTGACGGCGGCCGAAAGCCGCCCTTCCAGGCCCTGCACCGCCACCCTCAGGCTGGCCTCGGTCCGGGCCCGGATGACGTCCAGGACGGATTCCGCCTGGGCCAGGTCAATGCGACCGTTGAGGAAGGCCCTCAGGGTGAACTCGCCGGGCCGGGCCAGGCGGGCGCCCTGCCGCAGGGCCAGGTGCAGGATGCGCTGCAGCGGCAACGGGCCGCCGTGGCAGTTGATCTCCACCACGTCCTCCCGGGTGTAGCTGCGGGGCGCCGCCATCAGTGAGACCAGCACCTCGTCCACGCGCTCCCCCGTCGCGGGGTCCACAATGTGGCCGTGCCGGAGGTGCCGATCGGAGAGCTTCCCGGGGAAGATGGCCCTGGCAATGGACAGGGCGTCCGGGCCGCTGAGGCGGACGATGCCGATGCCGCCCTCGCCCAGGGGGGTGGAGATGGCCGCGATCGTGTCCCGGTACATGGCGTTGCTGCCCGGGGGCTCCGCTGGGGTCCCGCCGATCTTCGTCCACTAAGATAGGTCAGCGTGCAGGGGGTGTCAAACCCCGATCCGGCCGCAACAGGAGGGTGACGCCGGGCAGCCCTGGCCGGCGCTACTCGATCTTCTCGATCTTGTAGAGGATCTCCCCGGCCGGGGCCACCACCTTGACCACGTCGCCCTCATGCTGGTTGAGCACGGCCTTGCCCAGGGGAGAGTCGATCGATATCTTGCCGACGGCCGGCTTGGCTTCGTTCCTGGTGGCCAGGGTGTAGGTGTGCCTGTCCCCGGTGGCCATCGACACCAGGGCCACGGTGCACCCCAGCTTGGCGCCCAGCGTCTCCGGCTGGGCCTCGACCTCAACCACGATCCCGGTGGCCAGCGAGGCCTGGATGTCATTCATCCTGGCTTCGATGTGGGCCGCCCTCTCGCGGGCGGCGTGCAGCGGCGCGTTCTCGCGGAAGTCCTTGTCGGCGGCGGCCACCCTCATCTCCTCGGCCACGCGGACCCGCTCCTCCTCCAGGGCCTGAAGCTGCGCCTTCAGCTCGGCATGATCGTTGGCCGTCAGGGCCACCGGCGCCGGCTGCGGCTGGCGGCGGTCAGCCTTCTTGCGGTGCACCTGCTTGATGCGCAGGTGTGGGGCCAGGCTGACCTTGAGCAGCTTCTGCTTCCGGGCATACTGCAGGAGGGCCCGCACCGGCTCCAGTTTTTTGTTGGCGTCCCCGGTGGATGCCGCCGTCCACTGGGCATAGGTCTCCAGCTCGGTGGGGGTAATGTGGGTAATGGTGCGCCCTTTGCCGTACCACAGGACGAACTTGTTGACTTCCTGCTGCTTGTCCACCCGTTCCTCGCCCGGCAGCGAGGTGAGGTACCTGAGGGCCAGCTCTTCGAGGCTTAGAGCTTCTTCTGTCATCCTTAGCAACCCTTATTCTAGCACACGGGAGTAGCAGTTTACCAGCCCATGCTCAGACGCCTGGCCAGGCGGGCCGGCAGGCCCGCGTCCAGAATCTTCTCCTGGGTGATCTTGTAGTCGTAGACGACCCGGTGGTGCCAGAGCCTCTCCCGCTCCAGGTCGATGATGGCGTAGCTGGCCCTCGGGTCGCCATCCCGGGGCTGGCCGACGCTGCCGCAGTTGATGATCAGCCGCTTCCCGGCCGCCAGGGACAGCGCTCCCGGCATCTGGTGCATGCGGCAGGCCCCCTGGCCGTCGAGCTCGAACAGCAGTGGCGAGTGGGAGTGGCCGATGAGGCAGAACCGGGACTCGAAGAGGGCGAAATTGGCCCGGGCGGCCTGGGTGGACAGGACGTACTCCCACACCGGCTCGCGGGGGCTTCCGTGGACCAGGGTGAAGTCCTCCCGCCGCAGGGAGGAGGGCAGGGCGGACAGGTAGTCCAGGTCCTCCGGCCGCAGCGCCTCCGCCGTCCACTGGGTGGCCGCGGCCGCCTCCGGGTTGAAGTTGCCCGTGTCCAGCTTCCCGATGGCGGCCCAGTCATGGTTGCCGGCCACGGCCGCGCCGGGGTGGCGGCGCAGGATCTGCACGCATTCGTGGGGGTCGGGGCCATACCCCACGATATCGCCCAGGCACCAGATCTGGTCCGCGCCGCCGCGGGCCTCGAGGTCCTTGAGGACGGCCAGAAAGGCCTCGAGGTTGCTGTGAATATCGGCCACTACGGCGCAGCGCATTCTGAACACCGGTTACTATAGCAGGTTTGGCCCCTTATCACTATAATCTGGCATGTGAGAATCTCGGACCTCGGCGAGTTTGGCCTGATCGACATGCTGGCCCGGATCGCCCCGCAGGGCGGCCCGGAGCACCGGGTGCTCATCGGCATCGGCGATGACGCAGCGGCCTGGCAGTGTGAGGGGCCGGCGGTGCTGGCCACCACGGACGCCATGGTCCAGGGGGTGCATTTCACCCCGGGGACTCCGTGGCGGGAGCTGGGATGGAAGGCCCTGGCGGTGAACCTCAGCGATATCGCGGCCATGGGCGGCGTGCCGCGCTATGCCCTGGTGAACCTGTCCCTCCCGCTGGACATGGAGGTGGAGGACGTGGCCCGGCTCTACCGGGGCATGGCCGAGCTGGCGGACCAGCATCGGGTGGCCATCGTGGGCGGGAACGTCACCGGGGCGCCGGCGGCCATGATCGCGGTGACCGTGATCGGGCAGGCCCTGCCCGAGGGGCTGCTGCGGCGCTCGGCAGCGGTGCCGGGCGACGTGGTGGCGGTCACCGGCTACCTGGGCATGGCCGCGGCCGGCCTCAGGGTGCTCCGGGGCGACCTTCGCCTGCGGTCAGGCTCCGGGGACTCCCTGCGGCGGGCGCACCTGCAGCCGCAGCCGAGGGTGGCCGAAGGCCAGGCGCTGGTGCGCGGCGGAGTGCGGGCGGCCATCGACATCAGCGACGGGCTGGTGGCCGACCTGTCCCACGTCTGCGCCGCCAGCAGGGTGGGCGCCCACCTGCGCCTGGGGGACCTGCCGGTACACCCCCAGGTCCGGGAAGCCCTGGGCGAGAAGGCGGCGGACCTGGCGCTCTCCGGGGGCGAGGACTACGAGCTGCTCTTCACCGCCGCGGACCGCGTGGTGCAGGAGGTGAAGAAGGCGCTGGACGGCGTCTGCCCGGTGACCGCCATCGGCGAAGTGACGGAGGGGACCAGGGTCGGGTTGCTGGGGGGCGACGGCAAGCCCTACTATATATATGATCGAGGATGGGACCATTTCGGGAAAGGGGATAGAGAGTGACGCAGAGGACTCTGGTTCTGGTCAAGCCTGACGGGGTGAAGAAGGGGCTCATAGGCGAGGTGATCTCCCGGCTGGAGAGAAAGGGACTGAAGATCGCCGCCATGAGGATGCTCCAGATGGACGAGGCCCTGGCCCGCCGGCACTACGCCGTCCACGAAGGGAAGCCGTTCTTCGCCGGCCTGGTGGAGTTCATCACCTCGGGGCCGATAGTGGCAGTGGTGGTCGAGGGAGACCGGGTGGTGGAGGCAGTCCGCAAGCTGATGGGCGAGACGGACCCGGTCAAGGCGGCGCCCGGGACCATACGAGGGGACTACGGTCTGGACATCGGCGAGAACCTGGTCCACGGGTCCGACTCCGACGAGAACGCGCAGACGGAGATCGGGCTCTTCTTCCCGGGCTTGAAGTAGTAGTGTAGACTGTATTCCCGCGCCTTCGAGACTGGCCGGCCAAGGGGGTTAATATGGCGAACCAGGATGACTACACCGCGCTGGATAAACCGGAGCTGGTCCAGTTCACGTTCTATCCCAGGCAGTGGCACACCAAGCCTCCGAAGAACGCCAGCGACTATGTCGTCCCCGTGGGCAACGATGTCTCCATCACCTGCCGCTTCTACGTCAAGGACGCGGCGCTGCCCACCGTACTCTACTTCCACGGCAACGGCGAGGTGGTGGCGGACCAGGACTACGTAGCCCCCCTCTACAATGACCGGGGCATCAACCTCTTCGTGGCGGACTACCGCGGCTACGGCGCCAGCACCGGCTCGCCCAACTTCAGCACCATGGTGGAGGACGCGCACCCCATATTCGACGCCTTCCTGGGCGTGCTCAGCGACGGGGGCTTCAAGGGCAAGGTCTTCGTCATGGGGCGGTCCCTGGGCAGCCTGTCGGCCGTCGAGCTGGCGTCCAGCTACCCGGACCAGATCAGCGGCCTGATCATCGAGAGCGGGTTCGGCAGCTCCGTCCGGCTCTTTTCCCGGCTGGGATTCACCCAGGAGTTCCTGGGCATCACCGACCCCGGCTTTCCCAACCTGACCCGCATCCGCTCCATCACCATGCCCACCCTGATCATCCACGGCGAGAAGGACACCCTCATCCCCTTCGAGGAGGGCAAGGACCTCTACGAGAGCTCCGGCGCGCAGGCCAAAAGCCTGCTGGTCATCCCCGACGGTGACCACAACACCCTCCTGATGGAGGGCATGGCGGAGTACTTCCAGGCCATAGAGGAGTTCGTGGCGGCTGCCTAGCCGCCCCCTCTAGGCAGTCTTCAGCCTGGCAGCGTACTTGCGGCGCAGCTTGGCCACCTTGGGGGCGATCACCACCTGGCAGTACCCCTGCCCGGGGTTGCGCCGATAGTAGCCCTGGTGGTACTCCTCAGCTGGGTAGAAGTCCCCCAGCGGTTTGACCTCGGTGACGATGGGGCGGGGCCAGGCGCCGGATGCCCCCAGCTCGGCGATGGACCGCTCTGCCTCCGCCTTCTGCTCTGGGGTGTGATAGAAGATGGCCGACCGGTACTGGGTCCCGTAGTCAGCCCCCTGGTAGTTGAGGGTGGTGGGGTCGTGGATGGTGAAGAAGACCTCCAGCAGCTCCCGGAAGGTGATCACGCCAGGGTCGAAGGTGACCTGGACGGCCTCGGCGTGCCCGGTAGCCCCGGTGCAGACCTGCTGGTAGGTGGGTCGTGGCGCCTGGCCCCCGGTGTACCCGGAGACCACCTCCTCCACCCCCTGCAGCCGCTCAAAGGCGGCCTCAAGGCACCAGAAGCAGCCTCCGGCCAGGGTCGCGGTCTCTCTGGCCTGTTCCACGGTGGCACCTCCTTGCCCGGCGCCTTCGCGCCGAGGTAGGCCTGTGGGCGCCACCAGGCTGCGGCGCTCCACCATCCGCCTGTCGTTGAATAGGATTATGCGGTGCGCCCCCGGCGCCGGCTGTGACCTGCGTCTCAGAGCGGCACGGCGCGAGATGACTGAAAGGGGATCGGGCTAAGCATCGTCGGTAATTTCGACCACAGTGGTGTAGCAGGGGTAGGTCCTGGAGGGATCCGTGGGCGGTTCGGCAAAGGCCGTGCATACGATGTAGCCGGCTCCCGCCGTGATACCGGGAAACAGCTGGCGGACAACCGGGGCCATGGCATGGGCCTCGGCTTCCACGGCCGCAGTATCCTGCAGCGGATGCGCCGTCAGGTATTTCACCTTTGGCAGCATCTCCGACTGCACGAATAGGGGCTCCACGTAGTAGATGGCCGGCCGGGAGTCGATCTCGGTGACCTCCATGGGAAAGGCGTAGCTCTCCTGGAATTCAGAGTAGAGCTGGTCCAGGAAATCCCGGATCTCCTGCTCTTGCTCGCGGTGGTAGAACGCCGCCGGACTGGTGCACGCGACGGCCATCCGCTGCCTGAACAAGGCCGGCGCCAGGTACCCTTGATCGTAGAGGGCCTTCGCCTCCTCGTGCCAGTCCGGGGCTTCCTTTCCGGCGATCTCCACGGTGTCGACCGAAACGCGATAGAGCCGCCACTGGCCATCGGCCTCGGCCCAGGCCGTTCCCACCAGGTACCGATAGAGAGCGTCCTCACTCCTGAGAAGGGAGATGAACATCCGGTCGCTGACGCCCTCGATCTCGACGCGGAAGGGGTTCTGGGACGATGCCAGTATCAGGCAGGGCGCATCGCTCGAGTCCGATCTCTCCCAGTAATAGTCCGCTTCGTGGCGGAAGCTGAGGTCCCTGATGGGGCCGGAGACCTGATGAACCATCTGCTCAGCCTGCTGCCTGGAGTCACTGTGCTGGCCGGCCTCTTCGCCCATCAGCTGGAGGAGGGATGCCGGATCGTCGGCCTGGATGCAGTCAATGGCGTCGTGGTTTAGTCCATGCATCTGCTGTCTCAGCTGGGCGTCGATCCGGTCGTTCTCCGTGTACCGGGTGGTGAATACATCGGCTGAGCCGCAGGAGGCACAGACGGCAGAGACGGCGCAGATGTAGAGCAGGCACAGGCATAGCAGCTTCAGGCGCATCGAGCCCCACTTCTTCGACGGCCCCGGGATGCTGGTACCCACGCTTCGTGCCCGCCGGCATTCCCGGGCATCGCGCTGTGGCCGCCGCCTGAATCTTATGGTGCTGCCGAAAGGGCTGTCAAACCCGGGCCTGGATGCGGAGGTCAGGGTTGTCGCCGGTCATCAGGACAATTGTACAAGCATCGGCATGTTTGCCCGGTGGTAGAATGAGGTGCCGCGCCGTCAGCGGGGCAAAGGAGGTTCTCTCATGGATGACAGCGCCGTCAGGTCCGTTACGGTCAAGTTCGTGGAGGCGTACCGCCGCCGGGACGCGGCGGCCGCCGCCGAGCTTTATGCCGACGACGCGAAAGTCCTGCCCCCGAACCTGCCCATGGTCACCGGCAAGGCGGCCATCCGGGACTTCTGGCAGTTCGCCATGGACATGGGGGCGGGCGCCAACCTGGAGGCCGAAGAGTTGCTGGTGGAGGGCGGGCTGGCTTGCGAGAGGGGTGTGATCACCATCGCCATGCAGCCCGGGACCCCGCAGGAGAAGGTCACCAGGGGGAAGTACGTGATCGTCATGCGGCAAGGGCCGGACGGGACATGGAAGCTGGTGCTGGACATCTGGAACGGCGACCCGGCGTAGGGCTGGGCACGACGGCGGTCCCGGCCGGCCGGGTGTAGCAGGGCCGCCCGTGGGGCGGGAGGCAACCTGCCCCTTATGCCATCTCCCGGGGGAAGGCCACTACCTCATCGATGGACGCCGCATCGCAGAGCAGCATCACCAGGCGGTCCACGCCCAGCGCGATGCCGCCGCAGGCCGGCAGCCGGGCCACGGCCTGGAGGAAGCTCTCGGGCAGGGGCCGGGCCCCCTCGCCGCGCTCCTCGAGCGCCTCCCGGAAGCGCTGCTCCAGCTCCCCGGCATCGGTCAGCTCGCTGTAGGCGTTGGCCAGCTCCAGCCCGCCGATGAACACCTCGGCCCGCTCCGCCACCGCCCTGTCCCCCGGCTTGAGCCGGGCCATGGAGGCATTGGCCGCCGGGTAGTCCATCAGCACGGTGGGCCGGCCCGGGTCGAAGGCCGGCATGACCCGGTCCACCAGATCCAGGTCGAAGCGCTCGGGGTCCAGCCGCGACACCGGGTCCCATCCCGCTGACCGGAGGAAGGCCTCTCTCACGGAGACCCTGGGCCAGGGCCGGGCGAGGTCGATCCGGCGCCCCTGGTAGGGGATGGCGCCGCCGAGGCCCAGGTCGCCGGCCACGGCCACCACCAGCCTCTCCGTATCCTCGATGATCTCCATGTAGCCCGCGCCGGCGCGGTACCACTCGATCATGGTGAACTCCGGGTTGTGAAGGCGCCCGCGCTCGCCCCTGCGGAAGCAGTGCGTTATCTGGAAAAGGTTCCCGTAGCCGGCGGCCAGCAGCCGCTTCATGTGCATCTCCGGCGACGTCGAGAGGAACCAGCCGTCCATGGCGAAGGGATCGATGAACTGCTCCGGGGCCACGCAGGGCAGCAGGATGGGGGTCTCCACCTCGAGGAACCCTTCCTGCCGGAAGAAGGAGCGGACGCTGTCCAGGGCCCGGGCCCGGCGCTCCAGGTTGGCCCTGATCCGCCGGAGCCGAGCGTCTTCTGCCGGGACCATGGCTATTTCCTGGTCACACGCTCCACGTAGGTGCCGCTGCGGGTGTCGATCTTGAGGGTGTCGCCCTCCTTGACGAAGGTGGGCACGTTGACCGTGGCGCCGGTCTCCAGCTTGACCGCCTTCATCTGCGCGGTGACGGTGTCCGTCCTGGTAGTGACGCCGCTCTCCACGACCTTGAGCTCCACGAACTTGGGCAGGTCAATGCCGATGACCCGGGCGCCCATCATGACGGCGGACACCACCATGCCATCCTTGAGGAACTGGGCCTTGCCGCCGAGCACCTTCTTGTCCACGTGGTGCTGCTCGTAGCTCTCCGTGTCCATGAAGACGAAGTGCCTGCCCTCCTCGTAGAGGTACTGCATGTCGTGGGCGGTGATGCGGACCTCCTCCACCCGGTCCCCCGAGTGGTAGGTGATCTCCTTGCCGGTGCCGTCGAGCATGTTCCGCATCTTTACGCGGTAGATGGCGCGCCCCTTTCCGGGCTTCACGAAGTTGACGTCCTCCACGGCATACGGGACCCCGTCAATCAGGAGCTTGGTGTTTCGGGAGACCTCCGAGATTTCAATCGACATGCCGGCCTACTCCTTCACCTCTATCGATCGACTTGCGACCCCGCAGCCCTGTTCGGGACCCGCCTTTGCCGGTCCACCGCATTCCAGGTGCCGGGAAAGACGATGACGCCGAACTTCAATTCACTGCTGTACGGAAGGTGTGGACTGCGGCGAGCGCGTCCTCTCGTACTCGGACTTCTTGAGGCGCTGGTAGAGGGACCGGACGGCGTCGATGAGCCAGCTAGCCACCCAGCAACTCCGTCACCACTGCATTGATCTCAGCGCCCGGGGCCTTGCCCTTCAGCTGCGGCATGAGCCGGGACATGACCTTGCCCTTGTCGCCGGGACCACGGGCGCCCACTTCCTCGATCACCCTGCGGGCGACGGCCGCGATCTCGTCCCGCGGCATCTGCTCGGGAAGGTACTCCAGGACCACGGCCAGCTCCGCCTCTTCTTTGGCCAGGAGGTCGGCGCGATTGCCTTTGCGGAAGGCGTCGATGCTCTCCCGGTGCTGCTTGGCCTGCTTGTTCATGACGGCCAGGACATCACCGTCGTCCATCGGGCCGCCCTTCGCAATCTGGGCGTTGTTTATGTTGGAGATCAGCAGACGAATTACCGAGAGTCGGGTCTTGTCGCCTTTTCGAAGGGCCTGGTTGAGGTCCTCTCTCAACCTGTCTGTCAGAGCCATCCTAGTCTCTTGACGAGCTGGAGCCTCTCGGGCCCCTGCCGCTCTTGCGCCGCTTGGTGGCTTCCTTCTTCTTGCGCTTCACGCTCGGCTTCTCGTACGAACCACGACGCCTGATTTCGGCGAGCACTCCCTCTTGCTGCACCTTCCGGTTGAACCGGCGGAGCATGCTGTCGAAGCTCTCGTTCTCGCCAAGGTTTACATCAGCCACAAATCATCCCCCCCTCCCGGTCGGGTTTTGTTTCTGTGAAACGGACACACGTTATGTATTGTATCTTCTCGGGAACTTGCGCGTCAACCGAAGCCCAGGCCGACGAGGTTGACGCGTCGACCGAAGCCCAGGCCGACGAGGCTGAGAGGAGGAACGGGTCCCGGCCTACGTCGCGTCGCGCAGTATGCCCCGGGCGGCGATGACTCCGGAAGCCGAGGCCTGCACCAGGCCGCGGCTGACCCCGGCGCCGTCGCCGATAGCGTACATCCCGGGTATCTCCGTCTCCATGTGATAGCCCAGCTTCAGCTGGCAGGAGTAGAACTTGACCTCCACGCCGTAGAGGAGGGTGTGCCGCGAGGCGACGCCGGGGCATAGCTTGTCCATGGCCTGCAGCATCTCCACGATGTCCTGCAGATGCCGGTAGGGCAGGACGAAGCTGAGGTCTCCGGGGGTGGCGCTCTTCAGGGTGGGCTGCACGATGCTGCGCTGCATGCGCTGCGGCGTTGACCGGCGGCCGCCCAGGAGGTCCCCCAGCCGCTGCACGATGACGCCCCCGCCCAGGATGTTGGCCAGGCGGGCCACGTAGCGGCCATAGGCGATCGGCTCCCGGAAGGGCTCCGTGAAGGAGGTGCTCACCAGCAGGGCGAAGTTGGTGTTCCCGGTCTTGCGGTGGGCATAGCTGTGGCCGTTCACCGTGATCACCGGGTCGGTGGCGCCGGTGGACTCCAGGGTGACCTGCCCGCCGGGGCAGATGCAGAAGGTCCGCACGCGGTCATCGAAGGTCGGCGTGAAGTACTCCAGCTTCGGCTCGTAGAGCACGTCGGTCAGCTCTGCCAGGACCGCGCTGGGCACCTCGACGCGCACCCCGACGTCTACCGGGTTGTTGCTCAGGGTCAGCTTCAGGCGGCTGGCCTCGTCGATCAGCCAGTCCGCGCCCTCCCGGCCCGGGGCCAGGATCAGGTAGTGGCACTCGATGCGCTCGCCGTCGGCGGTCTCCACGCCCTGGACGCCGCTCTTGTCCGCCAGGATGGTGGTGGCCGCCTTCTCCACCTGGATG
The DNA here is from genome assembly GCA_964423835.1 of uncultured Dehalococcoidia bacterium. GTDB lineage: Bacteria > Chloroflexota > Dehalococcoidia > UBA2247 > RBG-13-53-26 > JAFGCL01. The sequence goes on along the minus strand of CAYRGJ010000009.1, from coordinate 76,020 downwards.
TCCACCGTTGCCGAGAGGTGGTTCTCCATGGCCCTCAGGATAGCGCGGCAGTGCTCGGTGCCCAAGTGGCGCAGCGGCATCGAGATCAAATTCAGCTTCACCAGGCTGGCCCGGCGCGCCAGCTCCTCCACCTTATCGCCAACGCCGTACAGCGTGTCCGTGGCCCCGAAGCGGAGGTAGACGCTGTCCACGTAGCGGATAAGGTCGCAGGTGGCCGCCTCTCCCAGGAACTCCTTCAGCCGCCCGCCGACGTCCGGCGAAAGGGTCATCTTGCCGTCGCTGTAGGCGCCGGCTCCGCCCAGGCCGCTCACCATGTTGCAGGGCGAGCAGGACACGCAGTTGGAGGCGCGGTCGGACGCCGGGCAGCGGCGCCTGTCCAGGTCCTTTCCCTTCTCCAGAAGGAGGACCTTGAGGTTGGCCTCCTGGGACAGCTCCAGCGCGGCGAAGATGCCGGCCGGCCCCGCCCCCACGATGATGACGTCGTATTTCCGCTTCATGCGAAGTCCGCGCTCAAGATAGCATAGAGGCCTCGCGAAGCGCAAGGCGGGGAGCGCCTGCGGCAGCTCCCTCGCCGCAGTGCCACACCCCCGCGCCCATCGCCCCCGCCGCCCGCCACCCGCGCGCCCATGGCCCCGGCGGGCCCGAATGCCGGTCGGGAGGGTGGCCCGGTTTTCCTGTGCGAGCGCTCTGTGGTATGATTACCATGAGGTTTTTATGTTCACTGCCGGGGTGCTCACCGTGAGCGACAAGGGGTCGCTGGGCCAGCGGATTGACGAAAGCGGCCAGGTCCTCAAGGAGGCCCTGGCGTCCCTGGGGGCCGGCGGCGTCGAGTATGCCGTGGTCCCCGATGAGCGGCCGATCATCTCCGCCAGGCTCCGGGAGTGGTCTGATGCCGGGCTGGCCCTGGTGCTGACCACGGGGGGCACCGGGTTGACCCCGCGGGACGTGACCCCGGAGGCCACGCTGGACGTCCTGGACCGGGTGGCGCCCGGCTTCGGCGAGGCCATGCGGGCTTACGGCCTGAAGGAGACGCCGACTGCCATGCTCAGCCGGGCTGTGGCCGGCGTGCGGGGCAAGACACTGATCATCAACATGCCGGGCAGTCCCAGGGCCGTGAAGGAGTGCCTGGAGGCCATACTGCCTGCCCTTCCCCACGCCATAGAGATGGTGACAGGGCAGGCTTTCGAGTGTGCCCGGAAGTAGGAGGGCGGGCGGATCTCCATGCGCATTGACATACTCAGCCTGTTTCCCCGGATGTTCGAAGGCCCCTTTGGCGAGAGCATTGTGAAGAGGGCCATCGATGCCGGCCTGCTGAGCCTGCGCATACACAACTTCCGGGAGTTCGCCCATGACCGGCACAGCACCGTGGATGATTATTCATTCGGCGGTGGCGAGGGCATGGTGCTCAAGCCGGAGCCGCTGTTCGAGGCGGTGGAGTCCATACAGGCCTCCGATGGCGGCAATGCCGGCCCGGTCATCCTGCTCACGCCCCAGGGGCGGCTGCTCAGTGACGCGGTGGCCCGGGGGCTGGCGAAGGAGCCGGGGATGGTCCTCATCTGCGGGCACTACGAAGGAGTGGACGAGCGGGTGAGGCAGCACCTGGTCACGGACGAGATCAGCATCGGAGAGTACGTGCTCACCGGCGGGGAGCTGGCGGCCATGGTGCTGGTGGACGCGGTGGTGAGACTGCTGCCGGGCGCCCTGGGCTCAGAGCAGGCGGCCAGCGAAGATTCTTATGCCAGGGGTTTCCTGGAATACCCGCAGTACACCCGGCCTCGCGTTTACCGGGGGTGGGAGGTGCCTGATGTGCTGCTCTCCGGGAACCATCAGGAGATCGCCAGGTGGCGGCGGGAGCAGGCCGTGGAGCGGACCCTGCAGCGCCGCCCCGACCTTCTGGCCAGGGCTACCCTGTCCGGAGAGGACCGGGAGCTGGCGGACCGCATGAAGCGCGCGCGCGCGGCAAGAAAGGGGTTCAATTGAGCAAGGATATCGGTTGGATGCTGGAGACCAAGGCCAAGGTCAAACACCCGCAGATCAATCCCGGTGACCGGGTGAAGGTGAGCGTTAAGACCAGGGAAGGCGACAAGGAGCGCACACAGGTCTTCTCCGGTATTGTGATCAGGGTGCGCAAGGGCGCCAACCGGGCCAACTTCACGGTCAGGCACGTGGCGTACGGCATAGGAGTGGAGCGCACCTTCTTCGTGAACTCTCCCTTCGTGGAGAAGGTGGAGATAGTCTCCCACGGCGATGTTCGCCGGGCCAGGCTCTTCTACCTGCGCGGCCTCAGCAGCCGGGCCAGCCGGGCCAAGCTGAAATCCAAGTCCAGGGCGGCGATGTCGCCGGACATGGTGTCCGAGCTGGTCTCGGAGGAGCAGCCGGAGGAGACCCTGACCGAGGAGGCCGGAGCGGAGGGCGCCGCCGGCGCCGGGCCGGCCGCGGATGCCCCTGCCGCCTAGGAAAGCAGCCGGCACCGGACGGAAAGGGATAGATGGGCTATGCCGAGGTGGCCGTCAACGCGCCCATGGCCCAGCGCCGCACCTTCAGCTACGGCATTCCCGCTTCCCTCAGCCTGAAGGTCGGCCAGGCGGTGTGGGTGCCGTTCGGCGCCCGGACCCTTCAGGGCATCGTCATCCGGCTGACCGAGCGCCCCGAGGTCCCGGAGACCAGGGATGTCCTCGGGGCTATTGACCCCCGGCCCCTGCTGACCCCGGCCCGGGTCGAGCTGGCCCGCTGGATCAGCGAGTACTACCTGGCCCCGCTCTTCGATGCGGCGGCCCTCATGCTGCCCCCCGGCTTCGAGCGCCGGCTCCTGGCCTTCTACGAGATGGCCCCCGGGTTTGACGCCGCTGCGGGCGGCCTGACGCCCGACCAGGCGCAGCTGGCCGGCCTGCTGGAGCGCGAAGGGCGGGTGGCCCAGGCGGCCCTGGAGAAGGCCCTGGGCCAGAGGAAAGCCCGCCGGGCGCTGGATGCCCTCCTGGAGAAGGGGGCCGTCATCCGCGGCCAGGAGCTGGAGAAGGTCAGGGTGCGGGCCAGGACGGTGCCCCACGTTGCCCTGAGCGCCGGCGTTGACTCCGCCAATGCGCAGGCCCAGCGGCTGGCGTCCCGGGCGCCGAAGCAGGCGGCCCTCCTGCGGCTGCTGGCCGGGCGCAGCGGCCCGGTCGCCGTCCGGGAGACCGGGGCCCCGCCGGCAGCGGTGAAGGCCCTCCGGGACCGGGGGCTCATTTCGATCAGTGATGTCGAGGTCTGGCGTGATCCCCTGGTGGACCGGGAGTTCGGGCCGGCCGCGCCGCCCATCCCCACCGCGGCGCAGGCGGCAGCCCTGGAGCAGATCCGGGCGGCCCTGGAGCAGGCGGCCGCGCCGAACCAGGCGGCGGCCCTGGAGCAGGCGGCACCGCCGGTCTTCCTGCTGCACGGTGTGACCGGCAGCGGCAAGACCGAGGTCTACATGCGGGCCCTGGCCGCCGCCGTGGCCCTGGGCCGGCGCGGCATCGTGCTGGTGCCGGAGATCTCCCTGACCCCCCAGGTCATCGGCCGGTTTGCCTCTCGTTTCCCCGGCCGGGTGGCGGTGCTGCACAGCCGGATGTCCCTGGGCGAGCAGTTCGACGAGTGGCGGAGGATCGCGGAGGGGGCCTTCGATGTGGTCATCGGGCCGCGCAGCGCCCTCTTCGCCCCGCAGCCGGACCTGGGGTTGATCGTCATTGACGAAGAGCACGAGTGGACCTACAAGCAGGAGGAGCAGGCGCCCCGCTACCACGCCCGCCAGGCGGCCCTGAAGCTGGCGCAGCTGTGCGGGGCGGTGGTGGTCCTGGGCAGCGCCACCCCCGACCTGGAGACGTATCACCGGGCCCGGAGTGGCCAGTACCGGCTCCTGGAGCTGCCCCAGCGGGTGACGGTCCGGGGAGAGTCCCCTCTGCCCGATGTGGAGCTGGTGGACATGCGGGGTGAGCTGCGGGAAGGGAATCGCAGCATCTTCAGCCGCCCGCTGCACCGGGCCATGGGCGAGACCCTGGCCGCGGGCGGCCAGACCATCCTGTTCCTGAACCGGCGGGGCACCTCCACCTTCGTGCAGTGCCGCAACTGCGGCCACGCCATGCGCTGCCCCCGCTGCGACCTGGCGCTGACCTACCACGCCAGGGAGGGGCGCCTGTCCTGCCACCAGTGCAACTACCGCCGGGCGGCGCCGGAGCTGTGCCCGGTCTGCTGGAGCCGGCGCATTCGCTACCTGGGGCTGGGAACTGAGAGGGTGGAGGACGAGGTGCGGCAGGCCTTTCCATCCGCGAGGACGCTGCGCTGGGACCGGGACGTGACCGGTGAGAAGGGCTCCCATGAGAGGATACTCAACGCTTTCCTGGCCCACGAGGCGGACGTCCTGATCGGGACGCAGATGATCGCCAAGGGCCTGGACCTGCCGCTGGTGACCCTGGTGGGCATCATATCGGCCGACACCATGCTGCACTTCCCCGACATCCGCGCCGGTGAGCGCACCTTTCAGCTGCTCAGCCAGGTGGCGGGCCGGGCGGGGCGCGGGGCCCTTCCCGGCCGGGTGGTGGTGCAGACCTACACCCCGGACCACTACGCCATCGCCGCCGGCGCCGGCCACGACTACGGCTCCTTCTATCGCCAGGAGATCGAGGCCCGGCGGGCCCATGGCCAGCCTCCGTTCACCCGGCTGGTGTCGCTGGTCTACAGCCATGCCAATGCCGGGGCCTGCCGGGCGGGGGCGGAAAAGATGTTCAGCCGCCTCACTGAGAAGAAGGCGGTGGAGGGCGCCGCCGCCGAGCTGGTCGGCCCGGCCCCGATGTTCTTCGGCCGGATACGGGGGCGCTACCGCTGGCAGATAGTGCTGCGCGGCGCCGACCCGGCCCGGCTGCTGGACGGGCTGTCCCTGCCCCAGGGGTGGGTGGCTAACGTGGACCCGGTGACTCTTCTCTGAAGGAGGCGAGGTTGTTCTGTTACAAGTGCGGCACGCAACTGGATGACAGGTCTCTGTTCTGCTCGAAGTGCGGGGCGCCGGTGGCGGGGCCGGCGGCGCCGGCGGCGCTGCTGGATGAGGCCCAGATCTCCCCGAAGTCGCGCCTGGCGGCTACGCTCCTAGCCTGCCCCTGGCTGGGAGTGGGCCTGTTCGGTGCGCACCGCTTCTACCTGGGCAAGATCAAGACCGCGGTGGTCATGCTCTTTGTGGGGCTGCTGCCCTTCATGTGCGTGGCCGCCATGATGGCGATCGGGTGGGCCGCCGATCCCGATCTGGACTCCGAGCCGCCTGCGTTCTTCCTCTTCCTGGCCCTGATGTACGTGACGGGCTTCGCCGCCTTCATCTGGTCGCTGGTGGACTTCATCATCGCCGTCACCGGCAACTTCAGGGACGGCGAGGGCCGCCATGTCATGAAGTGGTAGCCTGGGCAAGGCGCGCGGCCGCATGGGCTGGCGCCGGGGCCGGCCGGCGGCTGACGGCGAGCGCCTGGTGGAGCGTATGGAGGCCTCCCCGTGCTGCCGGCAGCCTTGCGGATGCCAGCGCGCCAAGCTTATAATCAGCGCTAGATGACGTTCTGTTCCCCTGGAGGCTCTTCCGATGGCCGTGCTGAAGATCCGCTGCGTTCCTGATCCCGTGCTGCGGCGCAAAGCCCGGCGGATCGGCGCCCTGGACCCCAAGATCCAGAAGCTGATCGACGACATGCTGGAGACCACGCCCGCGGCTGCCGGGGTGGGCCTGGCGGCGCCGCAGGTGGGCGTGTCCCTGCGGCTGGTGGTCATCACCATCCCCGATGAAGAGCCCCTGGTCCTGATCAACCCGGAGGTGGTGAAGAAGAGCGGTGAGCGAGAGGTGGAGGAGGGCTGCCTCAGCGTGCCCGGGTACCGCGGGAAGGTGAAACGGGCGCAGACGGTGACGGTCAAGTGGCGCGACCGCCAGTGGAAGGAGCGCCGGGTCAAGGGCACGGATCTCCTGGGCCAGGTGCTGGAGCACGAGATCGAGCACCTCGACGGCACGCTCTATATCGACCATATCCAGAATCAGGACGACCTCTACCGCATCGAGCCCGAGGAAGACCAGGGCCTGTGATGGCGGCGGCCATCTCGGAGAGCGACGCCGCTCTCCTCCGCCGGGTCGGGGACCTGCTTCCCCCCAGTGTGAGCGCCTTCCTCGTCGGCGGCGGCCTTCGCGATACCCTGCTGGGCCGGGGGACGAGGGACATCGACGTGGCCGTGGGCCTGAGCGCCCCCGGCTTCGCCCGTGAATTGGCCGCGGCCCTGGGCGGGCACTACGTTCTCCTCGACGAGGCTGAGGGCATCGCCCGAGTGGTGCTGGCGGAGAGGCACGTGGACCTGTCCCGCATTCGGGGCACTATCGAGGCGGACCTGGCCCGGCGTGATTTCACCATTGACGCCATGGCCGCGGACCTGCGGGGCCTCGATTCCGGGGGCCAGCCATGGCCCCGCGTGATAGACCCCTTCAAAGGCCGGGAGGACCTGGAAGCGAAGCTGGTGCGGGCGGTCGGCCCGGACATCTTCCGGGACGACCCGGCCCGGCTCATCCGGGGTGTCCGGCTGGCGGCCGAGTATGGCTTCACCATCGAGCCCGGCACGGAGGCCCTGATGGCCCGCGACGCCGATCTCATCAGCCAGGTGGCCGGGGAGCGGGTGAGGGAGGAGCTCTGCCGCATCCTTTCCCTGGAAGGGGCGGCCACGGCCATCTTCCACATGGACCGGCTGGGCCTGCTGACCGCCATCATCCCCGAGCTGACCTTCACCAAAGGTGTAGAGCAGCCCTACGAGCACTACTGGGACGTGTTCCATCACTCGGTGCAGTCCGTCGCCAGCCTGGAGGGCCTGCTGCACCCGCAGGCCGGGCCGGAGCGGCTGGCCCTGGCCCCTCACCTGGTGCCCCACATCGGGGGGTTCCGGGAGGAGATCGCGACGGGCCTGGCTAGGGCGGGGCTGGTCAAGCTGGCCCTGCTGCTCCACGATATCGCCAAGCCCCAGACCAAGGAGCTGGAGCCTGACGGGAGGGCGCATTTCTACGGGCACCCGACCCAGGGCGCAGAGATCGCCGGAGGCATCATGCAGCGCCTCCGTTTCAGCAACCGGGAGATCAAGATGGCGCAGAAGATGATCGAGTCCCACCTGCGCCTGTGGCAGATGGGAGGGGACCAGGGGTTGCCCACCCGCAGGGCCATCTACCGCTACTTCCGGGACACGGGCGAGGTGAGCGTGGATATCATGTTTCTCACCCTGGCCGACTTCCTGGCCACGCAGGGGCCCAACCTCGACCTCTCAGAGTGGCAGCGGCACAGCCGGCTGATGGAGTACGTGCTGGCGCAGAAAGAGGAGGACCAGACGGTGGCCGCCCCCCCGAAGCTCCTCGACGGTCACGACCTGATGCGGGAGCTGGGCCTGCGGCCGGGGCCGCAGGTGGGAGCGGTCCTGGAGGCGGTGCGCGAGGCCCAGGGGGCCGGGGAGATATCCAGCAGGGAGGAGGCCCTGGAGCTGGCCCGCCAGCGTCTGGGCAAAGACAACCCCGCTCAAAAGTGATATGATAGACCCGATCTTCATGATCTTCAGGGATGTCCTCATCGATGCGTAGCCGGCTGACAAGAAGGGGGCCGAGGTTCGGCGGCAACGGCTGGCTGCTGCTCCTCATCCTGATCATTCTGGGCCTGTCCATCTGGGTGATGACGCCCAGCGGCACCAGTGTCCTCGACCGGCATCCCGGGAACCTGGGGCTGCGCCTGGGCCTGGACCTGCAGGGCGGCACCCACGTCGTGTACCAGGGGGTCTTCTCGGACAACATCGATCCGGACCGGAGAGACTTCAACATGGAGGCGGCCACCAACAGCATCAAGAGGCGCGTGGACAGCCTGGGGGTGGTGGAGCCGGTGATCCGGCGCCTGGGCGATGACCAGATCGACATACAGCTGCCCGGGCTGACCGAGAACGAGACCATGGAGCTGCTCTCCAAGTCGGCCTTCCTGGAGTTCCGGGAAGTGGAGACGGTGAACGTCACCACGGCAATCACCCTGGACAACTACATCACCGACAACCGGGCGGCCTTCTACGAAACGGGCGACGCCGGCGCCCAGGGCGTCCCGGTCATCGACCGCCTCTTCGCCGGCGAAGACGGCCAGCCGGCCGTATTCATCCAGCAGGGCCCGGCGGGCCTGGTATACCTGGATGGCAGCGGGCAGCAGATCGACCCGGCGGCCATAGACTTGAGCCTGAGGAGCGCCCTGTCCTGGATGCCGGCGGTGGGAGAGATCAAAGGGGCCAAACAGGTGCTGACCGGCGCCTACCTGACGGAGGCGGTGCCCCAGTACCCGACTGCAGACGACATCAGCGCCGAGATCACCGTGGGCATCACCTGGAACGACGACGGCAAGGAGCTGTTCAACCAGGCCGCCAAGCGCATCAGGGACAAGGGCGGGGTGGGCACGCCCGAGAGGCGCCTGGGCATCTTCCTGGACAATGAGCTGCTCTCAGCGCCCCAGGTCTTCCCCAGCGACATGACGGCCCCCGAGTATGGCAACAGCGCCTCGATCACCGGCAACTTCGACCGCAATGAGGCCCGGACCCTGGCCATCCAGCTCACCTCCGGCGCCCTGCCCATGCCGCTGAGGGTCACCTACGGGCCCATGGTCGTGTCAGCCACCCTGGGGGCCGACTTCACCCATCGGGCCTTCATCGCCATGTGGGTGGGACTGCTGCTGGTGAGCCTCTTCATGATGATGTACTACCGGCTGCCGGGCGTGGTGGCCGCGGTGGCCCTGGTCATCTACGCCATCATCGTGCTGGCCATCTACAAGGCCATACCGGTGACCCTGACCCTGGCCGGCATCGCCGGCTTCATCGTGTCGGTGGGCATGGCGGTAGACGCCAACGTGCTCATATTCGAGCGCATGAAGGAAGAGCTGCGGGCCGGAAGAACGCTCAAAGCGGCCATCGATACCGGCTTCAGCCGGGCCTGGCCGGCCATCCGGGACAGCAATATCACCACCGCCATCGCCTGCGGCATCCTCTACTGGTTCGGCAGCAGCATTGCCACGGCCACGGTGGTCATGGGGTTCGCCGTGACGCTCTTTATCGGCGTCGCCGTGAGCATGTTCAGCGCCATCGTGGTCACCAAGTCCCTCCTCCTGCTGCTGACCACCAGCCGGTTTGCCCGGAACCTGGCGCTCTACGGCGTGCCGGCCCGGACGGAGGCCAGGGATGCTTGATTTCGCCGCCAAGAGGCGCTGGTTCCTGCTGGTCTCGCTGATCATCATGGCCCTGGGCGCCATCCTGGCCTTCACCCCCGGCGGGTTGAGGCTGGGCTGGGACTTCAAGGGCGGCTTCCAGCTGATGCTGCAGCCCAACGAGGGGACCGGTGTTGGCCTCGTGGCCGACAGGCTGGGGGAGATGGGGTACGGCGGGATGTCCGGCCGGATACAGGAAACGGGCGGCAATCTCCTCATCCGCATGGGGGAGATCAGCGGGGACGAGCAGGCGGCCCTGAAGGCCGGTTTGAGCGATATCGGGACGGTCCTGGAAGGTGAGACGGGCATCATTTCGGCGGCCATAGCGGCCAGGACGACGCGCGATGCGGCCATCGCCGTCAGCGTAGCGCTGGTCCTGGTGCTGGTATACATCACCTTTGCCTTCCGCAGGGTGCCGCACTCCTTCCGCTACGGCGTGGCGGCGGTGGTGGCGCTGGTCTTCAACATCCTGACCACCTTCGGCATCTTCGCCCTGGTGGGGCGGTTCGCGGACTGGGAGGTGGACCCCCTGTTCATCACCGCCCTGCTGGCCGTCATCGGCTACAGCGTCAACGATGGCATCGTGGTCCTGGACCGCGTCCGCGAGAACAAGGCCCGCGGCATCGGCGGGGGCGATTATGATGCCCTGGTCAACTTCAGCATCTCGGAGACCCTGGTGCGCTCGCTCAACACCGGCATGGCCACGCTGCTGTGCATCCTGGCGGTGTATCTCATCGTGGGCGGGCCCGTCCGCAGCTTCCTGATGGCCCTGTTAGTGGGGATCGTGGCCGGCACCTACAGCTCCATCTTCGTGGCCGCAGAGCTGCTGGTGATGTGGGAGCACGGGGACTGGCGGACCCTGGTCCCCGGGCTGTCTCGCCTGCGCCAGAGGGAGCCATAGAGCGGGCGCTCCCGGCTGCCATAGAGTGAGGAGCCAGTGATCTGAAAGAGGAGGGGCCGACGCTACGGCGTCGGCCCTTGTCTTATCTGGAACGGGAGGAAAGACATGGCCAGAGAGAAGAAGGGCGCCAGGCTGGCGGAGGAGATGGGGCTCTCCGCTGCCGAGTACGGCCGGATCAAGAACCTGCTGGGGAGAGAGCCCAACTACACCGAGATGGGGATGTTCTCCGAGATGTGGTCCGAGCACTGCTCCTACAAGAACTCCCGGAAGGTGCTGCGCCTGCTGCCAACCTCCGGGAAGAACGTCTTCCTCACCTCGGGCGAAAACTCGGGGGCGATATCGATTGATGACGAGCATGCCGTGGTCTTCAAGGTGGAGTCCCACAACCACCCCTCGGCCATCGAGCCGTACATAGCCAGCGCCACCGGGGGCGGAGGGTGCATACGGGACATATTCACGGTGGGCGCCCGCCCTCTCTTCCTCCTCAGCTCGCTGCGCTTCGGCCTGCTGGGCGACGACCGGACCAGGTTCCTCTTCAAGGAGGTGGCCCGCGGGTTCACCGACTATGCCAACCAGGTTGACCTGCCGGCCATCGCCGGCGAGGTGTACTTCGACCCCACCTACCAGGGCAATCCCCTGGTCAACGCCATGGTGGTCGGCCTGCTGAAGAAGGAGGACATCATCCGGGCCCGGGCCGAGGGCCCCGGCAACCTGGTGATCATCGCCGGCGGCGCCACCGGGAGGGATGGAGTAGAGGGGGCCAGCTTCGCGTCGTCGGGCCTGGACGAAAGCGCGGAGCAGAAGAAGAGCGCGGTGGCCATCGGCGATCCCAGGACCGGCAAGGCCGTCCGCGAGGCCTGCCTGGAACTGGCCGCGAAGAAGCTGGTCGTGGGCATGCAGGACATGGGGGCGGCGGGCATAGTCTGCTCTTGCAGCGAGACCGCCTACAAGGCCGGCACGGGCATGGAGATCGACATCGCGCTGGTGCCGCGCAAGGAGGAGGGGATGACCCCCTATGAGATCATGCTCTCCGAGTCACAGGAGAGGATGCTCCTGATCGTCCGCCCGGCCAGCCTGCCGAAGGTGAAGGCCGTATTCGCCCGGCACCGCGTGGGGTGCAGCGTGATCGGCAAGGTGACCGCTGACCGCATCCTGCGGGTGAAGGAGGAGGGGAAGGTGGTGGCCGAGGTGCCGGCGGAGGCGCTGGCGGTGGGGCCCGAGTACACCCGGGAGAAGAGGCAGCCGGCGTACCTGAAGGAGACCCGGCGCCTGGACCTGCGGAAGATCAGGCAGCCCCGGGACTACACCGCGGCCCTGGGCGAGCTTCTCTCATCGCCGACCATCGCCTCCAAGCAGTGGCTGGCCGGGAAGGTGGCCAGGAGGCTGACCAGGCCCCTCTGCCTGGCCAGTGGCCATGACGCCGGCGTCTACTATGTCAAGCAGATCAACAAGGCCATCGCCGCCACCACCGACGGCAATGGCCTCTACTGCTACCTGGACCCCTTCACCGGCGGGCAGATCGCCGTGGCTGAGGCCGCGCGCAACCTGGTCTGCTGCGGCGCCCGGCCGCTGGGGGTCACCGACGGACTGAACTTCGGCAATCCCTTCAACCCCGAGATCTACTGGCAGTTCTACCAGGTGGTCAGGGGCATCACCCGGGCCTGCCGGGCCCTGGAGCTTCCGGTGGTCAGCGGCAACGTGAGCTTCAACAATGAGAACCCCCGGGGGGCGGTGTACCCCACGCCGGTGATCGGCATGGTGGGCGTGGTGGACGACGTGAACCGGATTACCAGCGCCGATTTCAAGAACGAAGGGGATGAGATTCTCCTCATCGGAGAGAACCGGGAAGAGCTGGGTGGCTCCCAGTATCTGCACCTGGTCCACGACCTCCGCCAGGGGAGGGCGCCGGCCCTGGACCTGGCGCGGGAGAAGGCCGTGCAGGCCGTGGTGTTGGATCTGGTGTCCCGGGGCCTGGTCTCCAGCGCCCATGACTGCTCCGACGGGGGCCTGGCCGTGGCCCTGGCGGAGTGCTGCATCCTGGGCGGACGCGGGGCCTTGATTCAGCTCGATGACGCCATCCGTCCCGATGCCCTTCTGTTCGGCGAGACGCAGTCCCGCATCGTGGTGAGCGCGCCCCCGGCCAACCGGGCGAAGCTGGCGGCCCTGTGCCGGAAGCATGGCGTCCCCTGCGCCCGCATCGGCGAGGTGAAGGGCCGGTCCCTGGTCATCAACCGCTGGGTGAAGGCCCCCGTGGCGCGCCTGGCGCGCCTGTACATGCAGGCCATACCCAAGGCTGTGGCGGAGGCCTGAGAAGGGTCCCGGAACAGAGGCCCGAGCCGGGGGGCTCTGCCAGAGGCTGCCGGAGGGGCCGGCAATGCTCCCGGCCCGGTCAACGGGCAGTGCCAGCGGCGCCCTCCTCAAGGGCCTTTCGGTACGCTCGGAGCACATCGTGCCGCCGGAGAACGCCCAGCAGTCTCTCCGGGTTATCCCTGTCAACGACCGGGATGCGCCCGACATCGCGGCCTCCCAGCTGGCGAAGGGCTTCCCTGATTGACTGGTCGGGGTAGGCCACGACGGGGGACCTGGTGGCGATGTCCATGGCGGTCAGGAGCGCTCCCTTCTGCGAAGCTGCTTCTTCAATATCCTGCAGCGTGACGATTCCGCGGAAATGGCCGTCCCGGTCCACCACCGGAAAACCGTGATGCCCGGTGGCATGGATCTTCTCTACCAGCTCTGTCAGGGAGATGGCCGGTGGAACGGTGGGGAAATCGCGGGTCATGGCCTCGCCCACGGTGATGGTCGCCATGGCGTCGGTGGCCCTCTTTCGATGCACGTCGACGCCGCGCCGGACCAGGACTGCGCTGTAGATCGACTCGCGGTGGAGGCCCCTGGCCACCGCCACACTGAAGACCACGGCGGTCATCAGGGGCACTATCAGGCTGTAGTCCCGCGTCATCTCGAACAGCAGGATGATGGCTGTTATGGGCCCGTGGACTACCGCCGCAAACATCGCTCCCATTCCCACCAGGGCGTAGGACCCCGAGGCGTCGGCGGCCGATGCGGCCGTGATCGAGGGAAAGAGCCTCTGCACTGTCAGCCCGAAGGCGCCGCCCAGCATGGAGCCGGCAAAGAGCGAGGGAGCGAAGGTGCCGCCGCTGCCGCCGCTGCCCAGGCTCACAGATGTGGCCACGATCTTGAGGCCCAGCAACACCACCATCGTGGACAGCCCCATGCTTCCCAGCAGGGCCTCGTCCACCGCTCCTCGGGGCTCAAATGCCCCGCCCATCCCGTAGGATCCCCCGTATCCCACGCCCAGGACATCGAAGTACGATAAGCCGATGAGCCCGACCAGGAGGCCGCCGATGGCGGGCTTGATCCAGGGCGGGATCCTCACGGCTGCGGACAGGTCCTCGCACTTGAAGAAGAACCAGATGAAGCCGGCCGCGAGCACCCCGCAAACGACGCCCAGCACCACGTGGGGGAGCATCTCCCAGTGGCTGTTCATGTGGTAGGCCGGTATGGAGAAGGAGGGCGTATCACCGAGGAAGCTGTGGGCCACCAGATTCGCCGTCACCGAGCTGATGACAACGTACGCCAGGTTGGCGGCGGCGAGCCGCCTTTGCAGCACCTCCAGGGCGAAGAACACGCCGCCGATGGGCGCGTTGAACATGGCCGAGACGCCTCCAGCCGCGCCGCACAGCAGCATCGTTCTGTTCCATTCCTCCGGCAGCCGAAGCCACTGCGCCACGGTGGAGCCCAGCGAAGAGCCGATCTGGATGACCGGTCCCTCGCGCCCCACCGACCCGCCGCTTCCGATACAGATCGAGGAGGCCAGGGCCTTGACTATGGCCACCCTCGAGCGTATGCGTCCCCCTTTGACGGCCGCGGCCTCCATCACCTGCGGGGGCCCGTCTCCCCTGGCCTCGCGCGCCAACAGGTGGACGATGAGGCCCACCAGCAGCCCGCCCACAGCGGGCAGGAGGATGACGTAGTAATCACCAAGAGGCTCGAGGGCACTGGCTCCCCGATTGAAGAAGAGCCACTGAAACAACCTGATAAGGTGTACGAACCCTACTGCGCCCAGGCCGGCCAGGAGGCCAACCACCACCGCCAGGGCGAGGCCCAGTGCGGTCTCGGAACCGCGCAGGCGCTTCGGCAGCGAGCGCACTCGGCCGGCCAGGGATCTCCAGGCGGCGGGGGATCGGGAATGGTGGCTCACGGCTTCTTGCGGAGGCCGGCCAGGCGCTCCGGACCGGCCGCGTTGAAATCGATGAGCCGGCGGATGGCCCTGGCCGCCCCTCTCATGGACAGGAAGAGCGGCAGGCCCATCTCGGCGCACAGCCCTCGCACCGCCTCCGACGCCTTCCAGGCCTGATCATTGCCCATCGAATGGAGCACGATGGCCTTTGGCAGGCGGCACTCCCTGGCGGCCAGCACCAGGGGGCCCACCGACCCGGCCACGACGAAGTCATCGATGGGCATGGGGCTGATGTCGAACCCGTGCTGGTAGATGACCAGGTCCAGCCCGGGCCAGGACTCCATGGCCTGGTTCAGCCGGCCCCAGTTGCCGCCGAGCGGCGTGGCTGACCTCTCCCGCAGCACGTCCACGGGCTTCCCCCCCCGCAGGTCCCCCAGCAGCGCGAAGCCGTCTATTCCAGCCAGCGGGCTGACATCCACCGGGTTGCGCAGCATGCTGTTGGCCAGGTCAATGAACTGGGTCAGCGTGTCCCTCACCGGGGCGGGCATGGGCGCCAGGCGCAGGCCGGCCTGCTCCACCTCGTCGGTGGCCATGACGCTGGCCCCGCCGCCGTGGCCCACCACGCAGGCGCTGGGGCCCTGCGGCGGCGCCATGCGCAGCAGCGCCATCAGCATGTCCACCATCTCCTCGATGCCGTACACCCGGATGGCCCCCGCCTGCCTCAGGATCCCGGTCCAGACAGCGTCGGCCCCGGCCAGGGAACCGGTGTGCGAGGCGGCCGCCCGCAGGCCCCCGGCCGTGTACCCGCCCTTGAAGACCACCACCGGCTTGGCCCCGGCCGCCTTCGAGAGCGCCCGGACGAAGCGGCGGCCATCCTGGACCCCCTCGATGTAGGCCGCAATGACCTTCGTCTCCGGGTCAGCGGCGAAGTAGTCCAGGAGATCGCACTCGTTGATGTCGCTGGCGTTGCCGTAGCTGACCACCTTGCTGAAGTGCAGCCCCCTGGAGGTGGCGTGGCGCACCGCAAAGTCAACATTGCCCCCGCTCTGGCAGAGGTAGCCGACAGGCCCCGGCTCCATCGAGAAGTCCGGGCTGAGCTTGATGCCGCCGGCGGGGTAGTAGAGCCCGAGGCAGTTGGGGCCGATGATGCGCAGACCGCCGCGGCGGGCTATGGCCACCAGCCGGTCCTGCAGCTCACCACGCTCCGGCTCGCCGGTCTCGGCGAAGCCGGAGGTGAAGACGTGGACCACCCTGACCCCTTTGGCCACGCATTCCTCGAGCAGCGCCGGGGTGTGCCGGGCGGGGATGGACACGATGACCTGGTCCACTTCTCCCGGGACCTCGGCCAGGGTGCGGTATATGGGGAGGCCGGCCATCTCTCCCCCTTTGGGGTTCACCAGGTAGATCCGGCCCGGGAAGCCGCCCTCGATGAGGGAGTCGAGGTAGAGCCGCCTGATCCAGAGCTTGGGGAGATCGGCGGAGATCCCCACGATGGCGATGGAGCGGGGGTGGAAGATGTACTCGAGGGGATGGCCGCCGGATGCGTATGCGTCAGTGGACATGGTAGCTTTCACCAAGATGATAGGCCGGCCCTTATCGCGCTGTCAAAGGGCCGGCGCGGTCCGGCCGTGCGGTCGGGCGGCGGGCGCGCGTCCGCACAATGCCCACCCGATCCTGGAAGCGCGCTCCCGCCCCGAGCGGGCTCCTTTCCTTTTGGAGAGGCAGCGGATACAATGGTTTTCGGGGGCGGTGACACATGTTTGATCTCCTGTCCGAGAAGATCGGCAACGTCTTCAAAAAGCTCTCCGGCAAGGGCGGCCTGACCGAGAAGGACGTTGACGAGGCGCTGCGCCAGGTAAGGCTGGCGCTCCTGGAGGCCGACGTCAACCTCAAGGTGGTGAAGGACTTCACCGCCAGGGTGCGCCAGCGGGTGCTCACCCAGGAGGTGCTGAACAGCCTGACCCCCACCCAGCACGTGGTCAAGATCGTCCACGAGGAGCTGACGGCCCTGCTGGGCGGCGGCCAGAGCACGCTCATTCCGGCGGGCCGGCCACCCTCGGTGATGATGCTGGTGGGCCTGCAGGGCAGCGGCAAGACCACCACGGCCGCCAAGCTGGGCCTGCACCTGAGGCGGTCGGGCCAGAGCCCGCTGCTGGTAGCGGCCGACACCCGGCGGCCGGCCGCCATCGACCAGCTGGTCGTCCTGGGCAAGCAGCTCAACCTGCCGGTCTATGCCGAGGACCAGAAATCAAAGCCCGCCGACATCTGCGCCCACGCCCTGCAGCGGGCCCGGGAGACCGGGAGCACTTGGCTTATCGTGGACACCCAGGGCCGCCTGCACATCGATGCCGAGCTCATGCCGGAGCTGCAGGATGTGAAGAAGGTGCTGCAGCCCACCGAGGTCCTGCTGGTGGTCGACGCCATGACCGGGCAGGAGGCGGTGCGGGTCGCCGAGGAGTTCCACACCCGTGTCGGCCTGACCGGGCTGATTCTCACCAAGATGGACGGAGACGCCAGGGGCGGCGCGGCCCTCTCCATCAAGTCCGTCACCGGCGTGCCCATCAAGTTCGTGGGCATGGGCGAGAAGGTGGACGCCCTGGAAGCCTACTACCCGGACCGCATGGCCTCCCGCATCCTGGGGATGGGCGACATGCTCACCCTCATCGAGAAGGCGGAGAAGGTCATGGACGAGAAGTGGGCCAAGGACATGGAGAAGAAGATCCGCTCGGCCAGCTTCACCTTCGAGGACTTCCTGGAGCAGCTGCAGCAGGTGCGGAAGATGGGGTCCATCAGCCACCTCCTGGAGATGATCCCCGGCATGTCGTCCGTGGCCAAGAAGCTGCCCGAGGGCATGGACGAGAAGCAGCTGAAGAAGGTGGAAGCCATCGTCCGCTCCATGACCAGGGACGAACGCCAGAACCCGGACCTGATCGATGGCAGCCGCCGCCGCCGCATCGCCAGGGGTAGCGGGACCACCACCCAGGACGTGAACCAGCTGCTGAACCAGTTCCGCCAGGTCCAGAAGCTGATGAAGCAGCTCGGGGACCCCAGCAAGGCCAGGCGCCTGATGTCGGGCCTGAAGTAGGGACAGCGCGGCCAGCAGGCACTGCCAGCGGCTCAGGCCTCGTCCGAATCGCCCATCTGCAGGAACCAGTTCCCCGGCTCCCGCAGCTCGGCTGCCAGGTCAGGCGAGTTTGTCCAGCCCTTGACCACGATGCTCTTGGAGCGCGGCGCGCTGATGAACCCCTGGCGGCGGAAGGCACGGGCCAGCGGTGTGCCGGCCATCCGGGCGCTCCAGACCAGCGCTGCCTTCTCCTCCCGGCAGCGGGCCACAGCGGCCGCCACCAGGCCCTCGGCCACCCGGCCGGACTCGGCCAGGACGTCCACGATGCAGCCGATCGTGGTCCCCTCTACCTCCCCGCAGCTGAAGACGGCGAAACCGGCCATATCGCCGGCCCGGCTGGCCACCAGCCGGGTATAGCGGCGGTGAGGCGGGTCGGCGTAGCGCCAGTTGAGGTACTGCTGGTCTCTGACCACCATGACCCTGTTCCGCTCTGAGATCCGGGCCCAGAAGCGGTCCGCCTGCTCGTCGAACCGCTCGACCGGCCTGATGCTCAGACCCTCCGGGCACCGCGCCTCCCGCGGCCGGAAAACGACGGCGTCCGCCAGCCGGCCGGCGGCCGGGCCCAGAGCCCGCAACAGTCCATTGCCGGTCTGGGTCCGCAGGGCGGCCTTCCAATCGACCGCCAGGAAGACCTTCTGGATGGTGGCGCCGTCAAACATGACCAGCCTGGACGCCAGACCGGGGTAGGGATAGGCGTACTTGTTACGGAAACCGTAGGTGGCCCGTATGCCGCGCTTCTCGCCCTCCTGGCGCCTCAAATCCACCAGGGCGGCCAGGGTGCCCTGCCGCCGGAAATCCGGGTGGGTCATGGCGTCCAGGGCGATGCCGGTGAGCACTTCCGCGCTGCCGATCTTCATCATCAGCGGTATCTCCGCGGCATGGGAGACGATCTTCCCCTCCGCATCGGCGACCGCTATCACCCCCATTCCCCGGGGGTTGTCCCGGTACAGCCACCGCCACCATTTCAGCCACTCCCCTGGGATGTAGGTGCGCTCCGGGTAGACGGCCTTCCAGAGATCCAGTATCCCTTTCTCGTCTCCCTCGCGGTAGGGCCGTGCCGTCCATTTCGCCGCGGACGTTGTGCTCATACGTTCCTCCCGGCCCGGCTCTCCTGCCGGGTGTGCCTATCCTAGAGGAACTTGGCGCGATTGGCAATGTGGACCGGCTACTCCAGGTAGTCCTTGAGCTTGCGGCTGCGCGTCGGGTGGCGCAGCTTCCGCAGCGCCTTGGCCTCGATCTGGCGGATCCGCTCGCGGGTGACCTTGAACTCCTTGCCCACCTCTTCCAGGGTGCGGCTGCGGCCGTCCTCCAGCCCGAACCGGAGGCGCAGCACCCTCTGCTCCCGCGGCGTGAGCGTGTCCAGGACGTCGCTGATCTGGTCCTTCAGCAGCTCGTAGGAGGCAGTGTCCACCGGAGACATGATCTTGCGGTCTTCGATGAAGTCCCCCAGGTGGCTGTCCTCTTCTTCGCCGATGGGGGTCTCCAGCGATATCGGCTCCTGGGAGATCTTCATGATCTCCTCCACCTTCTCGGGGGGCATCTCCATCTCCTGGCTGATCTCCTCGATGGTGGGCTCGCGTCCGTACTCCTGGGCCAGGCGGCGGCTGGTCCGGTAGAGCTTGGTGATGGTCTCCACCATGTGCACCGGGATGCGGATGGTGCGCGCCTGGTCGGCGATGGCCCGGGTGATGGACTGCCGGATCCACCAGGTGGCGTAGGTGCTGAACTTGTAGCCCCGGCGGTAGTCGAACTTCTCCACGGCCCGGAGCAGGCCGATGTTGCCTTCCTGGATGACGTCCAGGAAGGACATGCCCCTCTCGGCATACTTCTTGGCCACGCTGACCACCAGCCTCAGGTTGGCCTCCACCAGGCGCTCCTCGGCCTGCCGCCCGAAGAAGTCGATCTTCTTCAGGTAGGTCTCGAGCCTGTCCTCCAGCGGTTTCAGCTTCTCCAGGAAGTCGGGGTCCTGCAGCAGCGGCCCCAGGGCCTCAGTGCGCCGCTTGCCAATGATGGACAGGACGTCCGGCGGCACCAGGGAGCTGGCCAGGGACAGGTCCTTGATCATCTGCTCCACGGCCGGGGGCGTGTCCTCCATGGCCTCGGAGAGAGGCATGATGAACTGCTCGGTCAGCTCCCGGTCGACCGCTCCCCGCAGCGTGGGGTCGGAAAGCCTCTTGGTCAGCCTCTCGTCCGGTTTGATGCCGAGCTGCTCCTCCACCCGCCGCAGCAGCGGCAGGACATGCACCAGCCTCTCCAGCACCACGGTGATCACGTCCACGGCTGTCGCCGGCCGGCCCCACTTGGTCTGGAACTCCTGGCGGATGCCGTTTATGTAGTCCTTCTCCTCCTTGTTGCGGGCCAGCACCTTCTCCTCATCGGCCGTCAGCAGCGGCACCCGGCCGATCTGGCGCAGGTACATGCGCACCGGATCATCGGCTATCTCCAGCTCATCGACAGGCTTGCCCTCTGCCGGCCCTGCCTCCCGAACGGCGTCCGGCGTTACTTCAGGCTCCGGCGTCACCACCGCGTAGATGTCCTCTGTTGGCTCCTCCCGGGACTCTCCCGCCTGGGGCTCCTCGGCGAACCAGTGCTCGGACCCGGCGGCGGCCAGGTTCTGGGTCCTCTTCCGGGCCCTGGCGTCGGCGTCCTCCGCCTCCGTGGCGGAGGCCGCCGCCTGCCCGGCTGAGGCCCCGGCCGGGGCCTTGGCCGCCTTCCCGGTGGCCTTACCCGCCTTTGCGGCGGCCTCCGCCGGAGCTTTGGCTGCCTTGCCGGCGGCCGCAGGCTCTTTGGCCGGCGCCTTCGCCTCCCCCGCGCCCGTCCCTTTGCCCTTCCTGGCCTCCTGCGGCGCGGCAGCCGCCTTCCCCTCCGGCTCGGCTTTAGGCGCGCTGGCCGCCTTTGCGGCGGTCTCCGCCGGGGCCTTTGCCGCTTTTCCGGCGGGCTGCTTCGCCGCGGCCTTCGCCTCCACGGCGCCGCCCGCCGCGCCCTTGTGGGGTTGCTTCGGCGCGGCCGCGGTCCGATCCTCTGCCGCCGCCTTGTGGGCGTTCTCCGGGGCCTTTGCTGCCTTGCCGGCGGCCTCCGCCGGGGCTTTGGCTGCCTTGCCGGCGGCCTCCGCCGCCGCGGGCGTGGCTGGCGCAGGCTTGGCCGGGGCCGCCTTCTTCTCCGGGGCGGAGGCGGCTATGGTCTTTCCGGCCCTGACGTCAGCGGCCGGCTTCTCTACGTTCCTGGTTCTATCCGGCGGCTTCTCCACCGGCTGCATGGTTACCTCGGGTTTTTCGGTCACGCGGTTCTTGGGCCTCCTCTCTTTCGTGGGAGCCTTGGCTACTGGTCGCTCGATCTTGGTCGCTCTAGCCTGGGACCTGCTTCCTTTTTCCTTTGCCATGAAGGAAGACCTCTCCTAGTTCAGCGTTGAGCCTCACAGCTGACTCCTGTATCTCCTGCAGGTCGGCGGGCTTGCCCGCGGCTTCCAGCTCCGCTATCAAGACCTGCTCTTTGGCTTTCAAATCCTTCAGCCAGCGCTCCCTCAACCTGCGGGCGCACTGGCGCAGCGCCCGCGTCTGCTCCTCCCCGGCCAGCGCCCGCAGGCCCCGGGAGGTGATGGCATCCAGGTGCCCGGCCAGGGAAGGGTCGATGAGCTGACGGGCGGACCCGGCGTCATCTCCGTCCCGCCAGGCCAGGAACACCTCCCGGTCCTCCGTGTTCACAAAGTAATCAACCTGCAGATCGGAGGCATGGGTCCTCAGATCCGGGTAGCTGTAAAGAAGATAGAGGCAGTACTCCGCCAGCTGATCGCCCGCTGACGGGCGGGATGGCCCCGGGGGCGTGGCCGGGGCGGCCTGCCGGCGGGGCCGGGCTGACGGCGCCTCCGGTTGGCCCATCTGGGCGTAGAGCCTCCTCTCATCCAGACCCACCATGCGCGCCAGTTTCTGCAGGTAGTGTGCCTGCTGCACCGGGTGGGTGATCTCGGCCACCAGCGGGAGCAACTGGTCCGCCGCCTGCGCCTTGTCCCCTGCCCTGGAGACGTCCAGCTGCGAGACCACCAGGTCGAATATGTAGTCGATCACCGGAACGGCCCCCTGCAGCAGGCGCTCCCATTCTCCCGGGTCCTGGCGAATGACGTCGTCCGGGTCCTGGCCGGCAGGCAGGACCATGACGCCTATCTCGGCGTCCATCTGCTCCCTGGTCACCAGCCCTCCCGGCGACGGCACGGCCACCGGCTTCTGGTCGAAGGTGCGCCCGGCCACTTGTATCCCCCGCAGCGTCGCCATCTTGCCGGCGTCGTCGGCGTCCAGGGCCAGGACCAGGCGGTTGGTGAGCTTCTTGACTATGCTGACATGCTTCTCGGTGAGGGCCGTCCCCAGCGAGGCCACCACGTTGGTGAACCCGTGCTGGTGGGCCACGATGACGTCCATGTAGCCCTCCACCACCACCGCCAGGTTGCCCTTCCTGATGGCCGCCCGGGCGGAATCTATGCCGTAGAGGCAGCCGCTCTTATCGAAGACCAGCGTCTGGGGGGAGTTGAGGTACTTGGGCTGGCTGTCATCCAGGGCCCTGGCCCCGAAGCCGATGGTCTTGCCGGCGGCGTCCCTGATGGGAAACATGAGCCGGTGGCGGAAGCGGTCATAAGCCCCCTCCCGCTCCCGTTGCACCAGCAGCCCGGCGGCCAGAAGCTCGCTCTCCCGGAAGCCCTTCTTCTGCAGCTCCAGCCGCAGCGCATCCCAGGAGTCCTGGCTGTAGCCCAGCAGGAACTGGCGCATGGTGGCCTCCGACAGGCCGCGCCTGGCCAGGTATTCCCGCGTGCGCTGGCCGCCGGCGGAGTGGAAAAGCTGGTGGTGGAAGTACTCCGCGGCCGCCTCGTTGATCTGCTTGAGCCTGTCGGCCTCGGACCGGCCCTCCTCGAGCTGGCGCTGCGGCAGCGGGACGCCGGCCCTCTCGGCCAGGATGGCCAGCGCGCCCTTGAAGTCCACCCCTTCCTTGCGCATCACGAACTCGAACATGTCCCCGCCCCGGGCGCAGCCGCCGAAGCAATGCCAGCTCTGCCGGTCCGGAAAGACGAAGAAGGAGGGGGTCTTCTCGCTGTGGAAGGGGCAAACGGCCCTGAAGTTCTGCCCGCTCTTCTTCAGATCGGGGAGGTAGCCGGAGATCACCTCGACGATGTCCAGCCTTCGCTTTACTTCATCGACGGTGTCCATGAACCCGTGGACCTCCTCGGCTTCGATCAATGAACATGGTTATCGCGGTCTGGTTGCTGATAGTCGGTTCGACCTGAGTGATGCCTGATGACCGGAGGCCTCAGGGCCCGATGCCTCAAACCCCGGTATCTCGGGCGAGCAGCCCCAGCTCTTGCGCCATCTGGATGGCATACTGGTCTGTCATTCCCCCCACATAGTCCACCACCCGCCGGCCCAGGGGCTCGCCGGACAGCCGCAGCTCGCCCGGCAGTTGCGCCTCGTGTTCCATGAAGTGCTCGTAGAGCCGCCGGACCACCAGCCGGGCCACGTCTGCCTCCCGGTTGACCAGCTCACAGTCGTACACCCTCTCGAACAGGAAGTCCCGCAGAGCGTTCATGGCCTGGTTGACGGAGGGGCTCACGCCAATGATCGGCTGTTGCCCGGTGCTTGTCAAGCCCTCTCCCCGGGCGGCCCACGACGTATCCAGGATGTCGCAGACCACGTTGTCGATGCGCTGGGAGTGGGACCGGCCCATGACACTGACGGCCACCGCCGGGAGGTCGCCCTCCGCGATGACGCCGGCCCGCAGGGCGTCGTCCGTGTCATGATTGATGTAGGCAATGACATCGGCGACCTTGACGATCTGCCCCTCCAGGGTCCCTACCGTCTCCCAGCCCTCCCCGAAGATCCCGGACCTGGACTTCGAGTGCTTGGCGATGCCCTCCCGGGTCTCGAAGGTGAGGTTGAGCCCCTGCCCCCCGTTTTCGATCTGGTCCACCACGCGCAGGCTCTGCTCATTGTGACGGAAGCCGTATGGCGATATCTCGTTCAGAACATCCTCCCCGATGTGCCCGAAGGGCGTGTGCCCCAGGTCATGCCCCAGCGCTATAGCCTCCGTCAGGTCTTCATTGAGGTTAAGGCCCCTGGCCACGGACCGGGCGATCTGCGACACCTCGAGGGTGTGGGTCAGCCGGGTCACATAGTGATCTCCCGGAGGAGCGATGAACACCTGGGTCTTGTGCTTCAGGCGGCGGAAGGCCTTGCAGTGGATGATGCGATCACGGTCCCGCTGGAAGCACGTGCGAGTCGGGGAAGGCTCCTCCGGCCGGATCCTCCCCCGGGATAGCCGGCTCCTGGCGGCGAAGGGGGACAGCCCCTCCTCCCTTTCCTCGAGCCAGGCATGTATCTTCTGATGCGGTCGATCCACCACTGGCCGTTTGCCCGGGCCTGCCCCTGGCCTAGCTGCTGGGGGAATGCATACCCAGGTCTTCCTCCACCCGGGCGATGACTCCCCTGGTGTGCTCGATCATGTCCGGGTTGACCGACACCGAGTTGATGCCCCATCCCACCAGCTTGGCAGTCAGCTCAGGGTAGACTGACGGCGCCTGACCGCAGATGGAGGAGGTCACCCGCCTCCGGTTGGTGATGCTGATGGCCCTCTCCAGGGACCACAGCACCGCCTCATCGCGTTCGTCAAACAGATCCGCCAGCCTGGGGCTGTCCCTGTCGACCCCCAGGGTGAGCTGGGTCAGGTCGTTGGAGCCGATGGAGATGCCGTCGATGCCGACGTCGATGAACTTGTTCATCAGTATGATGTTCGAGGGCACCTCCGTCATCATCCACAGCTTGAAGTCCGCGGACCGGGTGAGCCCCAGCGAGGCCAGGGCATCCCTGGCTTCCTCCATGGCCTTGACGGTGCGGACGAAGGGGATCATGACCCACAGGTTGGTGAAGCTCTCCCGGACCATCTTGATGGCCTCTACTTCCAGCTTGAAGATGTCCAGCTCCTGGACGTAGCGGGAGCAGCCGCGGTAGCCCAGCATGGGATTCTCTTCCACTTCCTCGTACTTCTCGCCGCCCTTCAGGTTGCGGTACTCGTTGGTCTTGAAATCGGTCATGCGGTAGACCACCGGCCGCGGGTTGAAGGCCCTGGCGAAGGTGTGCAGGCCCTCGGCCAGCTTGTCCTGGAAGACGTGGCCCCGCTTCTGCTCGATCATGTAGCGGGGGTGCTCGCCGATATTGGCTATCATGAACTCGGCCCGGAGAAGGCCCACGCCATCCACGTCGCGGGCGGCCACCCTCTCGGCCAGGTCGGGATCGGCCAGGTTCACATACAGCTTGGTGGTGGTCTTGATGCGAGGCTTCAGCACCAGGGGGGCCTCTATCTTCTGCTCGCTGATAACCTTGCCCTTGAAGACCTTCCCCTGGAAGCCGTCCACGGTGACCAGCTGCTTCTCCTTGAGGATCTTGGTGGCGTTGCCGGTGCCTACCACGCAGGGCACGCCCAGCTCGCGGCTGACTATGGCGGCGTGGCAGGTGCGGCCGCCCCGGTCGGTGACGATGGCCGCGGACCGCTTCATGGCGGGCACGAAGTCGGGGGTGGTCATCTCGGCCACCAGGATCTCGCCCTCCTTCAGGTTGACGATCTCCGAGGGCTGCAGGATGATCTCCGTTCTGCCTGCGGCGGCTCCCGGGCTGGCCGGCAGGCCGTGCAGCAGCTCAACGCCCTTGATCTCCTCGGCCGGGCCCTCGCTGACCTTCAAGGTGGTGATGGGCCGGGTCTGCACGATGTAGAAGCTCTTTCCGTCCCTGGCCCACTCGATGTCCTGGGGAGTCCCGTACAGGGCCTCGATCCTCTTGGTGACCTGTGCCAGGGCGGCAATACCCTTGTTGGAGAGCTTCTGGCGCACCTGGTCCTTGCCCACGATGGGGACCTTGATGTTCTTCCGCCGGCCCCGGGTATCCGGGTTCCGGACCAGCTGCCACTCCTGCGTGGCCACCTTCTTCTCCAGCACGTTGAGGGATTCCTTGTCCAGGATGTAGAGGTCGGGGGTGAGCTCGCCGGAGACCACGGCCTCTCCCAGGCCGTAGGCGGCCTCGATGACGATCTTGGTGTCATCGCTGCTGAGGGGCTCCGCGGTGAAGGCCACGCCGGATATCTCGGACTGCACCATGCGCTGCACCACCACGGCGATGCCGACCTTGAAGTGATCGAATCTCTGCTCGTTCCGGTAGAATATGGCCCTGGCCTCAAAGAGGGAGGCCCAGCACTTCTGAACCGCCTCCACCACGTGGGCCATCCCCTGCACGTTCAGGAAGGTGCTCTGCTGGCCGGCAAAGGAGGCCTCGGGCAGGTCCTCGGCCGTGGCGGAAGACCGCACCGCCACCAGTCCCTGTTGCATCTTCTGGTAGGCCTTCTTTATCTCGTCGGCCATGCGCTTGGGCATCTCGGCCTGCGTGATCAGCTGCATGACCTCAAAGGCGGTATCCTGGAGCGCCTTGGTGTCCTTGGGGTTCAGGGCGTTGAGATACGCGCGCAGCCGGTCGGTGAGCTCCGCCTCTCGCAGGAACTGGAAATAGGCGTCCGCGGTCACGATGAACCCGGGAGGCACCGGGATCTTGTTCCGGGTCATCTCGCCCAGGTTGGCGCCTTTCCCGCCGGCAATGGGGATGTCCTCTCTGCCAATCTCGTCGAACCAGGCTATCACCTTGATGGGTCTCTTCTTCAAGATCGTCCTCCTTGGATTATGTGCACCAGCCCCTTGGGGCGCCCGGTGCCTGGTGCACCAGGCGCTGAGTGCTCCCGGCCCTCAGGTGCGGGCGGCGCGGACGCGCGCTCCGGCTGCCGGGATGGGTAGGTCGATGTGATAGTGCTTGAGGGTGGCTTCAATGGCGGCCTTGCTCTTGTCGTCGGGCTCGGTGAGCGGCAGGCGAGGCTGGCCCACCTGGAAGCCGACGCAGTTGAGCGCGTGCTTGACCGGGATCGGGTTGGAGACGATGAAGAGGGAGTTTACCAGCGGCAGCAGGTCCAGGTGGATGGCGGCCGCCTCCTTCATGTTCCCCCGGACCACGTGCTCGATCATGGCCTTGATCTGCTTTCCCACCAGGTGGGCGGCCACGCTGATGATGCCATAGCCGCCCATGGCCATGATGGGGAAGGTGTCACCATCATTGCCGCTCCAGACCAGGAAGCCTTTGGGCGCCCCCTGGATGATCTTGGCCACCTGCTCCATGTTCCCGCTGGCTTCCTTGATGCCCACCACGTTCTTGATGCGGCTCAGGCGAAGCGCGGTCTCGGGCGCCAGGTTGGTCACCGTCCGCGCCGGCACGTTGTACAGGATGCAGGGCAGGTCCGTGCTCTGGGCGATGGACGCGAAGTGCTGGTACATGCCCTCCTGGGTGGGCTTGTTGTAGTAGGGCACTATCAGGAGGGCCGCATCTACCCCCAGCTTCTCGGCCTCGCGGGTGATGGCGATGCTCTCCCGGGTGCAGTTGCCCCCGGTGCCGGCGATGATGGTCCCCTTCTTCCCGATGGCATCCCTCACAGCGCCGAAGAGCTTGAGCTGCTCCTGGTCGGTCACCGTGGGGCGCTCCCCCGTGGTGCCGGTGACCACCAGGCCGTCGCTGCCGGAGTCGATCAGGGCCCGGGCCAGCTTGCCCGCCTGCTGGTAGTCCACCTCACCCCGGGCATTGAAAGGGGTCACCATGGCCGTTATGAGTCTGCCTATCTTTGCCATCTTCCACTCCTCGAGAGCGCGCCCGCGCGCGGCGGTGGCTGATGCTCTAGCTCTGTATCAGCTTCTCGGCGATCTGGACGGCGTTGAGGGCGGCGCCCTTTCGGATATTGTCGCTTACCACCCACAGCACCAGGCCGTTGGGGTGCGAAGCATCCTTCCGGATGCGGCCCACGAACACATCGTCCCGGCCGGCCGCCATCGCCGGGTGAGGGTACTCCCTCTGGGCCGGATCGTCGATGACGGTCACGCCCGGCGCCCTGGACAGGATGCTCCTGGCCTCCGCCGGGGCCATGGGTTGGTCGAACTCCACCTGGATGGCCTCGCTGTGCCCCACCATGACCGGAACCCGCACGCAGGTGGCCGACACGGCGATGTCCGGCGCGTGCATGATCTTGCGGGTCTCCTCCACCATCTTCCACTCTTCCCTGGTGTACCCGTTCCCCAGGAAGGAGTCGATCTCCGGCAGGACGTTGAAGGCTATCTGGTGCGGGTAGACCCTGGAAACTGCCGGCTTTCCCTCCAGTACCTGCCGGGCCTGGCCCGTCAGCTCGTCCACGGCCGCCACGCCGGTGCCCGATACCGACTGGTAGGTGGCCACGGTGACGCGCCTGATGGGGTTGGCCCCGTGCAGAGGGTACAGGGCCACCACCAGCTGAATGGTGGAGCAGTTGGGGTTGGCGATGATGCCCTTGTGCTTCCGGATGTCCTCCGGGTTGATCTCGGGAACCACCAGGGGGACCTCCGGGTCCATCCTGAAGGCGGCGCTGTTGTCCACCACCACCGCCCCGGCCCTGGCGGCCACGGGCGAGAACCGCTGGCTGATGTCGGCGCCGGCGGAGAACAGGGCTATGTCAATCCCGGCAAACGAGTCCGCCGTGGTCTCCCTGACCTCGATCTCCTCTCCTCTGACCTTCATCCGGCGGCCATGGGAGCGATCGGAGGCGTACAGCTTCACGGAGTCCGCGGGAAAGCCCCGCTGCTCCAGGACCTTGATAAACTCCTGCCCCACCATCCCGGTGGCGCCGACTATGGCGATGTTAGTCCCTGTCATGTTCCCTCAATCCCGGCTATGCCAGCCCCAGCAGCCGGTCCAGGCCGATGGTCAGCCCCTTGAGCCCCACCACCTTCTTGACGGCCGCGACCACGCCGGGCATGTAGCACTCACGGTTAATGGTATCGTGCCGGATGGTCAGTGTCTGCCCCGGCGCGCCGAATATGACCTCCTGGTGGGCCATGAGGCCCGGCAGGCGCACGCTGTGAAGCGCCACGCCCTGCATCTCAGCCCCTCTGGCCCCGGCGACGGTCTCCTTCTGCACCCTGGGGTAGACAAACGCCTGGCCCCGGGCTTCCGCGATGGCCCTGGCGGTGGAGACGGCCGTCCCCGAGGGGGCATCCAGCTTCTGGTCGTGGTGCAGCTCGATGATCTCCACGTTGTCGAAATACCGGGCCGCAATGCGGGCCAGGTGGACCACCATCACCGCCCCCAGGGCGAAGTTGGAGGCCACCACGGCGCCTGCTCCGCTCTCCCCGACGAGCCGGCTGATCTCATCCAGGTCCCGGGGCGAAAAGCCGGTACTGCCAATGACCATGCTGACCTTGTGACTGGCAGCGGCCCTGGCCATCACCAGGCTGGCCTCGGCGTTGGTGAAGTCCACGATGACGTCGGGCCGGGTCAGCTTCAGTATGGCTTCCAGGTCCCGGGACAGCGGTATGCTTCCCGGGCCCGCCGGCAACGGCAGAGCGTCCGCCTCCGCCCTGGCATCCACCGCTCCCACCGGCTGGAGGTCGGGATCCTTGCCGGCGGCGGCCACCACTTCTCTCCCCACCTTGCCCAGGGCGCCGTGAACCACGACTCTGATTGGTGCGGACATGGCCTTCTCCTCCGGGCTCGCCACTAGCGGTGCCTGGGCCGGCCGAAATCACCGCGACCGCCGCTGCGGCTGCCCGGCGGGCGGCCCTCCGAAGGCTTTCTGTCGCCCCGCGGCCCCTCCGGGTGTCTCCGGGGAGGGCCATGGGGTCGCGGAGGCGGCGCGGCCGCGCCACCCTCCGTGCCAGGGGCCGCGCCGGACCCCTGAGCCTGGAACACGGCCTTGCGGGAGAGGCTCACCTTGCCCGTCCGGTCCACATCGGTCACCATGACCATGATCTCGTCACCCAGCTTGACCACGTCTTCGACACTGGGCACGCGGTAGTCGGCCAGCTCGCTTATGTGCACCAGCCCCTCTTTGCCCGGCAGCACCTCCACCACCGCGCCGAAGGGCAGTATCTTGACTACCTTTCCGGTGTAGACCTGGTTGACCTCCACATCCCTGGCCAGGCTCTCCACCATGGCAATGGCCTTCTGTGCCGCCTCCGGGTCCACCGATCCGATGAGCACCGTCCCATCGTCCTCGATGTCGATGGTGGCCTTGGTCTGCTCCACGATGGACCTGATGGTCTTTCCGCCGGGGCCGATGACAGCCCCGATCTTGCTGGGATTGATGCTGATCTTGATCATCCGCGGCGCATACCGGGAGAGCTCCGGGCGGCTGGCGGCCAGGGTGTCCTGGATCAGCTTGAGCACCTGCATGCGGGCCTGGTAGCCGTCGGTCAGGGCCTTCTCCAGTATCTCGAAGGTCAGACCCTTGAGCTTGGTGTCCAGCTGCATGGCGGTGACCCCGGCGGCGGTGCCCGCCACCTTGAAATCCATGTCGCCGTAGAAGTCCTCCTGGCCCTCCAGGTCGGTGAGCACCTGGAAGGAGCCGTCCTCCGCTGTCACCAGCCCCATGGCGATGCCGGCCACCGGCGCCTTGATGGGTATGCCGGCGTCCATCAGCGACAGGGTGGCAGCGCAGACGGAGGCCATGGAGGTGCTGCCGTTCGAGCTCAAGACCTCGGATACCAGCCTGATGGTGTACGGGAAGTCTTCCTCCCCGGGGACCACCGGCGTGAGGGCCCTCTCCACCAGGGCGCCGTGCCCGACCTCGCGGCGGCCCGGCGTTCCCATGCGCTTGACCTCCCCCGTCGAGTATGGCGGGAAGTTGTAGTGATGCATGAAGCGCCGCGTCTCCTCCAGGGTCAGGCCGTCGATCTTCTGCTCCTCCCGGGCGGACCCCAGGGTGGCTATGTTCAGCACCTGGGTCAGCCCCCGGGTGAACAGCCCGGAACCGTGGGTCCGCGGAAGCAGGCCAACCGCGCAGCTGATGGGGCGGATCTCGTTGATGGCCCGCCCGTCGGGCCGCAGGCCCTTCTGCAGGATGGACGATCTGATCTCGGCCTTGATTTTCGATTCCAGCAGGGAGACGATCTCGTTCTTCGGAAACCGCTCTCCGAGCCGGGCCAGCAGGTCGTCCTCCAGGGCGGCGATGGCCCGGTCCCTTTCCAGCCTTCCCTGCGGTATCAGCCTGGCCACCCGGTCGCCGAGGGCGGCGGTCACTTCCTCCTCGAGGCCAGGGCTGAGCGCGGCCGGCTTGAACTCCGCCTTGGGCTGCCCGCAAAGGCGGACCAGCTCATGCTGCACGGCGATGATCTCCTGGTTGAGCTGGTGCCCGTACCTGATGCCCTCCATGACGATCTTCTCGTCGGCCTCCCTGGCCCCGGCCTCCACCATGGCCACCTTGTCGGCGGTGCTCACCACCACCAGGTCCAGTATGCTGTCCTGCAGCTCAGTGAAGGTGGGGTTGACCAGGTACTCCCCGTTCCGGTAGCCGATGCGGATGGCGCCGACGGGCCCGTCGAAGGGTATCTCCGATATGGACAGGGCCGAAGAAGCGCCGATGATGCCCAGCACGTCCGGCGAGTTCTCCTGGTCCGCCGAGAGGACCGTGATGATTATCTGCGTCTCGTGTCGAAACCCCTTGGGGAAGAGCGGCCGCAGGGGCCGGTCCGCCAGCCGGCTGGCCAGCACGGCCTGCTGGCCGGGTCGGCCCTCTCTCCGGAAGAAGCTGCCCGGGATCTTGCCGGCGGCGTAGAGCTTCTCTTCGAAGTCGATGGTCAGGGGCAGGAAATCGACGTTCTCATTTGGCTTCGGCTCCATGCAGGCCGTGGCCAGTATGACCGTATCCTCGTAGGACACCATGACGGCGCCGCCGGCCTGAACGGCCAGATCGCCGGTCTTGATAGAGAGGAGCTTCCCGCCTAAGGTGACTTCGCGTTTGTGTACCATAGAAAACCAGCCTCCTGTTGGAGTGACCGTGGGGAGGGTCCCGGATCCTGGACTGGCCGAGAAGCGCCTATCTCCGCAGCCCGAGCTTGGCGATGAGCGCCTGATAGCGGGCCACCTTGCGCCGCCTCAGGTTAGCCAGCAGCCTGCGCCGCTGCCCAACCAGCATCATGAGACCCCGCTGAGAGTGGAAATCGTGCTTGTGGAGCTTCATGTGCTCCGTCAAGCGATTGATCCTCTCGGTGAGGATGGCTACCTGGACCTCTGTCGAGCCAGTGTCCTTTTCGCCGGACCTGAATTGCTCGATGATAGCGCTCTTCTTCTCTGTCTCCACCTTCTACTCCACTTAATCTTTCAAACGTTTCATTATAGCATGACAGCAGTCGTGTGCAAAAGGTGGCTTCACATTTCCCGCCGGCCCGTCCCCGGAAGGGGCGCTGCGGCTATCTCCGCCGGAGGCGCTTTTCCAGGATCAGCTTGTCGTCCCCGGGCGAGTAGAAATCCGCCACCCGGGCGGTCTCCCGGTAGTCGAGGTACTGGTAGAAGCGCCTGGTCCGGGCATAGTCTGGGCGGCCGGAGGTCTCCACCAGGATCAGCCGGCCGCGGCCCTTCTTAATCCTGGCCTCGGCGAAGGCCATCAGGGCCCGGCCGATGCCCTGGCCCTGGCCGCCGGGATCCACGGCCACCCAGTACACGTCCCAGGTGCCTTTGGTCAGGGGTGTCGGCCCGTAGCAGACATAGCCCGTGATCACGGCATTGACCTCCGCCACGCCGACCAGGTATCCGGATGCATCCGGGGCCTCCAGGTAGGCGTCCAGCAGTTCCTCGGCCACCACCACTTCCGCGGGCGAGAACTCGCGCACGTTCCGCAGTATCTCCATGACCGCCGGCTTGTCCGGGGCGATCATGGGCCGGACCGTGGCCTTCATGCGGGGGTCTTGCGCCTGGCCAT
Organism: uncultured Dehalococcoidia bacterium; assembly: GCA_964423835.1. Taxonomy (GTDB): domain Bacteria; phylum Chloroflexota; class Dehalococcoidia; order UBA2247; family RBG-13-53-26; genus JAFGCL01. The sequence goes on along the minus strand of CAYRGJ010000009.1, from coordinate 43,795 downwards.
CGACACCAGCCGGCCGATGAACTCGGTGTAGGTCATTCCGGCGGCCTCCGCCTGGCGGGCCGCGCCGGACCCCGGGGTAATGTCCGGATTGGGGTTGGCCTCCAGCACATACGCTGTCCCCTGGGAGTCCAGCCTCATGTCGACCCGGGCGTAGCCGCGCTTGACCACCAGCTTGAATACGTCCACCGCGGTCCGCAACAACAGGGTTGAGAGCTCGTCATCGATCTCCGCCGGGCAGGTGACCGTGGTGCGGTTGTAGTAGAAGGTCTCCTCCTCCCACTTCGCAGCATAGGTCAGGACCCGTGGCACGCCGGCCGGCAGGTTGAAGACTATCTCCGAGATGGGCAGCACCGATACCTCGCGGTGACCCATGACGGTGACATTGAACTCCCGGCCGTCTATGAACTCCTCCACCAGCGCATCCCCGCCGAAGGCCGCGCTCACCAGGGTCACCTGTCGCGCCAGGGCTGCCTCATTCTCGACCACGCTGTTGGCCGACAGGCCGTGACTGGCGTCCTGCCCGGAGGGCTTCACGATACAGGGGAATCTCAACCGGAAATCCGAGACTGTTGCGGGGGTCAGCCGTTGGTAGTCAGGCGTGGGTATTCCATGGGCCCGCATCAGGTCCTTGGCCTTCACCTTGTCCAGCCCCAGGGCCAGGGCCGTGCTGGGGCAGCCGGTGTACTGGAAGCCCAGCCCGGAGATGATAGAGGCCATGGTGGCCTCCGTCCTGGGCCGGGTATCGAAGCCTTCGAAGAGATTGAAGACCAGGTCCGTATCCAGGGCCTTGAGGGTGTCGCGGGCCTGCCTCACCGGAGGCAGGAGGGGCACCCGAACCACCTCGTATCCCAGTTCCTCCAGTGACTCATGGGCGGCCACTACCCCCTCCAGGATGGAGAGGATCGCCTTCTGCTCGCCAATCTCGTCGTACAGGCCGGGGACCGGGTGGTTGTAGACGATGGCGATCTTATGCTGCGAGGCCGAGTCGTTGGAGGGACGCGTCGAGGACAGCTGCGATGAGGTTTTCATAGGTCAATCCCACCTTTCCCGCCATGATGGGCAGATCACCCGATTTCGGGTTCAGCCCGGGGAGAGGGTTCACCTCCAGAAAGTACGGTATCCCATCGGGGCTGATCCTGAAGTCCATCCTGGCGAAATCCCGACAGCCCAGGGCCTCGAAGGCCCTCAGGCTGGAGTCAGCTAAGTCCTGAATAACGCCCCTGGCCAGCCTGGCCGGGCACTCGTACGTCAAGAGGGACTCCCAGTCCCTCTTCACCTCCAGAGAGTAGACGAAGTGGTCCGTCTTCGCGCGCGGAAGCACGCGCATGATCCCCACCACGCTCGGCGGGGAGTTCCCCACCAGCCCCACCGTGACCTCGTCTCCGTCTATGAACTCCTCCACCATTACCGGCTGCCGGTATTGCTCCAGCAGCGCCGTCACCGCTTCCACGATCTGCGGCGTGCTTTTCAGCCGGGAAGTCACCCGTATCCCCTTGCTCGATCCCTCGTGGGCTGGCTTGGCGAAAGCCGGCAGGGGGAAAGCGCCCCAGTCGGCCTGCCGCAGCTCCCGGGCATCACGGACCACCTGCCACACGGGGGTGTCTACGCCGGCCAGAGACACCAGCCTCTTGGCCAGGGGCTTCTCCAGCGTCAATGCCAGGGACAGCGGGTCCGAGCCGGAGTAGGGCACGCCCAGCATTTCCAGGACCGATGGCACCTGGGCCTCCCGGCTGCGGTAGTTGCCCAGGCCCTCAGCGATATTGAACACCAGGTCCACCTTCTCCGCCAGGACCTTCTCCAGGAACTCCCGGCCGCCGCCGAGCGTGACAGCCTGGTGGCCCAGGGCCTCTATGGCCCTGGCGATGGCCTCGACGGTTTCGATGGAATCGTATTCCTCCAGGGCATCCTCCAGACGCCCACGGAGCTCCGGGGCCCCCGGAGAGCCCTGGCGCCCGGGGACCCGGTCCTTCAGGTCGTACGTCAGGCCTATTCTCATATCTACGAAGCTCTCGCCGCGTCGCGAGACCCGGCCCGCGCCGCATGGACGGTTACCTTACCCCGAAAACCTGTCCCATCCCGGCGATGGCCGGGCCGCTGCCCCCGCTACGGCGAAGCCGGGGGCAGCGCTTTCGCGGCTGTAGTCAGGGCGGGGAAGGAGAGCTGGTTGGGATGGCCGTTGCGGCGCCCGTTCTGCCCGCTGGCCCGGCCATTGCCCGACTTCGGCCCCTTGGGGTTCCGATAGTGGAACAGCCGCCCCTGGTAGTTGCTTATCAGGAGCTCCTCCGAAGTCTGGAGCACCACGTAGCCGGGCTGCAGCGGCACCTTGCCGCCGCCCTGCGGCAGGTCAATGACGAACGTGGGCACGGCCAGGCCCGAGGTGTGGCCGCGCATGCCCTCAATGATCCTGATGCCGGATTCCACCGGGGTCCGCAGGTGCTCCGTGCCCTGCACCTCGTCGCACTGGAAGAGGTAGTAGGGGCGCACCTTGATCCTGAGAAGCTCATGGCACAGCGCCAGCTGGGTTTCCACCGTATCGTTGACGCCGCGCAGCAGCACGCTCTGGTTATTCACCGGGATGCCGGCCCGCAGCAGCCTGTCGCAGGCCCGGGCCGACTCCGGCGTTATCTCGCGCGGGTGGTTGAAATGGGTATTGAGCCAGATGGGCCCGTACTTGGACAGCATGGCGCACAGCTCATCGTCAATGCGCTGCGGCAGCACCACGGGGAACCGGCTCCCGATGCGGATCATCTCCACATGCTTGATCTGCCTCAGGCCGGCCAGCACCTCCTCCAGGCGCCGCACCGACAGGGTCAGGGGATCGCCGCCGGAGATGATGACGTCGCGGACTACCTCGGTCCGGCGGATGTAGTCCAGCATCCGCTCGATCTCCTCGGCGCTGTGCACCCATCCCCCGTGCCGCCACTCCCGCTTGCGGGTGCAGTGACGGCAGAGCATGGGGCAGATGTCGGTCAGGACCATCAGGGCCCTGTCAGGGTAGCGGTGCACCAGGCCCGGGACGGGGGAGTGCCCTCTCTCGTCCAGAGGGTCCTCCATCCCCATCCCGGCCAGGCCGATTTCCTTGAAGGACGGCACGGCCTGCACGCGGACGGGGTCGTCGGGATTGGCCCAGTCAATGAGGGAGAAATAGTGCGGAGTTACTGAAAGGGGGTACTTGGTGGTGACCAGCCGGATCTGTTCCTGATCCTTGGCTGATAGAGGGATATGTCGTATCAGCTCATCTACGGAGTCTATGCGGTGGCGAAAGTGCCACTTCCAGTCGTTCCAGCATTCGTCAGATACGTGCCCGAAGAACCTGGCTCTGTTCTTCAGCGACACACTACCTGGAGGCTCTTCTTCTACGTCTCTCCTGACTGCTGTGCTGCCAGCGGCCTCTTCCTCGGTTCGGAGTTCCAGGATTGCCGGCGACTTTTTCATCTTGTTTCGATGCACCTCCCTCTATATCGACTGTTGGCTTCGCCTTACAACTTGTCGGCTCTACCCACAACCTGCCGGCTGCCACCAACGACTCCACGTTCTATCGCATATGCATTATATTTGCACTGCTTCAGATATATTACACGACCATGAATCCCTGTCAAGTACTTCGGCGCCCTTTCTTATCACAAATTTCCCACGGTGCAGCCTTCAGGGCGGGCCCACGATTATGCGGACCTTCCAATCATGTCCGATCCATGCCCCCAGGATCTTCACCGGCAGCTTCCAGGATTCAATGAGGGCGATGCTCCGCCGCACGTGCTCCTCGTGCTCGGCGCGGGACACCGGGTTGCCGGCGCAGTCGTCGTGCGCCGCCACCAGGATGGTATCCGAGCCGTGCTTGTTGACGGAGATAAGGACCCGGGCCCTGATGGAATCCAGCGCGGCGGGATGGCCCTCGGCCAGCAGCCGGTCCGGCCCGGGCTCGGTGATCATGTCCACGAAATCCACGGAGAGGTTCTCCGTCATCCAGTCGATGACGGGGCGCTGCACCCTGCCATCCATGCAGTTTATGGCCGTGGCAAACCGCCCGTGATGGCCTGCCCCGTGGCCGGCCTGCTCCGCCGGCGCCGCCTTGCCGGCCGAAGGGAAACCGGGCACACTGCTCCCGCTGGGCTTCTTCTCCATGGCACCTCCTGTGCGCTTCGTGGTGTTAATGATGACGGAAGAGGGAAGCCAATGCAACCAGTCACATGCGGGGATGAAGTGGCCAGCCCGGCCACGGCAGGGCCGGCCAGTGCAGCGATCTGAAGTCAAAGGAAGGAGGCCGGTGCTGCCACCGGCCTCCTCTTGTGCGCATTCGATTCTTCGAGTTGCCGGCGCTACTTCTTGGCCGGCGCTGCCTGCGCGGGCGGCGCCTTGACCGGCTTCATGAAGAAGGCCGCCATCAGGAAGCCCAGCACCGCCAGGATGGCCACCGGGATGAACATGTCCAGCACCTCGCCGAAGATGTCCTTGGAGTAGGCCGCCACGAAGGTGGCGATGAGGCCGCCGATGCCGTAGGCCAGGAAGACGATGCCGTAGTTGCGGGAGGAGAACTTGGCCCCGAAGTACTGCGCCGTGGCCGTGGGGGCGATGGCCAGCCAGCCGCCCAGGCCGGCGTAGAAGGCGGCGAAGCAGACGAAGTAGAGGACCTTGGTCAGGGTGCTGGCGTCGCCGGCCCCTTTGTTGACGTAGATCATGCCCCCCGCGGCCGCCGCGATGAGCACGAAGGTGATCATGGCCGCTACCCTGGGTCCCAGCTTGTCCGTCACCGAGCCCAGGACCGGGCGCCCGCCGGCGTTGAAGGGGGCCAGGATGAATTGCACGATGGTGGCTGTGGAGAGGGCGGCGGTGGAAACGGTTAGAGCCACCTTGGTGTGACTGAAGACGTTGGCGTACACCCCGATGGCCATCAGCCCCGCCAGGGACCCGATGGCGAAGCAGGCGAAGAGGAACCAGAAGGTCGGGGTCTTGACGATCTCGTTGCGGTTGTAGTTGACCGCGCTGGTGGCCGCAGCCGCGGTGGCCTTGGGCTTCCAGCCAGCAGGGGTCCAGCCCGGATCGGGGAAGCTCATGAACATGAAGGACACGATCAGGATGACCAGGAAGGCGATGCCCAGGTAGAGGAAGGCGTCGGAGACCTGGTTGTTCATCTTGATGAGCTCCGAGCCCACGTAGGTGCTGACGAAGGGCGAGCCGCCGAAGCCGGCCACGGTGAGGCCGGTGGCCAGGCCCTTCTTATCGGGGAACCAGCGGGTGGCCACCTGGATGGGGGCGATGTAGCACAGGCCCACCCCGATGCCGCCGACTACGCCGTAGGTGAGCACGAACAGGGGGACGTTGGCCGTGTCCAACCTGGAGACGAAGGCGGCCAGTATCCACCCGGCGGCCACAATGATGCCGCCGATGATGCCCTGCTTCTTGGGCCCCAGCTTCTCCAGGATCTGGCCGGCAAACGGAAAGATGGCGGCGAAGAACAGCAGGAATACGCCGAACGGGATCTGCTGTTGGAACACACCGCCCGAGGTAGTGAGGTCGAATTTCCACTCCGTCGCGAGTTGCTTGCCGAAAACGCCGTAGGCGTAGACGCTGCCCAGGCAGATGTTGATGATGAAGCCGAGGACGATGAGGATCCAGCGGCCGCTCTCTGCCGGCATGCCGAAGAGCTTCTTCCCTTCTACTGCCATGTGATCACACCCTCCTTTGGTAGAGACCGCGCCGGCCACAAAAAAGGCTGGCGACCAAGCCCAGCCCTGATGCTACCGACCGAACTCCGATTCAGCTCTCACTTGCCTTTGTGCAGGGTGTGGGGCCCTTCCGAACCCCACACCCCGAGTGTGCTTTCTGTCAACAGACAGATGCCATGTCAGCTATGCGAACTTGAGGTCTGCCGCCCTCGGCAGCTTCTTGCGCCCCTCGACCAGGGTGTTGACCACGCCCGGGTCAGCCAGCGTGCTGGTGTCGCCCAGGTTGTCGGTCTCGTCCTTGGCGATGAGCTTCAGGATGCGGCGCATGATCTTGCCGCTGCGGGTCTTGGGCAGGCCGTCGGCGAACTGGATGATGTCCGGGGTGGCAATGGGGCCGATCTCCTTGCGGACATGGGTGGTGAGCTCCTTCTTCAGCTCGTCGGAAGCCGTCTTGCCGGTCTTCAGGGTGACGTAGGCGAAGATGCCGTCGCCTTTGACCTCGTGCGGATACCCCACCACGGCCGCCTCGGCGACCGCCGGATGGGACACCAGGGCGCTCTCTACTTCGGCCGTGCCCAGGCGGTGCCCGGACACGTTGATGACGTCGTCAACGCGGCCCATCAGCCAGTAGTAGCCGTCCTCGTCCCTGCGGGCTCCGTCGCCGGTCAGGTAGTAGCCGGGGAAGCGGCTGAAGTAGGTGTCCTTGAATCTCTCGTGTCCACCCTTGCCGTAGACGCCCCTCATCATGCCCGGCCAGGGCTCGCAGATGAGCAGCATGCCGCCCTCGTTGACGCCGACCTCGGTGCCGTCTTCGTTGACGATCTTGGGCTTCACGCCGGGGAATGGGAAGGTGGCAGAGCCCGGCTTGATCGGCGTGGCGCCGGGGAGCGGGGTGATCAGGATGCCGCCGGTTTCGGTCTGCCACCAGGTGTCCACGATGGGGCAGCGGCCCTTGCCGATGACGTTGTAGTACCACATCCAGGCTTCGGGGTTGATGGGCTCGCCCACGCTGCCCATAAGCCTGAGGCTGCTCAGGTCATGCTTGTTCGGCCACTCGTCGCCGTCCTTCATCATGGCGCGGATGGCGGTGGGAGCGGTGTATATGGTGTTGACCTTGTACTTCTCCACCAGGTCCCAGAAGCGGTCCGGCTTCGGGTAGTTGGGCACGCCCTCGAACATCACGCTGGTGGCGCCGGCGCACAGCGGGCCGTAGACGATGTAGCTGTGACCGGTGACCCAGCCGATGTCGGCGGTGCACCAGAAAGTGTCTTCCTCGTGATAGTCGAAGATCAGCTTGAAGGTATGGTAGCAGTACACCAGGTACCCGGCCTGGGTGTGCAGCACGCCCTTGGGCTTGCCGGTGCTGCCGCTGGTGTACAGGATGAACAGGGGGTCCTCGGCGTCCATGATCTCGGGCTCGCAGGCGGGGCTGGCGTCGGCCATCTCCTCATGCCACCAGAAATCCCTGCCGGCGGCCATCTTGACCTCGGCGCCGCTCCTCTTGACCACGACCACCTTCTTGATGCTGGGGCACTCGGTCAGGGCCTGGTCGGCGGTGGCCTTGGTGGGGATGGTCTTGCCGCTGCGGTAGCCGGCATCGCAGGTCACCAGAAGCTCGGACTGGCAGTCCTGGATGCGGTCCCGCAGGGCCTCGGCGGAAAAGCCGCCGAAGACTATGCTGTGGATGGCCCCGATGCGGGCACAGGCCATCATGGAGATCACCAGCTCCGGAATCATGGGCAGGTAGATGGAGACGCGGTCTCCCTTCTTGACTCCCTGCTTCTTCAGGACGTTGGCGAACTTGCACACCTCGTGGTGCAGCTGCTGGTAGGTGTAGGTCCGGCTCTCGGTGACCGGCTCGCCTTCCCAGATGAGGGCGGCCTTGTTCTTGCGGGGGCCTTCCAGATGGCGGTCGAGGCAGTTGTAGGTCAGGTTCAGCTTCGCGCCCACGAACCACTTGATGTTGGCGTTGACGAAGTCGTACTCCCGGACCTTGGTCCACTTCTTGAACCAGTCGATGTCGCCGGCTACGCCGGCCCAATAGCCCTCGGGGTCGTCAATGGATTCCTTCCAGATCTTGCGGTACTGGGCCATGCTCTTGACCCATGCATTCTTCTGCAGGGACTTCGGAGGATCAAACTTCCTCTTCTCCTCCATCACGCTGCTGAAGCCCTTGGTCGTTGCTTTCTGATCTTCCGGTCTAGCCATATGCTATACCACTCCTCCTTTTAATCCTTCCTGCTGAGGTCACGTTCAGAATGGGATACGTGCCTCGACTCGGTAACATTCTTTGGTCCGTGCGCTTTCCGCTCCTTGTAACTCAGTCACCCCTTTCCGGTTCCCGGTCCGACTAGCATCCCTACCACAGCCAGGATGGGTTCAGGTGGAGAGAATCTTTGAGGAAATCGCGGAAACAGGCCTAGCCGGAGGATTTTCCCGCTGTCGGTATTCATTCGACCTTTGGTGGATTGGTGAAGCGATCAATGTTTCGGCCAAATCAAATATTAGATTATCACACCCCCTTGTCGGGTGTCCAGCAGGGCCCAGAGGGGGCCACGATGGGCCGCGCCGGCCCGGCCGCGGCCGCCGGCCCGATCGGCCCGCGGTCTGAGGGCTGCGGCCTGCCCGGCCGGCCCGTCCGCCATGGAACGGCGCCGCCCGCGGGCGGGGGCTCAAGCCGCCGTCCGGTCCCCGATTATGGCCAGGTGCTCCGGGGGCAGGTGCAGGTGGTACCGGCCGCCGCCGCTGACGGGCGGGGCGCCCGCCCCCGGCAGGGCGCTGGTTCCTGGCAGGGCGCCCGCTCCGGGGAAAACGGCCGTTACGGGAAGAACGGCCTCAAGATCGGGAGCCTCCGGCGGGGCCCCCTCCAGCCGGAAGTGGCAGACAACCGAGGTGATGGCCTCCGCCTTCCGCTCCAGCGATCCGGGGACGACGTTCGGGCCGGGGCCCTCCACGATGCGGACGAACTCCGGGTGTATGCCGAGAGTCACCGGCTGGCCGGCGGCCAGGCCCTGCCGGCCGTCGGCGGCCGCCCTCAGCCTGGTGCCCGGCCCGGAGAGAGTCACCCACACCTCGCCATCCCGCACATCGGAGATGCGGCCGTCCAGGCAGTTCCGCATCCCTATCATCCGGGCCACCTTGCGGTTGGCCGGGCAGGAGACGACCTGCTCCTTGGGGCCGCACTGAAGGAGCCGGCCGGATTCGTATATCGCCAGCTTCGAGCTCATCCGGTAGGCCTCGGCCAGGTCATGGGTCACCAGGATGATCTCCCCGCGGTAGAAGTCACGCACCTCGGCGATCTCCGACTCCAGGTGCTGCCGGGTGAGAGAGTCCAGGGCGGAGAAGGGCTCGTCCAGGAGCAGCACGTCGGGCTCGGGGGCCAGGGCCCGGGCCACCGCCACCCGTTGCTGCTGCCCGGCGGAGAGCTGCCGCGGCCGGCGGTGCTCCAGGCCGGTCAGCCGCATCTTATCCATCAGGAGCCTGACCCGCCCCTCCGTCTCTGAACGGGAGCGGCGGCGCATGCCGTAGGCGATGTTGTCCCAGGCCGAGAGGTGCGGGAAAAGCCCATAGTTCTGAAAGACCAGCCCCACCCGGCGCACCTGCGGCGCCAGGTTCACCCGCCGCGATGAGTCGAAGAGCACCCGGCCATTGAGCCGGATGGAGCCCCGGTCGGCCCGGACCAGGCCGGCGATGCACTGCAGGGTCATGGTCTTCCCGGAGCCGGAGGGCCCCAGGATGCCCAGGATCTCGCCATCCATGGAGAAACCGGCGTCCAGGACGAAGCCGGGCAGTGACTTTCTCAGCTCCACCTCGAGCAACAGCCGCCTCCCGCCCGGCGCGCCTACCGCGCCGGGGCCTCCTCCTGCGCCGGTCCGATGGCGGTGGCCGCCGCCATCGGCCGGGGCTTCCGGAAGTAGGCCAGGCAGACCACCGAGGTGAAAGACATGATCAGGACCATGCCGGCCAGCCACAGCGCCCGTTCCGTGTCGCCGGCGGCGTAGGCGAAGTAGATGGCTACGGGCAGGGTGGTGGTCTTGCCCGGGATGTTCCCGGCAAACATGACCGTGGCGCCGAACTCGCCCAGCGAACGGGCGATGCAGAGGACGGTCCCGGCGATGATGCCGGGCCGCGCCAGGGCCAGGGAGATGGTGAGGAACACCCTCCATTCCCCGGCCCCCAGGGTGCGGGCGGCGTCCTCTATGGTGCCGTCCACCTGCTCGAAGGCGCCCTTGGCGGTCATGTACATCAGGGGGAAGGCCACCACGGTGGCGGAGATGACGGCGGCCGGCCAGGACAGGATGACGTTCACGTTCATGGCCGACAGCGCGGGCCACAGGGGGCCATGCCGGCCGAACGTCAACAGCAGCACCAGGCCGACCACCGTTGGCGGCAGCACCAGCGGCAGGATGAACAGGCCGTCGATCCAGGGCTTGAGCCAGCCGGAGTAGCGGGACATCCAGCGGGCCGCGGCCACTCCCAGGATGAAGGTGATCACCATGGTGACGGCGACCGTCTTCAGGGACACCCACAGCGGTGACAGGTACTCGTCCATGCCTTCCTTCTTCGTCTCTACCGGGGCTCAGCCCTCTACCAGGACAAAGCCGTATTCCTCGAAGACCTCCCCCGCTTCATCGCTGAAGAGGAAGTCCAGGTACTTCCCGGCGGCATCGGCGTTCTGGCTGTCCTTGATGGCCGCCACCGGGTAGACAATGGTGGCGTTCACCTCGTCCGGGCCCTCGGCCACCCTCTTCACCTTGGTGGATATCAGGTAGTCGGTGGCGTAGACGATGCCGGCATCGACATCGCCGTTCTCCACGTGGGTCAGGACCTCCCGCACATTGGTGCAGAGGACGAACTTGGACTCCAGCTGGGCATAGATGCCAAGATGCTCTAAGGCCTTCTTGGCGTAGCTGCCCGCGGGCACGGAGGCCGGATCGCCGATGGCTATCCTGGCGACAGCACCGCCGGTGAGGCCGTTGAAGTCGTTCAGCCCCAGGGTGCTGTCATTGGGCACGATCAGCACCACCTTGTTCTGCAGCAGGTCTCGGCGCGTGTCGGTGATCAGCAGGCCCTGGGTCTGCAGGGCGTCCATCTGCTTGGCGCCGGCCGAGAGAAAGACGTCGCAGGGCGCTCCCTGCTCGATCTGCGTCTGGAGCTTCCCGGACGAGTCACAGGTGGCGGTTATGGTGACATTCGAGTGCTTCCCGGTATACAGGTCGTTGATGTCCTCGATGGCGTCGGTGAGGCTGGAGGCCGCCGAGACGCGCAGCTCCACCGCCTCCTCCTCCGAGGAGCAGCCGATGAGGCCTGAGATCAGGCCGGCCATCAGCAGCGTGGCCAGGGCGATCAGTGCCAGTTTCTTCATGTCCCTCCTTCTTCCGATTCGACCCTGTCCCGGCCGGCCCCGCGCTCCCGGCCGGGACAGGGTCCATCCCTATGGCTTTCTCAGGGCCAGGAACTCCAGGCTGTCCTTGAACTGGCAGACCGAGTTCCCCCCCTGGGAGATCCTGAGCAGTATGACCTCCGGGTCGGTGACCCGCGTTCCCCCGATCAGGTCCACCCCCCAGCTGAAGAGCACCGGGGACAGGGGGGTGCTGGGGCCGAACACCACGGTGTAGCCCTGGGCCAGCTCCAGCAGCTGTTGCAGGGACCCGTTGGCCAGCGTGGACCCGGTTATGGCCACTATGTCCGCCCGGGGTATGAGGTTGGGCGCCTCGCTCTCCGGGAGGTCCCCGGGCCCCGGGTCCTTCTCCAGGACCCACAGCTCCCCGGCCACCCGCTGCACCGCGTGGGCCCGGGGGAAGCGGCCCACCATGGCGATCTTCTTGCCCCGCCCCTGTTCGACCAGAAAGTCGATGGCGTTGAGCCTCTCTCCCTGTGGCATGATGAGCGAGTTCATGGCCGCGACGCCGATCCCGGCCTCGATGGGATTCGATGACCGGGCGTATTCTGCCAGCTCCCGGGCGCTCCGGCCGATGAGCTGGCCGGCGTCCCTCACCGCGGAGTGGGGCGCCGGCCGGGTGTGGGCCAGCCCCAGCTGGCGGCTCAGGACACCGATGGTGTTGACGCCCACCCGGACGTCCCTGACCCTGGCTTCATCATCGCCCAGGCTGGCCAGCAGGTCGTCCAGGAGGGCGCCCTGGCTGGAGCCCTGGCTGGAGCTCCCCGGCGCTGCCCCGGGCCTGTCGGTGTGACGCTGATGCTGCTTCATAATCATCTTCTCATCCGGCCGCCGGTCACTTGCAGAAGGGGCACACGGGGTAGGCGCAGGCCTCGCACTTCAGGCACAGGCCCCCGTGACCCAGCTTCCGCAGCTCCCGCAGGGCCGGCTCCTGATCCGCCAGAACAATGGGGAGCAGCTTGTCGAAGGCGGTGTTGGGCGCATGCATGGTGCAGGCGGGAACCCCCAGTATGTGCGTGTCCCCCAGCCTGGCGTACAGGGACATGGCGCCCGATATGATGGGCACGCCGTAGAAACGGACCTCGGCCCCGGAGCGGCGGACACCCTCGGGGGTGACGTCGTCCGGGTCCACCGACATGCCGCTGCAGCAGACGATCGCCTGGCAGCCCTTGGCCTGCATGGCCCGGATGGTCTCTGCGATCACCCCGGCGTCGTCGGGCGCCACGGCATGCTCCTGCACCCGGGCGCCCAGGGCCTCCACTTTGCGCCGTATCACCTCCGAGAAGCCATCAGGGATGCGCCCCTGGAAGACCTCACTGCCGGTGACGATGACTCCGATGCGGGTCAGCTTGAGGGGGTACACGCCGATCACCGGCGCCCCGTCCCGGGCTATCCCCTCCATCCGGGCCAGCGCATCCTCGCCGATGGCCAGCGGTATGATGCGCATGGCGGCTACCCTGGCCCCCTCCTTGCAGACGGTATTAGTGTGGGCCGTGGCCACGATGATGTCGCCCAGCGAGTTGATGGCCTCCAGGGCCTCCACGTTGACCTTGAGCAGCCCGGCCGTCGCCGCTGTCAGGTTGACCCGCCCCTCCTTCGGCTCCGATGGGACAAGCCCGGGCCCCGTCACCGCCCGGGCGATGCGCACCGCGGCCTCGTCCTCATGCAGCTGGCCCTCGTCCAGGTCCATGACGAAGACGTGCTCCTTGCCCATGCGGAGGAACTCGTCGATGTCCTCGTTTCGGATAACGTGGCCGCGCCGGAAGGCGGCCCCCTTGAAGCCGCCCGGCACCACCTTCGTGATATCGTGGGCCAGCTTCAGCCCTACTGCCTCTTCAACTCTAACCTTGCTGATCATGGTTTCTCCTCGCTCCGGCCGGCCCGGGCACACGCCGGGGACCGGCGGGGTGAATCATCCGCCCTGACCTGGCCGGGAAGTGCCCCGGGGCGCCCGCGGCGCCACGCCGTCTCCACGCGGAAAACCACGGGCACTGGCGCCGGGGGCTGCGTTACCGTGGGGGTTTGGGATGACCGGCCGGCCATTCCGCGGATGGAATGGGGCCGCGCGTCATGTAGCTCTGCTCATGTTCCCTCTCCTTTCCCGTGGGAGGTACAAGCGTTTCCACTTGTGCCCAATCGGGACTCCGGGGAGTCCGTCGGCCGGGGCGCCATATCTGGCGACTTAGGCGCCGTGGCTCGAAGAGTCGATATATTCGATTCAATGCCGCCTCGGGCGGCGGTCACGGGCAGCGCCCGATGGAGCATCAGGCGTGGCCCGGTCTAAACTATATCATACCGGGGGCGCACTGCTCCCTGCAAACCGGACCGCCCGGCCAGCGGCGGACTATAGAGCTTCCGGCCTGTGATGGTGTCTGTGCGGCCGACCCGGCCGGCGGCAGATTCCTCGGCCGACCCGGCCTGTGGTGGTTACCGCGGCCGACCCGGCGAGCGGCAGATTCCGGCCGGGCTTCACCCCGGCTGCGCGCCGCCGGCTTCGTACGGCGCCAGCCCCTGGCACCCCAGGCAGACTACGCCGTCCTTCACCGGGTAGGCCTCCCCGCAGGACCGGCATATGCCGATGGCCCCCTTGGAGCTCCTGGCCCTCTCCCCCTGTTTGACCTGCACCGGGCGCAGCGTGCAGATGGCCCGCCCTGCCTGCCGGATCTGCTCCTGGAGGAGGGCGGAATCCTGCTCCCGCTTGGTCTTCAGCTTAAGATGCCAGTCCCGCACCTGGTCCCAGCCCTCAAGCTTGGCCGGGTCCAGGTGGACGCGCACCCCGTTGCCCTCGTACTTGTCATAGAGGCTGACAGCGTACTTCCCCAGGTTGATTACCCGCAGCCAGCCGTTTCCCACGGTGCATGGCGTCAGGAGCTGGACGGAGTCCGGGAGGCACGAAGAGGTCTCGCAGATGGCATTGAACAGGACGCCAGCGGGGATCTGCTCCATGGCCATGGCCACCATGACGCCGCCGACGAGCACACCGGGGGCGGGGTAGCTGTGGAACTGGCGGATCCTCTCCAGGAACTCCTCCCAGGTGTACGGGCCCACCCGCTCGATGGGCGTCAACGGTCCCCCGTACTCGCGTCCGGCCCGGGCAGAGCTATCACGTTCCAGGCGCAGACGGCCATGGGGCTGTAGCCCTTCTCCTGGGCCATTATATCCAGGTGCACCAGGCCCACGGCGGAGGCGGCCGTGATGGGCTCGCCCTTCGCTTCCCGCAGGTCAATCCCCACGACGTACCGGCGGCAGTCGGAGTAGAGCTCGGCAAACTCGTGCTGGCGCCCCTCAACCCGGATCAGGTTCTTCTTCTGGCCCTGGGCCTCGCAGTGCGGGCAGAGCATCCGGTTGAACTGGTACTCGCAGGCGCACAGCGAACAGCGCAGCCACCTCTGCCCTCCCTCTCCCTGCAGGAAGGAGATCTCGGGGAGGGACCCGCAGACGGGGCAGAAGCCGCGGTGCCAGGGCAGCTTGCGGACCAGAGCCTGAAGCGGCTCTGTCCTCTTCTCCACAAAGGGCTTCAGCATCTGGCCCAGGAGGAATCCCAGCACAGGGGCCGGGATTGTCAGGCGGCCGGCGATGCGATCGAGAGCCTCCTCGTCACCCCTCATCAGGGCCCGCAGGCAGTCCTGAAGGTCCGCCTGGCCCTTGTGCAGGGCCTCATGCAGCCGCTGCGCCTCCGCGGCGATGCCCGGAAAGGCCCTGGCCAGGGGCCCGATGGTAGCGGCCACCGTCTCCCCCCAGGGGTCAGCCAGGCCCGCCAGGTTTTCCCGGTCCAGCGCCGGGAGGCCTTCCATCTGGCGCTTGGGGTCCGGCGGCGGGAGGGGAAAACGGGATTGGGGTATCCTGGCCTTGAGCGCGGCCCGGGAGACCAGGACCACCCTCATCGCTTCGGCAATGGGCCCCAGGGAGGGCTTCTCCTTCTGGATACGGTCGAGGGTCTTCTCGATCCTCCGAATCTCGCGGTCTTGAGGCTGGCTCATAGCTCTATTCTACATCCTCGGGGTTCCGGAAAGGAAAGCTGCCCCGGTCCTGGGACCGGGGCAGCTCCATCAAACGATCCTGTTCTGGCCGCCGGGCCAGGCCTAGCCGTCTCTCTTCTTGACGTTGACCATGAAGGCCTTGTACTCGGGGGTCATGGAGTTGCCGTCTCCCACCGTGGGAGTGAGCAGGTTGGCGCTGTCGCCGAAGTCCTCGGGGAACAGCCAGCCGCCGTTGAAGGTCATGCCCATCTGGTGGACGGTCTTGCCGCCGCAGGTCATGGGCTTGAAGCGGTGGGTAACCACGGCCAGGGCATCAACGGAGCCCCGGGCCGATGAGACGGTGACCCAGTCGCCGTTCTTGATCCCCTTCTCCTGGGCCAGCTCGTAGCTTAGCTCGCAGTAGGTATGGGGCTGCAGCTCCACCAGGAACGACTGCCACCGGGTCAGGGCCCCGCTGCACCAGTGCTCAGTGCAGGAGTAGGTGGTCATCACTATCGGGAACTCCTCGCTGGCGTTGGCGATCGGGTCCATCTCCCCGGCGAAGATCTTTATGATGGGGCTGTTGTGCTGAGAGGACATCAGGTTCTGGGTGAACGGTCCCTCTCGTGGCTCGTAGTGCTCGGGGAAGGGGCCGTCGGCCAGGCTGTCGGGCCCGTAGAGGTTGCCCACGCCCTCCGTCTTCATGATGAAGGGCAGCTTGCCGGCGGCCTGGCCCGCGGGGGCGCCGCCTCCGTCCGCGATGTCGCCCACCCAGGTGCTGGTGGCGGGGTCCCATCTGAGCAGCGGCCTGTCCGGGTTCCAGGGGTTGCCGTCCAGGTCCACGGAGGCCCTGTTGTAGATGATGCGCCGGTTGTAGGGCCAGCAGAAGGACCAGTTCGGGAAGAGCCCCAGTCCTGTCGGGTCTTCCTTGCCTCTCCTGGCCATCAGGTTCTGCCCATCCTTGGTGAAGGCCCCGCTGAAGATCCACATGCCGCAGGACGTCTTGCCGTCAGGCTGCAGGTTGCCAAAGCCGGGCACCAGCTCACCCTTCTTGAAGCTCACGGCGCCGACGGTGGTGTCCTCCAGGAAGTACCCGTTAATGGCCTTGGAAGTCTTGAGGGGGCTCCAGCCGCCCTCATCGGCGTAGTCCCACTCCAGGTTCAGAATGGGATCGGGGAAGCTGCCGCCTTCGGTCCGATAGAGCTCCTTCAGCTTCGCCATCAGCTGGTAGAAGATGTCGCCGGTGTACAGCGCGTCTCCCGGCGCCTTCGCCGCCTGGTACTTCCACTGCATCCAGCGGCCGCTGTTGCTCTGGCTGCCTTCCTTCTCCACGGAGGCCGCGGCAGGCAGCAGGAAGACCTCGGTTTTAATCTCCTCGGGGTCGTTGCCCGGCCCCTTCCAGAAGGAGGCCGTCTCGTTGTCGAAGATGTTGACGTGTATCATCCAGTCCAGGTTCTTCAGGGCGGCCCGGACCTTGTTGGCGTTGGGCATGCTGACCGCCGGGTCGGTGCCAACGGTAATGTAGCTCTTTATGCCCCCGTTGAGCATCCGGTCGTACATGGTCATGGCGGACCAGTCCACCCCATTGTCGTACTTGGGCACCCAGTGGTAGGCGAAATCGTTGGCCGCCGTGGCGCTGTCGCCGTACCAGGTCTTCAAGAGGCTCACGATGTACTTCTGGTAGTTGGACCACCAGTTCACCGACTTGGGCTCATCGGTCTTGCTGAACCCCTTGGACACGTATTGCTCCAGGCTGGTCAGGGTGTCATTGGGCGCCTTGAGGTACCCCGGCAGGTAGTGGTACAGCAGGGCGAAGTCCGTGGAGCCCTGCACGTTGGGCTCGCCGCGCAGGGCGTTCACGCCCCCGCCGCAGATGCCGATGTTGCCCAGCAGCAGCTGGACCATGCACATGGTCCTGATGTTCTGGACGGCGATGGAGTGCTGGGTTTGCCCCAGGGCGTACATAACGGTCCCGGCCCGGTTCCTGGTGCCCGTCGAAGAGAAGAGATCGTAGACCTCCTGCAGCTTGTCGACCGGGGTCCCGGTGATCTCGGAGACCTTCTCCAGGGTATAGCGGGAGTAGTGCTCCCTGAGCCTCTGAAAAACGCAGGCGGGGTCATCCAGGCTGGCCGCCTTACGGGGCACACCCGCATTGGGGGGATCCGCTATGGGGTCCGCGCCGTCCCGGACCACCGCCCACTGGCTGGTATCGTACTTGCGCGTCTCCGGATTGTAGCCGGAGAAGAGCCCGTCGTTGAAGGAATACGTGTCGGGTACTATGAACAGGGCGTTGGTGTAGTTCTCCACGTACTCCTTGAAGTACCGGTTGTTGTCGATGATGTACTTGATCATCCCGCCCAGGAAGGCGATGTCGGTCCCCGACCGCAGCCGGCAGTAGACATCCGCCTTGGAGGAGGTGCGGGTGAACCGCGGGTCGACATGGATGATCTTGGCCCCGCGGTCCTGAGCCCGGAGCACCCACTTCATGGCCATGGGGTGATGCTCCGCGGCATTGCTGCCCTGGATCAGAAACACGTCTGCGTGCTTCAGATCGATGTAGTGGTTGGTCATCGCGCCACGCCCGAACGACTCTGCCAGAGCCGGTACAGTCGGGCCGTGTCAAACCCGGGCCTGGTGATCTACATACACCAGACCCAATGCCCTCGCTACAGAGGCCATCATGAAGCACTCCTCGTTGTCCACGTTGGAGCTCCCATGAAAGGCCATAGTCTCCACCCGGTTGACTATATTCCCCTTGCTGTTGGTGGCGACGAAGTCCGCGTCCCGGACGGCCTTGATCCTCTTGGCCATCTCGTTAAACGCCCACTGCCAGTCCTTCTCTTCCCATTCCTTCGAGTAGGGAGCCCGGTAGAGGACGGTCTTCAGGCGGTGCTCGTTGGCCGCGGTGGTCTGCATCAGCGCGGCGCCCTTGGGGCAGAGCGTGCCCTCGTTAATGGGGTGATCCGGGTCTCCTTCGATGTGGAATATCTGGCCGTCATCACCCGTGCTGCAGACGAGGCTGCACCCGCACGAGCAATAGCAGCAGATAGTGGTCGTTTCCGTGGAATTCAGCACCTTCTTGATCTTGGTCAAGTCCGCGGCATAGGCCCTGGCTGGGCTGACGTTCACCCCCAGGGTGGACAGGGCCAGGCCCCCGGTGACCGCCCCCGCCCCTACCAGGAACTGACGGCGTGTTACCTGCATCTATTCCTCCTTGTCGGCAGACCGACTGACGTTAGAGACATGTGACTGGACTTCCTCAATTCCGGCTTCTCCCTAGGTGGCCGGCGCCTCCTCGTGAGCTCCCTGCCCGGCGATGGGCAGGTACTTGTTGGCCAGCATAATCACCAGCATGCCCGCGGCCAGCAGCCCCGCCGAAATGGCGATCTCGCCAAAGGACGGGAAGTAGGTGCCGTAGCCCGGCCGCATAGCCAGGCTCATCAGCGTGTAGCTGAACCGGGTCACGATCAGGCCCAGGATCACCAGGATGGCGCTCCCGAAGAGCCACCCGCGGCTCTTCTGGACCGATGGCAGTGAGAACAGGATGAGCGGGATGACGGCGCCGACGATGGTCTCGCCCCACCACCAGGCGTTGGACGGCCAGTCGCCCGAGCTGAAGAGGGCCCCGAACTCGCCGGCGGCGATGATGTCTCCCACCCGGAAGCCCAGGTACAGCACCAGGGGGATGCGCAGGAGCTTGCCCACCCCGCCCAGGACGTCCACGTCGAGATGGTGGCCGAAGACCTTGTTGCTGATGCTGGTCTCGAAGAGCACCATGGCCGGGCCCACGGCGGCCGCGTGCAGGAAGAACAGCAGCGGCAGGATGGGCGTGTAGTACAGGTGATTGAGGTCGTTGCCCATGAGCAGCAGCATGGACCCCAGGGAGTTCTGGTGGCCGACGGAGATCACGATGCCGGCGATGATCAGCGGTATCTCGATCATGTGCAGCAACCGCAGCGGCACCCTCCAGTTGAGCTTCTCGAAGACGGCCGGGATGAACTCCAGGAAGAGGACGATGTTGTACAGCATGACGCACCAGCCGACTTCGTACAGCGGCGAGTGGATGTTGGGGTTCCAGATCATCTTGAAGATGTACCAGGGCTGGCCCAGGTCCACCAGGAGGGCGAAGACCACCAGCAAATAGCCCAGGAAGGCGGTCAGGATGGCGGGGCGGGCCAGGGGCAGGTACTTCTTGTTGTTAAAGATGTAAACGATGGCGGCCATGGTGAAACCGCCGGCGGCGAGTGGCACGCCGCAGTAGAGGTCGAAGGGAATCCAGAGGCCCCAGGCGCGGCCGTCGCTCATGTTGCTGACGTAGCCCAGGCCCTTGGCATAGCGGGCCACGGCCACGGCGGCGGCGATGACCACCAGCAGGACCAGGATCATGGTGCCCCAGGGAAGGCGGCCCGGTTTCTGCACTTCGGTGTTAGTCATGACCGTCATCCCTCCTTCTTGTCGTGCGCGCCGGCGGCGATCTTCTGCTTCCTCTTGGTGACCCAGTAGACCGCGCCCATCAGCCCGATCACGCCCGCGGCATAGTAGGGCAGGGTGCCCATGGCCTTGTGGGCGTTCGTCGGGACCTCTTCGTCGCTGACTTCGGGGAGGTCCAGCTCGTCGGGGGAAACCGAGGAGATGTACATCCAGGCCGTGCCGCCCACTTCGTGCTCGCCATAGATGTGGTGTTCGCCGTTTTCGTCCTTCCAGTAGCGGTCCGGCTCTCTCTCGAAACGGCTCTTGGCTTCGGCGATGAGGTCCTCCCGCTCCCCGAAGATCAGGGCGTCGGTGAGGCAGGTGGTGACGCAGGCGGGTTCCAGTTGGCGCTCCTCATCCATGGTGCCTACCTGCCTGTCGGCGCAGAAGGTGCACTTCTTGATCCACGGCGACGGGCGGTCCCACTCGTAGCAGGGGATGCCGAAGGGGCAGGCCACCATGCAGTAGCGGCAGCCGATGCACTTGCCCCGGTCGTACTCCACGGCGCCAGTGTCACTCTTCCTCCGCAGCGCTCCCACGATGCAGGCCGTCTGGCAGGCCGGGTGCAGGCAGTGCATGCACTGGATCTTGACGAAGGCCCACTTCATGCCTCCGGGAGCGGCCTCGTCCTCAACCTCGCGGAAGCGCATGTAGGTGAAGGTCTTGTCCGAGACGGTGCCCTTCCCCGGGATGCCGCCGTCGGTAGTGACTTCCGCGTTGAGATCAGCCCTGAGGTTGTTCCAAACCTTGCAGGCCACAGAGCAGGCCCGGCACCCGATGCAGCGGGTGCCATCGTAGAGTACTCCTTTAGCCATACTTTTTCCTCCACTACGCTTTCAGATAGCAGTCACCAGGAAGGGGGTCTGCATTGCGGGAGACCACAAGAAAAACGCCCCCCAATGCGCGGGGCGTTCTCTCGAACCGGGCCAACTTCCACAACCTCTTTTTCCGATATGCCGGAAGCAACTCGAGTGTCTCCACTCAGACCATCAACTGTCGTGCTCCGCAAATGCCGGGCAGCAAACACGCAAAATGGGCTGGGCCTGCTGCCTCTGATTCTCAATGGTAGCAAAGGGCTTTTGGGCATGTCAAACGAAGAAGCCTCGTCAACAAGCGCGTTCTCGGGCAGGTGCGTCTTGCGGCGGCCAGAGCCCCGGCCGGCCCTGGCCGGGGAGCGCTCAGCCGAACAGCTTTCCGCAGACGAACACGCAGAGGGCGCTGGTGAGCAGCATGAGCGGCATCACGGTGAGGCCCACCCTGACGTACTGCGCCGGCCGCACGTCCAGCCCCCGCTGCCGCAGCACCGCCAGCCACAGCATTGACGACAGCGATCCCATGATGGTGATGTTCGGTCCCAGGTCAGCCCCCAGTATGCCGGCGTAGATGAGGCTGGGGTCGAACGAGGCGGCCGTCTCCATTACGCGGCCCAGGCTGGAAACGGTGATCATCATCATGGACCAGTTGTTCACCAGGTTGGCCCCCAGCGCGGCGCAAAAGGAGACGGCCAGCACTGCCGGGAGGGCGCCGGCCGACGAAACGCGGGCGATGGCCTCCCCGATCTCCCGGGTGACTCCGGTGTTGTCCAGCCCCCTGACCAGCAGGGCCAGGCCGAAGATGAGGATCAGGATGGGCCACGATATCCCGGCGGCCACCCCCCGCAGACTGAGCCGGCGCCAGGCGGCGCTTCCGGCCAGCAAGCCGGCGGCCCCGGCCATGGCGGGCCACGACGCGGGCCGGGCGTAGACCAGGGTCAGGATGTAGCCGAGCGCGGTCAGCGCCAGGACGGCGGCCACGAATATAAAGAAGGCATCTATCTTCACGGGCGGATCAGGGTCATCGTGGCTGAACGAGCCTCCGATGTCGCGGCGGAAGATATACATGAACAGGGCCATGTTCACCGCGATGGCCGCCAGGCCCGGCAGCAGGGCATGCCGAAGGTACTCCCCCAGCGCGATGTGGAAGCGGTCCACGGCCAGGAGATTCACCGGGTTCGATACCGGCAGGAGCATGGAAGCGGTGTTGGCTATGAAGGCGCAGGCGAAGACATAGGGCAGCGGGTTGAGCTTGAACTTGGTGATCAGCACGAACACGATGGGGGTTAGGATCAGCGCCGTGGCGTCGTTGGAGAAGAAGGTGGTGATGAGCACGCCGAGGCCGAAGACCACCAGCAGAAGCCGCCGCGCGCTGCCGTCGGCCAGGCCCACCGCTTCGTGGGCGCACCACCTGAAGATGCCCGCCCGGTCGGCGACGACGCTGATGATCATCAGCCCCACGAAGAAGAGGAGGATGTTGGCGGTATCCCGCAAGACGTCACAGGCGTCGTTGAGGGAGATGACCCCGGTGATCAGGATGGTGGCGGCCCCCATGGCGGCCGCCGTGCCTTCGTTGAGCGGCCCGGGCCGCAGGATGATGAGGACGACGGTTACGGCGAAGATGGCCAAAGCCAGGATCATGTTAGAGCCCATCGGCCAAAAGAAAACGGAAGAGCCATTCTCACCTGAGTGAGCCCTTCCGCCTTCTCGCTGGCGTTTCCGATCCGCCTGCTATTTCTTCTTGGCAGTCTTGGCAGCCGGCTTCGCTGCCTTCTTGGCAGCCGGCTTCACTGCCTTCTTGGCCACGGCAGTCGACTTAACTGCCTTCTTGGCCATGGCAGCCGGCTTAACTGCCTTCTTGGCAGTCTTGGCAGCCGGCTTCACTGCCTTCTTGGCCGTGGCTGCGCCTTTTCGGGTCTTGCACGTCGGCATCTGGACACCTCCTTTCTTGCCGGGCCGATGGTCTTTCCAGCGGCCGCCTGATCCTATTCAGCAGGAGGGTTGCATTGATCCCGGCCCGTGTCTTAAGCTTTCAAGGTGCGCACCATCCCTGCGGCCAGTGCGATCAAATTCACCATGTGTATATCATTGGTTGAGAGTGCTGTCAAGATGCCCGGCCGCGGGCGCCCGGGCCAGGGCCGCAGGCTGCCGGCAAGCTGAGTGTCCAAGCGCGCGCGGAAGCGCGCGAAGGGGAGGCGGGAAGATGATCTACCTGGCGCCGCTGCTGCACTTCTACCAGCCGTCCACCCAGTTCCATCGCATCCTGAAGAAGGTCTGCAACGAGTCGTACCGCCCGCTGGTGAACCTGTTTCACGACCAGCCGCATGCCAAGGTGACCGTCAATATCAATGCCGTGCTGACCGAGATGCTCGACGAGCACGGCATGACCGATGTCATCGAGGGGCTGCGGGAGCTGTCCGAGATGGGGCGCCTGGAGTTCGTCGGCTCCGCCAAGTACCATCCCATACTGCCCCTCATCCCCCACGAGGAGATGCTGCGCCAGATACAGCAGAACCACCAGACCAACCTGCGCTTCTTCGGCAAGACCTACTCCCCCCTGGGTTTCTTCAGCCCCGAGATGGGCTACAGCCGCGATATCATCAAGCCCATCCACCAGACCGGGCACCGCTGGCTGATCCTGGGCGGGGTGGCCTGCCCCGTGGCCTGGCCCAACAGCACCATCTACCGGGTGAGGGGTGAGGGCCAGAGCGTGGCCGTGTTCTTCCGGGACGACGTGCTGAGCAATCGCATCGCCTTCAAGCAGACTGATGTCAGGGGCTTCATCGAGCACCTCCGGTCGTTCGGCGGCGAGAAGGAGGACATCTACGTGGTGACGGCCATGGATGCCGAGACCTTCGGCCATCACATCCGCCACTGGGAGGAGGTCTTCCTGGCGGAGATGTACGAAGCGCTGGAGCCGCGGCCGGAAACGGCCGGGGCCCCCCGCGGCGGCGTGGACCGGCTGGTGCAGCCGGTGGACCTGGCCAAGCAGACCTCTGACCTGCTGTCCACTCTGGAGGTGGCCAAGACCGGGGAGATCCGGGTGGTGACCATCAGCCAGCTGCTGGAGCTCTTCCCTGCCGGCAGCTTCGTGGAGCCGCGGCAGTCCTCATGGAGCACCAGCATCGAGGACATCCGCTCGGGGGACCCCTATCCGCTGTGGAGGTCAAAAGACAACTCGATCCACCTGCTGCAGTGGCAGCACCTGGGGATAGCCATCGAGCTGACCCGCAAAGCCGAGATGGCGGCCCAGAACGAATCGGCCCGGACCTACGCCAATCTGGCCAGGGGCCTCCTGGACCGGGCCATGCAGAGCGACCAGTTCTGGTGGGCCAGCCGGCGCCCCTGGTGGGACATAAACATGGTCAATCGCGGCCTCATGCAGCAGCGCGAGGTGGTCTTCAACGCCTACAAGGCCATTCGGCTGAGCAACCTCAGCGAGGAGGAGAAGACCGAGGCCTACTACCGGGTCATCGTGTCCCGGGACCTGCGCACCAAGATTACCGACCAGCTCTTCGTGCTATAGGAACCGGCGCCCTTTCAGGCGCTGGCGCTCAGGCCGGGAGGCTGCATCATCTCCCTCAGCCGGGCCACGGCCGGCGGGAGCACCTCCCCGATCTTCTCCTCGAAGCGCAGGTGGGCGGCGCGGTCTAGCGGCGTCGGGCCCTGGTTGATGATGACCAGGCGCGCTCCGGCCTGGAGGGCGACGCGGGGCATGTCGCAGGCCGGCGTGACGGTGAGGGTGGAGCCGACGGCCAGGAACAGGTCCGCCTGCCGCGAGTGCTCATAGGCCCTCGCCAGGTCCCCCCGCGGCAGCGCCTGGCCGAAGTTGACCACGCTGGGGGCCATGTGCCCCCCGCAGATGGGGCAGGGGATCACGTCGCCGACGTTGTCCATGGGGAACTCGCAGGCCTGGCATCGCAGCCGGGTGACATTCCCGTGCAGCTCCGCGATCAGCTCCGGATGGATGCCCGAGCTCAGGTGCAGGTTGTCCACGTTCTGCGAGATGAGAAAGGACAGCTTGCCGAGCCGCTGCAGCTCGGCGATGGCCTCGTGCCCGGCGTTGGGCCGGGCGGAGCCGAAATCGATGGACTGAGTGGGAAGGCCCCTGGCCTGGCGGGTCCACAGGCCGTCCGGGCCGCGGAAATCGGCCAGGCCGGACTCAGTGCTGATGCCGGCGCCGGTGAAGACCACCAGGTGCCCGGAGGCCAGCATCCAGCCGGCCAGCGTTTCTATCCTTTCGCGCAGCGAAGCCTGCACTGGCCCGCCTCCGGCTCAAGCCCCAGCGGCCGGATCGCCCCCGGGGGCCTCGACGTGCCGCTGCAGCAGCCTGAACCAATCCGGCAGATGGAAATTGCCGATGCACCTCTCCGGCGTGTAGGGCTTTATGTCCAGCACTGGCGTGCCGTTGAAAGCATCCAGGCCGCCTACGGTGAGGGTGTTCCCCCGCCTGGACAGCAGCCTGACGATGGTCAGCCCCAGCGGGTTCGGCCGGTGGGGCGCGTCCAGGGAGAACACGCCCACCAGGGGGAGGTCCTCCAGCTTCAGCCCGTACCGGAGGTACCGCTTGGGCCGGGCCTGCAGTGTCTGGCGCTGCTCGACGGTGGTCTGGTGCAGGTAGAAGATGACCATGAGGTGGGAGAAGCCCTCTATGCGGTCCAGCGCAGGAGCATACTCGGGGAAGATCTCGAGCTCGGCGTCGATGCCCTCGTGCCAGCTCTCCCTGACTTCATCGTCGCTGAGGATGGTCTTCACCACCCCGACAGGCCTCAGCTCGATGGGTCTCTCGGTCATGTCACCCCCCCGGCGGACTCGGCAATGTAGGCGATGAGGTCCTTGTTGATGGCGACGAAATCGAAGGCGGTCGCTCCCCCCGGCAGGGCCGGGCGGACCCTGACATCCGTCAGCGGCATGAACCTGAGGTCGCGGTCAATGGTGTCCAGGAACTCCTCCCAAATGTCGATGTGCACGTTCCCCTGAAGCAGGTACGGCGGCATGTGCACCTCGCTGCCGGCCCGGGTCTTCTTCCGGACCAAGTGGGCCCCCCGCCGCGCTTCAGGGGGCGCTACCGTCCCCTCGCTCTTCTTCTCGCCCACGAAGAAGATGTTGGACTTCCGCAGGTAGATGCAGGGCATGGAGCTTCTCCTGCCGGCGGGCAGATAGGCCTCAACCTCGGTCAGGGGCATGAAGTCCTTGCCCATGCGGAGGGCCTTGGCCACGAAACCGGCGTTCAGGGCATCCAGCAGGCGCTGGTCACCGATGTGGTAGGTGTTTCCGGCGAATGTGCCGGAGGCGGCGCAGACTATCACCGGCACCTTCATCAGGCTGGTGTCGTCGTACCATCTCTTACCCGACCTTCGTCCGGCTGGCTGCTCCATCGTCACCCTGCCTTGAAACTGAAATCCTGCTCCCGGAAGACCTTGACGCAGGCGGCGACGACGTCGGGGTCGTAGAGCGTGCCGCAGCCCTGCTCTATCTCCTTGATGGCGGCGCCTACGCCCGGCGCCGGCCGGTGCGGCCGCCTGGACACCATCGCCTCCACCACGTCGGCCACCGCGATGATCCGGGACTCCGGGCATATGGCATCGCCCTTTAGCCCCCTGGGATAGCCGGAGCCGTCGAGCCGCTCGTGGTGCTGGTGCACGATGTTGGCGATGTCGAAGGAGAAATCGATGGTCTTCAAGATCTGGTAGTCCGTGTCCGGGTGGGCCTTGATCATGGAGAACTCCGCGTCGCTGAGCTTGCCGGGCTTGGCCAGGTACTCGGCCGGCACGAAGAGCATGCCCACGTCGTGAAGAAGCGAAGCGATGCGGATCACGCGCACCTGCTCGCTGGAGAGGCCCATCTCGCGGGCGATGGCGCAGGCCAGCTGGCTGACCTTCTGCTGGTGGCCCGCGGTGTAGGGGTCCTTCTTCTGGGCGATGATGGTTATGGCGCCGATGGTGTCCTCGAGCAGCCTCTCCGCCTTGCTGAAGCTCTTCTTGAGGATCTCCTCTTCTTCCTGCAGCAGGGCCACCTGCTTCTGGAACGCGTCCTGAAGCCGGTTCAGCTCGGCCGACTGGTCGCGGATGACGGCCTCGAGGTCCTTCTTGAACGTGGTCAGCGACCTCTCCTTGTCGCGGCGCGCGGTGACGTCGCGGGCCACGGCCAGGACCTCGTTCCGATTGCAGACTCCGGCCCGGACCTCGAAGCATACGCTCCGGCCCTCATGGGCCAGCTCGATCTCCACGGTCTGCACCTGGCCGGTCTCCACCACCCTGGCCACCAGGTCCCGGCCCTGCCGCCACAGCTCCGCGGTGAGGTCTTCTATGGGGTCCCAGGACCCATCCTTGCGGACCGGCTGGCCGGGCTGCCTGGCGGGGTTCCCGGCGGTGCGGCGGCGCGGGGGCGGGGCGCCGGGACGCCCCAGGAGGTAGACATTTCCCGTGCGGCTGATGTGGAATACCGGGTCGGGCATGGCCTGCATCATGGCCTTCTCGCTTTCTCCGCCGGTGAATGCGCGGCTGGGGCCTCCGGCAGCTGACTCCAGCTTGGTGAGGTGACTGCGCAGTTCGCCCATCTTATCGGAGAACCTGGGCATTAGCGACTCTCTCCACTCCCTGTCATTGCTGGCAGTATCGTATACATATTGCCCGGCGATTTGCAATAGCCGGGCGCCAGTTGGGCCCCGGCGCCCCATGGAAGTCTGCCCCGGCGCCCCATGGAAGTCTGCCCCGGCGCCCCGCCGGAACTTTGGCCCGGCGGGCTTCGTCATAACAAATGAGGGGATATCATGGACCAGCCTATGGACTTCCTGGCATTGTCACTGGTGGCGGCGCTTTCCGTGACGGTTGGCCTGACCAGCGCGGGCTACGGGCACGAGCCCGGCGAGCCGCAGCCGGATGCCCTCGGAAACCTGGCCGGCGCAGTAGCCGCCGTGCTCGGGCTGGACCCCGGTCAGGTGGCCAACTACCTTCAGGGGCACCGCAGCGAGATACGCTTTGGCGGCGCACGACTGTTCTCCTCCCAGGGCTAGGGCTTCCCTCTCGCGCTGGCCTGGCCCTCATGTCCGCGGAGTCGCCACCATCGGAGTCGCTTGCTTCCCAAACGCCGCCTCCGCCGAGGCTGGAGGGATCTAGTGCTTCTTGGGCGGCGGAGACTTGGCGATCCCCACCGACATGCCGCCGTCAACCACGCTCACGGACCCGGTAACGAAGGAAGAGTCGTCCGAGGCCAGGTACAGGGCCGTCCGGGCTACTTCCTCCGGCTGGCCAAACCTGGGCATGGCCTTCACGTGCCTGTAGGGCGGAAAATCCTCCGGCTTCAGGGTGGCCGGGTCCGCCGCTATCCTGGAGAGCGGCGTGACGATGCCGCCGGGGCAGATGCAGTTGACCCTGATGTTCTTGTCCGCATACTCGAGGGCCAGCACCTTTGTCAGCTGGATGACCCCGGCCTTGGAGGCGCTGTAGGCCGGCATGCCGGGCAGCCCGATGAGTCCGGCCGTCGAGGCGGTGTTGATGATGACGCCGCCGCCCTGCTTGAGCATGGCCTGGATGGCGTATTTGCAGCCCAGGAAGGCCCCCGTGAGATTGGTGGCGATGATGCTGCTCCAGACATCGTCTGCCAGATCGGCAGTCATGAGGAACTTGCCCTGTATGCCGGCGTTGTTGAAGACTATATCCAGGCGGCCATAGGTGTCCAGCGCCGACTGGATCATCCTCTGGACGTCGGGCGATTTGGACACGTTGACTTCCACAAACGAGGCCTCCCCCCCGGCCTCCTTGATCATCTTCACCGTCTCGTGGCCGCCTTCGGGCACGAAATCGGCCACGACGATTTTCGCCCCTTCTCTGGCAAAGAGGAGCGCCGAAGCCCGCCCGATTCCGGAGCCGGCCCCTGTAATCAAAGCCACTTTTCCATCCAGCTTGCCCATGATCAGCAGTTCTCCTTTCGCCGGTTAATGGGTGGCCTGGCGGGCCCGTCCCGCCGGCCCCGAGCGCTCCAGCTATTATAGGGGGAAGGGCCGCGGGTTGCACAACGTGATACAATCCCTGTCGGGACCGGAGCGCCGCCCGGCGGGCCGGCTCCAGCCTGGGAAGGAGGTCCGCGGTGGCTGACAGCTCAATCGGCAAGACGGCCGGCGGATGGCAGGATGACCCCCGTTTGACCCGGGTGCCGGTGGTCGTCTGCACCGTCTCCGGCACGTACTCCGGCATAACCTATCGCCTCTACGACCAGCGCCTGCTCGACGCGCTGAACGAGGGCTTCACCTCGAAGGCGCTGCGGATGGGGAAGGACTTCCTGCCCCTGACCGATGTGCAGGCCTACTTCCCCACCGGCACGAAGGTGCACCTGGCGTCCCGGTACGCCTCCACCTACGTCAGGAAGGCCAACGTATTCTTCGTGGGAGAGCGCAGCCCGCGGCAGGATGAGCCAGCCCGGCCAGGCGAGCGGCCCAGGGCTCGCCGCACCCGGACCAAGAAGACCATTGCCGCGGAGATCCACATGCCGCCGTACAAACTCAAGGGCCAGATCTACGCCGAGGTATGGCAGGAGCTCATTCAGGCCCTGGACAGCGGGGAGAGGTTCCTGCCATTGACCCGGGTCTCGCTGTGGCCGGAGCTGGCCAACGGCGATGCGCACTTCGACTTCGTGGCGGTGAACAAGGACCAGGTGGTCTACCTGGGGGAGTCCATCGTCTAGAGCGGCCCGGCCGCGGGCCGCGGATCAACCGCCGCCATAGCCCGGCGCCGCCGGGGGCAAAGGCCGGCCTGCCGGAGCGGAAGGAGCCTCTTCCCGCGCCGCCTGCACCCAGGTGGGCACTATCAGGAAGGCGAGCACCGAGTTCACCGCCATGATGATGCCGCCCACCATCAGGGCCCGGATCATGCCGGACACGAACGCCTGGTTGGAGACGGCCACTATGGTCCCGGCCAGTGACGGGTCCATCCCCTGTATCTGCCCGGCCGCCACCCTGCCGGCGATGATGTGGGCCCCCTGTATGCTGCTGCGGGCCGCTTCCAGGATGGGCTGTGGGAGGCCGGCCAGGGCGCTGTCGATCTGGTCGATGTAGATCCCGTTCATGATCGTGCCCAGGACCGCGATCCCCAGGGCGCCCCCCAGCATGCGGGTGGTGTCATTCATGGCGGACCCGATGCCGGCCTTGTCCACTGGCAGCGAGCCCATGACGGAGTTGGTGGCCGGGCTCATCGTGAGGCCCATGCCCAGCGAGGTGCCGCACATGCCGATGACGATCAGGCCGTAGGCGGTGTCGACCTTGGCCACCCCAAACAGATAGAACAGGCCGGCGGCAGCGATGAGAATGCCCAGGGCAATGGTGGCCTTGGTGCCGATGCGCAGGGCCATCCGGGCCGAAACCACCGCGGCGATGAAGGACATCCCGGCCATGGGCAGCAGGCGCACCCCGGCCTGAAGGGGTGTGTACCCCTGCACCGACTGGAAGTACTGGCTGATGAAGAACATGATGCCGAACATGGCGAAGGACACCAGGGTCAGGGCCAGGTTGGCTCCAGTGAAGGACATGTTCTTGAAGAAGGCCAGCGGCAGCATGGGATGGGATGAGCGCCACTGGGACAGGGCGAAGGCCCCCAGCAGAACCGCCGCGGCGGCGAAGGAGTATAGCACGCCGGGCTCCGTCCAGCTGCTCTGGCCGGCTTCGATGATGCCGTATACCAGGGCGAAAAGCCCGGCCATGGAGAGGCCGGACCCTACCACGTCCACCCGCCGGGGATGCTCATCCCGGGACTCCTGGATGAAGAAGTACCCGCCCGCCAGCCCTACCGCCAGCACCGGCAGGTTGATCAGGAAGACCGATTGCCACTCGAAATGCTCCAGGAGGTAGCCGCCCACCAGGGGCCCGATGCCTGAGCCCAGGGCGAACACGGCTGCCCAGAGGGCTATGGCCTGGGCCCGCTCGCGGGGCTCGCGGAAAGTGGCAGTGATGATAGACAGGGTGGCAGGCATCATGGCCGAGCCGGCCAGCCCCATCGCGGCCCTCATGCCAATGAGCATGCCCGAGGAGTTGGAAAGGGCGCCCCCCAGCGAGAAGAGGAAGAAACCCGCCAGGCCTATCTGGAGGGTCTTCTTGCGGCCGATCCGGTCGCCGATGGCCCCCAGGGTGAGCAGCGTCGATGCGAAGACCAGGATGTAGGCGTCTACCACCCATTGCAGCTGGCTGGAGGATGCGCCCAGGTCCCTGGAGATGGAGGGCAGCGCCAGGTTCATCACCGTGGTGTCCAGGGAGATAACCAGCAGGGAGATCCCCAGGAAGATCAGGGCCAGCCACCTGCGCCGGTACCACCTGTCTGCTTCCGCGTTCATGGGGCAGGGCTCCTTTCTCTATGCCGGCCGCGCCGGGCCGCCGGCCAATACTATCCAGTATACTTTTCGGGGATGATGCTCCGCCAACGTGAATAGCGGCCGAGTTTGACAGAGGCCGGCCAATGGGGTACTCAATAGGGGCAGCGGGCGGCGCCAGTGAGTGGTATTGTCCCCGCCGGCTATGGCCGGGCGGGGGACGGTC
The DNA here is from genome assembly GCA_964423835.1 of uncultured Dehalococcoidia bacterium. Classification (GTDB taxonomy): domain Bacteria; phylum Chloroflexota; class Dehalococcoidia; order UBA2247; family RBG-13-53-26; genus JAFGCL01. The sequence continues at coordinate 12,968 of CAYRGJ010000009.1, read as the reverse complement.
AGCTGACGGCTGAAAGGAGACCAGAGTGGACCAGCCAGCTTCTTCCGGGAAGGCCATCATAGTAGTGGACCTGCAGAAGGACAACACCGGCAGATACAGCCGCGATATCATCCCCAACGTCAGGTGGCTGCTCCAGGAGGCCAGGGCCAGGGGAATCCCGGTCATCTTTGCCATGGACAGCCGGTACCCGGACGATTTCATATTCAAGAGCGGGCACCCGCTCAGCACCATCAGGGGGACCGAGGGGGTGAAGGTCATTGACGAGCTGGAGCCGGGCCCGGGGGACATCTTCGTGGAGAAGCGGATGCTGAGCGCCTTCTTCGGCACTGATCTGGACTTCACCTTGAGGCAGAAGGGGATCACTTCGCTCATCGTGGCCGGAGTGGCCACCTGGGCCTGCGTGCTGAAGACTGTAATGGACGCGTGCGAGATGGGCTACCAGGTGATGGTCCCGGCCGACTGCTGCGCCTCGCCGGTGCCCGAGGGGCACGACGCCGGCCTGAAGGTCATGGGCCTGCTGCGGGTGGTCCAGCCCTCGGTCAAAGAGGTTATCGCCGCCCTCTGATCCCGGGCGCCAGTCTGGCCTGGCCCGCGCCAGCCCGTTGGCCTTCGTTGACGGCGGTGCTATCATCAAATTGGGTCCCGCCCCCATCGGTCCCGGCACGCGGCGCCTGTACGCCTTGCCTCTCGCGTGCCCAGCGTCCCGTGGCGCCGCCCGCCTGCATTGCCGGCCCAAGGAGGGGCAATGCGCAGGGTGTTGGCCGACAGACTCATCGACCTGTGCGCCCGCCATGCCGAGCAGATGGCGGAGCAATGGTATCGGGCGCTCATCTCCAATCCCAGGACCAGGTCCTTTGTCGCGATGACCGGCGAGGCCTGCCAGCGGCATGCGGTCTACATCTACAAGAACCTGGGCCGGATGTACCTGGCGGAAGACTCCTACCAGGCCGTAGTCCACCACATGGATGTGACCGGGTTCGCCGAGGACCTCCACGGCCGGGGCGTGCCGGTCGAAGAGGCGGTATACGCCCTGGTCCTCATGAGGAGGCAGATATGGCTTCACTCCGAGCGCGAGGCGCTGTATGTGACCCCCGAGGACATGAATGAGGTGGTCATCAGCATCAACCGGGTGACGCTGCTCTTCGACTACGGCACTTACCATGCGGTGGCCAGGTACCGGCAGATGTCCCGGACGGCCGTCAGCCGGCTGTAGACGGGCCGGTCAGCAGCTTCTGAGGCCAGGCCTGCCGCCCAACAGGTCCACCTCCCTCATGGCCGGCACCTTTAAGGGGCAGCGGTATCGGCGCATTGGCTGGTGCGGCACTGGCATTCCTGGTCACCAGCATAGCCTGCTCCTACGCCACGTATTCCGACGTTGAATTCGTCATACTCGCCCTGGGGTCGATTGTGCTCCTGCCGCTGGGATGTCTGCTGGGCGCAGCGGTGGGCGCGGCAATTGGCGCTGCCACGGGACTGAAGAGGTGACGGAGCGCATGGGAGGCCGGGTTCAGTTGGATTACAGATGAAAGGGCCGGAGTGCCGCTAGGGTCCGCCTCCTGCCCCTTGTACTTGCTTCAGCTCTGACCCAAGCGGTCACAGAGTGCCCTTCCGCATTCAAAACGGGCCTACTCGACAAGATGCGAGCAGAGGCGGACGCGGGCATGATGCTCGCTGAGAGCACAGAGTTGCATTTTGATTACATCCTCCAAAAGGCCATTGACCCGTGCTGGCAGCCCATGTTAGCCTGACCTCTAGGCAGGGGATTCAATGACCACCGGCGCCTGCTCTCACTGTCCGTTGCCAGTCGATAGTCGAACCGACCTGAAGAAGGTCGGTTTTGTGCTTATGCCTCGACCAATGCCGATCAATGGGAGGTGGGAAGCTGAAGAGGGGTTCAACAGAGCATTCGGACGAGTCAATCCACTAGCACGACTCCTGAGCATGCCGGAGTCCAACGAAAAGAGGAGGTTTGGGAAATGAAGAGGCTGGTTTTTGCTGTGGCTTTGTGCCTGGTGCTGGTAGCTCTGTCGGCTGTGCCTGTGTTTGCGGACGCTGGCGGCGTTCCAAATGGCGGCTCGCTTAAGCTGCCCCTGGCACCGGCAACTTGGAACGGCGTCACCTCCGGTGGCGGTTTCGCCATAATCAACAACGGAGCAGGGCAGTGCCACAATCTGGAGTTGGTTGTCAGTATCAAAGGTGCGACGCCTGACTTCACCTACAATGTCTGGCTGGAGAATGGTAGCTCACCGATTGGGATAGTTGGCGAGCTCACTACCAACAAGGCCGGTAATGGCACTTTCACTTATGTAGGCTCTATGACGCCTGGAGAATACAACTTGGGAGTCGATGTGGCGGATGGCGGGGCGGACCAGTACGTGACCTCCAACGTGTATGGAGATCCGATCTACACTACCTTCCGGCCGGCCCCGTAGCCTCTGGCAATCCTGGTTTGACACCGCCGGGCCGTCGGCCCGGCGGTGTCTCTTTGTTGTCCGGGACCTCAGGTTGGCTGCTGTTGGTGTTACGCCGGACACCTGCGGCCACGTCGCCCCCGGCCTCCAGGCGAAGGCTGCCCTGGCCTTTGACGCCCTGGTTGAGGCGGACCGTCAGGGGTAGGTTAGCGAGGTAGGTTGGCGATCCGTCGGCGAAAACGAAAAACCCCTGGATTCCTCAAGTTGGTTTCCAGGGGTTCTTACGTGTGAATTCTTGGTAGCGGGGGTTGGATTTGAACCAACGACCTTCGGGTTATGGGGCCTAAGCTGAGCAATCACGTTCACTTCACTCTCCTTTACTCGTATAAGACTTGACTTGACTGGGAGAAAGTTTAGGTGAGGCCCCTGGATTTCGAAACCCGAAGCCCCATGCCCCTGAGTGAAATGAAATCATTAGATACAGGGATTTTCCTGTTTTGGGTTGGGCTAGCCGATCCCTTACCCCTGGGGGCCAAACCCATATCCTGTGTGGTTTGGTGTGGTTAAGTGGGTGAAGACAGACTAATTTACGAAAGACCGGGAGCTAGTCTTTTTCTTCTTGCCCCAACTATAATGTCACCGATGACTAGTCGCGCTGGACAGGAGTCGTGATATGAGTGAGAGCTTTGAAATAGCTGAAGAGAAGGATCCTGATCTGCCGAAGTACTCTGAGTGGAAGTCCTGGTACCGACTTAGAGTACTGGACTGGCTCATGGTTCATAAGGATTACCAGTACGAGGGAATAGAGAAATCTCTCCAACAAATAAGACAGAACCCAGGTTTCCGTGAGGCGGCCGTTGCGCTTTTCTGGGATGTCTATTTGGGTGAAAAGGATCCACGTCCAGATGAGACACGAATCCGAAACATTCAGGCCCTCCTTAGCCGGGAATTGGGCTGTCCGGATAAGGAGGAAGAGCGCCACATGGCTTTCGTGAAGTTCCTTCTGGCGGGAACTTTGGCGGTTTCGCTAATCATTCCTGGCGATAATTTAGCAGAAGACCCGACTATCGTGAAAGCTCTCGAAACGGCATCGATCGTGGGGGATAGACTCGAAAGTATAGAAGGGAATTACGATAGGGAGTGGGGACGTAAGCAATTAGATGGCGATGTATTCTTACTGTCGCTAGTGCTGGTTGACGGGATAACCAATTTCGAGCTCGCCTTGTATAGACAGGAGGAGGGGAAGTACGAAGAGGCTTTCTATTTGATTTTTGATGCTATTTGCGAATTGAGCATGACCACATTTTGGAGCTTCGATCCTCATCCTGGTCGAGAACGAGCTAAGAGAGAGAAGAGGCGTGGTTGGCGGTTGCTCTATAACGTTGGGCGAAGACAGATCGAGTATTTGCCGCACTCACGGGGAATGCTTGAACCTCAAGACGTAATTGACATCTTTAAAAAACTACGTGCTCATCCTGACCGGGTGAGGGACTGGTCGAAGGTGAGGCGGACTTGCCGATGCTTAGTGGATCGCTGCGATTGGGGTCTAGCAAACAACCAAGGTGGGACTCTAGAAGAAATGGTGTATTGGGAGAAGGCCGAAACATTTGCTGCCAGTCGGCTCTCGCCTGACCAATTGCGCACATTGCGGGATGAGGATGAACGAGAGGGTGCCGAGCAGCGGATCTGTCGCGATTTCTTCTATGATTTATGGTCGGACTTATCGCCGAGTATGAGGGAAGCATTGATCGATGCGGAGCGTCATTGGGGCAGCAGACTCAGGCCGCAGTACGATCACATGACCAGTGCTTATCGTGAAGCTTTTGAAGAAATATTCAAAACTCATTTCCCCTTTCTTGCCAAGAAGGCCCGACGAAAATTGGACCCCACAATGATGCCATGGCTTCCACAGCTTCCCGCAGATAGAATCCCGAAGAACTTCCTCAGCAAGATGAGCATCTCATTGGAGTACGACCCGTCGGTCATTAGTTGGGTAAAGCGGTCCCTAAACGGGGACGAAAACAGGAATTTCTTTCGTCGAACGCTCCCAAAGTGCCTCCGGCAACTCGTGGAAGTGAGGAACTACTACGAGCACCGAGATACGCATCAGCAAGGAATAGAAGAGAACATCATTTTACGGGCCAGGAAAATACGATGCGAAATACTTGGCATACGCTGTGAAGAGTCCATTGTTCGCCGTCTATGGCAGCTGAGAGAAATATAAGCTTGGAACAGCAGGTGAGGTCCCACCGTATGACCTCGGAACGCAAAAAGCAAATCCTAGGATCAGGAGGCGCGCGATTTGGCAGCCAGCTGCAAGGAGATGAACAGGTCTGACCCCGCTTGAGGCAGACCCACTTTGCGGTCGCCCCTGGACCCTGCCAGGTCCTTTCCGCGCTCCGTGCCGAAATGGACCTCCTCTACTGTCCAGCCCTCGGCACGCAGCCTATCTCCCAGAACGGTCTTCACTCTGTCTTCAGGCCATTTGGCCAGCATGGAGTGTATGTCCTCGAACCGTGCCATATCACCTTCTTGCCACGCCATCTTGTCTTTTCGCTTCCGGCTGGAAGTCTGGGAGCATAGGGCTACAGTGGCGGTGCCGACCCTTTGAGCGAGTCTATCTCCCTTGCTATCTCCGCCACCTTTTCCACGTCAGCATGCCGTGACTTGATTCCTTCTCTTGCTAGCCAGGCGAGAACCTGCCCCCGACTGCTGAACTTGCCGAGGACGACAAAGTCATCAAGTATCTTGAGCTCGTCTGGCAACAGGAAGGCTTGGACTGCAACGCTCTTCTGCTCTGCACTTGTGTTTCCAGCCTCCGCGTTGGCAGGATAATAGCGGTAGACACCGCTTGTCTTCTCCCGTCTTATGCGCTTTTCTCCGCCGGTGCCGACGCGCTTTCGCAGAGTATTGGCCAGAGACATCACCGGGTTCTGTGCATCGCTGGCTTCTTCTCCGGCCACTTCTACGTATTCTTGTGCGTAGTATTCTGCTGTCTCACCGGGATGCTGGGGAATCAGTCGGGTTGCCGCGAAATCCATGAAACCCCTCTTCATAGCCTAACCTCCTTGGCATAGGCTAGGTTAGTCTGGCTTGTCTGACTTGTCAAGCAGCCTGGTGTGTGAGGTAGGCAACAAAGCGTCCTGTTTTGGGTCTGCCTAACCTATCCCCCAGCCAAGGGCTCAAGCGGACGTCCTGTGTGTCCTGGTGTGGGCTGGTGGCCTATTATGTGGGGTCAGCTGGGACTGGTTGACCTCCCCGGAGTCAGGCTGCTACCCCCAAGGGAGGACTGCCAGGGCAGAATCGATTTTGCGGCGTGGCTCCGTGATCTGCCTGGGTCAGCAGCCTGGGTGGTGTCCTGATAGCTCCGGGTGCAGGGGGAATGTGAAGGCCGCTGGAGTCAATGGTTCCAGGTCATGACTCTGGCCCTGGGGTAGGTGCAATCATGATGTTTCTTCCCTGATGCGGTGGGCTCAGGTCTCACCCTCCCGCGCCACATGCCCATCCGGACTGAAATGGAGCAGACACGGCAGAAGTTGCAGTCACGGGTGGATGGAACTCCGGCGAGAATGGGAGAGTGGATATTCCACCGATACCGGTGTTACTTCCGGTTGCCTAAGCGTTCCCGATAGCTGCTCTGCTTGCATGCATTCGAACAGTAACTCCGGCGGCGGTAGGTCTGCTCAAACCACCTCCCACAACGGCAACAGACCGCTGGCCTGCTTCTGCCGGAGATCTCCAGGGAGAACATCAGCCACATGGCAGTGAGCAGATTGCGGGGGAGTAGAAGGATGTCGTAAGTCTTCCCTCGCCTGTTCGCCACGAACTGCGGATATACGTCCTCGGCAATGTGCCGATTGATCTGGCCGTAGACATAATGGATGGCTGGGTCAACGACATTCTTCTCCTTTCGCCATTGAGCGATCAGCGCCGCATCAGTCTCACTCCTGGCTATCGTCCGCACCGTGCTTCCATAGAAGGCACCCTTCTTTCGCCTGCCGGATGGCTTTTCACCGTGTGGAAAGACTCGGCATTTACCACCAGCATGGTCATATATCCATTTCATCTTCAGTTCCACAGAATACGGACTGGACCATACCACTATGCCGGCGAGTCCCTCACGCCGCTCTCGGGCCATATCCCATAGTTCCAGGGCCACGGCCAGCTCTCGGATCTTCTTTCTCCAGATGGACAGGGACTCGGCCTTGATCGTTCCGAACTCCTCCGTATTGACCAGGGAACCCAGCCCAAGAAGGCCAAACTGGCTGGCGAACTCGGGGATCTGCTGATCTGTCAAGGAGGTGAACCTGCGGTGAAGCCCGGCGACCTCGAACGGCGAGTAGTCCTGGCTTCCGGAACCCTCCAGCATCCAGGTTTGCCGGTGACTGGCCTCGCTGTCCGTGTTATCCTCTCCAGGTTTCAGCGGCCTCACGACTGTGATGGGGTCCACCGGCCGCCTCAAAGTGAGTACAAATAAGTCTCCGCTTGCCACTCATCCTCCGTTCAACTCTCGATTGCTGTTACCATAAATGTTACGGGCCAGTCGCGGGGATAATACTACTAGACCGGAGAGGGAAAAACAAACCCAGTTGCTGGCCGGCAAGCAACAAACCTCACTGGACTAGGGAATACCGCACCCAAAATACGGTGTGAAGAACGGCCCGCTCAAAGAGCGGAGCTGAAGGAGGAGTTTTGTCACCAACAGACAAGCCGCAAGGCAAGGACAAACAGGAGAAGCTCACCCGGATGGCCTCATTCTTCCAGCATGAGGGCAAGTTGTATGAAGAAGTCTACCAAGGGGGCGAGTGCCTCTTCGCTTGCTGGGACGGGAAGGAGCTGACCTATGTCGACAGTGTCGATACCGGGCATGAGGTGGTGATTCCGTTCTACGGGGAGGAGATCAGGCGACACCTGATCTCCCTTCCTGAACAGGCGTGCGAATACGGGGATGAGCTCACACTCGCCACGGAGATTAGGGAGTACATACACAAGTACGTGGATATCCCGCCGCTCATGGAGGAGGTGGCAACGGGGTACGTGCTCATGACCTGGGTCTATGATAAGCTTTCCACCGTCTGCTATCTCCGATTTCTGGGGGACTACGGGTCCGGCAAGAGCAGGGTCGAGACGACGGCCGGCAGGATATGCTACAAGGCCATGTTCGTTTCGGGGGCGACAACGACTGCGCCGATATTCCGGTTGATAGACCGGTACCGGGGCACGCTGATTATCGACGAGGCTGACTGGAAAGACAGCGGTGAGCAGGCGGACATAGTGAAGATACTGAACAGCGGCTTTGAGGCGGGGACCCCGGTGATGCGCTGCGATGCGAACAACCCCGACCGTCTACTGACCTTTGACACGTTCGGCCCAAAGATCATAGCCAGCCGCAGATCCTTTTGGGACCAAGCACTCGAGTCCCGGTGCCTGAGAATCGTCATGGAGGAGACGGAGAGAGACGATCTCCCGGCCAATCTTCCCGCTGAGATAGAAGCCGAGCAGAGGGCGATCAGGAACAAGCTGCTCATGTTCCGCTTCAGGAACTTGGAAAAGATCAAGGTCGAACAGATTAGCCTCCCGGTGACTAGCCGCAGGCTTCTCCAAGGCTTCCAGCCGATGGCGCAGATAATGGCCAAGGTGAGCCCCGCTGCCTTAGAGCGCTTCAAGTCGTTTCTTGCACAGTACGAGCGTGAGCTGGTTGAGGACAAGGCGAACTCCAGCGAAGGGCTGGTGGTCAACGCCCTGTGCCAGCTGATTGAGGAGGACAAAGACCTCATCACGCCGTCGGCCATAGCTGAGAGGATAGGTAGGATCGCGGGCAAGCAGGATCATATGTCCGCTCCTGCGGTGGGTAGAATACTGGCGACCTTGAAGATGAGGACCCGGCTGCGGAAGATGGGTAAGGAGACCAGGCGGGTGGTTCCGGTGCAGGAAAACGCCAACGTATTGAAGAAGCTGAAGAGGAAGTACGTCCCTGCGGCCGCAGAACCTGACCAGGGAGGCGAGAAGGGTATCGGTGGTTTCGGTGGTTTCGGTGGCAACGACCCTTGGGAGGGGTTCGAGGAACCTGACTCGCCGGACCCGTCTGACAGCATGGAGGAGTGAGGTGAAGAGGCGAGCTAGAGCCCGGCTCTCTCCTTGGGAACGATTCGACCGTTTCCTCCGTTTCCCGAGCGAAGAGCCTCCGCCAGCTTCCTAGTAGAGGACACTAATCAGAGCCGCTGGGCAGGCCCACTGCCCAGCGGCTCTATAGGGGCTGATGAATCCAGCATCCTGGGCTTTCGGCATCGAAGAAGTAGAGCTCGCAGTTGTGCAGATGGTAGCCATGCATCTGCGCCCTGATGGTGCTGCAGTAGAGCTCCCACTCATCATCTCCCGTGTAGACCGACACGGCTACTCTCTTCGGGTTGGCCCTGGCAAGCTGACGGAATATGTGGTCGTCCTGTTGACTAGCCGACCATCCGTAGATAACCAGTGACTGACCGAGGTTCGAAAGGACCCCGTCGTACACGCTGTTGAGGTAGCTGCTCCGCCTGATTGCGGCCAGCTTCTGTCTCGTGTCACCCTCGCTGACGAACAGGGGCGTCATGTTCCCGGTTTGCCACCTTGCCAGCACGGTATCGAGGAGGTAGTCACTTCCGGTGACGCTCACCTTCAACTCTCGTCCCCATGATTCTCTGGCAAGGACCAGGTTGCCGTGAGGGTAGAAAACCAGGGTTGCGCCCTTCACGCCATAGGGTGCTCTGAGGGGTTGGTAGTCATGGCGGAACTCGCCTTCATCAAGAAAGCAATCCTTGAACCAGGGTCCGCCAGCCTGTGCATTCCCGACCAGCATCGCCCAATACACCAGCAGATCATAGTTGAGGCTCAGCACGGTCCTGAATCGTTTCATGAATTCGGCCATCGGACTGAGCAATCCCTCCACCTCCGAGTATTGGGGGTGTACGCCTCTCACGGTCGTCACCAGCGCGGACCTTATGTCCTGGTAAGCCTTTTCGGTGTTCTGCTCAGCTATCCCCAGGGTCTGATTCACGCGGTTTGCATCGGAGAGCTGTCTCAGCACTAGTTCGAAGTCAGTGGTAGTGAAGCGGTCGAAAAGCTGTTTGACGCGGCCCTGTAGAGCTCCAGTGCCGCAGGCCGATTGATACAGCGAGCGATAGGAGAAACGTCGATCGACAGCAATGCTGCTGCCGTTTCCAAGGAGCAGTCCCTCGGAGAACAGCGGTTGCAGGTCATTCCATTTCTGCAGCTGCATGTGGATGCTGAGTTGGGAGATCCCGCCGTTATCGGTGGCGGTCTGTTAGACAAGGAGCCTGTCGATACGCCTCCAATTGCCGTTGACCAATATCAGAATCAGTGTGCGGCATGCCAGGACAAGGGCACTCATCTCCCGCGCGATGTCAACCACGGCCCGATAGGAGCGTTCAACATACTGTTCACCGTCTGACTTATAGAATCTTACAATCTCCTTCGGCACGTCAAGAACGAAACGACTATGGGCAACTGCATTCCTGATCACTGCGTCGTAGGGCATGCTCAATTCTCTTGGCCCCCACCTGCGAACGTAATCCAGGTTGCCCTTGAATTCGCATGCTCGTACCCGCGAATAGGCGAGTCTCCTCTCGCCATTTCTGATCTTGATCAGGCAGAAGAGTACGCCCACGTCTATCTCATAGATGCCGCACAAGCTGCCGTAGATGCTGAGGAATTCCCTGATTGCCACCTCGTCAGGGCGCGGGCAATCTTCGGAGAATCGCCTGTACTGGTCAACCACTGCTACGCTGCCGAATTGCCCAATTACCAGCATGTCGCTGTGAGCTCTCAGCTCTCCGAGGAGCCTAAGGACATCTCGGTACTTGGCCAGTCCCCCATCGCAAATATCGTCGACCATGGCGCTGAGTTCCCGGACGTTCTCTGCAAAGCCGGTTTGGCTGAGATATGGAAGACTGGACGGAAGACAGTCGATAAAGGACCGGGTGCTCTCGATCTCCCATTTGATCGCGTCAGCGTCACTGGGTATCTCGGGCTTCAGCCCACGCATTAAGAGGTTCAGGTCTTGACGAATTGTACAGGTCATCCCCGCTGACTGTGCCGACTTGAGACCATCCCACTTCTTGGATAGGAGCAGCATTCTTGCTGATGCCTGTTCCAGCTTCTCTGATAGAAGCAGGCTATCGCCCAGGGGCGATTCCTCCCCAGTGAGCATTCTGAAGAAGGCGTCCAGCTCCATTACGTGCTGTTTGATCCTGAAGTTTGGCTGGTCAGAGCTGTCTTCCATAATCGCGTCTGCAACAGTCAACCATCGTTCTAAGCATGTCCTCTAACCAGGCTACTCTATCACCTACCCGCATTTGACACAATCGATGATGGTGCACATGGGTCGAAGATAGTTTGAGCCTTCGGGCCTTATACCCGACGGCTCATTCTGGCGCTCACGCCAGTACCTGACATCATAGCCGACGGCCTTCGGGCAGGCCAGTATGGCGCGGTCCAGATTTCAACAATGGTAGAGAACCTGGGACACTCCATCAGGGACATTGGCAGGGGCTTCTGCTCCAGCGAGCCCAATACCCGATGGGTCGTATGAGCACAGTCCCCGCGTTTTGCGACATGGCATTCGCGCTGAGGTCGGATGGCACAGTGTCGCATCATTTCCAGGGATTCCCGGGAGAGACACCCGTCTCATCAGGGGGCTGACAGAAGATCAGCACACGTTGGGAAGGCAGATTAGGTCGCCATAGCCTAAAGCAGACTGCGATATACCTTGACACGATCAGCGAAAACGACTACGCTGTGCGTCACAGCCCGGTTCAACTGGAACTGGGGTTGCTGATGGGTAGTTGAGTAGGTGCAGTGGCGTCCACGTTGGCCATGGGCCTAGTTCATGTCAAGCATCAAGATCTTTCTTGACGAGCCCAGCCCCTTCGATCTACACCTGATCAAGTCACTTATGGGAGTAAGGGGGCTCTACTTCATCTTTCTCAGCAGTGTAGAGATCCAATATCCGTTCTGCCGGTCACGGCTGATTTACATCGGGATGAGCGAGAAGAAGACCAACAGCATTGGAAACAGACTCGCCGGGCACTATCTTGGTCAATCTGGCAACCAGGGCATTTCAAACTACATGAAGCTCGAACCACTGCTTTTCACTTACGTCAACTTCGAGATGTTGCGAAAAGTGTGGAAGCACAGAGTCGAAGACCTCGAGAGTCACTTCATCGTGGATTTCGTGAGGCACTACGGGGTCTATCCCATCTGCAACAACAAAACCGGGGCTGACATTTCGCAGGATGAAACGCCAGATGTGACGCTCGAGATTGACTGGGCCTATTTCCACGGCAAGAGCGCTGAAGGAGGTACCCATGGGCGATAAGATCAAGACGGGGAGAGAGATACTCGATGAATTCTTCGGCAGTGTGGGTAGCATAGCAGGCGTTGACAAGAGTGTGACTGACATGCTGGCTGACCTATACCAGCAAGGGAGGTTGACCAACAGGGGCCTCTCCGGCAAGCTTGCTGAACTGCGAGAGGAGGCCGAAGGTGAGTAAGGTCGCGGTCAAGAGGGTTGAGATAGTAGGACTCCGAGGCGTCAAATCAGAGCTCCCTCTGGACCTTGGCGGCAAGTCCATTCTGATCTATGGCGACAATGGTTCTGGCAAGAGCAGCATCACTGACGGGTTGGAGTGGTTCTACCGCGACAGGGTTGAACACTTGGCTGGCGAGGAGATTGGCCACAACGGGTTGGAGGCCTTGAGGAACATATTCCTTGATGACAAGACAGGCGGAGTTGTCGCAATTCAATACACGAATTCGTCTCTAGACTCGAAGAAGACGATACGCCTACAGAGGGACAGCCTGAAATCCGAGTTCTCGAATACGTCGCCCGGGTTTTTCGAGTACCTCAGCACCTCGACTAATGAGAACCTCTTTCTGCGCTACAGGGACCTAGTCCAGTTCGTGGTTGCAACAAAGGGCGAAAGGCTGAAGCATTTCTCAGACATCATTGGCTACTCCGATGTGACAGACATGAAGGCAGTTCTCAAGAAGGCAGTCAATGATCTCAAGAGAGAGCATCGAAATAGGGACTTTGAAGGCCAAATCAGCGCCAAGCAAAGTCACATCATAGGCAATTTTGGGCAAAACGTCACTACCGACAAGCAGTTCATCGATTTGGCAAACAAACTGCTCGAGACGTTTCATGTTGCCAAGACGATAAGCAGGCTGGAGGAGGTTGAAGAGGTCCTGAAACAGATAACGAAGCCTGAAGACTCGAGAGCCGTGGAGCTTCAGGCCTTCTACGTCAGGCTAGCCGACTACGCCTCAAGCCTTCCAAAGAAGTTCAAACTCGTGTCTGAGACATACGCGGCATACCACGCGCACTTCAAAACCATTCTGGGAGATGCTGACAAGATCGCGAAGCTCGTCCTTGAGAGACTGCTGGCCGAGGGGATAGGTGCCCTCAAGAGCGGCGTCATCAAAGAGGACAAATGCCCTTTGTGTTTGCTGACCTTCCCCCAGGATTAGTATCATCCCTGCTTAGAGTCCAGAGTCGCTGTT
>CAYRGJ010000008.1:0-112513 GCA_964423835.1 uncultured Dehalococcoidia bacterium | reverse complement strand
GCGATGCCGACTTCCAGCGCGAGATAGTGGCCCAGGAACTGGGCATGTAGGCGGACCATATAGGTCCGCACAGCCCGTACTGGTTCGGTACGGGGCGGACCATATAGGTCCGCACAGCCCGAAAAGGTAAGAAGGAGAGCTATGGACTTTCGGTATAGCGCTGAAGAGGAAGCCTTCCGAAAAGAGGTTATCGAGTTCTTTGATCGGGAGCTGCCGCCCGGATTTATGGGCGTGGACCCGGGGCCGGAGGAAGAATCCCGAAGCCAGGATTACTATCAGCTGGGCCTGGACATGTGGCGCAAGGCCGGCGAACAGAACTACCTGGGTCTCACCTGGCCCAGGGAGTACGGCGGCCGGGGGGCCTCCGTCTGGATGGAGGCCATCTTCATGCAGGAGGCGGCCTATCGCGGCGCGCCGGTGATGGACATGGCCCCCGCTTCGGCGGAGCTGATCCTGCAGTTCGGCACGGAGGAGCAGAAGAAGAGGTTCGTCGTGCCCATAGCCAAGGGACAGGTGAAATGGGCCACCGGCATGAGCGAGCCCAACGCGGGCACCGACACCTTCAACCTCCAGCTCAAGGCGGTGGAGGAAGCTGACGGATACGTCCTGAACGGCCAGAAGATCTGGACCAGCAACGCTCATCACGCCAACTACCTGATGGTCTTCACCCGGACCGATCCCAACAAGCACATGGGCCTCACGGCCATCGTCGTGGACGCCAAGAGCCCGGGCATCACCATGCGCCAGATCGCCCAGCCGACGGGCATCCCGGCCTTCTGCGAGGTGTTTTTCGACAACGTGAAGGTGCCTAAAGAGAACGTCATCGGCCGGAAGAACGGCGGCATGCAGCTGCTGCTGCATGCGTTCGGCATCGAGCGATCGTACGGCCTGCTCACCATCTACAACGCCAAGAGGTACCTGGAGCAGCTGGTGCAATACGCCCGGGAAACGATCATTGACGGCCAGCCTCTGTGCCGGGACCCCCTGGTGCGCAGCCGGCTGGCGCAGCTGGCCATCGATATCGAGGCCTGCATGAACCTGGGCCATGAGCTCAACTGGCTGGCGGCCAATGGCAAGTCGACGGTCAAGGCCAGCGCCCAGATCAAGATCCTGGGCGGCCAGACCTGCCAGCGGGTGGGCAATCTGGGCATGCAGGTCATGGGCCTCTACGGGCCGCTGGACGAGGAGTCCAAGTGGGCCAGGCTGGGGGGCCGGATCAGGCACACCTACATCAGCGCGCTGTCCTTCACCCTGGCCGGCGGCACCACGGAGACCTCCAAGAACCATGTCGCGGGCCGGGAAGGCCTGGGGCTGCCGAAGCAGGTCTAGCTCTTTGCCCTGAGCCCGTTGCCAACTCGGAAAAGAGGCGCGCACCGCGGCCGAGGCTCGCCGCATTTGGTCCGGAGCCGTGCGCCCGGAAGGAGGGGAACATGAATCGACTGCAGAACAAGGCGGCCATCGTCACCGGCGCCGGCGAGGGGATAGGCAAGGGGGTGGCCCGCCGCTTCGCCTCGGAGGGAGCGGCGGTGGTCATCGCGGAGATCAATGAAGAGGCGGCCCGGCGCACCGCCGAGGAGATAGCCCGGGACTTCGGCACCAGGGCCTTGCCGGTGACCACGGACGTGACCCGGAAGGAGAGCATCCTCTCCATGATCGAGGCCACAATCTCGTCCCTGGGGCGGGTGGACATACTGGTGAACAACGCCTGGGGCGGGGGCGACTACTCCCGGCTGGAGCGCAAGAGCGAATCCAGGGTGGAAAGGGCCTTCCGCTTCGGCCCGATGGCCGCCCTGTGGGCCATGCAGGCCGTATTCCCTCACATGAGGCAGGCCGGCGGCGGCCGCATCATCTCCATGTGCTCGCTCAACGGCATTAACGCCCACATGTACACCGCCGAGTACAACATGGCCAAGGAGGCGCTGCGGGCCCTGACCCGGACCGCCGCCCGCGAATGGGCCAGGCACAGCATCACGGCCAACATCATCTGCCCTGGAGCCGCCACCCCGTCCTACGAAGCCTTTCGCCGCAACAGCCCGGAGAACGCCGCCGCCCTGCTCAAGCAGAACCCCATGGGCCGCATGGGCGACCCGGAGCGCGATATCGGCGGAGTGGCCCTCTTCCTGGCCTCCGATGACTCCGGCTACGTGACCGGCAATACCATCTTCGCCGACGGCGGCAGCCACATCAACGGGGTCTCGTGGGCCCCGGAGATGCCTGATTAGCCCCGAGGCGGCCGGCAGCGGCGTCACCAGCGGCCCGAGGGGCCCATTGGGGTGCTCTCTCGCCGCCAGGAGGCGCGCGGATTTGTAAACCATGAGGCCTTAGGCATAAAATTGAAGATCGGGCCTGCGAGAAGACCAGAGAATGGCAGCTAAGGGTTACATCGAAATAGACCAGGTGATGTGCAAGGGATGCGAGGTCTGCATCGCCTTCTGCCCCCGGAAGTCGCTCTCCGTCTCCAGCAAGGTCAACGCCGCGGGGTATTTTCCGGCTGATTTCATCAGCGGGGCCGAGTGCACCGGCTGCGCCATCTGCGCTCAAGTCTGTCCCGAGGCCGCCATAGAGGTGTACCGTGAGTAGGGTCCTCATGGCGGGGAATGCCGTCATCGGCGAGGCCGCCATCCGGGCCGGATGCCAGTGCTACTTTGGCTATCCCATCACCCCCCAGAACGAGCTCACCGAGTACATGGCCGAGCACCTGGGCCGGAGGGCGGGGTGCACCTTCATCCAGGCTGAAAGCGAGCTTTCCGCCATCAACATGGTCTACGGGGCCAGTCTGGCCGGCGTCAGGACCATGACCTCTTCCTCCAGCCCGGGCATAAGCCTCAAGCAGGAGGGCATCTCGTACCTGGCATCAAACGAGCTTCCGGCCGTCATCGTCAACGTGACCCGGGGGGGCCCGGGGCTGGGAAGCATCTCCGCCTCGCAGTCCGACTACTTCCAGTCGACCCGCGGGGGAGGACATGGCGACTACCGCACTATCGTGCTGGCGCCCTCCAGCGGCCAGGAGCTGGCCGACCTGACTCACCGGGCCTTCGACCTGGCCGACCAGTACCGCATCCCGGTCCTCATCCTGGCGGACGCCATCCTGGGCCAGATGATGGAGCCGGTGGAGTTCAAGCACGAAACGCCGCAGGTGCTGCCGGTCAGGGCCGACGCTCTCCGGGGAGCTGCCGGCCGCCCCAGCCGGATAGTCAAGATCCTGTCCTCCAACCCCCGGGATGTGGAGGAGCTCAACTGGAGCCTCTACCGGCGATACCAGCTCATAGCTGAGGAGGAGACCACCTGCGAGTCATTCATGGTGGAGGACGCCGAGCTGGTGGTGGTGGCCTTCGGCATCGGGGCCCGCATCGCCAAAGGCGCCGTCAAGAACGCCCGGGGCTACGGCCTGAAGGTGGGCCTCTTCCGGCCCATCACCCTCTGGCCCTTCCCTTCGGAGTCCCTGGAGGCCCTTTCCGCCACAACCAAGAACTTCATGGTCTTTGAGCTGAACATGGGGCAGATGGTGGAGGATGTGCGCCTGGCGGTGGGAGACAAGGCCGACGTCTTCTTCTACGGGCGGCCGGGCGGCGTGGTCTCGACGCCGGCCGAGGTGCTCCGGGTCATCGCCCGCCATTATTACCAGAGAGGCTGCGCCGGAACATGAACAAGGTATACAGCCGTCCCGCCCTGCTGAAGAGCAAGGCCTTTCACCACTGCGCGGGGTGCGGCCATTCCGTCATCCACCGGCTGGTGACCGAGATCGTCGAGGAGATGGGCATCAAGGAGAGGACGGTGGGCGTCGCCCCCTGCGGCTGCTCGGTCTTCGCCTATGACTACATCGACGTGGACTTCGCCGAGTCGGCCCACGGCCGCGGAGCGGCGGTGGCCACCGGGCTGAAGAGGGCCTGCCCCGAGGCCATTGTCCTCAACTACCAGGGCGACGGCGATCTGGCGGCCATCGGCACCGCGGAGACCATACACTGCGCCAACCGGGGCGAAAGGATCACCACGGTATTCGTCAACAACGCCGTCTACGGCATGACCGGCGGTCAGATGGCGCCGACGACGCTGCTGGGGCAGACCACGACTACCAGCCCCTTCGGTCGCGACTCCAGGATGGAAGGGCACCCGCTCCGGATCAGCGAGATGCTGGCCCTTCTCGATGGGGTGGTCTATATCGAGCGCACGGCCATCTGCTCCCCGGCCAGCATCAGGAAGACCAAGAAGGCCATCGAGAAGGCCTTCCGCATCCAGATGGACGATCTGGGGTACGCCCTGGTGGAGGTGCTCTCTCCCTGCCCCGTGAACTGGAAGATGGGGGTAGTGGAGTCGTGGCAGTGGGTGGAGAAAGAGATGGTCAAGGTGTTCCCGCTGGGGGTAATCAAGGACACGACGGGTGACCGGTATGCTCATTAAGACGGTCTTTGCCGGCTTCGGCGGCCAGGGCGTCCTGTCCATGGGCCTCAACCTGGCCCAGGCGGCCATGATCGAGGGCAAGCATGTCACCTACCTGCCCTCGTATGGGGTGGAGGTCCGCGGCGGGACGGCCAACTGCACCGTGGCCATCTCGGACGAGGAGATCGCATCGCCCGTGGCTTCCTCTCCGGAGTTCATCGTGGTCATGAGCCAGCCCTCCCTGGCCAAGTTCCAGAATCAGGTGGAAAGCGGGGGCGTGCTGCTCTACAACTCCTCCCTGGTCACCGCCGATATCCCGCGGGGCGACATCGAACTGCTGGGGGTCCCGGCTACCCGCATCGCGGAAGAGATGGCCAATGCCCGGGGGGCCAACATGGTCATGCTGGGCGCGTTCATCAAGAAGACCAACCTGGTGTCCATGGAGACCATCTTCGAGACGTTGAAGGAGACCTTCAAGACCAAGACCAAGCTGATCGCCGCCAACAAGAAGGCCCTGATGGCGGGATTTGATTTCGCCGTGCCCAGGAGGCAGGGAGAGGCTTCCGCCCGCAATGCGTCAGGCTGATGCCCCGGGCACCGAATCAGGCTGGAGACCGGGGTCAGCCTCGGTTCAGGAGTAGAGAATGGCAATCAAGCAGGTTTCGATTACCCTGGAGAATATGCCGGGCACCCTGATGGACATCAGCGAGCGTCTCGGGGTGGAGGGCATCAACATCCGGGCCATCTCCGTGTCGGAGGCGGGCAAGGCCGCCGCCGTCAGGTTCGTCACCGACAACCCGGCCAAGACGATGAACGTGCTCCGCAGCGTGGGTTTCGAGGTCGCCGAGAAGGACGTCATTGCCGTAGAGGTGCCCGACCACCCGGGCGGCCTGGTCGCCGTGCTCAAGCCCCTGAAGGCCGCCGGGATCAACGTCCTCTACCTGTACCCTTACCTGGGCCGGGGCGAGAGCGGGCAGGCCATTGTCATCGTGGCTGTCGACAAGACCAAGGAGGCGGTCAGCGCCCTGAAGAAGGACTGGGTCCGCACCTTCGGCCCCGAAATCTACGCCCTGTAGGGCACACCCTGAAGGCCCTTTGGGGTAAGGCCCCTGGACAGCTTTCGCCGTTACCACCTCAGCCCGCCGGCTTGAACATGCCGCCGGCTTGGATATGCCGCCGGCTTGAACATGCCGCCTAGTCGAACTCGAATCCCTTCTCGTTAAAAGCCGCCAGGCAGGCCTTCACCACCACCGGGTCGTATAGCTTGCCCTCGTTGCGGGCGATCTCCTCCAGCGCCTTGTCCTTGCCCACGGCCGGGCGGTAGGGGCGGTGCGAAGACATGGCCTCGACGACATCGGCCACGGCCAGTATCCGGGCCTCGACCAGGATCTTGTCGCCGGTGAGGCCCGAGGGATACCCGCTGCCATTGAGCCGCTCGTGGTGCTGGAGCACGATGTCGGCCACCGGCCACTGGAACTCGATGCTCTTGAGGATATCGTAGCCCACCGAGGAGTGCAGCTTGATGATGGCCATCTCGGTGGTCGTCAGCTGCCCGGGCTTGCTGAGGATCTCCGTCGGTATGGATATCTTCCCGATGTCGTGCAGCAGCCCGGCGACGCGTATGCCCGCCACCTGTGGGGCCGGCAGACCCATCTCCTTCGCCAGGAGGCTGGCCAGCTGGGTCACCCTCTTCTGATGGCCGGCGGTGTACGGGTCCCTGGTCTCCATGGTGGTGGAGATGGCCTGTATGATGGCCTCCATGGTCCTCTCCAGCTTGCGCAGGCTCTGCTCCAGCCGCCGGGCGGTCTCCTTCCGCTCCGTGATGTCCCGCCCGACGCCGCGGTAGCCGGCCAGCTTTCCATCTGGGGCAAAGAACGGCACGCCGCTGGTCTCCATCACCACGGGATGGCCGTCCTTGTGGCGCATAACGTTCTCCAAGAAGGCGAAGGGCTCCTGCTTCTCTAAGCTGGCGGCGAAGGCGGCCGCGCCCCGGCGCGCCTCCGCCAGCGGCATGAAATCGAAGGGCGTCTTGCCGACCATGTCCCGGCTGTCGTACCCCAGCACGTTGCTCACCTTGGGGCTGACGTAGGTGTAAGCCCCCCGCCGGTCCACCTCCCAGACCCAGTCGCTGGTGGTCTCCACCAGCCCGCGGAAGCGCTCCTCGCTGGCCCGAAGGGCCTCATCCGCCTTCCTCCTCTGCGTCACATCCTCCACCAGGGCCAGGTAGCCGCTGGGAGATCCGTTCGGGCCAGGGCCCAGCGGGCTCACCGAGAGGCGTATCGACATCACGCCTGACCGGCGGAAGCTGTGCGCTCCCTTTCTCCGGGCGGCATCCAGGTCGATCTCCATCTCAGCCAACACGACCTTGCCCGCCCGCAGGCTCTCCCGGCCCGGGTCGTTGAGCAGGGGATCTTCGAACAGCGGCGGGCCCTTCAGGTCCGCCGGCGAAGAAACGCCGAATATCCGGGCGCAGGCCTTGTTGGCCCCTACCGGCACGCCCGCGGCATCAAACACGATGGCGCCGATGGGCGACTCCTCGAAGATCGTCCGGAACCGCCCCTCGCTGATCTTCAAGGCGTCCTGGGCCTTCCTGCGCTCGCTGATGTCCCGCGATACCCCCAGGAATCCTGTCACCTTCCCCTCCGGGTCCCGCAGATAGCTGACCCGGTTCTCGGTCCACACGGTGGAGCCGTCTTTGCGCGGCAGCTCCAGCTCCAGCATTACCGAACGCTCGCGGTCGGACTGGCCGGATTCCTCCCTCCTCTCCTCCTCGGCCATGACCTTCATGGCCTTTTCGAAAGACCCGGGGACCACGATCCGGTCCGTGGGCATGGCCACCGCCTCTTCAACGGTGTACCCCAGCAGGCGCTCCACTGAGGGGCTGACGTAGGTGAACCTCAGGTTCTGGTCCACCATCCAGATAACGTCCGACAGGTTCTCCGCCAGCAGCCGGTAGCGCCTTTCGCTGTCGATCAGCGCGTCCTCCGCCACCCGCCTCTCGGTGATGTCGTGCAAGGTACCCACAATCGCCACCGCTCTGCCGTCCGGGCCCCGCAGGAAGCTGGCCGTGGCATCGGCCAGAATGGTCGATCCATCCTTGCAGACCAGCTCCACCTCAGTATCCCGCGACGGCACGGTGCCCGCCTCTCTTTGCTCATCGGCCATGGCCCGGGCCAGAAGATTGGCCGTCACCTCCAGGGAGCGCGGGGCCAGCCGCTGCTCCATGGTGCCGTTCAGGGCCTCCTCGACGCTCCAACCGGTCAGACGGGCGACGGAAGGGCTGAAATACGTGGGGCGCAGGTTCATGTCCAGGAGGAAGATGACGTCAGCCACGTTGTCCGCCAGGAGGCGGTACCACTTCTCGCTCTCGCGCAGCGCCTCCTCGGCCTTCGTCTTCTCCGTGATATCGCGGTAGTTGATGACGATCCCGTTTACCCTGGGGTCCTTGAGGAGGTTGCGGCCGACACCCTCCGCGCGGCCCCAGGAGCCGTTCTTGAGCCGGTACCGCACCTTCTCCGAGACCACCCCACCCGGGTGGGTCCTCAACCACTCGAACAGATCCATGACCTTCTGCAGATCGTCCGGGTGAATGGTCTCCAGCAGCCGCGAGCCGAACAGGCCGCTGACGCTCTCCTCCCCATCCACCGCCGGCGAGGAGGGGCTCTCGTAGACTATCTGACCATCCATGTTGACCACGGCCAGGGCATCCGTGGCATTCTCGATCAGGGCCCGGAACCGCTCCTCGCTGCGCTCCAGCGCCTGCTCCGCCGTCCTCCGGGCAGTGATGTCCTGGATGAGGATCAACCGGGCCGGCCCTCCCTCATGCTCGGCGGGCAGCGCCGCCGCGGCCACCCGGACTCTCCGGCCGTCGCGGGTGACGACCGCGCCCTCCATCGTCTCACGGGTTCCGCCGTCGGCCAGGCAGCCGGCAATGAAAGCGGCGGCAGACTCCCTGTCCTCCGGCGAAAAAAGGTCGATCAGGTCCGCACCGACTATCGCTTCCACAGACTCGTAGCCGAGCATCATGGCTGCGGACTTGTTCGCCAGCAGCACCCGGG
Organism: uncultured Dehalococcoidia bacterium; assembly: GCA_964423835.1. Lineage (GTDB taxonomy): Bacteria > Chloroflexota > Dehalococcoidia > UBA2247 > RBG-13-53-26 > JAFGCL01. Next base: position 104,078 of record CAYRGJ010000008.1, on the reverse strand, counting down.
AGTTGGTGGCGCCGATGATGATGGCGCCCTCCATCAGACTATTGAAGAGGGGCATCAATGATGCCCCATCCGGCTCTAGTGCCATCTCCACGTTCAGACCAACGACACCATTATACCGGCGGCGTCAATCTGATCAGATCGTGTCCCAGACAGGGGTTTTCCCTCGCGCCGTCCTGACCGCCGGTCAGAACATGGCCGCCTGCCGCTTCTCCAGGTGGTAGAGGTAGACCAGCGGCGCCACCTTCAGCCCGGAGTCGACCGCCTGCTGCGAGCCCATGAAGGCGGTGCTGCCGGCATCGAACCCCACGTAGAACAGCCCCGTGATGGGCGACCTGGCGGACGGCTTGTGCTTCCCGCACTGCCCGATGGTGACACAGAGCCCGCAGGCTTCCCCTCCCTGACCCGGAAGGACCTGGTCCCGGCTGAGAGTGGAAACATGGGCCGGGCCGGTGTAGGGCCCCCTGGACTCAATCGCCGGGACTGCCTCCGGAAAGATCTCGGCCATCTGCTGGTCCGCCTTCCGCCACAGGGCCTCTATGGTCTTGTCCTGGGGATCGGAGGAGCACGGTGTGCCGAAGAGGATCAGCTGCTTGCCGGGAGGACCCATGTCCGGGTCATAGTTGGTCGGGACCACCACCGTGATGATGAGGTCAGCCGGCATCTTCCCCTTCTTGACCTCATCCTGCCGGTCCAGGTCCCACCAGGCGTCGTCCGACCACACCTGGTACAGGCCGCAGTCCAGCACTGGCTCACGCAGGACCCAGTGGCAGCCGGTGAACCCGTTGCTGGGCAGGAGGCTCTTGACGTAGCTGACGTAGCTCTTGTCGAATTGCTGCTCGCCGACGAGCTTCAGGACCGTGGGCTGCAGGCCGGCGTTGCTGACCACGATGGGCGCCCGGTACACGGCGTCCTCGGTGACCACTCCGGCCGCCCGGCCATCCTCTACCAGTATCCTCTCCACCCTGGACCTGGTCCGCACCTCCCCGCCGCAGTCCTTGACCACGGCGGCGAAGTCCTCCGACATCCTCCCGAAGCCACCCCGGGGATAGCCCAGCGGCTGGCCCACAAGGCGCTGGAAGGCCTTGATCACCTCCGACATGGGCACCAGGTCTACCAGGCCCACGTTGAAGGCATGGGTCAGGAAGGCGAAATATCCGTAGAGCCGGCTCGGCAGGGACTGGTACTGACGGAAGTACTCCCGGACCGTCACGTCATCCAGGGCATTGATCGCTTCCGGGGGCATCATGGCCACCTCGGCCAGTATCTTCATGGCCAACTCCCGCTGCCCCGCGTCGAGCTGCCATTGATCGAAGAGGATATTGGGGTCCGGCAACTGGTACGGCTCCATCCTGGTCACCATGTTCACCCACTGCCCGCCGGACCGCCGGTACATCATGCCTATGTCCCTGACCGAGGGCCTGAACTTGGACTCTATTCCCAGGGCCCGGAAGGCCTCCAGCCAGGCGCCACCGGTCACCGGCATGCCGCCGGTGGGCCACAGCTCACTCCGATAGCCCTTGATGGACACCGACGCCTGCTTGCCCCCCACCCGCTCGTTCTTGTCCAGCACCAGGACGCGGAGCCCCTTCTTCGCCAGCACCGCGGCGCAGGTGATGCCGCCAGGGCCGGCCCCCACCACGATGACGTCCTGTTTCTCTTTTCTGGCCATCCGGTTCCCCCCTTCACAACAGCGTGCCGGCGGCTCGCCCGCCAGCCGGCCGCCAGCACAGTATACCCAAATCGCCAGTCAGTCTGTCGGGAAAAGCCTGACAAAAGCCAGCGGCCGCCGCCCGCTAACGGTACAGGGGCCCGGACACCAGCTCCTCCAGCGCCTTCTGGCGCAGTTTGACCAGGCCCGATCTCAGCTGGCGCCGTTCCTCAGTCGACAGTGAGTTGATCACCCGGGGTATGACCTCGCGCTGGCCGGCGTAGGCTCGATACGTCTTCCGGCCCTTGTCGGTCAGCCGCACCAGCACCTGCCGGCGGCCCTCCACGTTCCCGGTAGTCACCAGGCCCAGCTTTGCCATGCGCGCCAGAAGCGCCAGTGTCGTCGGCGGCTGGCGGAAGATCCGGCGGGATATCTCGGCCGGGGTGGCCGCGACCCCCTCCTTCTCCAGCGTCCGCAGCACCCAGAGGACCCCGCCCTGCATCGAGGTGATGCCCAGGTGCCTGACCTCACGGTCCCTCAAGCGGATCATGGCGTCCCGCACCTGGTTGAGGAGGGACCAGAACTCGTTCTCCTCCTCGGGGTCCAGCAGCGGCCCCCCGGGCCCTGGCCGGACCGCGCCAGCCCGCTTCGGTGTCTTTCCCATCTGCGCCATCTCCTCCCGTGGCCGTCCTCCCGGCCATTTCGATCTTGACTATTTAGTATGCTAGTTAGTATACTAACAACACCAGGAGGTGGCAAGTGATTATCTGGGATGAAGAGAAGTGCGCCGGCTGCGGCATCTGTGTCGTCTACTGCCCCACGGATGCCCTGGAGAGCCTGGGCGCCATCGAGGTGCATGAGGACCGGTGCAACGACTGCTTCGCCTGCATCGAGGCCTGCCCGGCGGACGCCCTGAAGGAGGGCAGGTGAAACAGCTCAAGTACGACGTGCTGGTCATCGGCAGCGGGATCGGAGGCACAACGGCGGCCTCCCTGCTCTGCAAGGCGGGCTACAGGACGCTGGTGGTGGAGAAGCTGCCCTTTGCCGGAGGGCGCTGCGCCACGCACGACTACCATGGGTACAAGCTGAACACCGGGCTCAATACCGTCACCGATGACTGCCATGGCGCCCTGTGCCGTGAGGTGGGGGCCGAGTTCGAGATGCGGGTGACCGACAACCAGTGGGTGTATCGCATTCACGGCAAGGACTACCCGCAGCCAAAGTCGGGGAAGGGCGTTCTGAAGACCATGATCGGCCACGCCGCCACCGACGATGCCGAAGCGGATCGCCTCATGCTGGCCATCAAGCGGGCCATGGCCTGGGCGCCGCCATCCTACTCCTGGTCACTGGATGAGTGGCTGGGCCAGTACACCGCCAACCCGGCCATACTGGGGATGTTCCAGAACTACCTGGCCGCCGCCGGCGCCATCCGCAACTCGGAGCTGCCCGCAGGCGAGTACTTCCGCATGATGAAGGAGATCGATGCTTCCGGCCGCATATGGGGCTACCTGCCCGGGGGCGGTAGCCAGCTGACCGACGCGCTGGTCAGGGCCATCAGGAGGATGGGCGGGGAAGTCTGGACCGGCTGCCCTGCGGTGAAGATCACGGTCAAGGACGGCGAGTGCACCGGGGCCGTGGTGCGCAAGGGCGGCGAGAGCATCGAGATAGCCGCCCGGGCAGTAGTGTGCGACGCCGGGGTGAAGAAGACGGTGGACCTCGTGGGCAGGGACCTTCTCCCTGCCGGGTACCTCAAGGACGCCGCCGCCGTGAAGGGGGCGCCGCAGACCATCATCTACTTCACCCATGACAGGCCGCTGATCGAAGCCGACTCCGTGATCTGCCTTACCGAGGCGCGGCGGGTATTCATGTACAGCACCAACACCAACGCCTGCCCGGAGAGGGCCCCCAAAGGCAAGCACCTCTCGGGGGCGGCAGCCTACCTCGAGTCCTCGCTGCCTCCCTTCAATCTGAAGAAGGAGGTGGAGATGGTCCTGGCGGACCTGAGGGACAACATCCCGGATTTCGACAAGTACGCGCAGATACTGACGGTACGGGTGAACCGCGAAGAGTGGGGCCTGATGAAGACCTGGCCGGGATACACCATGCCGGTGAAGACGCCCATGGTGGGGCTGTATACTGTGGGTGACGACTGCGGGCCGCTGGGCTGGTGGTGCTCCCCCGCCGCGGTGCAGAGCGGGCGCCAGGCGGTCGACGATATCAAGGCCCGCTACCGGCCGGCCTGAGGATGGCCCCGGCGTTCAAGGCCGGGCCACGGGCGCCGGTCGAGATGGAGGAATAGCATGATCCTGGACGAGTTCTCGCTGCACGGCAAGGTGGCCATTATTACCGGGGCCGGGAGGGGTATCGGCCACGGCATCGCCCTCGGGTTCGCTGAAGCCGGCGCGGACGTGGTCTGCTCGGCACGCACGGCGGACCAGGTCGAGACCGTGGCCGCGGCCGCCCGGAAGCTGGGACGCCAGGCCCTGGCAGTGGTCTGCGACGTCACGGACGCGGCGCAGGTGGAGCACCTCGTGTCGCAGACGCTGCAGGAGTTCGGCCGGGTAGACATCCTGGTCAACAACGCCGGCGGCGCCGCCTACTGCCCGGCCATGAGATACAGCGACAAGCGCTGGGAGGGGGTGCTGCGCCTCAACCTGACAGCCGCCTTCCTCTGCACCAGGGCGGTGGCCGGGCACATGATGCAGCGACAATCCGGGTCCATCGTGAACATCTCTTCCGGCAACTCCCGGCTCCCCGCGCCGGGCATGGTGGCCTACTCGGCGGCCAAGGCGGGGCTGAACTCCATGACCAGGACCCTGGCCTGGGAGCTGGCCCCCCACGTGCGGGTCAACTGCATCCTGCCGGGGGCCATAGAGACGGAGGGCAGCATGCCATCCCTGGCGCCGGTGGTTGACCGGCTGGTGGCCGGAACGCCACGCCGGCGCATGGGGCGGCCCCGGGACATCGCCATGGCGGCCGTCTTCCTGTCGTCGCCGGCCGCCGACTTCATCACCGGGGAGAGCCTGGAGGTGGATGGCGGGATGGAGTTTGTGCACCTGGACCCGTCCGAGGTGGGCGACAGCAGGTAGACCGGAGGCAGCAACGATGGCACAGACCGGCGGATACACTGGAAGGATCCTCAAGGTGGACCTCTCCTCCAGGACCTGGGAGAGCGTGCCCTCAGACCCCTATCAGCGCTTCATCGGCGGGCGCGGCTTCGGGGCCCGCCTCTACTGGGAGGAGACGCCCGCCGGAGCCAGCGCGCTCGGGGAAGACAACCGCCTGATCTTCGCCGTGGGCCCCCTGGCCGGGGCCCCCGCCATTGGCGGATCCAGGTGGGGCATCTACGGCAAGTCGCCGTACACCGCCCCGGAGATGTTCAACTACGGCAATGTGGGCGGCCACTGGGGTGCGGAGCTGAAGTTCGCCGGGTATGATGCCCTGGTCATCCGCGGGCGCTCGGACAGGCCCACCTGCCTGGTGGTTCGCGACGATGCGGTCGGGTTTGAGGATGCCTCCGCCCAGTGGGGCCTGGGGGCGTGGCGGGCCAGGGAGGCCATCAAGGAGAGGCTGGGCAAGGAGGTGAGGGTGGCCGCCATCGGCCCCGCCGGCGAGAACCTGGTGACCACGGCCCTCATCCTGGCCGACAATGACGCCTGCTGCTCCGCCGGGCTGGGGGCCGTAATGGGGTCCAAGAACCTCAAGGCGGTGGCCGTGCGGGGCACGCGCCGCAAGACCTCCGTGGCCCGGCCGGACAGGCTGAAACAGCTGACCGACTACCTGCGCAGCTTCAACCGGGGGACCTTCATCGCCTGGGGAGCGGACTTCGTCCAGGCCGGCCCGAAGGTGAAGAAGGACCCCTGCTATGGCTGCCCCGGATCCTGCCTGCGCCGCAAGTACACGGCCGATGACGGCACGACCACCAAGGCGGCCTGCCAGTCCGTCCAGTTTTACCAGGGCTGGGCCAGGAAGTTCTACGGCGGTGACAACGAGGCTTCGTTCCACGCCAGCCGGCTGTGCAACGACTACGGCCTGGACTCCTGGTTCGTGGAGCAGGCACTGGTCTGGCTGCTCCGATTGCAGAAGAGCGGGATCCCCGTCGAAGGGCTTATCGGCATGCCCCTTTCCCGGCTGGGGAGCGTGGAGTTCATCGAGCATTTCATCCGCAGGATCTCCTTGCGGGAGGGCTTCGGCGACCAGCTGGCCCGCGGGCTGGCGGAGGCCGCCAGGAGCCTCGGCGGCCCAGCGCCATCGATGGTGAAGCACAGCGACCCCTATGATCCCCGCCTGTACCTGACCACGGCCCTTCTCTGGGCCACGGAGCCCAGGGAGCCCATACAGGCCCTGCACGAGGTGGGCTACCCCATGGCCATGTGGGCCACCGGGGTGAAGGGGGCGGCCCCTACTCACGTGGACAGCCAGGCCATTAGAGGCATTGCCAAACGCTTCTGGGGCAGCGAGGCCGCCGCCGACTTCACCATCCCCGACGGCAAGGCTCTGGCGGCCAGGATGATACAGGACAGGCAGTACGTCAAGGAGAGCCTCATCGTCTGCGACTGGATATACCCCATATCGGACAGCCGCCTCAGCCCGGACCACGTGGGTGACCCCACCCTGGAGAGCCAGCTGTTCTCCGCGGTAACCGGGAACGAGGTGGACGAGGCCGGGCTGTACCGCATGGGGGAGGCGGTCTTCAATCAGCAGCGCGCCGCGCTCCTCCGGGACGGGTGGCGGGCCAGGCAGGACGACCGCCTGCCGGACGACTGGCACGATGAGCCCCTGAGGAGGGGCGTCATGGACCCCGAGTGCCTGGTGCCGGGCGGGAGCGGGCAGCCGGTGTCCCGCGTGGGAGCGGTGGTGGACCGGCAGCAGTTTGAGCGCCTGAAGGACGAATACTACGCGCTCAGGGGCTGGGACCCCGCCACCGGCCGGCAAACGCGCCGGGCCATGCAAGCGCTGGGGCTGGCGGACGTGGCGGACGACCTGGAGCGCCGGGGGTTGCTGGCCGATACTGCAGGGAACAGCCAGGACAATCGTTAAGGTATCCGGCAACACCGCTCGCCGGAGGCACAGGAGGCACATCGATGGCGGAAATGGAAAACTACAGCGGGCCTTTTGACCCCGGCCTGCGGTTCGGCGACCTCTCGAAGGACTTCCTGCTGAAGATCATCCGCGTCTGGCAGTGGTGCTGGCTGCAGCTGGACGCGGCCTGGTTCGAAAACCTTAAGGACAAGACGGGCCAGGAGATCGCCTACGGCTGCGACCTGGAGATGTGGCTGCGCTGCGCTGAACGCTGCAATACGCGGTACGCGAAGATTGCCAGGATCCCCAACCGGAGCGCGGTGGACTGCCTGAAGGTGCTCCAGCTGCCGCTGGACAACACCATGGGCGCGGTGTACCCCACCACCAAGGTCATCACTGACGAGAACCATGTCCTGATCACCGTGGACAAGTGCCCCAGCCTGGAGTTCTGCGAGAGAAACGCCCCGGAGCGCGTGGTCCCCATGTGCGTCATCATGGAGCCCCACCTGATCCACTGGTACAAGGTCAACACGGATGTGGTGCTGGCCGCCACCAGGCTGCCTCCGCGCACAGGCTCCAGCGAGATGGCCTGCCAGTGGACCTACACTCTGCCAACGCCCAGGGGAACCAGGGTGAGGAGCAGGGAGGAGGTGGTCGACGAGACCGCCAGCCCCCCCCAGGTTGACGACCTCAGCGGCCCCTACTACCCGCACCTGACGCATGCCAACTTCTCCCGGGCCTTCCTGCTCCGGATGATGACCGCCTGGCAGTACGCCTGGCTGGTGATGAACGAGGGCTACTACCTGGCCGTCATGCGCCGGTTCGGCCCCGAGATGGCCGGGGAGTGCGAGCTGGCGGCCTGGACCCGGGTGGCGGAGCGCACCAACAGGCGCTACTCACCGGCCGGCGAATTCAAGCTGGAGACGGTCACCGACTCGCTCAAGCTCCTGCAGCTGGCCATGGACAGCACCATGGGCTTCTTCCCCGCGGAATACGACATCAAGAGCCCCAACCATGTCACAGTGAAGTTCACCAGGGGAACCTGGCCCGACTTCATGGAGAAGCCCAACCTCCAGAGGACGCCGCCCATGTACCACGAAGAGGGAAAGCCCATCCTGGAGAAGTACCTGGTGAATCCCCGGATCAAGGTGACTCCGCTGCGGCTGTCGGCGCGGAACGAGTACGACGACATCGACGCCGAGTGGGAGCTCAGGCTGGGTTAGCCGCGCGGCGGCGCATCCCTCAGGCGGTTCTGATCTTCTCGGCCATGGCGTCCATCTCCGACGGAGAGGTGGCCCTCAGCGTCATGGCGGCCACAAAGGCGGCCATCATTTTGTCTACCGGCCCCTCCCCCGTGGAAGGGTAGACCAGTATGTGGCAGTGGTCCGAAATGCGCATCCCCCGGCTGAAGATGGAGACATGGGAAGCGCCGAACGCGGCTGCGATCTGCCGGGCCACCGCCTTGACTCCGGTGAACAGCTGGGCCACCTCCTCTTCCTCGAGGTCGTAGAAGTGGTCCACATGCCGCCGGTGTATGACCACGCACTGGCCCGGGCCGAAGAGCGGCACGATGTCGAGGATGCCGATCACGTCCGGGCCCTCATAGACCTTCCGTGCGGGCACCTCTCCGGTGAACATCTTGCAGAAAACGCACTCAGCCATGCCGCCTCCCTTCGCCGGTCCGTACCACTATGGTACAGCAGCCGGAGCCGGCCTGTCTGCTGCGGGTGGTCAGCCGCGGTCAGGTGAGCGGGGCCTTCTTCCGCTCCCGGTTACTCATCTGCCCGGACTGGATCGCGGCTGGTATAATGACGCCCGACAGCCCCTGGCCCCGGGCCGGAAGGAAACGAGACGGCGGGATGGAATTCGACTACAACACCAAGAACGCCGCGTACGTGAGACAGCACGGGCACTGCGCCAAGTGCGGCAAGTACCTCAACCTGATCCTGGAAGACAAGGCCGGGGTCGAGGGGGCCTGGACGGCCCATGACCTGGTGGCGCTGGACGAGGGCGGCAGCAACAGGGCCCATAACTGCGTCATCCTGTGCATCTCCAAGCCGGACTGCCACCTGAGCTTCGCCCACGGCGGCGACCTGGATCAGCGCGTCTTCCTGACCCCATTCGCCTTCCCCTGCTGGGTGTACGGGGGCGTCCCGGAGCAGGCCTCGCGCGAGAAGAGGGACCGCCCCCAGGGCTGAAACCTTCTCTCCCCCAGCCGGCCGGGCAGTAGTCTCCAGCCGCACCGGCGGGGCCCCCACTGGCCTCACCGGCTGCCCTCCACCGGCCTCACCGGTGGCCCTCCACCGGCCTCACCGGTGGCCCTCCACCGGCCTCACCCCAGGCCATTTTGTGAGCAGAATGAGAAGCGGGCAGGCACGAAGCCGGGCTGCATCCCGGTGGCGCTTGTGCTAGTCTGGTACGCTCAAAGGCATGTTCTGCGTCAGGTGCGGCAAACCGAACAGGGATGAGGCCAGCTACTGCGCCCACTGCGGCGCGGGCATGGTCCAGTCGCTCCCCCCAGCGGCGATCGCAACGCCGGCAACGGCCACGGGGAGCAGGCTGTGGATGGCTGGCGTGGCCGTCATGCTGGTCCTGGCCGGCGCCCTGGCATCGCTGGCAGTCTGCGCCTGGGCCGTCAGCCAGAGCTACGGTGAAGGGCAGGTAATGGTGGACGGAAAGATAGTGGTGGGCGCCGACGGAGACCCCATCGAGCTGATCCAGAACTCCCAGGCCACGGATGTGAGCTGGGAAGAGCTGCGCCAGTTCCTGTGGCAGGACCGCACCGACAGGGCTCGGTATGATGACGGGACGTTCGTGTGCGCCGACTTCGCCGAAAGACTCCACAACAACGCCGAAAAGGCCGGCATCAGGGCCGGCTACGTCTTCATCCAGTTTCCGGGGTCGCCAGCCCACACCTGCAACGTTTTCGACACCACGGACCGGGGCCGGATCTACGTGGACGACACCGGCACGCCGGACGGCGGCATCAACGCAGACAAAACCGTTGACCTGGAGGTGGGCCGCTCCTACTGCCCGGTATCGATCTTCCCCAATCCCGGATACGACCAGGACTGGGACTGCATGGGCCGGGTCTCCAGCTTCAACGTCACCTGGTGACTCAGCGCCGGAGCGCGCCATCCCCGCCTTCCCCGGTGACCCAGGTCACAGGCATGCCCGCCGGCTTCGCCCATAATACTGCTGACGGGTGGCGACACCGGAGGGGAGAGGCTATGGAAGGCGAAACCAGCAAGAAGACGACGGATAGCGAGTGGCGATCACGGCTCACGCCCCGGCAGTACGAGATAACCCGGCGCAAGGGAACCGAGGCGCCCTTCACCGGCAAATACCATGATTTTCACGGCAGGGGTCGGTATCGTTGTGTCTGCTGCGGGCAGGAGCTCTTCAGCTCGGAGGCCAAGTTCGATTCGGGAACGGGCTGGCCCAGCTTCTGGGCCCCCGCAGCTGGTGACAGCGTGGCTACCGCCGACGACAAGTCACATGGGATGACCCGCACCGAGGTAAAGTGCGCCCGCTGCGACGCTCACCTGGGGCACGTGTTCAATGACGGACCGAAGCCTACCGGGCTGCGCTACTGCATGAACTCGGCCGCTCTGGATTTTGCCGGGACAGACGGCGCTTGAACGGGGAGACCCGCCGGGCCTACATACCGTCGGGCTCTGGAAGGGGCTGGGCGGTTTCGGCCGCCGCGGGTGGCAGCGCGCTCTCAGACAGGGCCGGCGGGGCCGCCTTCTGCCGGGGCTTTCGCCGGCGCACCACCTTGCGCGGCGCGGGAACGGGCAGCTGAGGCACTTCCTGGGACTCCTCCACCCGGACGATCTGGTGCTTGTTGATGGCCACGAAGTCAAACTTCCATTCGCCGGTGGGCAGGGAGGGCGATATCGAAACCTCCGTCATCGGCAGGAAGGTGTCCTCTCCGTCGATGACGTGCACCAGGCCCTGTCCCTCCTCCGCATACATCTTGCCGTACAGGATGTAGGGCGGCATGTCCACCCGGGACAGCAAGGCCGTCTTCGTCCGCAGACGGCTGGCCTCCGCCACCGGGATACCGTCCTTCAGCGGCTGGCCGCCACTCCTCTCCGCGACGAAGAGAATGCTTGACTTGTTTATGTGGGTGGACCCCAGGGACTCTTTCTCGCCTGTGGAGAAGAAGGCCTCCACATCGGTGAGGGGCAGGAACTCCCTCCCGATGCGGTGGAAATCGGCCACGATGCTGCGGTTAAGAACGTCCAGCAGCCGCTGCCTAGGCGTGCGGTAGGTGGTGCCCGCCAGAGTGCAGCCGAGGATGATCACCACTGCGTTGACACGGCTCAAGCCGCTGTCATCCCACCAGTGCCGGGCCGGGGCCCCTACAGTATTCGCCTCATCCATTGTCCCCTCCCGCCGAGTCAAAGATCCTCGCCGCCGCAGTCCAGCCCCGCTTTGGCCTCATTCTCGGCTGCCGGGACCGACTCGAGCTTGAATCGTCCTTCGGCGAATAGCTTCAGGCAGGCCTCCGCGACAGAGGTGTCGTACAGGATGCCCTTCTTGTCGGCGATCTCCTTGAGGGCCGCCTCCAGGCCGGGGGCCACTCGATAGGGCCTCTCGAACACCATTCCCTCGACCACATCCGCCACGGCCAGTATCCGGGCCTCCATCAGAATGGCATCCCCCTGGAGCCCCTGCGGGTAGCCGGAGCCGTCCATCCTTTCATGGTGCTGCCGGACGACATCGGCTATCGAAATGGGGAAATCGATCCGCTTGAGTATCCGGTAGTCGGTGTCGGGATGCGTCCTAACCACCGACATCTCGGCCGGGGTCAGCTTGCCCGGCTTGCGCAGTATCTCGGCCGGAATGAAGATCTTGCCCAGGTCATGCAGCTGAGCGGCCATGCGGACGGCCCTCATCTGGTCGTTTCGCAGATTCAGCTCCTGACCAATGGCGCCGGCCAGCTGGCTCACCCGGCGCTGGTGGTCGGCCACATGCGGATCGCGCTGCTCGACGATCAGCGTGATGGCGCCGATGGTGTCCTCAAGGAGCCTTTCCAGCCGCCGGAAGTTCTTCTTGAGTATCTCCTCCTGTTCGCTGCGGAGCTCCACCTCGCCCTTGAGCATCTTGTTCACCCGCATCAGCTCGGCGTTCCTGTCCTTCAGATGGCCCTCCAGCTCTTTCCTTGACTCGATGAGGGCGTTGTGACTCTGCACCTTGTCCGTCACATCGCGGACCTGGGCCAGGACATCGGTCTGGTCCAAGGGAACCAGGCGGGCCTCGACATCGCGGGCCTCATCATCGACCTGGACCTGGAATTCAAGGAGCTGCAGTTGCCGCGTTTCCAGAGCCTTCCTGGCATGCTCGTGGTGCCGGGACAGCTCCTCCATCACAGCTCTCCCGAAGGGCTTCACCTGCCCGTTGCCAAGCACTGGCTCTACTCCCTTCGGGCCGATCCGGAATATCGGGTCCGGCATGGCCTCGAGGATGGCCTGCACATCGGCCCGGGACGCTCGCGCCTGCCCCACCAGCGGGGGTTGTTCGATGACCGCCGCAGCAACTGCGGGCAGGGATGCTGCCGCCACCGGAGCTGCCGGCGCTGGCACCACCAGCGCAGAGACTGCCACCACAGGGGTTGCCGGTGCCGCGGGCGCTGCGGCCAAAGGCTCTTCAACGGCCGGGGCCTTCTCCACAGATGCCTCCGGCTCCTTCTCTTCTTCCGGCTTCTTCTCGTCCGCAGGCTCCTCAGCGGCCGCGACCTTCTCTGCGGACCCCTCAGCGGCCGCCATCTTCTGAGCAGATGGCTCCGGCTTCCGGTCCTCGGTCGGCCTCTCGGCCACCGCCACTGGAGCCGCAGCCCTCACGGCCGCAACGTCCGTCGTTCCGCCGGCCGCCGGAGACTCCGGCTCTGCCGGCTGCGGCTTCATGGCCAGCTTCGGCAGCCAGGGCTTCCCGCCCTCCGCCTCGTCGGGCTTCTCCCGCCTGGCGTCATACCCGGGCGGCCTCCTGGGGATGGGAATCCTCTTGTCTGTCCCGATGACGAACTGTGACGGCCGCAGGCCCACGTCGGGCGTCGGCGACGCGGCCGGCACTTGCTCCGCCGCCGGGGAAACAGCGTGCTCCGCCGCCGGAGAAACAGCGTGCTCTGCCACGGGGGAAACAGCGTGGTCCGCCGCCGGGTGGCCCGCGCTCTGCGGCGTTGCTGACGGCGCCTGGTTGGGCGCTGTGGCCGGCGCCGTCCCCTCTTCTTGCCGGTCGACAGCTTCCGCAGAGGTAGAGGCCGCGTCAGGCTGTTCGCGCGGTTTCAGTCGAAAGGGGATTCGGCGGTTCTTGCCGGCCGTTGAGGCCGGGTCGGCGCTGCTGTTTTCGGGGACTGGCTGGGGAGCCGCCGGCTTCTGGTTCTCAGGCGCCTCCGGGGCCGGCTGTTCCTCGTTCTCCGCACGGGAGGCATCCCTGGCTTTCGCCTCTTTGCCACCGTCGCCTTCAGCCTGTGACGAATCCGGCTTCGGCTGGCGTCTGAAAAGAGGTATTCGCACCATGAGATCAAACCTCCTTTCCGGGACCGTCTATCCAGTCAGTACCCACTGTCATCCCTGCTGGCAGTAACAGACTGTGCCATGTTGCCAGCCAGATAATACTGTCAACGTCTTTCTCCTCCGTCTCAGGGGCTGGGTCCGGGGTCACAAATACGTCTCATCTGGCCAGTGCACGATGGCTTCGGGGCTGATGGGGTGCCGGGGCTCTGCGGAGGGCCGCCGGAGCGTCGGGACCGGCATGAAGAGCACCCCAAGCTGACCGGGGACGTACGGGCCGGCCGGTGGAGTGCCCTGCCTCTGGGATACCGCAGGAGAAAATCAGGGCCAGGGCCAGGCCGCCGCGACCGCCTCCGCGGTGTGCGCCGGCCGGGAGATGCGGCTAGATGGCCGCCGCCAGGCGGGCCGCCTGGTAGGAGACGTCGGCCGCATCCCGGGGCCTCACGCAGTCGCCCACCGAGTGGACTTCCAGGCCGGACCCCTCCAGCTCCGCGGCCAGGCGGTTCTCTGATCGCATGCCCACGGACAGGATAACCGTATCTGCCGGTATGCGAAAGAAGCGGTTCTTCATAGGTATGACCACAGCCTGGTCGGTGATCTCCAGCACCGTCGAGTTCAGGAACATGGGGATGCCCAGGTCCACGATGCGGTCGGCCAGGGTCTTGAAGGTGAACTCCTCCAGTTTTATGCCGTCCTCGCCGAGCCCGGCCCGGGTCACAATGGTCACGTCCTTCCCCTGCTCCTTCAGCCAGATAGCCACCTCCATGCCGATGAAGCGCCCCCCCACTACCACGATCCGGCCCTTCGCCTCGGCCTTGCCGGCGATGAAGTCGTGCCCCTGTATGACGTGGGGCAGGTCGATGCCGGGCACGTTGAGCCCCACCGGGACGGCGCCGGTGGCTATGACCACCGCGTCCGGCCTCCTCTGCACCACCATGTCCCTGGTAACCCTGGCGCCGAGGGCGATCTCCACGCCGTGCCCGGCCAGCCAGCGCTTGAGATAGTCCGTGAGCACAGCGTACCCGGCCTTTCCCGGCAGGGCGCAGGCGATGTTCCACTGGCCGCCCAGCTCCTTCTCCTGCTCAAAAAGGGAGACCCGGTGGCCCCGCTCCGTGAGGTACATGGCCACCTCCATCCCGGCCAGCCCCCCGCCCACCACCATGATGCGCTTCGGCCTGTCCGCGGGCTTCAGGGGATACCGGGACTCCCGGGCCACGAAGGGGTTCACCGTGCACGACATGGGCCCGGCGCCGGGATCGGTCGCCGACTTGAGGCAGTTGTTGCAGTAGATGCACCGCCGCAGGTCGTCCAGACGGCCCTCCCGGATCTTGACGGGCAGCTCGGGATCAGCCAGCAGCGGACGCCCCATGGCGACGAAATCCGCCTGGCCCTCGGAGACCACCCTGGCCGCCAGCTCCGGGTTCACCTTGCCGGCCACGATCACGGGCACCCCCACTTCCTTCTTGACCTTCTGCGCCATCGGCACCATCGGGCCGTCGGGGTAAGGGTAGCTCGGAACGCTCAGGGTGGACCAGAACTCCAGCCCGCCTGAGACGCTGATCGCATCCGCGCCGGCCGCCTCCAGCAGCCGGGCTATCTGCGCCGCCTCGTCCGGGGCCAGCCCCCCCTCGATGCCGTCGCTGCCATTGATCCTGACCGACACAGGGAAGCCCCGGCCCAGCTCGCGCTTTATGCCTTCCACGATCCGCAGGGTGAAGCGGGCCCTGTTCTCCACGCTGCCGCCATAGCTGTCCTGGCGCCGGTTGATGAGCGGCGAGAGGAACGAGCTGGCCAGGCAGCCGTGGCAGGCATGCAGCTCCACCATGTCCGCACCGGCGGCCCGGGCCCGGGCCGCGGCCGCCACGTAGTCGCCGACATAGCGGTCGATGTCGGCTACAGTCAGCTCGCGGTAGGGCCTGTCCTTGCCCATCCACGGGGCCATGGAGGGGACCAGTATCGCCGCCCCCTCCGGCACCACTCCCGAGTACAGCAGGATAAGGCCAACGTGCATCAGCTGGATGGAAAACCTGGCCCCGGCTTCATGGACGGCGTCGGCGATCTTCCTCCACTCCACCACGTGCCCGTCATCGAAGAGGGGAAGCGTGTAGGCGAAGGCCGAGTCCCAGCTCACGGCCGCGAACTGCGGCGTTATCAGGCCGGCGCCGCCCCTGGCCCGGGCCACGTAGTAGGCGATCATCCGGTCCGTGGCCTTCCCCCTCTCATCCGCCAGGGCCGTGCCCATGGCCGGCATGATGATACGGTTCTTCAGTTCCAGGCTTCCTATCCTGCCGGGCTGAAACAAGGCCGAAAACTGCGACATCTGAACACCTCCGGGTATTGCGCCGGCATGAAGTCCGCCGGCGGCCACGCACTGCTGCAGAAGCCCTCACGGTTCCGGGCCCGCGGCCCGGAGCAGCGCTCCGGCTACTTGACGATCTTGCTTACTTCCTTGAACTTCGGCCCCTCGGCCACCCTCATCAGCTCGAAAAGGGCCATCTCCACGCTGGTGATCCTGGCGCCCTCGTCCCGCAGGCGCTCCAGCGCCGTCCGGCGATCCTCCGCCGTCCTGGAGGAAACCACGTCGGCCACCACCTCCACGTGATGACGCGAGGCCAGCAGGTCCATCACCGTCTGGTACACGCAAACGTGGGTTTCGATCCCGCAAACAACGATCTGCTGCCGGTTCACCGACCGCAGCTCCCGCTGGAACCCTTCATCCCCGCAGCAGCTGAAAGCTACCTTGGGCAGGGGCTTGAAGTCCGGGAAGAGGCCCGCGATCTCGGGGATCGTCGGGCCCAGCCCCTTGGGGTACTGCTCCGTGACGATGATGGGGACCCCCAGCACCTGGAACCCCCTGATCAGCTTCCCCGCGTTTTCGAAAAGGGACTCCTTCTGATACATGAGCTGGGCCAACTTGCCCTGGATGTCGATCACCACCAGGGCGCACTTGTCTACTGACAGCATGGACTGCCTGCTCCTCTCTCTGGTTGGAATGAGTCTCATCTTAGGTGCAGATGGAGGCGGACGTCAAGCAGCACGGAGTTGCAGCTCCGGCGCGTCCCAGTGGTTGAGGCGGTGCCGCACCTCCTGCCGCACAGGATATCACCGGTTGTAATACTTTGGCCGCCTTTCGAGATATGGATGTGAGGCCGCCGGGCTAAAATAGCTCCTCTGACCGCCCGCCATCCTGGCCCGCCGGGGCCATGGTGGACCGGTCCCGGTGGCCTTCACCGGATGACCTGCGGGCGGAGCGCAGCGGGCGTGGTGCGGGCCACAGAAGATGAGGGAGGGCCGGGATGAAGTACAACTTCAACTTCAGTGTCAAGAATGCGGCTTATATCAGGCAGGGCCACCGGTGCGCCAAGTGCGGCAAGCGGCTGGAATGGGCCTTCGAGGACGATCCGGCGCGGGAAGGCGGCTGGACGGCCCATGCTCTGGATGACGGCGGCAGCAACCGGGCCTTCAACTGCGTGCTCCTCTGCATCACCGAGCCGGATTGCCACCTCAACTATGCTCACGCCGGCGATCCGGACCGGCAGGTAGTGCTGTCCCAGTTCAGCTTCCCGTACTGGGTATCGAAGCGGGACGGCAGGCAGGCCTGGTACGACATCGACCTGCCGGCCGGACAGAGGAAGTGACGCGGTCGCCCGCGGCTCCCGGCGGCCGGAATCCGGCGGAGGCGACGGGCCCGGCCCTCAGGGCTTTTCGACGGTCACCCGGGTCATGACCACCGGCTCCACGGGCCGGTCACCGGCCCCGGTCTTGACCCCGGCTATGGCCCGGACGACGTCCATGCCCTCGATGACCTTGCCAAATACGGCATAGTTCCGGTCGAGGCCGGGCTGGGCCCCGTCGCAGATGTAGAACTGCGATGAGGCGCTGTCGGGGTTGGGGCCCCTGGCCATGCCCACCGCCCCGTCGGTATGGGTCAGATCCCGGTGGATCTCCAGCTTGATGGTGGTCCCGGATCCCCCCGTGCCGTTGCCCTCAGGATCGCCGGGCTGGATGACGAACCCCTTGATCACCCGGTGGAAGATCAGGCCGTCGTAGAAGCCCCGCTGCGCCAGCTGGATGAAGTTGGCCGTGGTGGCCGGCGCCCTGTCTTCGCAGAGCTCGAACCTGATCCGGCCCTTGCCGGTCTCGATAACCGCGACGCGGTTGGGCGCCGCCGCTGGTGAACCCTCGGTTGATGACATGGGCTCCCACCTCCTGGTACCGTTTGTGCACCGCCTGGCATCCCATTCTAACCGGGCCGGGGGGCCGGCGCAAACGTAGAGCGTGGGATGGCAAAGCTGCGGCTTAGTGCCGGAGGCCCCGCTGTGCTATAATACTCCCGGACCATAAGACTGAAAGGGACTGCAGAGTGTCAAGCATCACCCAGCTCAAGGGCGTCAAGAGGAACAGGGGCAAACACTGCAAGAAAGGCCGCCGGGGAGGCTCGCGCCCGCAGCTCCACCCCGACCCGCCATTCATCAAGCCCCTGGCCAAGGCCGCGCAGCAGAAAGCCGCCGGGGACAAGCCCGAATCCCAGGCCGTCTAGCTTCATGGCCCGGCAGGGCCCCATCCCCAGAGAGCCGGGCAGCCCGGTGAGGCCATCGGGTCACAGCCAGCCCTCCAGGGATGGCCGGAAGTGTACGCCGGCCAGGTTCTCCTCAGGCGTCAGGTCCTGCACCCAGCCGTCGATATCCAGCTCGTCCACCGCCTCCATGACGCGCTCATACTCGTCCTCGCTCACCGTCCGATCCATCTCTGGATAGAGGCCAGCCCTGAAGTAGGGCTGGTACTGAAACATCAGGCTGACCAGCGCCCCGGGCGTATTCTGGCTGATCCAGGTCAGCGCTCTGACGGTCTCGTCGGCGCCGCCCGGCAAGACCAGGAGGCGGACCACCAGCCCCTCCTTCACCATCACCCCCTGGCAGAGGGCGCTCTTCTGTTCATACATCAGGCGCAAGGCCCGCTGGTTGACCTCCGGGTAGTCCGCCGCCTGCGAATAGCGCTCCGCCAGCGACGGGGTCACATACCGCATGTCCGCCAGGTAGACGTCCACGGCGTCCCCCAGCACTTTCACCGTCTCCACCGTTTCATAGCCGGAGGTGTTGTAGACGATGGGCAGCGCCAAACCCTGCCGGAGGGCCCGGGCCAGGCCGTCCATGACCCACGGCAGGAAATGGGTGGGCGTCACCAGGTTGATGTTCTCGGCGCCCCTCTCCTGGAGCCGGACCATGACCCGGGCCAGGTCATCGGGGCTGACTGTGGTGCCCTCCAGGCTGTGGGAGAAACGGTAGTTCTGGCAATACACGCACCGCAGGTTACAGCCGGAGAAGAAGATGGCGCCGCTGCCCTGATCGCCGCTGATCCCCGGCTCCTCGCCATGGTGCAGGAAGGCGGTGTAGACCACCATGTCGCGGCCGGCGCCGCAGTACCCCTTCTCGCCCGCCGCCCTGTTGGCCTCGCACCTTCGGGGGCACAGGCGGCAGATCTGCACCTGCCGGTAAAGCAGCGGCAGCTTCTCCTCTATCAGCGAAGCCTTGTCAGCCGGGTCCATAACCCTGCCCTGCTCCCTCTATACGGAGGCGCCGGCCGTCCAGCTCCGTCGCCGCACCCAGGATGGACTCCACCAGCCACAGGTTGGTTTCCACGTGCTCCGTTGCCCGCGGTATGATGTACTCGCTGGCCCCGCCGGCCAGCGCGCAGAACGGAATCAGCTGGTCGGCGACGTGGCGGTCCACTGTGGCCCCGGCCCTGATGTCGTCCAGGAGGCTTTCAGCCACGTAGCGGCCGATCTCCTCCGACCGCCGGCCCAGCTTGCCGGCCCGGTCCGAGCCGATGATGGCGCCCCGGTCCGTCTCGGCCCATACCGTGAGGTTGGCCCCCTTCTGAGCAGCCGATGTCTCGTACACGGCCTCAATGTCAGCCTGGTAGCCGGCCTCCTCCAGCCGGGCTGAGCACTCTTCGGCCATCCGGTCGCTGACCTCCTGCTCCGCCAGGTGCGAGGAGAGGGCCATGCCTCTCACCGCGGTGACCCGGCCCTGCTGCGTCAGCTTCAGCGGCCTCAGTCCGGACCGGGACGGCCTGACCTTCACCTCCAGGATGCCCTTGCCCTCCGGCACGTAGCCCGGCCTTCTCACCGAGACCTCGGCCTCCACGCCCAATATCTCTATCAGCGGCGCCAGCACCCTCTGCAGGTGGTGGGCGGAGGGGGCGAAATCCTGGAAAAGCCCGCCCTTGATGGTGTAGACCGATGCCCGGTCGGCGAAGGGGCCTACCAGAAGGAGGCTCAACGCCAGCATGGTGGCGGACCCGGCGGTGCCGATGTCCCATTCATAGGCGCCGCCCCTGATGCGGCCTCCGGGACGAAAGGTGAGCTCGGTGGCGCCCACCTCGGCCCGGTCCACCCGGCCGCCGCAGAGTTCGGCGCAGGCGGACACCACCTGCCGGTGCTGGGGCCTCAGGCCCTGCCTGTCCCTCCTGGCCCTGATGTTTGTCAGGTGCAGGTCCCGCCCCAGGATGGTGCAGAGCGAAACCGCCAGCCGCACGATGGTTCCGGACCCGGACCTCTCGCTGCCGTCGATTTCCAGCATCATTGGGCTATTGCCAACATGTCCAGCATTATTGAATAATAGCAGAACACATGGAAAGAGAGCAGGCAGTTCCGGAGCACAGCGTTACCTTCCTGGGCACGGCTGGCGCCCGGGTGATGGTGGCCAGCCAGATACTGGCCTCAGGCGGTCTCTGGTTCAACCTGGCGGGCACCGAGATGCTCCTGGACCCCGGCCCGGGGACCCTGGTCAGGGCTGTCAAGAGCCGGCTCAACCCGCGCCGGCTGGCCGCCATCCTGCTCTCCCACAAGCACCTGGACCATTCGTCCGACGTTAACGTCATGATCGAGGCCATGGCCGAGGGCGGCTTCCGGCGGCGCGGGGCCCTGCTGGCCCCCGCCGACGCACTGGACAACGACCCCGTGGTGCTACAGTACGTGCGCCCCTTCCTCGAGCGGATCGAGGTGCTGCGGCAGGGCGGCGAGTACCGGGTGGAGAACGTGACCATTCGCACTCCACTGCGGCACATCCACCCGGTGGAGACCTACGGCCTCATCCTCCGGACGGACCACTACACCATTTCCTGCGTGGTGGACACGCGCTTCTTCGATGAGCTGTGCCGGCACTACCAGAGCGACCTGCTGATACTCAACCTCATGCGGGTCGACCCGACCGCCCCCCTGGACCACCTCTCCGTGCCGGATGCCGCCGCCATAATCAAGTGCCTGAAGCCCAGGGTAGCGCTGCTGAACCATTTTGGCATGACCATGTGGAGGGCCAAGCCCTGGACCGTCGCCCAGCGCCTGTCCGAGGAGACAGGCGTCCGCGTCATCGCCGCCAGCGACGGCCTCAGATTCGATCTGGCTGAGCTGGGCTGAGGAGGAAAGCCGTGGCCTTTGACCCGGAGGTCGCCCAGATGCTGGAGGAGATCCGCCAGGACCGGGACCACAGCGCGAGCTGGCTGTCGCTCCGGGCCATCGGCGCACTCCGCCTGGCCACCGGGAAGAGCAGAGCCAGCACCACGGCCGACTTCCTCAACGAAATGAAGGCCGTGGCCAGGGAGCTGGCCGAGGCCAAGCCGCCCATGGCCCCCATAGGCAACCTGGTGGCCCAATGGTTCTACGAAACGTCCCGCGGGCCCGAAGCTGAGGCCGGGCTGGACTCCCTCCGGGCTTTCGCCATCCGCAATGGCGAGAAGATAGTCAAGGCTCGCAGGGGGGCCCTCAACCGGCTGGTCGAGCACGGGTCCCAGGCGGTGGAGGATGATGACATCCTGATCAGCTGCAGCGACAGCGCCACCGTCGTGGAGAGCCTCAAGGCCGCCCGGCTGGCAGGCAAGGACTTCGGCGTCTACGTCGCGGAATCACGCACCGGCGACGGCCGGTCTTACGGTCAGGCCATGGCCGAGAGGATGAGAGCGGAGAAGATCCCGGTCAAAGTGGTGCCCGACGACGCCCAGGCCATCGCGGATTCGGCCGCCAAGTCCAAAAAGGCCATGGTGGGCGCGGACAGCATCCTGGACAACGGCTCGCTGATCAACGGCGCTCCCACCATGCTGATCGCGGAGGCGGCCAGGGCCCGGCACATGCCGTTCTACGTAGTGTGCGAGACCACCAAGTTCAGCGCCCTGCGGCTGGCCGGCCGCCACCTGTGGCTGGAGGAGGGCTTCGAGGTGGTCCCCGCCAGCCTGATCACCCGCATCATCACGGAGGAAGGCCTGATGAACGTCGATCAGGCCATGCTGAAGGCCAGGAACATGGCCCGGTTCCTGATGGCCCTCTGGGAGTAGGCCTCAGGCCGCAATCCGCAGCACCCGCTCGATGCCGGCGAAATCCCGGAGCAGGTCCACCGCTGCCCCTGGCAGATGCCTTCTGGCGTCGGCCACGGCTGCCTCTGCCTGCCCCAGGCCGATCTCCAGCATGACCGCCCCCCGGGGCCGCAGATAGTCCTTAACCCGGACCAGGAGCCGGCGCACATGGTCCAGGCCGTCGGCCCCGCCGGCCAGCGCCACCAGCGGCTCGAAGGCCCTGACCTCGGGCGCCAGTTGCGGGATGTCGGCCTCGCCCACGTACGGGAGATTGGCCACCACCAGGTCCACCGGCCCGGGCAGGGGCTCCAGCAGATCGCCACGTAATAGCTCCACCCGGTCCCGGACGCCGTGCCGGGCGCAGTTGGCCCCGGCCACCTCCAGCGCTGCCGGTGAGATATCGGTAGC
Organism: uncultured Dehalococcoidia bacterium; assembly: GCA_964423835.1. Lineage (GTDB taxonomy): Bacteria > Chloroflexota > Dehalococcoidia > UBA2247 > RBG-13-53-26 > JAFGCL01. The sequence continues at coordinate 82,136 of CAYRGJ010000008.1, read as the reverse complement.
CCACACGCGGGCCCGCGGCAGGTGCAGGGCCAGGGCAATGGCGATGGCGCCGCTCCCGGTCCCCACGTCCGCCACCGTGCACGGTGGCCCCTCCGCCAACCGCCCCTCCAGGAAGCCCAGCGCTGCTTCCACCAGCAGCTCGGTCTCGGGCCGGGGGATGAGCGTCCGGGGATCTACCTCGAGCTCCATGCCGTAGAACCAGGCCCGGCCTCGAATGTAGGCCGAGGGCTCGTGGCGGAGCCTCCTCTCGACCAACTCCCGGAGCCGGCCGTCCGCCGCGGGGGAGAGGGGCTCTCCCAGGCGGGCGTAGAGCTCGGCCCTGTCCAGGGAGAGGCAATGCATCAGCAGCAGCTCGGCCTCGAGGCGGGCATCGGGGATGTCCCCGGAGGCGATCCTGGCCTCAGCCTGGCGCAGCGCTTCCCTGAGGGTCACGCAACGGCTTCCTCTAGCTGCCGGGCCCTCTCGTCGGCCGCCACGGCGTCGATCAGCTCGTCCAGGTCCCCCTCCAGCACCTGCGCCAGCCGGTGCAGCGTCAGCCCCACGCGATGGTCGGTGATCCGGTTCTGGGGGAAGTTGTAGGTGCGTATCTTCTCCGCCCGCTCGGCGGAGCCCACCTGTGAGCGCCGTTCCTTCGAGAGCTCCTCCTGCTTCTTGCGCTCCTCGTGGTCTCTGACACGGGCCCGCAGGACGGCCATGGCCTTCTGGCGGTTGCGAAGCTGGAACCGCTCGTCCTGGCAGCTGGCCATGATCCCGGTGGGAACATGGAGAATGCGCACCGCCGTGGCCACCTTGTTGACGTTCTGGCCGCCGGCGCTGCTGGCGTGGTAGAACTCCACCTTGAGGTCCTCCGGCCGGAGATCGAGGTCCACCTCTTCCACCTCCGGCATCACGATCACCGTCGCCGTGGACGTGTGAATGCGGCCGCTGGCCTCGGTCACGGGCACCCGCTGAACCCGGTGCACGCCGCGCTCATGCTTCAGGCGGCCGTAGGCGCTCTTGCCCTTCACCTCGAAGATGATCTCCTTGAAGCCCCCCCGCTCGCTCTGATTGCTGTCGACTATCTCCGTCCGCCAGCCGTGGTTCTGGGCATAGCGCTGATACATGCGAAAGAGGTCCCCGGCAAAGAGGGCCGCCTCCTCCCCGCCGGTGCCGGCGCGTATCTCCACGATGGCGTCCTTCTCGCTGGCGGTGTCCCGCGGCAGCAGGGCCAGCCTCAGCTCCTCCACCAGCCCATCGCGCCGCTTCTTGAGCGTTTCCACTTCCTGCTGGGCCAGGTCCTTCATCTCCGGGTCCGGGTTCTCCCGCAGCAGCTGCTCGGCTTCAGCCAGCTCTCTCAACGCGGACTTGTACTGCCGGTACTTCTCCACCACCGCGGCGATCCCGGCCTGCTCTTTGGTAAGCGCCTGCCACTGCCCGGACCCGGACGCCATGAGCTGATTCAGCTCCTCGTAGCGCCGGTCCACGGCCTCCAGTTTGTCTAGAAAGCTGTCCACCATGACTATGTCCAGATTAGATTATAGCAAGTCGTCTCGTCTTTATGTAACCCAACCCGGGCCGTGGCAACGGGCCAGCGCCAGCCAGGCCGGCCTGCGCTACTACCGGGCGGCACCCACCAGCTCGGCGATGTCCTTGACGCCCTCTCTCCTCATGAAGTCCTCGATGCCCTCCAGGACGTCCAGCAGGGCGCGCGGGTTGACCAGCTGGGCCGTGCCTACCTCCACTGCGCTGGCTCCGGCCATGATGAACTCCAGGGCATCCGGGGCAGAGGCGATGCCGCCGCAGCCGACGACGGGCACCTTCACCGCGCCGGCCACCTGGTACACCATGTGCAGCGCCACCGGCTTGACGGCCGGCCCCGACAGGCCGCCGCAGATGCTGCCCAGGAGGGGCTTTCGGGTGGAGACGTCTATGGCCATGCCCCGCAGGGTGTTGATCACGCACAGGGCATCGGCCCCGGCATCCGTGGCGGCCAGGGCGATCTCCACGATGCTGGTGACATTGGGGGTCAGCTTGACGATGACGGGCAGGGAGGTGGCCTTCCTCACCGCCGCGGTAACCGAGGCCGCCGCCCTGGGATCGGTGCCGAACTCCATGCCCCCGGACTTGACGTTGGGGCACCCGATGTTGACCTCCAGGCCGCTGATGCCTGCCACCCCCTCCAGGCGGGCCGCCAGCCGGCCGTAGTCGTCTACTCTCTCGCCGGCGATATTGACGATGACGGGCGTCCGCCAGGCCGCCCAGAGGGGCGCCTTCTCCCGGACCAGGGCTTCGACGCCGATGTTCTGCAGGCCAATGGAATTGAGGAGCCCCGCCGGGGTCTCGGCCAGCCTCGGAGGCGGATTGCCCTCCCGGGGCTCCAGCGTGGTCCCCTTGCACACGATGGCGCCCAGCCGCCGGGCATCCACGAAGTCGGCATACTCCGTCCCGTAACCGAAGGTGCCGGAAGCGGTCATCACCGGGTTGGCCAGCCGCAGCCCCCGGGGATGGCGCGGGGCCAGCTGCACCGCCAGGTCCACCTTGTTCATCCCTCCTTTGGCGGGCCACCGCCGACCCGTATTGTAGGGGCATTTGGTCGTGCGCTGCAAGTGGGCCGGGCCCTCCGTACCGGGCTTCCTGTCCCGCAGACTGTGAGGCTTTTGTGATGGGCTAAAGGTCCCACGAGACATACACGCAAACACCCTGTGCTAGAAGGAAGTGGCAAGCCGGCCGCGCCTGCGGGCCCGGCGGGATGCGGCCTGCAGGCCGCATCCCGCCGGCTGACCTCAATGGCCGCCTTCAGGCGGGACGGCCCGCTTGCCTGCGGGCTCCGCTTCATCGGTTTGTCCGCAAGGAGGGGCTATGGCAGCAAATACCGGCAATGGCAGCTTCTTCGAGAGACTGGCGCGCAGGTGCGCCCGCCATCCCTGGGTAGCCATCTTATCCTGGACAATGCTCCTGGCCCTGGGCGGCGCCCTCTTCATGACGGTCTTCAGCAAGAACATGACCACTGTCACCAAGTTCACCACCGACACGGAGTCGAAGGTGCCGACGAGCTGTTCATTGAGCGCTTCCCGCAGGCGGCCTACAAGGTGGAGAACGCCGTCATCACTTCGGACACCTACACTGCCGATGATCCCCAGTTCTGGGCCTACGTGGACGGCCTGTACGCCAAACTGCAGCCTCTGATGGAGTCCGGCGTGGTCAAGGACGTCCAGTACTACGACCCCGCCCTCCGTGGGGGCCTGTCACAGGTGCCCGCTGCACTGCAGGGGATGGTCGACGCCATCGGGCTGGCCCTCGACGACGACTCGCCCTCGGCCGAGCTGGCCCAGGCCGCCGCTGAGCTGCAGGCCTCGGCCGCCCACCTCAACGAGGTGGCGGACAATCTCACCGGCGTTCTGCTGACCGGCACCGGGGCCACCGCCCTGGATGGGATACTGCAGGCTGCCGCCGGGTCCGAGGAGCTGGCCGGGACACTCCTTCTCAAGGACGCCCTGACGAGACTGCACAGCGCCCTGGCGCCGGTAGCCGCCGGGCAACCGGTGACCGAAGCCGTGCTGCGGGCCACGGTGGCCGATCTCCAGGCCACGTCGCCGCCGCTGCGCGCGGCCGCCGGCAACCTCGAAGCCACGGGGCCGGGCACCTCGGCCAGGCCCAAGCTGATCGCCGGGCTGCGCGACACCGCCAATGGCCTGGAAGAGGTGGCCGGGCTATACTGGCTCAGAGAGGGCATCAGCCGCACCAGCAACGCCCTGACACCCATCGCCAATAATGATCCCATCTCCACCGAGACCTGCCGCACCACGGCCCCCATGCTGCGCGATACCGCTCCGGAGCTGCGGGCGGCGGCCGCCGCGCTGGAGGCCACCGGGCCGGGCACGGCGGACCAGAGGCCGACCCTCATCGCCGGGCTGCGTGATACCGCCAACGGCCTGGAGGAAGTGGCCGGGCTCTACTGGCTGAGAGACGGCCTCAGCAAGACCCGCGAGGCACTGCAGCCAGTGGTCGCCGGGCAGGAGCTGGCCCCGGAGGCCCGCCAGGCCACCATCCAGCTTCTTCAGGCCCTGGCTCCGGAGCTGTGGAACGCGGCGGACCTGCTGGTGGCCACCGGGCCGGGCACGGTGGAGCAGAGGCCGACCCTCATCGATGGGCTGCGCCAGGCGGCCGGCGGACTGGAGGACGTAGCTGGCCTGTATCACGGGCTCTACTGGCTCCGGACGGGCCTGGGCCAGACGCAGATTGCCCTGCAGGTCATCGTCGACAATGTCACGGTCACCACGGACCAGTGCCGGACCACGGCCACCACGCTCATGGCCACGGCCGCGGAGCTGCGCGCCGCCGCCGCGGACCTGGCGGCCACCGGGCCCGCCACCGCTTCCCGGGATACCCTGGTCTCCGGGCTGCGCCAGGCCGCTAACGGCCTGGAGGAGGTGGCAGGCCTGTACTGGCTGAGGGACGGGCTCAACAAGTCATACGACGCCCTGGTGCCGATGGCCGCGGGCGAGTACCTGACGGACGAGGTCCGCGACAACACCACCACGCTACTGTGGAACGCCCCGGCCGAGATGCGAGCCGTGGCGGACGCCCTGGTGGCCACGGGGCCGGGGACATCCGACATCTACGCCGTGGGCCACGGCTCCATCTGCCACTATGACGGCGTCGCCTGGAGCACCATCGCCGGCGTCGACGCCAGCGCCCTCAACAGCGTCTGGGGCGCCTCCTCGGACAACGTCTTCGCCGCCGGGGATGGCGGCGCTATCCTGCATTTCGATGGCTCCGTCTGGACCACCATGGCCAGCGGCACGTCCAGCGACCTGCACGGCATCTGGGGCAGCTCGTCCGACGACGTCTTCGCCGTCGCGGACAACGGCACTATCCTGCACTTCGACGGCTCCGCCTGGAGCGCCATGGCTGGCGGCTCCACCAGCCACCTGTACAGCATCTGGGGCGCCTCCTCGGACAGCGTGTTCGCCGTGGGCGCCGCGGGCGCCATCCGGCACTACGACGGCTCCGCCTGGAGCGCCCTGGCCAGCGGCACTACAGCGGATCTCTACTCCATCCGCGGCACGTCTTCCGCGGACGTGACCGCAGTGGGCGCGGGCGGCGCTGTCCTGCATTTCGATGGCTCCGTCTGGACCACTATGGCCAGCGGCACCTCCAACGCCCTGTACGGAGTCTGGGCGGCATCCCCGTCTGACATCTTCGCGGTGGGCGCCGGCGGCATCATCATCCACTACACGGGCGGCGCCTGGAATCCGGTGGACAGCGGCACCACCAACAGCCTCTTCGAGGTCTGGGGTAACGGCAGTTTCGACGTCTACGCCACGGGGAACGATGGTCTCATCGTCCACGACAATGGCACCGCCTGGAGCGCCATGGCCAGCAGCACCTCCAGCGCTCTCTGGGGTATCTGGGGCCGCTCCGATAGGGCAGACCTCATCTCCGGTATCCGCGAGAGCGCCAGCGGCCTGGAGGAGCTGGCCGGCGTCCACGAGCTGAAGAACTGCGCCCAGAAGGGGCTGGAGTTCGCCGAGCTGTGTCTGCCTGACTCACAGTCTGAGGTGCCGACAGCAGCGGAGCTGACCGCGGGCCGAGACGAGATGATAGCCACCGTCGTCAGGCTGAACGACGCCATCGCCAGGCTGCAGGCCAACGCTGGCACGTCCGCCCGGCCGGACCTCCTGGCCGGGCTCATCCAGGCCCGCGACGCACTGGATCCCACCGGGATAGACGGGGCTGGGCTTTCGATCCTGGCGCGAAACCTTCTTAACGATTACTGGTTCTACCAACTTCTGTTGTCCCAACGGGGCGACATAGAGGACCAGAGAGACACCGCCCAGGCCGGCCTGGACCAGATCCAGGACCAGTGCTCCGGCAACATCGGCCAGGTTACGGCCGGGCTGGTCCAGGTCCAGGACCAGTGCGGCGACAACATCGGCCAGGTCCGGGACGGCCTTTCTCAGCTCAGCCTGCAGTACAACCAGGTCGAGGAAGGCCTGGCCCAGGTCCGGACGCAGTGCGCCGATAACCTGGCCGTCACCGCCGCCGGGCTGACTCAGTTGCAGACCCAGTGCTCCGACCAGACAGGCACAGTGGCCGCGGGGCTGTCGGACATGCGCAGCCAGCTCGCCGGCCAGTTGCCCACCGCCATGGCCGGAGCCGCCGACGCCCAGTCCGGCGCCGCCCAGGCCGCCGGTTTGGTCTCCACCGACCGGCGCACCGCCCTTTTTGCCATAAGCATGTCCGAGGACGCTGACGAGGCGGCCTCCCACATCCTCGAGCTCCGGGGCTACGTCCTGACCGGCAGCGGCATCGGGCTCGGCGCCGATTCCTTTGAGGAAGGCTTCCGGGTGCGAATGGTCGGCGCCTCCAATGTCAGCCGGGACATGCAGGACGTGGCCCTGAGGGACCTGATGAAGTCCATGATGGTGGCCGTACCCATTGCCCTCATCGTACTGCTGGTTGTCTTCGGCACCCTGGGTGCCGCCATGCTGCCTGTAGTGCTGGCGCTGGTATCCATCGTGGTGGCCCTGGGCATCGCCGCGGTGGTAGGCATCTGGATGCCCCTTAACTTCGCCATCCAGAACATAGTGGCCATGCTGGGATTGGCGCTGGGCATCGACCATGCCCTCTTCGTCGCCTACCGCTACCGGGAAGAACGCCAGAGGGGCCGCGACAAGATCGAGGCCATCGCCAAGTCGGGCGCCACCGCGGGGCGGGCCATCTTCTACGCCGGGCTGATCGTGGTGGTAGCGCTGATCGGCATCTTCATGATGCCCTGCAACATGCACAAGAGCCTCGCCCTGGGGGCCATCATCGTGGTGGCCGTTATCGCTCCCGCCTCAATTACCCTGCTGCCGGCCATCCTGAGCGTGATAGGCGATGGCTTCGACTTCGGCCGGCTGCCCTGGCAGAAACGCATAACCGATCTGGAGACGCCCGAAACGGCCGAGAAGCGCGGCTTCTGGCACTGGGTGACCCGCCCCGCCATGAAGCTGGCCATCGTCAGCCTGCTGCTGTGCGCCGGCATTCTGATAGTCTGCATCTCTCCCATGCTGCACATGAGGCTGGGCTACTCCTACGTGGATACCCTGCCTCCAACCTGCATATCCCGCAGCGGCTACGATGCCATGATGGACGCCGGCTACCCCAACATGCTGGTGGCCCCGCTGGACATCGCCATCGAAGGCTATGACCAGCCCGGGGTGAAAGCCGAGACCGAGGCCCTGATCCGCCGGATGGACGAGGACGGCGGGTTCGTCACCGCCGTGCCGCTGGCAGTGAACGAGGCCGGGGACGTGGCCTGGAAGAGGGTCTTCCTGAACATGGACCCCTTCACCGCCGAGGCCTCCGCCAAGGTCAAGCAGCTGCGCCAGGACCTCATCGGCGACAGCTTCACCGCAGCCGGCGGCAGCGCCCGGGTGACCGGCTACGGCGCCTTCAACAACGACTTCGTGTCCATAACCGAAAGCTACACCACCCCGGTGATGATCTTCGTCCTGGGGCTGAGCCTCCTGCTGATGATGGTGGCCTTCCGCTCCATCCTGTTCGCGGTGGTCTGCACCATCTTCAACATGCTCTCGGTGTACGCCGCCTACGGGCTGGTGGTCTTCGTCTTCCAGGACGGGAACGGGTTCGGGCTCTACAAGCAGATCGCCGGCATCGACGCCTACGTCCCCATCTTCCTGCTCTGCGGCATCTTCGGCATCTCCATGGACTACTTTGTCTTCATGCTGAGCCGCAACCGCGAGCGCTTCGACCAGACGGGAAACATGAGCGAGGCCATCATCTACGCCTTCCGCCGCGCCGGCCTGGTGATCCTGGGGGCCGCCGCCGTGATGCTGGTGGTGTTCTTCGCCTTCTCCATCTCCGGGATCGTCATCGTGGCGGAGCTGGGCTTCGGCCTCTCCGCGTCCATCCTGATCGACGCCACGCTCATCACCCTGGTGATGTCCCCGGCCAGCATGAAGCTTTTCGGCAAGTGGTTCTGGTGGTGGCCGTCCTGGCTCTCCTGGGTGCCGGACCTCCGCGCCCGGTCCGCCGGGGAAGAGGCCCAGCCCGAAACCACGCCCCAGGGAGCACCGGGCCGGCTCAGCCCGGTACCGGTCTGGGTCCGCCGGCGCCTGCCATTCCGCCGCCCCCCGAAATCCTGACCTGGACCAAGAGACACCGACGGGCCAGGGAGAGGTCTCCCTGGCCCGTCTCCTGGCCCGTCCCCCTGCCCTCCCTCCGCGTAATGCGCGCGGCCCCAATCGGGCCAGATGGATAACATCCTGGATGATCCCTTCCGGGTATCCTATAGAACTGTCCAAGCAGTCCATAGGCTAATCTCAGATGATGTCAAGTCAAGCGTGAATGTCACAAAATAATCAGATTCCGCTTGACAATTTGCCGCCCCGGGTGGTACTATCGCCAGCATTGACGAGCAGCGTGGCTGTTCGCATGTGCAACGGTTGCGTTGCGTGAGCGACAATGTCGCTAAGGGGGGGGGTGACCCGTTAGCCGGTTGCTGGTTTGGGACTGCGGCCCGGTCATCTCTTTCCCCCTCTGAAAGCGGGCAGTCCGCCGTGTCAGGTTTGGTGCGGCGGGAAAGGGGAAGGAATGAAGACGAAACCGCATTCCAAGGACAACGGGGGCTTCTTTGGGGCACTGGGGCTGTGGAGCGCCAGGCACGCCAGGACCGTCATCATGCTCTGGGTGGTGCTCCTCATCGTCTCCGTGATCCTGTACCTGACCATGTTCTCCAAGAACATGACCACCGTCATCAAGTTCACCACCGTCAACGACTCCCAGGCGGCGGAGAACATCTTCGCCCAGGACTTCCCCTTCGCCGCGCGCTCCCTCGAGAACCTGGTGATTTCCTCCAACAAGTACACCACCGACCAGCCCGAGTTCTGGGCCTACGTGGACGACATTTACGTCAATAAGCTGGCAAACCTCAGAGAGCAGGGCGTGGTGCTGGATGCCCAGTACGCCGACCCGGTGATGCGTGACTGGATGCCGCTGGTGCCGGAGGCCCTGCAGGATATGCTGGCGGCTGCCGAGGCGGTCATCGCCGGGGCCCCGTCCGAGGAGCTGCTGGCTCTGTCCGATGGGCTGAGGGCCAAGAGCGAGTCTCTGCGGGCCAAGGCCATGAGCTTCCCGGCGGGCAACATCGCCCAGGCCGGCCAGATGGCCCTGGTCCAGGGCGGACAGGCCGTCGACGGGACGGCTGAGATCTCCGCCATGCTGATCCTGGTCGATTCTCTCAACAAGGTCTACGATGCGCTCTACCCCATGACCCAGGGGGGGTTCCTCACCAAAGAGGTGCGGGACGCGAAGGTGCTCGAGATGATGGCCATGGTTGACCGGCTCTCCGAAATGAAGGCCTACCTCGAGGCCACCGGCCCCGGCACCTCCGACCGGGCGCAGGTCCTCACCGGGATCGCGCAGCTGGCGGAGCAGGGTCCGTTGCTGGCCGCCATGTACGAGGCCAAGTGGATGGCGCAGCTGGGAGTGAGCATGGTGGACACCCTGACCGCTCCCGAGCTCCCCTCAGTGGCGACGGTGGACGGGCTGATAATGGAGATGCAGGAGACCGCCGCCCGGCTCACCACCATCATCGCCTACATAGAGCAGAACGTGCCGCAGAGCGATCTGCGGGACACGACCCTGGCGCAACTGCGTGGTGGCGCCAGCCAGTTCCAAACGTACGGCACCGCCGTGATGCCGATCCTGTCCAAGGCCCTGGCCCTGGCCGAGGGCGGCGGATTCTGGGGCAGCGCCGCGGAGACCGTCCTGAGGATCGGATTGAACCTGGCCGCGCCCTACATCAGCAGCATGAAGGCCACGGCCCAGGACGGCCTGGACCAGATCGTGGAGCAGACCAACGCCCAGATCGGGCAGGTGATTGAAGGCCGGGCACTTGTTCCCACCATGCTCGAGCAGAACCTGCCCACCCTGCGCGCCGCCCCGCAGATGCTGATAGACGGAATGGCCATGATCGAGGGCCTGAAGGGCCCCAACAAGGACGCCACCCTGTTCATAGTCCATCTGGACCCGGACAAGGATGAGGCCGCCAAGCACGTCTTCGAACTGCGCGAAGCCGTCCTGACCGGCAACGGCAAGGGGGTCGGCGAAGACTCCTTCGCGGCCGATGGCTTCCGGGTGCGCATGATCGGCATGTCCAACACCCAGCAGGACATGCAGGATGTGGCCCTGGACGACCTCAAGAAGTCCATGATCGTCGCCGTGCCCATTGCCCTGGTTGTTCTGTTCGTCATCTTCGGCACCCTGGGGGCCGCCATGCTGCCCATCGCCCTGTCCCTGGTGGTCATCGTGATATCACTGGGCATCTGCGCCATCCTCGGCACCTGGGTGCAGATCGCCTTCGCCATTCAGAATATCGTAGCCCTCCTGGGCCTGGCCCTGGGCATAGACCACGCCCTCTTCCTGGCCTACCGCTACCGCGAGGAGCGCCGCAAGGGCCGGGACAAGCTCCAGGCCATCGCCCGGGCCAGCGCCACGGCCGGCCACGCCATCTTCTGGGCCGGCGTGGTAGTGATCATCTCCTTCCTCGGCATCATGTTCATCCCCTGCAGCATGCACCGCAGCCTGGGCCTGGGGGCCTTCGTCGTGCTGTTCGTGATCATGCCGGCCTCCCTGACCCTGCTTCCGGCCCTGTTGAGCGTCCTGGGCAACGGCTTCGATTTCGGCCGCCTGCCCTGGCAGAAGCGGCTCACTGACCCCCTGCCTCCGGAGACAGCGGACCAGAAGGACATCTGGCACTGGGTCCTCAGCCCCTCCATCAGGGCCCCCATCATCTCCTTCGTACTGGGCACGGCCCTCCTCTTCCTGGTGATCTGGCCATACACCAAGATGAAGCTGAGCTATACCAGCGTGGAGAGCCTTCCGCCAGACTCGGTGGCCAAGAGCGGGCTCCTGGCCATGGAGCAGGCCGGGATCCCCCCGCAAGCCATGGCCCCCATCAACATCGCCATCACCGGCTACGATAAGCCGGCCGTCAGGGCCGAGACCGAGGCCCTGGTCGCGGACTTGAAGGCGACCGGCGACTTCTTCACCACCATCCCCGTCTTCGTGAACGACGATGGGACCGTGGCCTGGAAGATGCTGAGCTTCAATGAGGACCCGTTCCGCCCGGAAGCCGCGGACCTGATCCGGGACCTGCGCAGCGACTACATCGGCAACCGGTTCAAGGCCGCCGGCGGCTCGGCCCACGTGGCCGGCCAGACGGCCATGACCGTGGACTTCCTCAAGATCAACGAGGACTACATGGACCCCATTCTGAGCATGATACTGGTGCTCAGGTTCTTCCTGCTGATGCTGGCCTTCCGCGCCATCATGATCTCGGTGTTCCTCACGGTTCTGAGCGTGCTGTCGCTCTACGCCGGTTACGGAGCGGTGGTCTGGGTGTTCCAGGGTGGGCACGGGTTCGGCCTCTACCAGTCGATCACCGGCATTGACCCCTACGTGCCCTTCTTCCTGATGTGCGGGCTGCTGGGCATATCCATGGACTTCCTGGTGTTCATGGCCTCCCGGGTCCGCGAGCGCTTCGACCAGAACGGCGGCGTGGTGACCGAAGCCATGCTGCACTCGTTCCGCCGCACGGGATTCGTGATCCTGGGGGTAGCGGCGGTGATGGTGGTGGTCTTCTTCGCCTTCTCCATCTCCAAGATCCTCACCGTGTCGGAGCTGGGCTTCGGCATGGCCATCGCCATGGTGGTTGACGGCACCCTGGTCAACTTCCTGCTGTCTCCGGCGGTAATGAAGATACTGGGCAGGTGGCTCTGGTGGTGGCCCAGCTGGCTCAACTGGCTGCCCGACTGGCGGGCCCATGCAGGCAGCGACGAAGTGGAGCCCTGGGAGAACGTCTTCAGCCCTCTGTACCGGCCGGCGGGAGTCCCCGGATACGCCTCAGCGGATTCGGATGATCCCCCCACGCAGCCGCACTGGCGCGCCTGATTGGCCGGCGCCGTTGCCGGAAGACAGGCCGACGGGCCAGGGAGAGATCCCTGGCCCGTGTTCTTGTGGCTGGTGGTCTTCTACGCCTTTTCCCGGTCCCAGATCGTGGTGGTGGCCGAGCTCGGCTTCGGCCTGGTGGTGTCCATCATCATCGACGCCACGCTTATCACCCTGATCATGTCCCCGGCTGTGATGAAGATGCTGGGGCGGTGGTTCTGGTACTGGCCGGCCTTCCTGTCCTGGGTGCCGGACCTGCGGGCCAGGCCGCCCGAAGAGGCGGAGCCCTGGAAGCGGGTTGCGGCGGCCTACCACGGCCACTATACTCTTGAGCCATGAGCGATGGCTTCGAGGTCATTGTCGTCGGGGCGGGGCCGGCCGGCTGCGCCGCCGCCTGCAGCCTGGCCCGGGCCGGCGTGGAGGTGCTGCTGGTGGAGCGCGCCCGGTTCGCCGGGGCCAAGAACGTTACCGGCGGCGTGCTCTACGGCAGCGTGCTCAAGCAGCTCATCCCCGAGTTCTGGAAGGAAGCCCCACTGGAGAGGCGCGTCCAGCGCCACGTCATCTCGCTGCTCTCGGAGAACTCCTCGGTCTCCATTGACTTCAATACCGACAACTCCGGCCATCCGGCCACGGCCGGCTACACCGTGCTCCGGGCCAGGTTCGACCGCTGGCTGGCCCAGAAGGTGGAAGAGGCCGGGGGCATGGTCATCACCGGCAGCCGGGCCGACGACCTCATCCTGGAGGACGGCCGGGTGGCCGGCATCGTCGCCGGAGGGGACCGGATCCCGGCCAAAGTGGTCATTGCCGCGGACGGCGTCAATTCCCTGCTGGCCACCAGGGCCGGCCTGGGGGTGAACCTCTCGGCGGCCAACGTCAATCAGGGAGTGAAGGAGATCATCAAGCTGCCGCGGCAGACCATCGAGGACCGCTTCAACACCGGGGCCGATGGCGGGACCGCCGTGCACTTCCTGGGCTTCTGCACCCGCGGCGTACACGGCGGCGGCTTCCTCTACACCAACCAGGACAGCCTCTCTCTGGGAGTGGTGGTGCAGCTGGGGGCCCTCATGGAGGGGAAGCTCCGCAGCGTGGACCTGCTGGAGGGCTTCAAGCAGCATCCTACGGTCCGGGAGCTCATCAAGGGCGGCACTCCGGCGGAGTACTCCGCCCATCTCGTCCCCGCGGGGGGACTGGCCATGGTCCCCCGGCTGTACACCGACGGCATGCTGGTGGCTGGCGATGCCGCCGCCCTGGTCCTGGCCACCGGCCGGGCGCTGGAGGGCCTCAACTTCGCGCTGGCCTCCGGGATAGCGGCCGCGGAGACGGTCAAGCTGGCCCGGGAGAAGGACGATTTCAGCCGGGAGTCGCTGTCCCGCTACGCAGGGCTGCTGGCCGAGGGCTTTGTCCTGCAGGACCTGAAGCGCTTCCGGGATGCGCCGCAGTTCCTGGAGAACCCGCGCCTGTACGGCGCCTACCCCGACCTGGCCTGCGCCCTCGCCGGCAGGGTATTCGAGGTGGACGGGCGGCCCAGGGAGACGGCCTGGCAGCTGGCCAGGGAGGAGATGAAGGGCCGGTTGTCGCCCCGGCAGCTCCTGCGGGATGCCATGGCCGCCAGGAAGACGATATGAGCGACATGACCATGGAGCAACGGCTGGCCCTGGACCACTACGATGTGGATTCGGAGCCTCACATCAGGGTGAAGGCGGAGGCCTGCCAGGGATGCGAGCTCCGCCCCTGCCTCTATGTCTGCCCCGCGGAGTGCTTCAAGCTCAAGGACGGCCGCATCAGCTTCAGCTACGAGGGCTGCCTGGAGTGCGGCAGCTGCCGCATCGCCTGCGGCCGCGAGGCCATAGAGTGGTCCTACCCCCGGGCCGGGTTCGGCGTCTCGTTCGAGTTTGGATAGGCGGCGGGGCCATGCGGGTGGCGCCTGCCACCCGGCGGCACCCTGACCTCGGCACGGCTCTCACCCCTGGACCGGCAAGCGTCGAGGCCTGGCGTCACTTGGCGGACGGCGCCGCAGCCGGGTGGGCGCTGGCGTATCTCGCTCCCAGCTCCTGGAGCAGCGCCTGGTAGGCCGGGGACCTGATCTTGTCCGTGGTCATGATCACGGCGTCCTCGCTGTTGTCAGTGTAGTAGCGGCGCCGGATCCCCACGGTCTTGAAGCCGTACTTGGCGTAGAGGGCCTGCGCCGTATGGTTGGAGGCCCGGGCCTCCAGGGTCACCACGTCGGCCTTCATCTGCACCGACAGCCTGATGATGGCCATCAGCAGCAGCTCCCCGATCCCCTGGCGCTGGTGGCTCCTCCGGACGGCTATGGAGGTCAGGTGCGACTCGTCCACCATCATCCAGATGGAGGCGTACCCCACGATCAGCCGCCTGTCCCCGGCGGCCGCTTCAGGAGAGGAGTGGTTCCGTCTGACCGCCTGCCTCACCCTGGCCACCACCGAGCCCCACATGGTCTTCCGGGGCGCCGGCTCGTCAGCTTCTGGGCCCGCGCCATGGGACTCATCGTATGCCACCAGGTACCGCACCATGCTGGACGCCAGCTCCCGCTTGAACGATGGGGGCGGCCACTCTGTGGGAAAGGCTTCCCGGTCAATGGCGCTGACCTGGGGTATGTCGTCAGCAGTCATCGGCCGCACAAAATAGCGCATCTATAATGTTCCCTGCTTGCGGCCTACTATTCTAGCACAGTCCACAAGCGCGGGGGAATCAAGCTGAAGGGACTAAAGGGCGCGGCAACAGCCGCGAAGGAGGCTGCAACCGTGACCGTCGCAGTAGCAGGGCTCCCCGGGCCAGCCAGCGGCGGCCCGCGCTAGCGTTTCAGCGACGGCGCCACCAGGCTGTCCAGCCAGGCCTTCACCACGTCATCAGCCGTGGGGGGCTTTTCGGGGCTGGCGGCGACCACCGGGGTGCCGGCGCTGTCGCTGGCAGAGAGCGAGGCCGCTGCGGCCACTGCCCCCAAGAGGACCAGCACGGCCAGGGGGTCAGCCATGGCGAGGGTATCCTGTATCTGAGGCCCACCGACAACGGGATTCATTTTTGCCTGCCCTCCGGAATCAAATCCTCCACGGTGACTATATCACTGCGGCGTCACAATCGTGACTCTATCAGTCAGGATAGCCTCACAGAATCCTCTCAGGATGGGCCTGCTCCGGACTCTCCGTCAGGCCAGGCAGACAACGCTTGATCTGTACTCGGCCCCCACCGGCTGGTGGGGCTGGCTGCCAATCCAGCGGGAGCCGGGCCGCAGTCAACCGCCCGTGACATACCGCTTGCATATCCGGGTAGCATCGTGTATATTACGCGTGGTGGTTACAGTACTGGATCTGCCAATCCTCTGGACAGCTATCCATGCGGAAGCTTGCAGGCTTTGGATGACCCGACTCTAGCCAACTAGTCTTTAAGAAAGGAGGTCATCCATGAGCCCTGCAGACAAGACTCTCCAATGCTCAGATTGCGGCACCAGCTTCACCTTCAGCGCTGAGGAGCAGGATTTCTTTGCTTCCAAGGGTTACACGAACGAGCCCAAGCGCTGCCCGAGCTGCCGCCAGGCAAAGAGAGCAACCAGGAACGGATCTGGTGGTTCCAGTTTCGGTGGTTCGAGATCCAACCGCCAGATGTTCCCGGCAGTGTGTGCCGAGTGTGGCGTCGAGACCCAGGTCCCGTTTGAGCCCCGTGAAGGCAGACCGGTCTATTGCAGCCGCTGCTACGACAAGGTTAAGCCCAGCAATCGGCGCTAGATTAGCACAGCGATGCTAACACCAGAGGCTGGGGTGACCCAGCCTCTGGTTTCTTCAAGCCCCGGGCGCCCGCGATCTAGAGGGCGATCCAGCCGGTCGAAAGGAGAAGGCCAGAGTGAAAATTCATGTTGGCAATTTGCCCCGCGAGATGACCGAAGACGATCTGCGCCGTGAGTTCGAGGCGTTTGGGAAGGTCGAGTCCGTGGCCATCGTCAAGGACCGTTACAGTGGGCAGCCCCGGGGGTTCGCTTTCGTGGAGATGCCTACAAAGTCCGAGGCGATAGCGGCGCTGACTGGACTGAAGGGGAAGGTGGTCCAGGAGCGGACGCTGGACATCAGCGAGGCCCGGCCCCGGCCCGAGGGCGGCCGCGGCGGGCAGTTCAGGGGCGGCCGGGGCGGTGGAGCCCGCGGCGGCCGCGGTGGTCACGGCGGCGGCAAGGGCCGCCGGTTCTAGGCTGGCGGCCTAGCTCCGCAGGAAGCATGGCAGCGCCATCCCCACTCCAAGATGGAAGCAGAACCGCAGCAGATAGCGCCGGGAGTCTACCTGGTAACGGTTCCCTTTGTACTCGGACTCCGGTCTAAGAACAGCGAGTCCATCACCCTCTGCTACCTGGTGGAAGAGAAGGCCGGCTGGCTGATGGTAGACAGCGGCTACAACGACGGCACCTCGTTCGACTACCTCCGTCGCCAGCTCGAAATCCTGGGCATACCACTCCGGCAGATACGCTGGCTGCTGCTCACCCACTATCACCCGGACCACAGCGGCCTGGCCCACCGCATACGGGCCGCCTCAGGGGCCCAGGTCATCCTGCACCAGGACGATTGGGACGTCCTGCGGGCCACGGTGAGCTCCTCTGAGGTCTGGAACATACACGGGATGATACCCTGGATCCGGGCGCAGGGCGTTCCGGAGCCGGAGCTGGAAGCCTTTTTCCAGACTGCTTCGGGAGGCCGGGACCTCTTCCCCACGGGATTGCAGCCTGACCTCCTGTTGCAGGGCGAAACCAACCCGGTAGGCGACAGCGGCCGGCTGCAGGCCATACTCACTCCGGGCCACACCCCCGGTCACATCTGTGTTTACGACAGCCTCCACCGGCTGTTCTTCTCCGGGGACCACATCCTGGTGGAGATCACCCCCCACATCTCGCCCAGCCACTTGACCAGCGACGACCAGCTGGAGCAGTACCTGGAGTCCCTGAAGAAGGTGCGCCCCCTGGACGTGGAGATGGTCCTGCCCGCCCACGAGCGCCCCTTCTCCCACTTCCGGCGGCGCATTGACGAGATCCTGGAGCATCATGACCACCGCCTGAAGGAGGTGGTGGCCGCCATATCAGACCGGGTGGCCACACCGCGGGACATCGCCGGCCAGGTGGAGTGGAACACGGGCCGGTGGGCGGACATGGACGCCACCAACCGCGTCCTGGCCGTCCGGGAGACGGTGGCCCATCTCCAGCTTCTGGAGCACCGTGGCACGGTGGTCCGGGTGGAAGGCGAAGGCCCCGCCGGCTACCGGCTGGCCGCGGCTTCAGCCGGCTCCTGATTCCACCGCTCTCATCATCGATGGGCCGGCTGAGCATGGCCCGCGGGGCCGGATGCACCGGCCATGGCCCCCCTTCGATACAGCTATGGCGGCGGACTGCCCGGGCCGCCGGGCGTCTGCGGCGGACCTTCCGCGTCGGCCGGCGGCGGCGCCAGGCTCTCCGCCTCGGCTGGCGTCGCCGGTCCATCGCCACTGTCGGCGGGCATCAGGGGCAGGCCGCCGGCATCGGGCGTCACGGGCATGCCGCTGGCATCGGCCGTCACGGGCATGCCGCTGGCATCGGCCGGGGCCAGCTCCCGGCGGCGCCGCCGGTCGTAAAGGTACCAGCCTATCACTCCGGCCATGGCCACCGCCGACACCACCACGCAGATGATGAACTTGACCTCCAGCCCCCAGATGAGGGTATCGATGGCATTGTGGACCATCTCGTCGCCCTTGTCCGCCGTGACGATGCCAACCTGGGTGGCATCCTGTCCCTCAGGCCGCTCCACGATCCTGTCGGGGATGGGCGCCACGGCGCCGGCAACCCCGATGGCGATGGCGAATATCAGCGCGGCGACCAGGAACGTGCCCAGACCCCAGAGCAGGCGCCCTTTCCAGGACCGGCCCAGCAGGAACCCGACGGCCACCAGCAGCAGGATGGAGACCACCCATACCAGGGGAATCAACACCTTCCCCAGGTGTATGGCGTGCCGGGCGTTGTCCAGGTCCTCCTGCCTCTCCGCAGCGCTCATTCCGATCGGATCGTCCTCCGAGTCGCCCAGGTCCTGCAGGTTCTGGTCGGTTATCCGGGCCCGGTCTTCCACGATGAACTTGCGGGCCTGGTCCAGGCTGTCCGCCGTGTCCTCCCCCAGCGTCTCCCTCATCTGATCATCGTCAAACCGGTAAGAGCCGGGGATGCGGGCCGTGACCTCCTGGTCCACCGCCTGGGCGAAGGTCCGCCCCATGCGGGTCTCCAGTGCCTGCCTGAACTGTTCATAGGAGTAGGCCGGAGGCCGGCAGGAGGGCAGTGAAACGGCATCCCGGGGCATGCCCTGAAGCTCGGCCAGGAACTGCATCTCGCTGCAGGTCGCCGGCATGGAGTTGAAGGCATCGCGCAGCTTCTGATCCACCAGCTGGTTGGCCGCCACCACCGCCTGGGCCTTGACCTGCGTCAGGTCAATGACCAGGTCCAGGCTGGCCACGTCGCCTTTCACATAGTCGGCCATGGTCCCCACCATTTCCTTGAACCAGCCGAGGACCACCGCCTGCCCCTGGGGCATGGAGCCGGTGACGATGTCGCTGATCTCCTGCGGCGACAACCTGATGCCGTAGGGCAGCGCGGCGCCGTCTCCCAGCTCCTCGGTTACCGCCGGGACCATCAGGTCCTCGGTCACGTAGCCGTAGATCTGGTCAGCGTGATTGTCGATGACGTCGTTGATGCCATTGACCATGGGGTCGATGCGCTCCTTCACTGCTATGGCGACGACGAAGGTATCAGTGTCGCCGACCATGTACGGAACCATCTCCCCGGTAGCGTCCTCAAAGGTGCTCTTGAGCCAGGCCGCGGGGAACGCCTGCTCCAGCACCCCCGCCATGTCCAGCCTGATCTGAGGGGTATCGATGGGGAAGTCCGTCGGGCTCTCTTCGCCGGAATCGCTCAGCATCGCCGGCGTCAGGTCCTGGTGCACCCAGTCGTAGACCCCGGCCTGGTCCATCTGGCCGTTATAGAACCCGGCGCTGCCCACCGTGCCGCTGACGTGAGTGAGCAGCATGGCCGCCAGGAAGGTGACGGCGAACAGGAATGCCACGGGGACAGCCAGGATCCTTCTGACCCAGATCATGCGTGCACCTCCACCTGAAAGCTGGCGTTCAGCATAGATGCCGCTTCTTGCCAGTGCGTCTCAAAGGGCCTGTTTCGCATCACAGAAACGTCATGGCAGCCGCAGGCAGACCCAGAATCTACCCTTTCCGGGGCTGCCTGGCAAGCCCCGGGAGGCCCGAGAGGCGGCGGGTCTTGACGTGTGCTGCGGCAGACCCTAGTATTTGGCCGTCGCCGGCACCTTGGCCGGCCTCGCTGAAGGGAGAACCCTCCCTGCAGGGATAGCCTCCTGATTCGGTGGCTGGGTATGGCAGTCGGGATGAAGGCAGAGGCCAGGCACCTGACCGGCGTGTCGCTGCACATCTTCCGCATGAACGCCGAGGGCGGGAACCTGCAGCAGCTGACCGATTCATCAGCCTGGGATGAGTTCGCGGTGTGGATCGGCTAGACCGGCGGCGGTCCGGCGCGATCATTAAGGAGGAAGGACACTATGACCGTTCGAAGCAGTATCCCCCGCCTGGCATCGTGCCTGGTCCTGGTAGCCTTGCTGCTGTTGACGGCAGCCGGATGCGGAGGCGAGGATGGCGATGCGGACGGCAACCTGGAGGTGTCCTGGAGCAGCCCGGCCCAGAAAAGGGAGGTGTTCGGCATAGCCCTCCTGAAGGTGAGCGCCAGCTCCGACGAGGGCATCTCGGAGGTCAGGTTCTACTGCGACTCGGTGGACGCTGCGCACCTGATAGGCACCGCCACCAGCGCGACTGTCTCGCGGTACACCCTGCCGTGGTACACCACTGACGCGGCCAACGGGGAGCACACCCTTTTCGCGGTGGCCACGGATGGGAAGGGGCAGTCCGAACAGGCATCGACGAAAGTGACGGTGGGCAACGTGAGCCGGGCCGAGGCCATAGCCGAGCTGGTTGACTGGGACAAGTGGACCCCGCAGAGGGATGACCATGATCCGGTGCTGAGCCCGGCCTTCTCTTCCATCTTCTACGACCCGGTACCCATGGAGCCGCCCATCACCACGGCCGGGGCCGAGGACTCGCCCTTCATCACCCCCGACGGGAACAACTTCTATTTCGTGTTTGTCCCCAATATGAGCATCGCGCCGGAGCAGCAGATCCTGGACCGTGTCTCCGGCATCTACTGGTCCCAGAAAGCGGACGGGGCCTGGACCGAGCCCCGGAGGGTCTGGCTCAATGACGATCTCTCCCTGGACGGAGCTGAGACCATACTGGGCGACACCATGTGGTTCTGCTCGGTGCGCACCGGGAACAGCCGCGAGATCGACATGTACACGGCCGAGCTGGCAGGCGGGCGGTGGACCGGCTGGACCAACCTCGGCGAGCTGCTCAATGTGACCTACGACGTCGGCGAGCTGCATGTGACCGCAGACGGCAACCATATGTACTACCACTCCGAGAGGCCCGGCGGGCACGGTGGCCGGGACATCTGGGTCACCAGCAAGGTCAACGGCCAGTGGCAGGCGCCGCAGAACGTGGATGCGGTCAACACCGACCACAATGACGGCTATCCGTTCATCAGCGAGGACGGCAACGAGCTCTGGTTCACCAGGGATACGGGGGCGCCCGGGGTGTACCGATCACTGAAGGTCGGCGGCCAGTGGCAGGCGCCTGAACTCGTATTGTCATCGCTGGCGGGGGAACCGACCATGGACCGGGAGGGCAACCTCTACTTCGTCCATCACTACTGGGACGATGCGGCCCAGAAGCTGTGGGAGGCCGACATCTACGTCTGCCGCCGGCGTTAGTCGAGCGCCCGCCGTTCCCGGCCTGGAAGCGGGCGGCCCCGGTGAATACGTACTTCGCCCGATGCCTGTCCAGGTGCGTCCGCCACTTGCCCGGGGGCGCCCGGTCTGTGATACTGTGAGGTAGTTCAGTTCAGTCCAGTCCGGGCCGCTGAGCTGCGGCCCTGGTCCGGATGCGTCGGTCATTCACTCCACAGGGGGTCAACGGATTTGGTCCAGTGCCGGCGCCGGACACGGGGAGGTGTTAGATGGATAACAGGATTTCGCACCACGATTCGGTCAACCTCGTGTACCAGCGGCTCAAGAATGACGGCATGAACACCATCTGGGACCGTTACCAGGCCCAGGGGCTGGGCGATCCCGACAAGCGTTGTCCTTTCTGCCAGGCGGGCGCGCGCTGCGACCTGTGCTCCAACGGGCCCTGCCGCTCTGACGCCGCCAAGGACAAGAGGGGCGTCTGCGGCATCACCGCCGACGGCATGGCCATGCGCATGATGCTGCTGCGCAACATCATGGGGGCCTCCACCTACCACTACCACACGGAGCAGACCATCAAGACCCTGCGGGCCACGGCCAGGGGCCAGACGCCTTTCCGCATCGCGGAGCCGGAGAAGCTGCGCACGTTCTCGGGGAGACTGGGCCTGGACACCTCCGGGGCGGACAGGGACATCGCCCTGCGGCTCTGCGACTTCGCCGAAGCGGACTTCGCCCGCAAGGCGGATGAGCCCAGCCTGATAGTGGGGGCGCTGGCGCCCGGGGAGCGCCAGGAAACGTGGAGGAAGCTGGACATCTTCCCCGGGGGCTTCCACGGGGAGGTCATGCGCTGCACCAGCTCCTGCCTCACCAACGTCGACGGCTACTACGTCAGCCTGGCCCTCAAGGCCATGCGGCTGGGGGTGGCCATGGCCTATCAGAGCCAGATCATCAACGAGTACTGCCAGGATGTGCTCTTCGGCATACCGCGGCCACACCCGATGCGCGTCGACCTGGGGGTGCTCAGCCCCGATTACGTGAACGTCCTGCCCAACGGGCACGAGCCGTTCCTGGGCTTCGCCATGGTGCAGCTGGCCCGCCAGGAGGAGTGGCAGAAGAGGGCCCGGGCAGCGGGCGCCAGGGGCCTGCGCATCATCGCCAACATCGAGACGGGGCAGGAGATGATCCAGCGCTGGCCGATGGATGAGGCCTTCTACGGCTTCACCGGGAACTGGATCACGCAGGAGGCGGTGCTGGGCAGCGGCTGCGTGGACCTCTTCGCCTGCGACATGAACTGCTCCATGCCCGTCGATCCGCTTTACGCGGCCAAGTACAAGTTCAAGCTGATCCCGGTGAGCGATCTGGTGTCCTTCGAAGGGATCACCGACCGGGTGGACTACCGGCCAGCCCAGGCCGCCGAGCAGGCGGCCCAGTTGCTGCAGATGGCCATCGACAACTTCAAGGAGCGGCGGGCATCGGTGGAGCCGGTCAGCGGGCTGCCGACGACCGAAGCCGTGGTCGGCTTCTCCACCGAGAGCATACTGGCGGCCCTGGGCGGCAGCCTGGACCCGCTGCTCGATGCCATCAAGTCCGGCGCCCTGCGCGGGGTGGCTGGGCTGGTCTCCTGCACCACGCTGCGGGACCACGGCCAGGACGTGCACACGGTGCGCGTGGCCCGGGAGCTGATCAAGCGCGACGTCCTGGTGCTGGCCATGGGCTGCGGCAACGGGGCCCTGCAGGTGGCGGGGCTCTGCTCCCCGGAAGCGAAGCAGTTCGCCGGCCCGGGGCTGGCGGCGGTCTGCGGGAAGCTGGGCGTGCCCCCGGTCCTGAGCTACGGCACCTGCACTGACACGGGCCGCATCGCCGACCTGCTGGCAGCCATCTCCGGCGCTTTGGGCGGTGTGCCGGTGGCCGACCTCCCGGTGGTGGCGGCGGCGCCGGAGTACATGGAGCAGAAGGCCACCATCGACGCCGTTTTCGCCCTGGCCTTCGGCCTGTACACCTACGTCAACCCCGTCCCCACAGTCACCGGAGGGCCCAACCTGGTCAAGCTGCTGACCCAGGACTGCGTCCAGGTTACGGGAGGAAGACTCGACGTGGAGACCGATTATGTCAAGGCGGTGGACGGCATGCTGGCCCATATCGAGGCCAAACGGCGCAAGCTGGGCATCTGACATGCCCGATATATCGTGATATATCGCGATATATCACGGCCGTCACCACCCATAAGCGGGAGAGGAGCCAGCCGTGTTCCAGACCGAGAGACAGCCCGGGGTGCCCGGGCCGGAAAGCCCGTTCCAGAAGGGAGACCTCAAGTACGTCATCCTGGGGCTCCTGGACGAGAAGCCCGGGCACGGATACGAGATCATCAACCGGCTGAAGGAGCGTTCCCACGGCTGCTACTCGCCCAGCCCGGGGGCGGTCTACCCCACGCTGCACCTGCTGGAGGAGATGGGATACGTTGAGGGGGCCCGCAGCGACGGCCGCAAGACCTACAGCGTCACCGGAGAGGGCAGGGCGTTCCTGGCCGGCAAAGGGCCCCGGGCTGAGTCCGTGGAGCGCATGATGAACGACTCCTGGAGCTCGCAGAATGCGGTGGAGATGCGCGAGATCCTGGCCGAAATCGGCCGGATGGGGCGGCTGGTCGGCCAGCACTTCCGCGGTCTCAGCCCGAACCAGGTCCGGCGTCTGCGGGAGGTGGTGGTGCGGGCCAACGCCCAGATCGAGGGCATAGTAAAGCCCTGAGGAGCCGGCCACGGGCCGGCCCGTTTGACAAGTCCCTCTCGGCTGATAGAATACTGACGGCAACGCGCCCTCGCCCGAAGGGGACCGTCTGCCTGATGGCCGAGAGGGGAACGTCGCGTGAAACGAATCCGTCAGGCCGCGTCCGGCAAATGGGTGGTGCTGGCCGCCCGGCTGCTCCTGGGGAGCGTCTTCCTGGCGTCCGCCATCGGCAAACTGCAGCACCCGGCGCTATTCGTGGACACGGTGGTGGACTACGGCCTCCTGCCCGAAGCCCTGGCCCGGCTCTACGGCACGGTGCTGCCCTGGGCGGAGCTGGCCGTGGGCTTCTCCCTTATCCTGGGGCTGCTCCCGGTCCTGGCGGCCGTGGTGAGCGCGGGCCTGACGGTCAGCTTTGCCGTCGCCGGCATCTACAGCCTGGTCAATGCCGGGGACGTGCCAGCCATATGCGGGTGCTTCGGCAGCCTGGTCTCCCTGAGCCACTCCCAGTCGCTGGCCGTGGACGCAGCCATGCTGCTGGCGGCAGCGGTGATCATAGTGGGGTGGCGCAGCGCCGCCGAGCTGGGAGTGATGTGGCTCGCCAGAGGGGCCTTCCGCGACCGGCCGGCTTGGACCGCCGCCGCCTTCAGTGCGGTCATCGTGGGGGCGCTGACCGCCGCCCTCGGCCTGGGCATCACGGCCCTCAACGAAGGGCCGGTTGAAGGGCCAGTGACGGAGAGGCCGCAGCTGATCTACTTCTGGAACGGCTGCCCCGACTGCTACGGGCCGGAGGTGGAGCAGCTGAAGTCGCTGCAGGCCGAGTACGACGGCCGGGTTGACCTGGTGGAGGTCGACTATGCCAAAGACTCGTCCAGACTGGCGCAGTACGGCGTTGCGGACGACGAGCTCACGGTCCTCCTCCTGTCACGGGATGCCGGAACAGCGGAGCTCCGCGAATACGCCCGCTATGCCGGCCACCTCACGGCGGGGACCTTTGACATCGCCGCCATCAGGGGGGGCCTGGAGGCCATGCTGGGAGAGCCGGACAAAGCCTGATCAAGGGGCTCTCGCTCTCGTTCCTGAACCGTTTCCTTCTGCGCCACCATGCCGGAATCCATTTGTTTTTCTAGCTAAACAATCTCCCGCGAACGAAAGAGGGGGAATCAGATAGTCATCGGCGCATTGAAACGAAGAGCGGCAGACCCTGAGGCCTGCCGCTCCGCAGTTGTTCACCGGACGCGACGCCCGGCCAGCCGCCGGGCGGGCCGGGGAGGTCGGGCTGCCGCTACCGCCCCTTGAACTGGGCCTTGCGCTTTTCAGTGAAGGCCTTCACGCCCTCCTTGAAGTCCTCGGTGGCCGCGCAGACCTTGATGGCGTAGTTCTCGAAGTCCAGGGCCGTCCGGAAGTCCCACAGGAGCCCCTTGTAGACGCCGTACTTGGCCATCTCCTGGGCGATAGGCGGGCCAGCGGCGATGCGGTCCGCCAGTTCCCGGACCACCTTCATCAGCTCGGCCTGCGGCACCAGCCGGCTGACCAGCCCGATGCGCAGGGCCTCCTGGGCGTCAATGACCTCCCCGGTGTAGAAGAGCTCCAGGGCCTTCTCGATCCCCACGATCTGGGGCAGGAGGTGGGTAGCCCCGCCGTCGGGCACCAGCCCGCGGTTGATCCAGGCGCAGCTGTACCGGGACTTGTCCGCGCCGATCCGGATGTCGCAGGCGGTGAGGAAGGACAGCCCCATGCCGGCGGCCGCACCGTTCACGGCGGCGATGGTGGGGACCCTCATCTCCCTGATCCGCGGTATGTGGAAGCCGGCCCGCTGGGTGATCTTTTTCCGGGTGTTTTCGTCCACCTGGCCGGCGATGCGCGCCGACATCACGCTGACGTCCACCCCGGCGCAGAAGGCCCGGTCGCCCGCCCCGGTGAGGATCATGACCCGGGCGTCATCGTCCTCGTTGATCTCGTTCAGGGCGGCCACGATCTCCTCCCGCATGTCCAGAGAGATGGTGTTCATCTTCTCCGGCCGGTTAAACGTCAGGGTGACCACATGGTTCTGCTTCTCTACGATGATGTTCTGATACTCCACTGTGCGTACCTCCTTCATGTTTGAGCGCGCCCGGAAATCAAAGAAAGGATACTGGCCGCCAGCGCATGGCGTCAAATTGAGGAGCCGGCGGCAGGGGGGGTGGCGGCCGCAGGGGGCTACTGCCGGTCGGCCTGTTCCTGGAGCATCTGGGTGACCACCGCCAGCACCGCGCCCACCGCTGCCTTGTGCCTTTCGTCGAAGACCCGGGAGAGTTTGTCCACCAGCGGCTTTTCCCGCTCGGCGATCTTCTTCATGTCGTCCAGGAGGTCCGTCTCCAGCTCGATGAAGCGGGTCTCCAGCTCGCCGGCCACAAATCGCGGGTTCTCCATGACCGCCTTGTGAAAGGGGATGTTGGTCTGCGGCCCGACCACGATGTACTCGTAGAGGGCCCGCCGCATGCGGAGGATGGCCTCGTTCCGGTCCCGGCCCCAGACGATGAGCTTGGAGATCATGGAGTCATAGTGGGGCGGGATGGCATACCCGGTGTGCACCCCGCTGTCCACGCGGACCCCAATCCCGCCCGGGGACCGGTAGCCGCGCAGCTTGGCCGGCGACGGCACGAAGTTGTTGAAGGGGTCCTCGGCATTGATCCGGCACTCGATGGCCCATCCGTTGGCCCTCACGTTCTTCTGCTTGATGCTCAGCGGCTGGCCCAGGCCCACCAGTATCTGCTCCTTGACGATATCGATGCCCGTCACCATCTCGGTCACCGGGTGCTCCACCTGGATCCTGGTGTTGGCCTCCAGGAAGTAGAACGTGCCCTCGGCGAAGATGAACTCGATGGTCCCTGCGCCGCAGTAGTTGACCCATTTGGCGGCCCGGACCCCGGCCTCGGTCAGCTCCCGCCTCAGCTCCGGGGTCAATGCCGGTGAAGGTGCCTCCTCGATCAGCTTCTGGTGCCGGCGCTGAATGGAGCACTCCCTCTCACCCAGGTGGATCACGTTCCCGTGCGAATCGCCCAGTATCTGGACCTCGATGTGGCGGGCCCGCGGCAGGTATCTCTCGATGTAGACGTCTCCGATGCCGAAGGTGTTGGAGGCGATGGCCTGCGATGATGCCAGCGACTTCTGCAGCTCGCCCTCGTTCTGCACCACGATCATGCCTATGCCGCCGCCGCCGCCGGAGGGCTTGATGAGCAGGGGATAGCCTATCTCCCGGGCCACCTGCTGCGCCTCCTCGAGGGTACGGACCTCCTTCTCGGCGCCCGGTACCACAAAAACCCCGGCCTGGCGCATCTCGGCCCGGGCCGCCACCTTGTCCCCCATGGTCTGGATCACGCGGCTGGTAGGGCCGATGAAGGCGATACCCGCCTTTTCGCAGGCGGCGGCAAACCGGGCGTTCTCGGAGAGGAACCCGTAGCCGGGGTGTATGGCCATGGCGCCGCACTCCCGGGCCACCTCCATGATGCGGGGGACGTTAAGATAGCTCTGCGTCAGGGTGGGCCCGCCCAGCAGGTAGGCCTCGTCGGCGTACTTGGCGAAGAGCGCTTCCTGGTCCGGCGCGGAGTATACCGCCACCGACTTGAGGCCGAGCTCCCGGCAGGCCCTCATCACGCGGATGGCGATCTCTCCGCGATTGGCCACCAGGACCTTGTCAGCCACTGGGCTCTACCACCACCAGGGCGGCGCCGGCCTTCACCAGGTCACCCTCGGCCACCAGGACCTGCCTCACCGTCCCCGCGTGCGGGGAGCGGATTTCACTCTGCATCTTCATGGCTTCGAGCACCACCACCACGTCATCCTTCTTGACGCTGTCCCCCGACTTGACCTTCACCGATACGATCATGCCCGGCATGGGGCAGATGATGGAGCCCGGGGCAGCCTTCTGAGGCGCTTCGGCGGCGGCCGCTGCGGGGCGCCCATTGGCCCTGGGCACTATCTTGACGGCAAAGACCTCCCCGTCCACTTCGACGTGGAACTCCGACGGCACATCCAGGACGCTGGGGACCCGGCCTCCCGGAGGGGTCTCCGTCCCGCTCAGCAGGGCCTCCTCCTTCGCTTCGCCGCGAAGGAACTTGACCGCCACCTGGGGATAGAGGGCATAGGTCACCAGGTCCTCTTCATGGCGCAGGATGCCCAGCTTGTCCGCTTCCTGGCGGGCCTTCTCCAGCTCCGGCGGCAGAAGATCGGCCGGGCGGACGTCAATGGGCTTCGCGGCGCCGATGACCTCCTTCCGCACCTTCTCGTCCACCTTGCCCGGGGGCCGGCCATAGTACCCCAGCAGGTAGTTCTTCACCTCCTGGGTCACCTTGGTGTACCGCTGGCCAGCCAGCACGTTCAGCACCGCCTGTATGCCCACGATCTGGCTGGTCGGCGTCACCAGCGGCGGGTAGCCCAGGTCAGCCCTGACCCGGGGCACCTCCCGGAGGACCTCATCCATCTTCTCCAGGGCGTTCTGCTCCTTCAGCTGGCTGACCAGGCTGGAGATCATCCCGCCCGGGATCTGGTGCAGGAGTACGGCCAGGTTGGGGCGCGTGGCCTCGGCGGTGAACAGCGCCTTGTACTTG
This sequence comes from uncultured Dehalococcoidia bacterium, assembly GCA_964423835.1. Classification (GTDB taxonomy): domain Bacteria; phylum Chloroflexota; class Dehalococcoidia; order UBA2247; family RBG-13-53-26; genus JAFGCL01. The sequence continues at coordinate 54,067 of CAYRGJ010000008.1, read as the reverse complement.
GCGAAAAGGGCGGCGAAGTACTCGCCGATCTCATAGAGCTTGTTCAGATCCAGGCCCGTGTCGCAGGGGGTGCCCTGGAGCGCCGCCACCACGCTCTCGGTGGTGGGCTGCGAGCTCCCCCAGCCGAAGGCCGAGAAGGCCGTGTCCAGGATGTCGACGCCGGCCAGCGCGGCGGCGTGGTAGCTCAGGGGGGCCATGCCGCTGGAGCAGTGAGAGTGGAGGTCGACCGGCACAGCGACCCGCTTCTTGATGGCCTTCACCAGGTCGCTGGCCGCGGCCGGGGCGATCAGCCCCGCCATGTCCTTGATGCAGATGGAGTCCGAGCCCAGCTTCTGCAGCCTCAGCGCCATGTCGGCAAAGCCCTCCACGCTGTGCACCGGGCTGGTGGTGTAGCAGATCGTCCCCTGGACGTGGGCGCCATGGGACTTGGCCACCCGGATGGCCAGCTCCATGTTGCGGATGTCGTTCAGGGCGTCGAAGACGCGGAACACGTCCACGCCGTTCTTGACGGCCAGCCGGATGAACTCCCGCACCACGTCGTCCGAGTAGTGCCGGTAGCCCACCAGGTTCTGGCCCCGGAGCAGCATCTGAAGGCGGGTGTGCTTCACCCTGGAGCGCAGCTGTCTCAGCCGGTCCCAGGGGTCCTCGTTCAGGTAGCGGATGCAGGAGTCGAAGGTGGCGCCGCCCCAGACCTCCAGCGAGAAGAAGCCCACCCCGTCGAGCTTCTCGGCGATGGGCAGCATGTCCCGGGTGCGCATCCGCGTGGCGATGAGGGACTGGTGGGCGTCGCGAAGTGTGGTGTCGGTGATCTGTATGCGCATGCTGTACTTGCACCTTCAGAAGGAATGACCATTTATTCATTATTGCATATCGGGGTAGGACATGGCATGCCGACGGCCGCCGGGGAATGCCCCCCGCCCCCTACACCCCCCGCCGATGGCCCCACAGCAGGACCTGCAGCCTGGTGGAGAAGAGGAAGCCCTCCCGCAGGCAGATGTCCGCCAGCCAGCGGCCCTTCTCCAGGAGCGCGGCGCTCTCCGCGGCCTGGGGCATGAGGACCACCCGGCCGCGGGGGATCCCGTATCTGCCCGACAGCCCGATGGCTTCCGCCAGGTCGTCCGGCCCATCCACCACCAGCTTGAAGTGCGCCTCCGGCAGGCCGGAGAAGAACCGGCAGACCTCCGGCTTCTCCCTGGCGGAAAGGGGGTTCCCGGAGCTGGCCAGCTTCGGGGACACGCTCCAGTGGTCGATCAGGGCCGTCAGCCGCTCCTGCGGCAATACCGTGCCGTTGGTTTCGACCTCGATCCAGAAGCCGGCGCTCTTGAGCCGGTCCAGCAGGGGGACCAGCTCCTTCTGCTGCAGCAGCGGCTCGCCCCCGGTAACCACCAGGCTGCGGCAGCCGAAGCGGACGATGGCCCGCTCCGCGGCGGCCGGGGACAGCTCCATGGTCTCCCGCCTGCGGTCATGGCGCTCCCAGTCCCAGGTATACGCGGTGTCGCACCAGAGGCAGGCCAGGTTGCAGAGGGCCAGCCGCAGGAACACCGCCGGCCGGCCGGCATGCACACCCTCCCCCTGGATGGAGTGGAATATCTCCGGGCCGCCCTCGTCGCCGGGCTGCCGGCTGACCTTAAGCACTCTGCCCCTCCCGCCGCAGGCGCAGGAGAAGCGGGTCCTCTGCGCCCGCCTCCGCGAACCCCCGGGCCCGCAGCAGGCAGCTGTCGCAGGCCCCGCAGGGGACCGGCCCCCCTTCGTAGCAGCTCCAGGTGTGCTCCAGCGGCGCACCGAGGTCCAGGCCCAGCCGGACTATCCGGGCCTTGCTCAGATGAAGCACCGGGGTCTCGATGGCAATGGCCACACCGTACTGCCGGCCCAGCTTGCTGCCCTCGAACAGCGCCCGCTGCATAGCGGCGAAGAACTCCGGCCGGCAGTCCGGGTAGCCGCTGTAGTCCACGGCATTGGCCGCGATGAAGACCGAGGCGGACACCTCGGGGGCCCGGGCCTCGTGCCCTTCGATCAGGGCCAGGGCCTGGCTCTCCAGCAGGGCCGCGGCCAGGGTCAGGAAGACGGTGTTGCGGAGCGGCACATAGGTGGACGGCACGTCCGCGCCGATGCTCTCCGCTGCCCGGCCCCGGGGCACGTCCAGGGCGCCTGAGGTCAGCGCTGAGTACCACGAAAGCCGGCCCATCGCCGGCAGGCTGGCCACCTGGTGGGGCATCCCCAGGATCTCCGCCACCTTGCCAGCGGACTCCAGCTCCCGGCGGTGCCTCTGTCCATAGTCGAAGGTCAGGGCCAGGCACTCAAAACCACCGGCCCTGGCCCCGGCCGCCACCGTCGTGGAGTCGAGACCGCCGGAAAGCAGGACCACGGCCAGCCTTCTCATCTCCTTCATTATCCGTGCCCCGGGCCCCGCCAGGCAACCTGCCCGTGGCTGCGGCGGCACCGAAGGATGCACCGGACCCCCTGACGTCACCGTCGTGGTCAATAGACGTATAGATAATCGTCTGGGCCCGACTGAGCGTGAACGGCTCAGCGGGCAGCGGCCCGGGCAGCGACTTGCAAACGTTCCTTTTTTGCAGTATAGTGCCAGCCGGACGAGGGTGTCGGCACACGACACAAGCGGACATGTCAGAGGAGAGGAGACTGAACTAGATGGCCTACACAGACAAGCAGATCCAATGCGCCGATTGCGGTTGCACCTTTGCCTTCACGGCCTCGGAGCAGGAGTTCTACGCCTCGAAGGGGTACACCAACGACCCGAAGCGCTGCCCCTCCTGCCGGCAGGCCCGGAAGACAGAGCGCTTTGGATCTGACCCGGCCAGGCCCAAGCGCCAGATGTTCTCGGCGGTTTGCGCCCAGTGCGGCCAGGAGGCCCAGGTGCCCTTCGAGCCCAGGTCGGACCGGCCCGTGTACTGCAGCGACTGCTACAACAAGGTGCGCCCGGCCAACCGGACGATGTAAGACCGACACAGCGAACCTGCGCCCTTCCGCCTGGCTCGAGCGGCCGGTCAGGGCCCTCGACAGGAAGGCAGGAAAGGACCCGCAGCACCGGACTAGCTGACCACTGGGGGGGGAACCTCGAGTCCAGTCCGATCTCCTGGCGTGGCCGGCGTCGGCTATGGCTTCGAGACCCGTCCTGCACCGCGGCCGCGGGCGCCCGGCTGCTATCCCTTGGCCACCGCGATGGGATAGGCCTTGAGCACCTTGCGGCACAGCCCGGCCCTGTGGCAGACGTCTACCACCTCCGCCACATCCTTGTAGGCATCAGAGGATTCCTCCGCCAGCCCGCCCCGGCTGGCCGACATGGCCATTATGCCGCGGGCGGCCAGGTCCCGGGCCACGTCCTCATCCCGCACTCCCCGCCTGGCGGCATGCCGGCTCTTCCTTCTGCCCGCGCCGTGGCAGACCGATCCGAAGGACTCCTGTAGTGCCCGATCGGTGCCCACCGCCACAAACGAGTAGCGCCCCATGTCCCCCGGTATCAGCACCGGCTGGCCCACCTTCAGGTACCGGGCGGGAAGGCTGGGGTGGCCGGCCGGGAAGGCCCGCGTGGCGCCCTTGCGGTGCACGCAGAGCGAGAGGTTCCGGCCATCCACCTGGTAGCTCTCCAGCTTGGCGATGTTGTGCGCCACGTCATACACCATCTCCATCCCGATGTCCGGGAGGCTGCGGCCCAGCACCTGGACGAAGCACTCCCGGGACCAGTGTGTTATGCACTGGCGGTTGGCCCAGGCGTAGTTGGCGGCGCAGGCCATGGCCGCCAGATAGTCCCGGCCCTCGGGGGACTTGACCGGCGCGCAGGCCAGCTCGCGGTCGGGCACCTCGATGCCATACCGCTGCATCACCCCGCGCAGGGCCCGGATGTAGTCGTCGCAGACCTGGTGACCCAGCCCGCGGCTGCCCGTGTGGATGAGCAGCAGCACCTGCCCCACGCCGTCGATGCCCATGGCCCGGGCCGTGGCCTCCTCGAATATCTCGCCCACCACCTGCACTTCCAGGAAGTGGTTGCCGGACCCCAGCGTGCCTGATTGGGGCAGGCCGCGCTCGCGGGCCCTGGCGCTGACCTTGCCCGGATCGGCGCCCTCCAGGCAGCCCCGCTCCTCCGTGACCTCCAGGTCGCCGGCAGTGCCGAAGCCCTTATTCACCGCCCAGCGGGCGCCTTCGGTCAGTATGGCATCCATCTCCTTCGGGCCCACCCTGATCTTGCCGGACGAGCCCACGCCCGAGGGGACGCTGTGAAAGAGCGCGCTGAGAAGGTCCTTGATCCTGGGCCGGACCTCGTCCTCCCGCAAATTGGTGCGCAGCAGCCGCACCCCGCAGTTGATGTCATAGCCCACGCCGCCAGGCGAGACCACCCCGCTGTCGGTGCGGGTGGCCGCCACCCCTCCGATGGGAAAGCCGTATCCCCAGTGGATGTCCGGCATGGCCAGAGAGTGGCCCACTATCCCGGGCAGAAAGGCCACGTTCACCACCTGCTCCGCCGCCTGCTCTTCCCGGATGGCCTCCAGCATGCCCTCGCTGGCGTAGATGAGCCCGGGGACCCTCATCCCGGGGCGGTACTCCCGGGGGATCTCCCAGCGGTAATCGTCGATCCTGTTCAGCGGCCCATCCCAGCGTGCCATTCCGCCTCCCCCCTACACATCAAAAATCACCTGGACGCTGAGGCCGCCGGGTTCTTCCCACATCCTGAGCATGTGGTAGGTGGCCGCTTTGATCCCGCCCTTCAGCCTGTGGCGCGAGGCGTCGGCCTCCTCTCCGTGGGCATCGGCCGAAAGCCGGGTATCGGTCAGCTCCAGGATGTCAAACCTGCGGAAGATGATGTGCTCCACGTCGAAGAGGTACAGCAGCTCATTGAGCCAGGCCACCACCAGCGCCTCCCTGTCGGCCGCCCCCACCTCCACCCGGCGGGTGGTCTTCTCCGCCACCTGCTCCAGGTCCGCCATGAGGCAGAACATGCCATAGGCGGCATTGGCCATGGCCTCCCTCAAGTCCGAGCCGTGGGCCACGATACCGGCATCAGCCGTGTGCTCCAGGATGTCAAACCGCTTCACCGCCACCTCCACGCCACGTTCGAGATCGATCTCCTGGCCCGGGCGGTCCAGGGGCCTCAACTGCATTATAGTGCATCCGCGGTGCGCTGTGTGGGCCGCTGCCGCGGCTGCCCTAGGCCCTGATGTCCTGTGAGCTGCGCCCGTGCAGCATGGTGGTGATGTCCAGGCAGGGCTCGACGGCCCGCAGGAAGTCTCCGGCCACCCGCCGGTGGAGGTGCGGCTGGTAGAGGCCGATAACCTCCACGTAGCGTGAACCGATCACCGCCGGGGCCCTGAAGGCGTAGGCCAGGTAGGCGTTCTGCATCTGGACCATAGAGTCAAAGGCGCCCCGCGAGACCTGCGACTGGTGGGCCCGGACCGCCGCCATCTTGCCCGGCATCTCCCGGTCGATACCCACCATGATCGTCTGGTCCGCCGGGTCCGGCTGCTTGCGGTAGAAGTCCGGTAGGAGCCACACTGCGTACTTGGCCACCAGGGGCCGCGGCCGCGCCTTTTCCGCGACCGCCAGCGCCAGATCATGCGTGCCCCGGTGGTCCGGATGCATGTCAGCCCGGCTGGGCAGCAGGACCAGGTCGGCCCTCAAATCAGCCAGCACTGACTCCAGCTGCTCGTTGGCCCACTTGCGTTGAACGCTGCCCAGGCGCTCCAGAGTGCCGTCCTCCAGGCCCAGCTCGAAGAAGCGCTCGACGCCCAGCAGTCCTCGCTCCCGGGCGGCCTCCTTCCTTCTGATCTCTATCAGCCGGTCCGGGGGAACGGCGTCGCTGCCGTGGCGGCCATCGGTGATGTAGACATAGGCGATCTCCCACCCCCGGCCAGCCAGCTTCTGCAGCGTGCCGCCAAGGGCAATGGCGCCATCATCGTTGTGCGGCTGGAAGCAGAGCAATCTCATTCAGACACCCGCACTCATGATATCACCGCGTCAACAGGCCGTCCTGGTCCACGCTGGCGGGGCCATGGGAGCGCCTCAGAGGGACCTCCTTGAGGAAGAGCGTCACCACCCAGGTCATCACGATGACGCCCGCGGCGACGACGAACACGTCGGTGATGGCCGAGGCCAGGGACCCCTTGAGGACAGCCATGAACTGCTCCAGGAGGCTGGGCCCGCGGTCCCCGAACTGGCGGAATATGTCCCCGATCTGCGCCAGGGAGCGCTCGTCGACCAGGGCTTCAGCGTTGTTGGCCAGCGCCGAGAGCGTCTCCCCGGGCAGGCCCAGGCCGATGACGAACTCATTGCCGGTCAGGTTCGAGGCGAACCGGGTGGCCATGATGGAGCCGAACACGGCCAGGCCTATCACCTGGCCGATGGACTGGAAAAACTGGATCGACGACGTGGCCACGCCCATCACGGAATAGGGCACGGCGTTCTGCACCGCGATGACGAACAGGGGCATGGCGATGCCCATCCCGAACCCGGTCATGGCCGTAGTCAGCACGGCCCTGGAGTAGGTGGTATCCGGCGTCATGCGGGACATCAGGAACAGCCCCACCGCCAGCACAGCCAGCCCGATGAGGGCCTGGATGCGATAGTGGCCGCCGAGGCGGGACACAGCCTGCCCCGACAGGGTGCTGCCGAAGACCATGCCCAGCATGGTGGGCATCATGATGATCCCGCTGTTGGTGGCCGACTGGCCCAGGACGAATTGAAAGAACAGCGGCACGAAGATGATGACACCGAACATCCCCATCCCGATGCCGAAGCGGGCTATCACCGAGACCGCCACTACCCGATTGCGGAATATCCCCAGCGGCACTATGGGCTCCTCGGCCCGCAACTCTGTCACCACGAAGGCCACCATCAACAGGGCCGATGCCACCAGAGCCCCGATGACGTGGGGAGACCCCCAGCGATAGATGCCGCCCCAGGAGAGGCCCAGCACCAGAGAGACCACCGAGAGCACCACCGTGACTATCCCGGTGCCGTCAATCCGGTGCCTGGCGCCCAGGGGCTGGAAGGCCGGGAAGAACCGGATGAAGGCGAATATCACCGGGATGCCGACGGGCAGGTTGACATTGAAGATCCAGTGCCAGGATATGTGGTCGGTGATGAATCCGCCCAGGAGCGGGCCAATGATGGCGGAGAAGCCGAAGACGGACATGGTAAGGCCAACATATTTGCCGCGCTCGCTGGGCGGGAACAGATCGCCGATGACGATGAAGGCATTGGTCATCATGATGCCGGCCCCGATGCCCTGAAGGCCCCGGAAGGCGATGAGCTGGGTCATGCTCTGGCTGAGGCCGCAGAGGGCCGACCCGATCAGGAAGATGACGATCCCGATGATGTAGAACCACTTCCGGCCATACATGTCCGTAAGGCGGCCGACGACGGGCACCATGGCCGTGGACGTCAGGAGGTAGGCCGTGGCCACCCAGGTATAGTGCTCAAAGCCTTTGAGGTCGGCGATGATGCGGGGCAGGGCGGTGCCCACGATGCTCTGGTCCAGGGAGCTCAGGAACATGGCCAGCAGCACGCCGCCGAGGGTAATGAAGACCTGGCGCCGGCTGAAGTTGCGGCCGCCGCCCGGGCCCAGAACGGGGGCGGCCTCGCCCGAGCTCAGCTGGTCCGGCCGGCCATCGTCTCGGGGTGAGTGGTTGCTGCTCATATAAGGGGCCTGACCGACCAGTATACCCTCGGCCGTGACAGCCCGGCAACCTTCTCCGGCGCTCCCCAAATCCGTGGATTGCCGGGGCACAGAGTGCACACTGCCCAACAACCGCCAGTTCTGGACGGTCGCGCGCTACCGGGGCTGTTGAAATGTCACGGTATCCCGGCCACCTGCCTGGCATATTTCTTGTACCGTTCCCAGTCGGCCAACGCATAAATGGACATGCGTTGGGCGGCGAGTGATCCCTCGGCGTGGATTGCGGCAACCTCGGTACTCTCTCTGCACATGTCCCTGGCCGCATTGACAGCCAGCATTCTATGTTCAGTGGGAATGCCCGCCTTGCCTCCCAGGTATCTCTCCAGGAGCGGACCTGTCACCGGGTGGACGAAATCCTTGTGGTCCAGCATGGTACCCATTATGCCGCCGCCTATGTCCGAGATGTGCTTCGCCGCCTGGTGCGCACTGTCAGCAAACCACAGCTTGGCGATATTCGATAGCATGGGATCGGGATATACGTAGTCTGTCCCTGGTTCTCTTACGCAGCTTTCGCAGGCGGCTCTTCCCAGGGCCTCGGTGGCCTCACAAAACATCACCAACCAGGAGAGCTTGTCGCGCACATGCTGGTATTTCTCTATCCCATTGTACTCAGCCAGCAGGGCCGCAATTCCCACCTCCTGGACCAGCATTTGGTACTTGTAGGCGTCCGCAGTCACGCGATGGTAGTTGGCGAACATGTATGTCTGCTCGGCAGACATATCCCACTCCCCTTTGAGAAACACCCTGTCGTGCGGAACCAGGACATCCTCAAAGACTACCACGGACTCCGCCGCCCAGAAGTTGTCGCCGGGCGGATGATTGAAATAGCTGGCTTCGTGTATTTCCGGCCCCTGGGCTATCATGGTCACGCCCTTGTGGTTCATCGCCAGGCCGAAACTGACAGCATAATCCTTGTCATCTGGCCCCATTGCCCTGCAGGGTAGCACCAGCATCTCGTGCGCCCCGGGCGCAAACGACACGTGCATCTTGGCTCCCCTGACTACTATCCCATCGCTATTCTCATCCACGATCCTGAGGTAATAGTCGGGGTGAGCCTGCTTCGATGGATGCTTGCTCCTGTCGCCCTTGGGGTCAGTCATGGCCAGTGCCAGCGCGGCATCGATCTCCTGCAGGTAGCTCCGGTAGCCTTGCACTCGCTCAGCGTACTTCGTCCCCTTGGCCCTGTCTATCCTCTCGGAGGCTACTGTCACTCCGTTCAGCCCGTCCACGCCAGTCAGCTTGCCACCTCCTACACCATTGAACTCGCGCCCTATGGCCTGGACTATCTCTCTGCGATGAAGCAGATCCTCCTTGCTTCTGGGAGCCAGGAAGTTGAAGCTGACCGGTTCACCCTTCGCGTTCTTTGCCAGGACAAGATCGCGAAATTCCGGTTTCTGGGCCATGATATAGTCGATCTTCACGATATCGATGCAGGGCTTGGTCCATGGATGCGCAGTTACATCCTCGATTCTCTCCCCCCGGCAATAGACTACCCTCCCATCCCGCAGGCTATCCAGGTACTCTTCCGGCGTCTTGACGCTCATGCTATCCTCCTCCAAGAATCTGCCGTTCGCAGTCCAGTTGCCCGTGGACAGGGCTTGACTATGACCGGGGCAGTGCGGTCCTTGAGTGGCCTCACTGCCCCATAGTCTATGACACCAGGCGGGAGTATGCCAGGGGCCAACGGGCGGCCAGTACCTCGTGAAGCACGGCGGAGACGAGGCCCACCCGGCCCACAGCCTTGTGGTGGCTATGTCCTACGGGTATAATCTAGGGGCATGACGGCACCCCACTCAGCCCACCAGCCGCAGGACACCCCCAAAGCCACGGAGACGGCCGCCACGGACCACAGGGTAGCCACCAGCGATGACGTCGAGCTCTCCACCTACCTGGAGATCGCCAGGGAGAAGCGCGGCGACTATCCCGTCCCGGAGAAGGGGACCGCCCCGGGCGCCGAGCGGGACGCGGTCATCATATTCGACTTCGGCTCCCAGTACAGCATGCTCATCGCCAGAAGGGTGCGCGAGAGCCAGGTCTACTGCGAAATCGTGCCCCACGATACCCCCTGGGCCAGGATCGCCGGCCTGAAACCCAAGGGCTTTATCCTGTCGGGCGGCCCGGCCAGCGTCAATGACCCCGGAGCGCCCCGGGCGCCGGACTACGTCTTCGAGAGCGGCCTGCCCGTGCTGGGCATCTGCTACGGCATGCACGTCATGGCCCGGCAGCTGGGCGGGAAGGTAGTCCAGCAATCCCGCCGCGAGTACGGCCCCGCCATCCTCCATCTCAGCGCGGACTCGCCGCTCCTGGCCTACCTGCCTTTCTCCATGCCGGTCTGGATGAGCCACGGCGACCAGGTGGTGGAGATGCCTCCGGGCTTCACGTCCCTGGCCTACACGGACATCTGCCCCATCGCCGTCATGGGCAACGAGCAGGGCTTCTTCGGCCTGCAGTTCCACCCGGAGGTGGCGCACACGCCCGACGGCAAGACCATCCTGAAGAACTTCCTCTACAACGTTTGCGGCTGCCAGGGCAACTGGACGGCCCAGAACTTCATCGAGGAGAGCATAGAGAAGATCAGGGACCAGGTGGGGGAGGGGCGGGTGATCTGCGCCCTCTCGGGCGGAGTCGACTCCGCGGTGGCCGCCTCCCTGATCCACCAGGCGGTGGGGGACCAGCTGACCTGCATCTTCGTCAACAACGGCCTGCTGCGCCGCGAGGAACCGGAGCGCAACCTGGACGCCTTCCAGAGGAACCTGAGGATGAACGTGGTCTATGTCGACGCCACGGACCGGTTCCTGGGCAAGCTCTCCGGGGTCATCGACCCGGAGAAGAAACGCCACGTGGTGGGCGAGGAGTTCATCCGGGTCTTCGAGGAAGAGGCCACCAAGATCGGCAAGGTGGACTTCCTGGCCCAGGGGACCCTCTACCCCGACGTGATCGAGAGCGCCACCCCGGACCTGAAGGCCTCCGTCCGGATCAAGTCCCACCACAACGTGGGCGGGCTGCCTGCCCGCATGGCGCTGAAGCTGCTGGAGCCCCTGCGGCACCTGTTCAAGGACGAGGTGAGGCGGGTGGGGCTGGCGCTGGGCCTGCCGGAGGACGTCATATACCGGCAGCCGTTCCCCGGGCCGGGCCTCTCGGTCCGCGTCATCGGGGAGGTAACACGGGAGCGCCTGGATATACTGCGCGCGGCCGACTGGATCGTGATGAGCGAGATCAAGGAGGCCAATCTCTATCGCCAGCTGTGGCAGAGCTTCGCCGTGCTGACCAACGTCCAGAGCGTGGGCGTGATGGGCGACTATCGCACCTACGGCTACCTGGTGGCCGTCAGGGCGGTGACCAGCGAGGATGCCATGACGGCTGACTGGGCCCGCATCCCCTACGACGTGCTGGCGCAGATCTCCAGCCGCATCGTCAACGAGGTGCCGGCCGTCAACCGGGTGGTCTACGACATCTCCTCCAAGCCGCCGGCCACCATCGAGTGGGAGTGACAGGCGGTCCATCCGCCCGGCGCCAGGCCATGACCAAGTGGGGGAGAGCTCCAGCGACAGAGGCCCTCGAAGGGCTGTTTCACCCCGCCAGCATAGCCGTGGCCGGGACGCTGAGGGAGGCCCGCTTCGGCGGCTACGTCACGGTCAGCAACCTCATGCGCTTCGGGTTCGGGGGCCGCATCTACCCGGTGAACCCGCAGTACCGGGAGGTCCTCAACCTGCCCGTCTTCCCCAGCGTCAGGGACATCCCGGAGCCCGTGGACCTGGTGGTGACCATGGCCGGCGCCGCCGCCGTGCCCGGGATCATCGCCGACGCGGTGCAGAACCGGGCCCGGGCGGCCATCATCGTCTCGGACGGCTTTGGTGAGAGGGGTGAGGAGGGGCGGAAGCTCCAGCAGGAGGTCAGCGCTATCGCCCGGGCCGGCGGCCTGCGGCTGGTGGGCCCCAACACCATCGGCGTGGCCAACCCGGCCACGGGGCTGATCACCACCCCCTACCGGGTGACCTACAACAAGATGATCAGCGGCGCCATCGCGCTCTGCGCCCAGACAGGGTTGATCGGGCCGCAGAACATGCCGCTGGAGGAGACGCACTACGGGCTGAGCAAGATGTGTGACTTCGGCAACAAGTGCGACATCGACGAGATCGATCTCCTTGACTACCTGGCCGAGGATCCCGACACGAAGGTCATCGCCATGCACCTGGAGGTGATACGCGAGGGCCAGCTGTTCCTGAGGAAGGCCAGGGAGGCGGCCGCCCGCAAGCCGGTCGTGGTCCTGAAGCCGGGCCGGGCCCCGGAGAGCCGGGTGGCCATGGCCTCCCACACCGGGTCTCTGGCCGGGGAGGACCGGGTGTATGACGCCGCTTTCCGGCAGGCCGGTGTCGTCAGGGTAGACAGCTTCAGGGAGCTCATAGATGTCCCCAAGATCTTCGCCTCTCAGCCCCTCCCGCGCGGCCATCGCCTGGCCATCGTGACCATCTCCGGCGGGGCGGGGGTGATGGGCATCGACGTTGCCGCGGCGCACGGCCTGGCCCTGGCCAGGCTCTCGCCGGCCACCCTGGATGCGCTCGCCGCGATATCCCCGGTGCTGGCCGGCAATCCCGTGGACCTGGGGCCGGGCCTGCCCGCCTACCAGGTGCCGGGAGGCATCGCCTCCCGTCTCCCGGCCATGATCGAGGCTGTCCTGAACGACGACAACGTGGACTGCCTGGCCATCGCCTGCCCCTGGGGCGTGCGCGGGAAGATAGCCGAGGTGTTCGGCCCCATGGTCAGGCGGCAGGTGAAGACGATGGCCGCCTGGGTGGCCGGGCCCAGCCTGTCCATAGCCGCGGAGATGAACCGGGAGTTCGAGTCCATCGGACTGCCGACCTACCCTGACGGAGATGCGGCCATCAGGGCGCTATCCCTGGCGGTGCGCTATGCCGGCATCAGGGCCAGGCTCCGCGGTGACGGAGGCGCCCGTTGAACGCCTGCCTGATCTCAGACAAGGACTCCAGGACGGAGCTGTCAGAGGACTTGAGGGCCAGGCTGGTAGGCACTCTGGAAGAAGGTGGGTACCGGGTCGATGCATTTGACCTGGGGAGGAACGAGGTATCCCACTGCCTGGGCTGCCTCCTCTGTCTCACCAGGCACCCGGGCGAATGCGTCAGCAAGGACATCGTGAACGAGATACGAAAAGGGGCCGACAAGTACGCCGCTACCTTCTACCTGACGCCGGCGCTGTTCGGGCATTTCTCATCGACCATTGCCAGCGCCATGAACCGGGGCACGGGAAGCCATCGCTGGCAGGTCATCCTGGGGTATGGCGAGGACATCGACGACGAGGAGCGCAGCACCTTTATCGACCTGGTGGCGAAGCATCGCGGTGAAGCGGATATCGTTCATCCCGGGATGGACGACCGCGTGGATGCCTTCGTCAGCCGCTCCGTTCACGACAACATCTCGATATGCCGGGAGCTGACAAGGGTGCTCTCCGAGATGAAGCCTCACCAGGGTGAGTCCTCATGGCGATGAGGCCTCATGGCGATGAGTCCTCATCGGGATGAGGCTTCGTCCCGCGGGTGACGGGGACGTGATATGAAACAAGTCTGTCTGGTCAACGGAAGCCTGCGGGGAGAGAAGGCCGCCTCGCTGCAGTTCCTGAACGACCTCGGCCGCAGGTTGCCTGAGGCGGAGTGCCGCGTGACACGCCTCACAGTGAGAGCCAGAGTCAGGGAGAGCTACCCCGACGAGGTGCTGGCGGCACTGGGCCGCGCCGACGCCATCGTCCTGGTCTTCCCGCTGCACAACTACGGCCTTCCGGGAGCGCTTATGAGGCTGCTCGAGGACTATTACACGTACGCCAGATCGGGCCGGCCATACCGGAGGGGCGCCGGTGTCTATGTGATCGTGAACTGCGCGTTTCCCCGGGCTGACAGGACGACCGGAGAGGCCATCAGGGCCGTCCGGAACTCCTGCCGGCGCCTGTCCCTGGACTGGCGGTTCGCAGCCTGCATCGGCACGGGGCCGGTGGTGGTGGAGACAAAGGGCATTCCGTTACTGTACCGTGAACTGAAGAAGGCGTACGCTGAGATGGCCTCTGACATCATTAGCGGCGACAGGGGGCCGAAGTCCGACGTCTTCATCAAGCCCGTCATACCCGAGTCCATCATTGCCATGATCAAGAGGCACTATGAGCGGACCGGGCGCATGATGGAGAAAGACAGCAGGCCGCGGCCGGCCTGAGGGAGGTGTGACTGTGAAAGTCATGGTCATCGGCAATGGGGCCCGCGAGCACACCCTGGCCTGGAAGATCAGGCAGAGCCCCAGGGTGAAGGAGATCCTGGCCGCCCCGGGGAACGCCGGCACGGCGGGCATAGCCCGCAATCTCGACATTGCGGCCGGGGACCTGGAAGCCCTGGCCGCGGCCGCGGCGGAGCACCGCATAGACCTGACGGTCGTCGGCCCGGAGGCGCCCCTGGCCGCGGGCATCGTGGACCTCTTCCGGAAGCGCGGGCTGCAGGTCTTTGGCCCCACCAGGGCGGCCGCGCAGATCGAGGCCAGCAAGGTCTTCTCCCGGAACATCATGCAGAAGTACGCAATCCCCTGTGCCCGGGGGGAGGTCTTCTCCTCGTACCCCCTGGCGCGCGATTATGTCAATTCCCTGACGGCCCCCATGGTCATCAAGGCCGACGGCCTCGCCGCCGGCAAAGGCGTCACCGTGGCGGCCACGAAGGAGCAGGCGCTGCAGGCGCTCTCCGACGCCATGGAGAAGAAGACCCTGGGCGAAGCGGGGAACCAGGTCATCGTGGAGGAATGCCTGGAGGGTAAGGAGGTGAGCCTGCTGGCGTTCACCGACGGGCACAACGTCAGCCCCATGGTCCCCGCCTGTGACTACAAACGGGTCTTCGACAACGACCAGGGCCCGAACACCGGCGGCATGGGCGGGTACAGCCCGCCGGGGTTCTTCAGCCCGGAGATGGCCGGGGAGGCCGTGCGCACCGTCCTGGAGCCCGCCGTCCGGGCCATGGCCAGCGAGGGCACGCCGTACCAGGGCGTCCTCTACGCCGGGCTGATGATCACCGCCTCCGGCATCAAGGTGCTGGAGTTCAACGCCAGGTTCGGTGACCCGGAGACTCAGGTCATGCTGCCGCGGCTGAAGACGGACCTAGTGGACATCATGCTGGCCGTGACCGACGGCCAGCTGGGCCGCATGAAGATCGAGTGGAGCCCGGACCCCTGCGTCGGGGTGGTGATGGCCTCGGGCGGGTACCCGGGCCAGTACCAGACCGGATTCCCTGTCACCGGCCTGGACCACCTGGAAGACGGCATCATGGTCTTCCACGCCGGCACCGCCATCAGAGGCGGCGTGGTGACCAGCGGAGGCCGGGTGCTCACCGTGGCCGCCGGCGGCCCGAGCATCGCCGCGGCCCGCTCCAGGGTCTATGCCAACATCCCCCGGATTCAGTTCGAGGGGTGCCACTATCGCCGGGACATCGCGGCACGGGAGCTCGCCTAGCGGCACCGGCGGGTGCTACCCTTTGATTGACATGGCCGGAACGGAAGTGGAAGCAGGCCTGTCCCTGGTCACCCGCGGCCCCGGGGCCACGCGGGAGCTGGGGCGGAGGATCGGCGGACAGCTGGGGCCCGGGAGCGTCATCGCGCTCATCGGGGAGCTGGGCTGCGGCAAGACCTGCTTCGCCAGCGGGCTGTGCGCCGGCCTGGGCGTGCCCCGGAGGCAGGTCAACAGCCCCACGTTCGCCTTCGTCAACGAGTACCGGGGGAGGTTCCTGGTCCTGCACCTGGACCTGTACCGCATCGATGACGTATCCGCCAGCCTGGATGTGGGCATCATGGACTACCTGGCCAGGGCGGAGAAGGGAGCGGCCATCATCGAATGGGCAGACAGGGCGCTGCCACTGCTGCCCGACCGGCGGCTGGTGGTGGAGTTCGATATCCTGTCGCCGCGGAAGCGCCGGCTGCGCCTCTCGGCCCGGGGCCGGAGGTGGTCGCGCCTGCTCCGGGAGATAGAAGGCCCATGAAGGTACTGGGCTTCGATACCGCGGCACCAGCCAACACCATCGGGCTGGTGGACGATGACCGGCTGCTGGCGGAGCATGCCTGGGAGGCCAGGGACAACTCCCTGCAGAGGATAGTGCTCAATATCGACCTGGTGCTCAAGCGCGCCGGCGTGTGCCTGGCGGACCTCGACGGCCTGGCCGTCGGCATCGGCCCCGGCTCCTGGACCGGGGGCAAGGTCGGCGTGACGGTGGCCAAGACCATGGCCTATGTCATCAACAAGCCCCTGTGCGGCGTGACCTCCTTCGAGGCGCTGGCCTATCAGAGCCGCGGCCGGCCGCTGCAGCTCTGCCCGCTGGTGGCGGCCGGCAGGGACACGGTCTATGCCGCCTTCTACCGGCCCAGCGCCGGGGCCCTGGAGAAGAAGGGGGATTACTATGCCGGCGGCGTCGCCGGCCTGGCCGCGGCGGTGACGGAGCCGACCCTCTTCCTGGGGAAGCCGGCCCACGTCCACCGGCAGGCCCTGGCGGCGGCGCTGGGATCCCTGGCCAGCTTCGGCAGCCCCTCGGACTCTCCGGCCGGGAGCACCTTCGCCTGGATAGCCCTGCCGCGCTTGCGGAAGGGCGACGCCGACGACGCCCTTCCGCTGGCGCCCCTGTACCTGACGGAATACCTGGCCCACGCGCTTCTGCTGAAGCGCCAGCCGGACCGGGGGGCCCAGGGTTGAATACGGAGGCCGCATGCTGATACTCGGCATCGAGACCTCGTGCGATGAGACCGCCGCCGCCCTGGTCGAGGACGGCGCCATCCTGTCCAACGTCATCTCCTCGCAGATCGAGCTCCACTCCAGCTTCGGCGGAGTGGTACCCGAGATCGCCTCCCGCAAGCACGTGGAGGCCATCGGCTACGTCATCAAGGAGGCCTTCGACTCCGCCGGCCGGACTCCCTCGCAGATTGACGGCATCGCGGTCTCCGCCAGGTACGGCCTTATCGGCTCCCTCATCGTCGGGGTGTCCGCGGCCAAGTCCCTGGCCTACGCCCTCGGCGTGCCGCTGGTGGGGACGCACCACATCGAGGGCCACATCTTCGCCCCCATACTCAGCCATCCCGACATCCCCCTGCCACACGTCTGCCTGACCGTGTCGGGCGGGCACACCATGCTGGTTTATGTCAAGGGGCTGTGCCGCTACGAGGTCATGGGCAACACCCTGGATGACGCCGCGGGAGAGGCCTTCGACAAGATCGCCAAGTTCCTGAACATCGGCTTTCCGGGAGGGCCGGCCATCGACCGGCTCTCGCTCCAGGGCGACCGCAACGCCTTCGACCTGCCCCGACCGCTGGCGCGCGGCCGCTCCTTCGACTTCAGCTTCAGCGGCCTCAAGACCTGCGTGGTCAATATGTTCCGGGGGAAGTCCCCGGAGACCATACCGCTGCCCGACGTGGCCGCCAGCTTTCAAGAAGCGGTGGTGGATGTCCTGGTCTCCAAGGCGCTGCGGGCGGTGGAGCGCAAGGGGGTAGCCGCCATCAGCGTCACCGGGGGCGTCTCCGCCAACAGGCGCCTGAGGGAGTCATTCCGGGAGGCTGCCAGCCGCCTGGGCCTGGCGGTGTTCTTCCCGGCGCCCGACCTTCACACGGACAACGCCGCCATGGTGGCGGCCGCGGGGGCCGCCCGGCTGGCCCACGGTGAGCGGTCGGGGCTGGACCTGAACGCCGTGCCCAGCGCCCCCCTGGAGAGCCTGCGATGAGCCCCGAAACCGTCCTGGTCAAGGTAAATCCCAGGGCGCCGCAGAAGCGGCTCATCCAGGCCGCCGCGGAGGTCCTCCGGGGAGGAGGCCTGGTGGCCTTCCCCACCGAGACGGTGTACGGCCTGGGGGCTGATGCCCTGAACGCCGGGGCCGTGGAGAGCATATTCCGGGCCAAGGGCCGGCCGTGGGACAATCCGATCATCGTGCATGTGGCAGTGGCGGCGGATTTGGCAAGCCTCACTGAGCGGGTGCCGGAGGAGGCCCGGGCCCTCATGGACCGCTTCTGGCCCGGCCCGCTCACCCTCATACTCCCCAAGTCGGCCGGGGTGCCGGGCGGCGTCACCGGCGGGCTGGACACCGTAGCCGTGAGGATGCCCCGGAACCGGATCGCGCTGGCCCTGATCAGGGCTCTGGGCCATCCCGTGGCCGCCCCCAGCGCTAATCTCTCGGGACGGCCCAGCGGCACCACGGCCGGCCACGTGCTGCAGGACTTTTCCGGCCGGATCGACATGGTGCTCGACGGTGGGCCGGTGTCCGTCGGCGTGGAATCCACGGTGCTGGACCTCTCCCGCAGGCCCCCGGCCATTCTGCGGCCGGGCGCGGTGACCCCCGAGGACCTGGCGCCCTTCCTGGGCCGGGTGGTGATCGGGCGAGGGCGTGCGGCCAGCAGCCGGCGCTCTCCGGGCACCCGCTACCGTCACTATAGCCCCAGGGCCCGGGTGACGCTGGTGGAGGCCGGCGATCGGGAGGCCATGGCCAGGCTGGTCGAAGAGCACCAGGGCCGGGAGAGGAAGGTGGCGGTAGTGGTCGTGGGGCGCCGCTTCGCCTGGGCAGGGGCGTCCCGGCCCATCGTCAGGCCCATGCCGCGCGACCTGGAGGAGTACGCCCGCCGCATATTCGCCGTGCTGCGCGAGCTGGACGAGATGGCCGTTGACGAGATTCTGATCGAGAAGACCGAGGAAAGGGGAATAGGGTTGGCCATCATGGACCGCCTGATAAGGGCGGCGGCCAGGTGAGCGGAGGCGCGGCCGCTACCGGGCGGTCCCACGACGTGATCATCGTCGGCGCGGGGCCCGCCGGAGCCACGCTGGCCGCGGAGCTCTCTCGCGAGGGTTGGGACGTCCTCATCCTGGAGAAGGAGCGGCTGCCCCGCTACAAGGCCTGCGCCGGCGGCATCACGGTGAAGACGGCCGGGCTGCTCGGCCTGGACCTGGATTCGGTGACCAGGGACACCGTGCTCGGGGCCAGGGTGGCCTGCGGCCGGCGGCAGCCTTTCACCAAATCGTACCCGAAGCCAATGATCCACATGGTCATGCGGGACGAGTTTGATCAGATGCTGGTCCAGAGAGCGTTGGAGGCCGGGGCCCGGCTGGCCGAGAACGAGAAGGTGGGCCGGGTGCGGGCAGCCGGGGAGTCAGTCGCCGTCGAGACCGCCAGTGGCACCTTTACCGGCCGGGTGGTAGCCGGCGCGGACGGCGCCAGAAGCACCGTGGCGGCCGGGCTGGGACTGGCGCGCGATGTGGATCTCGGCATCGGCCTGGAGGCCGAGATTTCAGTTCCTGGACAAAGGTTGGTACAATGGGAAAACCTGATGGGCCTGGACCTGGGACACATGCGTGGGGGATATGGCTGGGTCTTCCCCAAGAGGGACCACCTGTCTGTCGGCGCCGGGATCCCGTTGCGCCACGCCGGAAAGCTCAAGTCGGGATACCGGTCGGTGCTCGAGGCGCACGGCCTGCAGGATTGCCCGGCGACCAGGATCAGAAGCCACTGGCTGCCGGTGCGCCGCAGGGGAGCGCCCATCCAGGCCGGGGGTGGACTGCTCCTGGGGGATGCGGCGGGCCTGGTGGACCCGGTGACCGGGGAGGGCATAGGCAACGCCATCAGGAGCGCCCGCCTGGCGGCGCCGGTGGTGGGCCGGTACCTCCGGGGCCAGGCCCCCGGCCTGGCGGAATACGAGTCGGCGGTAGACAGCGAGATCATGCCGGAGCTTCGCGCTGCCCGGGCGCTGGCCAGGGTCTTCGCCTGGCTGCCGGGGCTGGTCTTCGATGCGGTGCGCGGGAGTGACCGGCTGTGGAATGCATGCTGCCGGCTGCTGCGCGGTGAAGACACCTACATTTCATTAAAGAGGAGACTGGGCCCGGCCCGGGTGGTCTTCGATCTGCTGACCTTTTGAGCGAGTGAGGTAGAAGATGGCAAATGCCGCAGACAGAGAAGCCATGCCCATGGTCGCCGTGGTGATGGGCAGCCGGTCGGACGAGCCGCTGATGCAGCCGGCCCTGGACACCCTGCAGGAGCTGGGGATACCGTTCGAGGTGCGCGTCATGTCGGCTCACCGCAACCCGGAGAAGACGCGCGACTACGCCCAGAAGGCGCAGGAGAGGGGGCTCGAGGTCATAATCGCCGGCGCCGGCGCCGCCGCCCACCTGCCCGGCGTGCTGGCCAGCTGGACCATGCTGCCGGTGATCGGCGTCCCGCTGCCCACCAGCGAGCTCAAGGGGATGGACAGCCTGCTGGCCATGGTGCAGATGCCCGGCGGAGTGCCCGTGGCCGTGATGGCCATCGGCCCGGCCGGGGCCCGGAACGCCGCCCTGCTGGCGGCCCAGATGCTGGGCATCAAGCAGGCGCACATCAGGGAAGCCTATGCCGCCTACCGGCGGGCCCTGGCGCAGGCCTAGGCCGGAGCGCGCCCGCGCATAATCGGGGGTAAGAGATGATTGAGCGATACTCCAGGCCGGACATGAAGAAGGTCTGGTCAGACGAGGGCAAGTTCGAGAAGTGGCTCAAGGTGGAGCTGGCGGTCTGCGAGGCCTGGGCCGAGCTGGGAGAGATACCGGCCGAGGATATGGCCCGGCTGCGGAAGGCGGAGTTCAGCCACCAGCGCTACCAGGAGATACTGGAGGTAACCCACCACGACATGACGGCCTTCGTCAACACCGTGGCCGAGAGCCTGGGGCCGGAGAGCCGCTTCATTCACCTGGGGCTGACGTCATCCGACATCATGGACACGGCCACCAGCCTGCAGCTGCTGGAGGCCTCGGACATCCTGGGGCATGACATCGCCGAGCTGCTCTCCGTCCTGCGCCAGAAGGCCGTGGAGCACAAGCACACCATAATGACAGGGCGCACCCACGGGGTGCACGCCGAGCCGATCACCTTCGGCCTCAAGCTGTCTATCTGGTACAAGGAGATGGAGCGCAACGCCCAGCGGCTGGCCGAAGCCCGGAAGGCGGTGGGGGTGGGCAAGATATCCGGTGCGGTGGGCACCTATGCCACCGTGCGGCCGGAGGTCGAGGAGATAGCCTGCGCCCGGCTGGGCCTGGCGGCGGCCCCCGTCTCCAGCCAGATCATACAGCGGGACCGGCATGCCCAGTTCGTCACCACCCTGGCTATCATCGCCAGCTCCCTGGAGAAGTTCGCCACCGAGATCCGCGGGCTGCAGAGGACGGAGGTGCTGGAGGCTGAGGAGCCCTTCGAGGCCGGTCAGACCGGGAGCTCGGCCATGCCCCACAAGCGCAACCCGGAGCTCTGCGAGCGGGTCTGCGGGCTGGCCCGGGTGGTCCGCGGTCACGCGCTGACGTCCATGGAGAACATGGCCCTGTGGCACGAGCGGGACATCAGCCACTCATCCGCCGAGCGCATCATCCTGCCCGACTCGTGCCTGGCGCTGGACTACACTCTGGGCATATTCACCTACGTAATGAAGGGCCTTCAGGTCTACCCGGAGCGCATGAGGGAGAACCTGGGCATCACCAGGGGGCTGGTGTTCTCCCAGCGGGTGCTGCTGGCCCTTATCGACAGGGGGCTGACCCGCCAGGAGGCCTACCGCCTGGTGCAGCGCAACGCCCTGAAGGCGTGGAAGGAGCGGGCCGACTTCCGCCAGCTGCTGCTGGCCGACCCGGAAGTGGCCGTCAGGCTGCCTGCGGCCGAGATGGACGCCCTGTTCGATTACCAGTACTACCTGCGGCACGTGGACCGCGTGTACCAGCGGCTGGGGCTCTGAGAGGGCGCCGGAAAGGAGCTCGGGGGATGCCGGAACTGCCGGAGGTGGAAACCATCAAGAACGGATTGATGCCCGGAGTGGTGGGGCGCCGCATTCTGAAGGCCAACCTGCTCTGGCCGGGGCAGGTCCGCCGGCCCTCGCCCGAGGAGTTCCGCCGGGACATCGTGGGGCGGACCGTGGAGGGCATCCGGCGCCGCGGCAAGTACCTGATCCTGGACCTCTCCGGACCGCTGAAGCTGATCCTGCACCTGAAGATGACCGGCTGCCTGCTGATCAGGCCCTGGGACGCCGACCCCCTGCCCCACACCAGGGCCATCCTGTACCTGGACAACTCCACCGGCGTCCATTTCATCGACCAGCGCAAGTTCGGAGGCATGTGGCTGGTCGAGAATGAGAACGAGGTCGTGGGCCGGCTGGGAATCGAGCCCCTGGACCACGCCTTCGGCGTCGAAGCGCTGCGCAACCTGCTGCGCCAGCACGATGTCCCGGTGAAGCCGTTGCTGTGCGACCAGATGATCATCGCCGGCATCGGCAACATGTATGCCGACGAGGCGCTCTTCGAGGCCCGCATCCACCCCGAGAAGAAGACGCGCCACCTGAAGCCCCGGGAGTGCGAGCGCCTGCACCAGGCCATCTGCCACGTGCTGGCGGAGGGCATCGCCCGTTGCGGCGCCAGCGTCAACACCTACCAGCAGCCCGATGGCGAGCCGGGCTTCGCCCATCTCTTCTTCCAGGTGGCCCACCGCCGCGGCGAGCGGTGCTACCGCTGCCAGACGCCCATCAGGCGCATCGCACTGCGGGGGCGGGGGACCTACTTCTGCCCCAAGTGCCAGCGGGCGTGAGGCCTCACGCTCCAAGACGGGTGAGGCCTCAGCAGTCCTGGGGCCTGAGGCCTCACCCGTCTCGGGGCGTGAGGCCTAGTCCGCCAACTCCACGATGGTCACGCCGTCCCCGCCTTCCCACGGCATGCCGCCCCGGAAGGACCGCACCGAGTCCTGCCTGGCCAGCCAGGCGCGCACTCTGGCTCGCAGCGTGCCGGTGCCCTTCCCGTGGTTTATGCGGACGGCGGTCACGCCGGCGCAGTAGGCCTCGTAGAGGAACTGCTCCACCTTCGGCAGGGCCTCCTCGACCGTCAATCGGTGGAGGTCCAGCTCGGGATAGGGAGGCGGCACGCGGCTCATGGCAGACCCATTCTAGCCAGCCCGCACCGCCACCGTCAAAGGGAACGAGCCGCCGGGCGGGGGCGCAGCATCGGGCGCCGCAAATGCCTGCTGTCCGGGGATGGCCGCAGGCTGCTGCCGGTTGAGGCCGCCCGGCCCGAGTTATATAATCAAGAATCCTGATGGAGAAGACCAAGAAGACCGCGGCCAGGGCGCCCGCCGGCAAGAAGGACATCCGCTATCGCCGCCTGGTGATCAAGATGGGCACCAACCTGCTGACCGGCGGCAGCG
Source organism: uncultured Dehalococcoidia bacterium (assembly GCA_964423835.1). GTDB lineage: Bacteria > Chloroflexota > Dehalococcoidia > UBA2247 > RBG-13-53-26 > JAFGCL01. The sequence continues at coordinate 31,192 of CAYRGJ010000008.1, read as the reverse complement.
GAGGGCTGGACATCGCCACCATGGCCGGGCTGGTGGACCAGGTCGCCCGCCTCCATCACCAGGGGCTGGAGATAGTACTGGTGTCCTCCGGGTCCATAGCCGCGGGCCGGGACAAGCTGGGGATACGCACTGACCGCAAGGACATCCCCTTCCGGCAGGTGCTGGCGGCCGTGGGCCAGGGGCGCCTGATGCACGCCTATGAGCAGCTCTTCGACCGGCACGGCATCGTGGTGGCCCAGGCCCTGCTGACCAAGAGGGAGCTCTCCCACCGGGCCGGCTACCTCAACGCCCGCAACACCATCCTCTCCCTGCTGTCCCTGAAGGTGGTGCCCGTTATCAACGAGAACGACGTGCTGGCTACAGACGAGATCAGGGAGGAGAAGTTCGGCGACAACGACAACCTGTCAGCTATGGTGGCCAGCCTGGTGGACGCCGAGCTCCTGATCCTCCTGAGCGATGTGCCCGGTCTCTACACCGCCGACCCTCGCCGGAACCCCGGGGCCAGCCTGGTCCCCGTGGTGGAGAAGATCGACGCCGAGATCGAGGCCATGGCCGGGGGAGCCGGGACCAGCCGCGGCACTGGGGGCATGGCCACCAAGATCGAGGCCGCCAGGCTGGCCACGCGGTCAGCCATCGCGGTGGTCGTCACGCAGGGGACTGTGCCCGACGTCATAGCCCGGTTGGTGTCGGGGGAGCCCATCGGCACCCTCTTCCAGCCTACGGCCACCAGGGTAGACTGCCGCCAGCGCTGGATGATCAGCCGGCTGGGCTCGCGGGGAAAGATCATCATCGATGAGGGGGCGGCCGCGGCCCTGCGGAAGAAGAAGGGGAGCCTGCTGCCCGCCGGCATCAGCGGCACTGAGAAGGAGTTCCGCCGCGGCGACATGGTGGACATCGTGGACCAGGAGGGGCGCCGCATCGCCTGCGGCATGTCCAACTATGGCTCGGCGGAGATCCAGGCCATCAAGGGGGCCCATTCCCGGGACATCATGTCACTCCTGGGCTACCAGTACGGCGCCGAGGTGGTGCACCGCAACAACCTGGCCGTCCTCTGAATGGCGTTCGAGCGCCGGCCGACTGCCCCTTGCGCCACCGTGGTATGATGGGTGCATCCCGTACAGCGCCAGCGCGCATCATGACGTCCCGTCCGGAAGACCCGGGGCGCCGCGATCCGGACCTTCACGGCCATTCCCGCAGCCCGGAGCCCGGACAGGGCGTTCACTCCCCATCCTGCGAAGAAGAGGAGGCGGCAATGAACATGAAGATCGAGTGCCTGGTTTGCCTCAAGGAGACGGCCATCCCCCGGAACCTGAATACTCAGAAGTACGACGGTCAGATAACCTGCCGGGAGTGCGGCTCGCTGCTGCAGGTCAAGCTGGTCAAGGCCAAGGTGGAGCAGTGCAAGGTCGTCATGGAGGGCCAGGCCCGCCTGTCCCCGGCCAGGGCGCTGACGGGGGCCGGCCAGGCGAAGAAGGAGGGGCGTTTCTACCTGGAGGAGAAGCCCTGACGGCAGGGTTCGGTTGACCCTGGCCGAGGGGCGCTGGTTCGCCCCTCGGGAAGGCCGGCTCCGTGCTCGTTTCCAGCCTCGCGGGTAGGCCAAATTCCTTGACACTGCTGTGTCTAAAGCGTTAAATATACGCGTTAATGTAGTCTACCCCCAACCTGGAGAATTCAAAGAGAAAGGTAGGTGACATTGGAAGCCATATGGCTGGTAGTTGGCCTGGCAGCAGGTCTGGTGATCGGGATCGGCATAGCCTTCGTAGTCCGACAGTGGATCGCCGGCCGCCAGGTCCAAATGGCCTCCGAGGAGGCCAAGAGGCTCGTGAACGAGGCCCAGGAGAAGCAGAAGGCCATCCTCCTGGAGTCCAAAGAAGCAGCCGTGAACATGAAGGCCGAGGCGGAAGCCAGCTATCGCGAGACCCGGGGCGAGCTGCAGCGGCTGGAGAGGCGACTGGCGCAGAAGGAAGAGAACCTGGAGCGCCGGGACGAAAATTTCCAGCGCCGCGATCAACTGCTTTCCGGAAAGGAGAGAGAGATAGAGAAGGCCCGGAATCGCGTGGAGGAGCTGCGGCAGAGACAGCAGCAGCAACTCGAGCAGATAGCGGGCTTATCAACCGCCGAGGCAAAGGAGATCCTCCTTCAGAAGGTCGAGACTGAAGTCAGGGATGAGGCAGCACGGAGGGTGAGGGCCATGGAGGCCGCAGTCAAAGAAGAAAGCGATAGAAAATCGCGGGACATCCTGTCCCAGGCCATACAGAGGCTGGCCGGGGACGTGGTGGCCGAGAGCACCGTCTCCGTTGTCTCCCTGCCGGGCGACGAAATGAAGGGCCGTCTCATCGGGCGCGAGGGAAGAAATATCAGGGCACTGGAGCACGCCACCGGAGTGGACCTTATAATAGACGACACCCCGGGGACTGTCACCCTGTCCTGTTTCGACCCTGTGCGTCGTGAGATTGCCCGGCTCGCCCTGGAGAGGCTGATCCTGGATGGCCGCATCCACCCCGCCCGGATCGAAGAAATGGTGAACCGGGCGCGGGATGAAGTGGAGAACACAATCAGAACCGAGGGGGAGCAAGCTGCCAACAGGGCCGGGGTGCACGGGCTGCCCCCGGAGCTTATCAGGACGCTCGGCCGGCTGAAGTACCGCTTCAGCTACGGGCAGAACGTCCTGATTCACAGTGTCGAGGTCTCGCTCCTGGCCGGCATGATGGCGGCCGAGATAGGGGCCAACGTGGAACAGGCCAAGAGGGCCGGGTTGCTCCACGACCTCGGCAAGGCGGTCGACTTCGAGACCGAAGGGCCGCATGCCCAGATCGGCGCCGACATCATCAAGCAGTGGGAGAAATCGCCGGATGTGGTGCGGGCAGTAGCCTCACACCATGGAGAGGTGGAGATGAACACTGCTCTGGCGTTCCTGGTGGCCGCCTCAGATGCTATCAGCGCGTCAAGGCCGGGCGCCCGACGTGAATCCCTGGAACAGTACCTGAAACACCTGGAGGCCCTGGAAGGGATCGCCAACAGTTTCAGTGGGGTTGAGAAGTCCTACGCCATCCAGGCCGGAAGAGAAATACGCATACTGGTGAAGCCGGAAGAAATCGATGACCTGGGAGCCATGAGGCTGGCCCGGGACATCGTCAAGAAGGTAGAGGACACTTTGAACTATCCAGGTCAGATAAAGGTGACCGTGGTGAGGGAAACCAGGGCGGTAGACTACGCCAAATAGGGGTGACCAAGAGGGCCATTGCGGATACTCCTGATCGGTGACGTGATAGGCAGGCCTGGCAGAAAGGCGGTTCGCAACCTGGTGCCAGGCCTGCTTCACGATATGCAGGTGGACCTGGTGATCGCCAACGGCGAGAACGCCGCGGGGGGGAAGGGGCTCACCCCGGAAACGGCTGACGAGCTCCTGGGCAGCGGCGTCGATGTGATCACCTCCGGAAATCACATATGGGCCCAGAAGGAGGTCCTCCCGCTCCTCGAGGAGGACACGCCTGTTATCCGCCCCCTGAACTTCGCGCCGGGCGTGCCCGGCCGGGGGTTCGTCTGGCGGAAGAACGTCCTGGTGGTCAACCTGATCGGGCGCACCTTCATGGGGGATGCCGATTGCCCGTTCCGGGCCGTGGGCCAGCTGCTGGACGGGCTGACCCGGCGGCCGGAAGCCATCGTGGTTGACTTCCACGCCGAGGCCACCTCGGAGAAGCAGGCCATGGGCCGCTACCTGGACGGCCGGGTAACGGCGGTGGCCGGCACCCACACGCACGTGGGGACCATCGATGCCCGCATCCTGCCGAAGGGCACGGCCTTCGTGACCGACATCGGCATGGTCGGTCCCTCAAACTCCGTCATCGGGGACAACGTGGAGGAGGTGCTGACCCGCTTTCTGACGCACATGCCCCAGAGGCTGTCAGTGGCGAAGGGCCCCACGGTATTCAACTCGGTCCTGGTGGAGACGGATACCGCCAGCGGCCGCGCCAGAAGAATCACCCGCATCGACCGGGAATTGGAATAGGATTTGAAGGCTGATCTTCATTTGCACAGCACCGCCTCGGACGGGCGCCTGACGCCTGAAGAGGTGGTCCGCCTGGCGGCCCGGCTGGGCCTGTCAGCCATTTCCATCACCGATCACGATTCGGTGGACGGGGTAGCGCCGGCGCTGCAGGAGGCCCGGAGCCACCCGCCGCTGCTGGTCATCCCCGGAGTCGAGTGCAGCACCGACGTGCCCCACGGCGAGGTGCACGTCCTGGGCTACTTCATCGACTACACCAACCCCGAGCTGGTCATCAAGCTGGCCACCTTCCGCAACTCGCGGAAGGTGCGGGCCCAGAAGATGATTGCCAGGCTGGACACCATGGGAGTGCACATAGAGTGGACGCGGGTGCAGGAGATCGCCGGCGCCGGCTCCGTGGGACGGCCTCATATCGCCCAGGCCCTTCACGAGAAGGGCTATGTCTCCACGGTGAGGGAGGCTTTCAACCGCTACATCGGCCGGGAAGGGCCGGCCTACGTGGAGCGGGAGAAGATGACACCGGACGAGGTGGTGGAGCTGATCGCCCGGGTCGGCGGCCTGGCGGTGCTGGCCCATCCGGCCGACATAGAGGACCTGGATCACCTGATCCCCCGGCTTCAGAGGGTAGGGCTGGCGGGCATCGAGGCGTACTACGGCAGCTATGCGCCGGACATCACCGCGTGGCTGGCCTCCCTGGCCAGCAAGCATTCCCTGATAGCCACCGGCGGCTCCGACTACCACGGGCTGGATGACCTCTCCGAAACGCCGATGGGCGGGGTGGCCATTCCGCCGGAGTGCGTGGAGCGGCTCACGGCCCTGCACCAGAAGAGACGAAGTGCGCCGCATTGAGAACCCTGTATGAAATGCGCTGTACACCCTGACACGGAAACAGGCCTGTCCTGCGGCCGGTGCGACACCCCGATCTGCCCCCGGTGCCTGGTGGAGACCCCGGTGGGGTCCCGGTGCCGCAAGTGCGCCAATGTGAAGCGGCTGCCCACCTACAGCGTCAGCCGGGTCCAGTACGTCAAGGCCATGGCGGCGGGCGCAGCCATCGCCGTGCCGGTCGGAGTAGCCTGGGGATTCCTCAAGGTCCTGGAGAGCGCCTTCGGCCTGCTGGGCGCCCTGCTGCTGGCCGCCGGGGCCGCCTACATCATCGCCGAGGTGGTCAGCCGGGTGATCAACCGCAAGAGGGGCACGCCTCTCCAGGCAGTGGCCGCCGCCTGCTTCGTCCTGTCCTACCTGGTGAGCGACGCGTGGCTGCTGGATGGCAGGCTGGTCTTCTTCGGCTTCTTCGACCCGATCGAGGTCGTGATCCTGATTGCGGGGATCGTGGTGGCCGTGGTCCGCCTGCGATAGCCGGCCGGCCCGGCCCTTCAGCAGCGGCAGTAGACGCCATTCAGCGGAGGAAGTACACCCGCCGGGCCAGCAGCCCCTCCGCGCGGGCCAGCACATCATCCGCGGAGTCCCCGCCGAACTGCGGCAGCAGCCGCTCGTAGAGGCTGGGGCGGTGCCGGATCGGAATCAGTCGCCGCCTGACCTTGCCCAGGTCCGCGGCGATCTCGATAGCACGGTCGAGGTCGCCTACCTCATCGATCAGTCCCAGGGCCCTGGCCTTCTCCCCCAGGAAGACCTCCCCGGTGGCCAGCTCCCTGACTTTGGCCTCCTCCATCTTTCGCCCTTTGGCCACGGCCGCCACGAAGTAGTCGTAGAAGCCGCCCACCAGGTCCTCCTCCTTCTTCCTCTCCTCCTCGGTGGGCTCCCGGAAGTAGCTGCCCATGTCCTTCAGGCGTCCGCTCTTGGTCACGTCCATGTGCACGCCGATCCGGGACAGCAGATCCTGCACTATCGGCCTGACGGAGATGACACCTATGGACCCGATGACGGCCGTGGGCAGGGCTACGATCCTGGCCGCGGGGCAGCTGGCCAGGTATGAGCCGGAGGCGCAGACGCCGCTGACGAAGACCACCACCGGCTTCTTCTCCGCCAGCCTGGTCACGGCGGAGTAGAGGAAGTCCGAGGCCGTGGCCAGTCCTCCCGGCGAGTCCACATTGATGATGACCGCCTTCACCCTGCGGCTGCTCTTCAGCGAGTCGATGGCCTCGGTGTAGTGCCGCAGCCGGCGCGCGCCGGAAATGGCGCCAAAGAGCTCCCAGACGCCGATTCCGGATGCCATGGGTCTCCAAATGCCCATCTGGAACAGTGCCTCCTCCAGCCACATTATCAGGTTTGCCGGCGTTTGCGCAAGCACCGGCCGGCTCGCTCCGCGGCAGGGCGCGGGGGTGATGGCTGGAAGAACGCCGGCCTCGATCCCAGCACCGCGGCCTGGTCGCGGACCTTTTCCAGAAGAACCTTCAAGGAGTTTCTCTCTTGCGGCGAGAGGGCTGACAGTATCTGCGCCACCACCTGCTCCCTCTCCCAGGCCAGGTCCACCGCCTCCCGGCCCTTGTCGGTCATGGCTACTTGGACCGGACCCCCCTTCCGAGGTCCCCGGTGAACGGTGACGTAGCCCTGCTTCTCCATGCGGCTGAGGAGCTGGAGGACCGTCTGGTGGCGCCGCAGGAGCATGCGGCTGATCTCGGCCGGCGCCGCCGGGCGGTCTGTCACCTTCAGCGCCCACAGCACAGCAGAGTGCATCATGGGGATGCCCAGCGGCCTGAGCTCGTTCTCCCTGGCCCGGTAGAGGCTGGAGTTCGCCTGGAAGAGCAGCATCGTCAGCGCTCTGGCTTCCTCCCTCCCAAGGCGGACGCCCCCTCGGTCATTACCCCCTGCTGATTTCACTTCTGCCTCTCTCATTCGATCCTTGACATCACCCGGAATCCACAGTAGAGTATACCATGTATTGTACAGTATGCGATACCTACCGGGACGCAATCCCGGAGAAGGAGCGGCAGGTGAAGGCGGCCTTGCTCTATGGCCCACGAGACATGAGAGTAGAATCCATTGATACCCCGGGGGCCCGCGATGATGAGTTACTGGTCAGGGTCAGGGCCTGCGGCATCTGCGGCACGGACGTACACTCCTACAAGCTGGGAGAGGACACCGGTCACCGGAGGCCCGCCCTCCTGGGGCATGAGTTCGCCGGCGAGGTGGTTGAGGCGGGCCGCCTGGCCGCGGGCTTCAACAAGGGGGACCGCGTGGCCGGCACCGGCTACCGCACCTGCGGCCAGTGCTGGTGGTGCCGGGAGGGCCGCCCGGAACGGTGCGCCAGCCCCCTGGTGCCCGGGGCCGGCCTGAACGGGGCCTTTGCCGAGTACGTCAAGGTGCCCAATCCGGTCATGGGAGCCACCGTCTTTCGCCTTCCCGAGGCCATGAGCTGGGCGGAGGCGGCCACCATCGAGCCCCTCTCCGTCGCCTGCTACGACGTCAGGCGCAGCGATATCCGCCCCAATGAGGTGGTGGTGGTCATGGGAGCCGGGATGATCGGCCTGTGCATCGTCCAGGTCTGCAAGGCCAAAGGCCCCTGCCGGGTCATGGTCAGTGAACCGAACCAGTTTCGGAGGACGGTGGCCCTCCAGCTGGGGGCCGACTGGGCGGTGGACCCTTCCCAGGCCGACCCGGTGCAGTTCGTCCGGGAGCACACCAATGGTGACATGGCTAGCGTGGTGTTCGATTGCGCCGGCTTCCCGTCGGCGCTGGCGCAGGCCATCGCCCTCTTGAGACCGGGCGGCCGGCTCATCCAGGTGGCCACCTACGAGCGCAGCCTGGAGCTCACCCCGGAGATGATGTACCGCGCCTTCCAGTTGGGCAACATCCGGTGGACGGGATGCGGCGGGCAAAGATGGGGTGAAGCCGTGGACCTGCTCGGCAATGGCCAGGTGCGGACCGCGGGCCTGGTGACCCACCGCTTCAACCTGGATCAGATCATAGAGGCGTTCGAAACCCAGATCACAGCCGCTGATGCCATCAAGGTGATGGTGGAGCCATAGAGCTAGCAGCAATATGAGGAGGAAGGGCAATGCCAACAGACAGGCGTGACTATCGGTTCGTCGACGGCGAGGCGCAGGTATTCGAGATCTCCATTACGGTGGAGAACCTGGAGAAGGGCATGGAGTACTTCCGCCAGGCCTTCGGCTGGGAGCCCTACTGCATCCACGAAGGTGAGTCGCGGAACTTCAATCTGCGGGGCAAGACGGTGGAGAAGGCCGTCATGAAGTACGCCTGCTACTACGCCGGGCCGGTGAGGTTCGAGCTGGTGGAAGCAGTCAGCGGCGACAGCGTCTACGCCGAGTTCCTCAGGAAGAAAGGCCCCGGCGTCCAGCACATCGGCATACGGGTGTCGGACCGCGACCGGGAGCTGGCCCAGCTGAAGGAGAGAGGGGTGAACGTCCAGCAGTCGATGGAGGTGCCCCTGATTCCGCTGAAGATGGCCTACATGGACACCATGGACCAGATCGGGGTCAATATAGAGCTGGTGGAGTGCCCCTACGTGCCGGCCACCCCGGAGTTCGACGAGTACTTGAAAACCAAGGTGGCCGCCGTCAAGCGCAAGAAGGAGGCATGACCGGATGTCGAGCGAAACGGAGAAGAGCACCCAGGCGCTGAAGAAACAGGTGGCCGAGAAGGCGCGCCAGTACGAATCGAGCTATCACGGCTGCGGTCAATGCACCCTGATAGCCCTCCAGGAGACCCTGGGCCTGGAGGACGAGCGCGTCTTCAGGGCCGCCAGCTGTCTGCAGGGAGGCTTCCCGGTGGAAAACCGCACCTGCGGCGCGCTCATCGCCGGGGCCATGGTCATCAGCCTGGCGCGCGGCCGGGAGCGCCTGGAGGAGGGCCAGTCCGGCACCTCCCGCGGCATGCGGGAGATCGTCAGGCTGACCAGCCGGTTCCGGGAAGCCTTCGGGAGCACCCTCTGCGCCGAGATCACGGGCGGGCTCACCGGCACCGTGATGACCGAGAAGACCCTGGACCTGATGGAGACGCGCCCGGAGCTCTTCGAGGGACCGTCTCAGAAGGTGGTGGAGAAGTGCGTCGATACGGTAGCCATGGTGGCTGAGGCTGTGGTGGATATCCTGTCGGAAGAACCCTCTCCGGAGTTGCCGCCCGGGGCAGGTTGCGCCTAGATCTCCGCCTTCTTGACCTTGTGGGGTGCCGCGGCCACGATGTACCATGGGGGCGTTGGCCCCAGAGCCGCCGCTTAGAGAGGAGGCACCGCCATGACTCCCAGCGAAGAATCCAGGCGCCCCGCGGGCCGGCCCCGCATTCTGGTGGTGGGGGGCGTGGCCGGAGGGGCATCCTGCGCCGCCCGGGCCCGCCGTCTCTCCGAGGAAGCCGAGATTCTGGTCTTTGAGCGCGGGCCGTACGTGTCCTTCGCCAACTGCGGGCTGCCGTATTATGTGGGCGACGTCATCACCGATGAGAAGAGCCTGCTGGTAGCCACTCCGGAGCTCTTCAAGAGGCGCTTCAACATCGAGGTCCGGCTGCAGAGCGAGGTCGGCGCGGTGGACCGGGCCAACCAGGAGATCGAGGTCCGGAACCTGCTCACCGGGGAGGTCTACCGGGAGACGTACGACGCCCTGGTGCTGGCCCCTGGATCGGCCCCCATCCGCCCCCAGCTGCCCGGCATCGATCTTCCCGGCATATTCACCCTGCGGACCATCCCGGAGAGCCGCCAGATGAAGCAATGGATCACGGAGCGCCGGGTGGAGAGCGCCGTGGTGGTGGGCGGCGGCTCCATCGGCCTGGAGACCACTGAAAACCTGGTCCGGCGCGGCATCTCGGTGACCATTGTTGAGATGCTGCCCCAGGTCATGCCTCCCGTAGACCCTGAGATGGCGGTCCCCATCGCGGATCACCTGGCCGCCAATGGCGTGTCCCTGCACCTGGCCGATGGCGTAGCCGGGTTCTCCCAGAACCCCGACGGGCACACCATCGCCGTCAACACCAGGTCCGGGGCCGGCTTCAGCTGCGACATGGTCCTGCTGGCCATCGGGGTCCGCCCCGAGGCCTCATTGGCCCGGGAGGCGGGGCTGGAGATCGGGCAGTTGGGCGGCATCCGGGTCAACGACCAGATGCGCACCAGTGACGAGCACGTCTGGGCCGTGGGCGATGCGGTCGAGGTGCGCGATTTCGTGACCGGAGACTGGGTCCTGATGCCCCTGGCCGGCCCGGCCAACCGCCAGGGCCGCATCGCCGCCGACGCCATCCTGGGCCGGGATACCAGGTTCCGGGGGGTCCAGGGGACAGCGGTCTGCCGGGTGTTTGATTTGACCGTCGCCGCCACTGGCCCCAGCGAGAAGGCCCTGCGCCGCCGCGCCGCTGGCCAGTCGATAGCCTGCGAGAAGGTCTACCTGCACCCCGGCCACCACGCCAACTACTACCCCGGCGCCCGGCCGATCACCCTCAAGCTGATCTTCTCCATGAAGGACGGCCGCGTCCTGGGCACCCAGGCGGTGGGCGAGGAGGGCGTGGAGAAGCGGATCGATGCCATCTCCGTGGCCATACAGCGGGGCTCCACCGTCTTCGACCTGGAGCAGGCCGAGCTCTGCTATGCCCCCCAGTTCGGCACGGCCAAGGACCCGGTGAACCTGGCTGGCATGATCGCCGCCAACGTCGTCCGGGGCGACGCGCCGGTGGCCCACTGGCGGGACATCTTCGACTCCAGCGCCTTCATCCTCGACGTCCGCGAGCCGAGCGAATACAGGACCGGCCATCCGGAGGGGGCGGTCAACATCCCGCTCAACTCCCTTCGTCCCCGGATGAACGAGCTGCCGCGGGACCGGGAGATCCTGGTCTACTGCGCCGTGGGCCAGAGGGCCTACTATGCCACCAGGGCCCTGCGGCTGCACGGGTTCGCGGCCCGCAATATATCGGGCGGGATGCGCAGCTACAACGCCCAGTGGCAGACGCGCGGCACACCGTGATCCGTGGAGCGAGGACAGGGAGCGGCAGCGGCAGCGGCCGGCCGGGCTGGCGGCCCTCCGGCTCTCAGAAGTCCCATTTGCCGAGGGGCTCGAAGCGCCCCTGGAAGAAGCGCAGCACCCGGGGCTCGTAGGCCAGCCTCAGCCCGGTGATGCGGTCGCGCTTCCGGTACAGCCGGGCTATCCCCTCCACCGCGTAGTCTATGTGAGAGCTGGTGTAGACCCTCCGCGGTACGGTGCACCGCACCAACTCCAGCTTCGGCCGGTAGTTCTTCCCCGTCTTGGGATCGCGGCCCTTGGAGACGTTCCCCCGCTCCATGGTCCGCACCCCGCACTCGATATACATGGCCGCGGTCAAGGCCTGGGCCGGGTACTGCTCCTGGTCGATGTGCGGCAGAAAGCGGCGGGCGTCGATGAACACCGCATGCGAGCCCGGGGGCAGCACAATGGGCACGCCCGCTTCCTGCAGCTTGCGGCCGAACTCCTGGGTCTGAGCGATCCGCATCTTGATATAGTCGTCGTCCAGGGAGTCTATCAGGCCCCGGTGCAGGGCCTCGATGTCCTTGGAGTCCAGACCGCCGTTGGTGACATCGCCCTCCCAGACCCGCAGCATCCGCAGGAAGGCCCGGTTCAGGTCCGGGCTGTTGCAGGCGATGAGCCCCCCCATGTTGACCAGGAAGTCCTTCTTGGCGCTGATGGTACAACCGTCGCCGTAGCTGAGGAGCTCCCGGAGTATCTCCTTGACCGGCTTGTCGGCGTACTGCGGGTCCTTCCACTTGATCATGTAGGCATTCTCCACGCACCGCGTGGCGTCGTACATGTTGGGAATGCCGTACCGGTGCAGCAGCCTGGAGACGTCCTTGGCGTTCTGCATGGAGATGGGCTGCCCGCCGGCCATGTTCACGCAGGTCTCAAAGCTGACGTAGGCCACGTTTGCGGGCCCTGCCCGCCGGATCTCGCCCTCCAGCTTCTCGAGGTCAATATTGCCTTTCCAGGGGAAGGGGTCCAGGGGATCATGCGCCTGGTCCACGATGACGTCCACGAACGTGCCGCCGGCCATCTCCTGGTGCAGCTTGGTGGTGGTGAAGTACATGTTGCCGGGCACGATCTGCCCCGGCTTGATCATGCACTGGGACATGATGTGCTCCGCGGCCCGCCCCTGGTGCGTGGGGATGATGTAGTTGTACCCCAGTATCTCGCGGAACTCCTCCACCATCTTCAGGTAGTGCCGGCTGCTGTAGGGGGTATCGCCGGTGTTGGTCATGCCCTCCCACTGGTAGCAGCTCATGGCCGAGGTGCCGCTGTCGGTCAGGAAATCCAGGTACACGTCCTCCGACTTCAGCAGGAAGGTGTTGTACCCCGCCTCCGCCATGGCCCGGCGGCGATACCTCTTGTCCACCATCCGCACCGGCTCGAAGATGGCGATCTTGTAGGGCTCGTACATCCGCCTCTCGGAGCGCTCCACCCGGGGGAAAGACACGAACAGGCGCTGCTTCAGCGGCTCGAACTGGGCCTCGTCCACGAACTCGGGGGCGTTCTTCAGCGAGAGCCCCGTCAGGTCATCCCGGTTCTGGTGCACCGCCGCCACCACGTCGGCGATCTCCCGCAGGTGGTTGACAGTATAAGCGCACCGGGGCAGCTCGAACATCAGCGTCCGCGCCCCTTCCCCCTTGGCGTGATAGTCCCACAGGCCCTCTATCTTGCCCCGCATGCCGCCCTGGATGTACAGGGACGCCGCCAGCACGAACTTGGGGGACTCCGCCGCCGGGATGTGCGGCAGGAACCTCTTCACGTCCAGGGCGATGCCGTGGGTGCCCCTGAAGACGGGCACGCCCTCGGCCTTCATCATGCCGTAGAGGGCCTCGACCTGCTCCTGGTACCACTCGGTGTACTCGGTGCTGGCCATCTCCTCGACGCCGATGGCGAAGACCTCCATGGCCCGCCCGGACATCCCGCCGTAGGTGTGCAGACCTTCGTAGATGGTGACCCCGTTGCGCAGCTTGGCGAAGCAGTCCTCCAGCGGGCTGGCGATGAAGCCGCCCACGTCCGAGCGGGGGTCCTGGCTGGCGTCCATCAGGACAACATCGGCCATCCCGATGATCTCCCGCGCGATATCCAGAATGCCCCGCCGCGGCGCCTCAACCTTCCGGATCCAGTAGGCGTTCTCCAGCACGTCCGAGATGTCGATGACCAGGGCCACGGAGCAGGCGCTGGCCAGCTCCCGGACCGCCTTCAGGTTGGCCAGGGAGACCGGCTGCCCGTTCCAGGCGTCGGGGCAGGTTTCGACCTCGATGTACGCTACCCGCCCTTTCCCCAGCCTGTTCAGTAATCCCTCCAGCTTCGCCAGATCGACGTTCCCGCCGAACCGGTCCGGCTCTCCGTACCGCCGGGCCTCCCGGACGCTGACGTCCACGCTCCTCCCCCTGTTGGCGGGCACCAGCCCCTCGCAGCGCCCCCGGTTGTGGAGGACCGTCTGGCCGGGCTCAAGCAGCATGGCCACCAGCAGCTTCTCCGAGCCGATCCCGTTGTGCGTGGGCACGAGATGCCCGATGCCCAGCACCTCCTCCACCGCCTTCTCCAGCCGGAGGAAGCTCCGGGCGCCGGCATAGGCTTCATCGCCGATCATGAGGCCGGCCTTCTGGTAGTGGGACCAGGCGGACATGCCCCGCGCCACCATGTCAAAGGAGACGTGGTCCGAGCAGACGTGGAAGGTGTTGAAGTGGGCCTGTTTCAGGATGTTCCACCGCTCGTACGGCCGCAGCGCCGCCATCTTCTTGACTTCCTTGATCTTGTAGGGCTCGCTCATCCTGGTCCTCCAATCCTGCGTCGCCGGCTGTAGCCCGCCCAGGCCCTGACTGCAGCGGCAGCCTCGTCGAAAGTGGCATAGAGGGGCAGGCCAGCTTTCGCGCATCGCTGGTGGAACGAATGAAAGAAGGCCGCGCTGGCGGGGTGCATTGTCCGGGGCCGCACCACTGCCACCGGAACACCCAGGCTGCGGCCATTCTCCAGGATGGCATCTTCAGCGCCCTGCCAAGCCGATGATGGCCCCACGAGATGAGATACATCTAACGGCAGCTGTACCAGGATCAGGTCGACCTCGCCGCTTCCGGCGATGGTGGCCAGAGCTTCGACAAACAGGGACGGCATGGTGATTACCGCTGAATCCACGGGATTGCCCGCACTGGTCCCCGGTCCGAACGGGAAAGCCGCCAGTCTCTCCCTGAGCTCCCGTGAGAAGGGGGGCACGGCGAGCCCGTTTCTTTCGCAGGCCTCCGTGCCCAGTACGCTGGCGCCACCGCCCCAACCGATGATACCGGTGCGCAGCCCGAGCGGCGGATCCAGGCAAAGCGCGGCCTCTATGATATCCATCGTCTCATCCAGGCTGTGCGCCTGCATGGCCCCCGCCTGACGGCAGAGCCCGTCCCAGACCCCGGCCGCACCGGCGAGGGATCCGGTATGGGACCTGGCTGCTCTCCTTCCAGACTCAGTCAGACCCGTTTTGATGACAACGACCGGCTTCGCGGCCGCCGCGGCCGCCAGGGCGTCGAAGAACCGGGGCCCGCCGCGGGTCCCCTCAATGTACGCGGCGATGACTTCGGTATCCGGGTCCCAGGTGAGGTACTTCAGCAGGTCGGTTTCGTTGATGTCGGCCGCATTCCCGTAGCTGATCACTTTGCTGAAACGGAGGCCGCGATCCTCCCCTATGAACTTGAAGCTATTGGCATTCCCCCCGCTCTGACAGAGAAAGGCCACCGGCCCGGGCTCCCGGCTATGGCCGGGCTGGAATGACAGTCCCGTGGCCGGGCAGTGTATGCCCATGCAGTTCGGGCCGAGAAGCCGCATCCCCCGCGCCCGGGCGAGGGCGGCTACACGCCTCTCCACGACGGAATCGTGCCCCTCGGCCTCGCTGAAACCGGCCGTGAACATGGTCATGCCCCGGGCCCCTTTGGCCGAGGCTTCTTCGATGAGCCTCTCCACCCCCGAGGCCGGAATGCAGCAGATCACGTAATCCACCGCGCCGGGTATGCTCAGGATATCCGGATAGCATTTGAGGCCCATTATCCGGCTGGCCCTGGGGTTCACGGGATAGATCCGGCCCGGGTACCCGGACTCCAGCAGTGCCGTAACGAAGATAGCGCCTCCAGCCAGGTTGGTCGGATCGCTGGGCGCTCCGACTACGGCGATTGACTCCGGATGGAAGAGAAACTCGAGCCCGGGCACTGTAACTGCGAGTATAGCAAAGCGGCGCTACCGGAAACAACCGCCCCTCAGCTGTACCACTGCCCGGTGAAGTAGATGTGCGAGTCGTCCTTCGAGAACAGGGCCGAGTGGCAGAGGAAGGTCGAGGGAAAGTAGTCCGGCGTGATGTTCCGGTCGTTGCTGCCGTCGGCATCGATCAGGTGGATGTCGAACTGGCCGGTGGAGCCGGCGGCGGCCACCACGTAGGCCAGCCTGTCGCCGGAGTGGGACCAGACCGGCAGGCCCTGGGAGTACCCCGTGCTCGTCAGTCTGGTCTCCACGGCCCCGCTGGCATCGATGACGAAGAGATTGTAGTTGCCGTGAACGCTGGTGTCGTCCTCCAGCCTCTCGAAGGCGATACGACTGCCGTCGGGACTGATGTTAGGATCGTAGTCTCCGAACGGCAGGTTGGCCCTCCCCCATTCGCCCGCCCTGGGCGGGCTGGTGACCTGTCGGGGGTCGCTCCCGTCCTCCTTCATGGTCCAGACCTGGCTGTTGCGGGTAAACGCGATCCGGCCCCCGCTGCCCCAGTTGATGTCCGAATCGTGGAAGCCGGAGTCGTAGAGCAGCACCTGGTTGGCGCCGTCGGCGTCCATCACGTGTATGTCCATGGTCGAGCGCAGGGAGAGAAAGGCCATCCGGGAGTCATCCGGGGAGTAGCTGGGGAACAGGTCGCGGTAGCTGTTGCTGGTCAGCCGGCGCAGGCCGGTCCCATCGACCCCGATGGTGAAGATCTCCTCGTTGGAGTCCGCGGTGCCGTCCACCTTTCGGGAGAAGGCCAGCACGTCTCCGGCATGGCTCAGGCAGCGGCAGGTGATGGTGTCATTGCATCTCCAGATGAGCACCACGGCACCGGTGTCCAGGTCCAGGGAATAGATCCCCCACGCTCCCTCGTGCGGGACCTGCCCGCCGGTGCCGTTCGAATCCTCCCCCGGGCGGCAGGCCACCGAAACAGCCAGAACCATGGCCAGCATGAGCATGGCCGCACCCAGAGGCAGGCCCAGCACCTTCAGCCGCATCTGTTCGACCCCGGGATAATATCATCCTTGAACGGGCCGGTGTCAATGCCTGCCCCGGTTGGGCCGGCCGGTGCGCCAGTGCCTGGCCGGTCAGGCCGGGGCGCCATCTCCCGGCCGGGCGTCACTGCTGGCCCAGCCGGGAGATGGCCTCCTCGAGCTGGAGCATGAGGGTCATGTCGCCATCGATCTTCAGCTTGCCGCCGGTCCAGGCGTTGAAGCGGTCCAGCTCTCCCCGCTGTATGGCCGCCCAGTCCGCCGCGGAGGCCGTGAGGGTGCAGTCGGCGTTGGCGGCGGTCCCCTGGTGGCGCGTGGCCGCGCCCTTCTCGCAGACCGCATACCAGTCGCCGCCGCCCGGGCCGGTGAGGTGGAACTGCACCACGGCCGTGACCTCATCCACCCTCACCGACTGCCTGGCGGGGGCGCCCGGCGCCGGCAGGCCCAGGAGGCTGGCCAGCCGCTGCGTGCAGGGGTTGTTCGATTCGGCGTCCGCCTGGTCCAGGGCCACCCCCAGCTTCTTGAAGTTCTTCAGCACCTTCATCATCACTATGCCGGCCCGGAAGACGGCGAAAACCTCGTTGTAGTGCAGCTGGTCCACCTTCCAGCCCGTCAGGTCCTCGTAGCGCCGCACCGTCTCCTCCCGGCCGGGGGCCCCTTCCAGACGCGGGATGCCGTAGCCTTCGCTGTCCACCCAATCCAGCAGCAGGAAGAAGGCTAGGTCGGCCTGGGGATCGCCCAGAAAGGCCATCTCCCAGTCGAGGAGGGCCACCACGTCGCCTTCCGGGCTGAACATGGTGTTGGGCATGCGGGCATCGCCCCAGCACAGGGTCACCCGCGCCGGCTGGTAGCGGTTGTCCCGCAGCCATTCGAGGGCGGCCTCCAGGACCGGCTGGCTTTCGTCCGGGGTATCCTTGGCCCAGGCCAGGTACCTCTGGAAGTAATCCAGCTGCCGGTCCAGGGGACCGCTGCCGCCGCCGGGCACGCCCAGGAAGGACAGCCCCAGCTTCCTCCAATCGGCCTGGTGCACCCGGCTCATGGCCTCAATGGCCGACCACCACATCCGGGCCCGCTTCTGAGGGGTGGCGTCGAAGTACACGCCGAAGGAGTGATACGGCGGGAACTCCGGCGGGACCACCCCCTCGATCCGGCCCATGACATAGAAGGCGGTGCCCAGCACCTGCTCATCCATCTCCAGCCAGTGGACCCGGGGCACGAGGAGGCCGGCAGGGCGCAGCGCCTTCATCACCCGGAACTGGAGGCTGAGGTCATAATCGGGGTATACCGGCGACGACCTGGGGGCGCAGCGCAGCACCATCCTCTCTGATCCGGCCTTTCCCTTCTCCGTCCAGCTCAGGTCGAAGAGGAAGGTCTCATTGGAGATGCCGGCCCCGGATCTCTCCAGCCCGGAGATGGCCAGGTCCCTGGCCTTCGGCATCTTGCCCTGGATCCAGGCCAGAAGCTTCGGCTGCAGCTCGGACAGCTCCACCTGACGAGAGAGCATGTTGCACCTCCTGCCTAGTAGCCCTGGTAGCCGTACCGGGGATACTTGCCCACCACCATCAGCTCCACGGTCCCGTGTCCGGTTTCGCCGCCGCAGCAGAATTCGGAGCCGTAGTCGCAGTAGCCCCAGATCTCCTTCATCGTCTCCGGGTTGTTGAGGTCAAAGCGGTGGCCGTCCATCCACTTCTCGCCCATCCACTTGCCGTGGATGAAGTCCTTGTAGAAGCCGCCGTAGCCCACTGGCGCCTGGTAGCAGATGGTGACCGGGCGTATGGAGACCTCCTTCCGCGCGCCGTCGATGGTGGTGAAGCTGACGTCCCCGCCGGCGAAGCGGCGCGGCTGCTCCGGGATGTCATCCCGGAAGTGGTAGTTGTGCTCCAGGCTGACGATCTTCAGCGGCTCCCGCTCCGCCTCCAGCGGGAAGAAGAGGCCGCCGCCAAAGTGCCACCGGTTGACGAACCCGCCGTGGTTGTCCCAGATCTCCCGGATGTGGTAGGTGGCGCCCCACTTCTCGAACTGCATCAGAGCGAAGTTGAAGAGCATACCGGCCGGCAGCTCCGGGGCCTGGACCCCGGTCTCGATGAAGTCCGCTCCGGCCAGCCTGATGCCCCAGGAGCGGTCCCTCTCGCCCACCCATTCCTGGTCCAGAAGGAACGTCCGGCCTTCGCACCTGATCCAGCCAGCTGGCCGGACGGCCTGCACCATGCGCTTGATGTGCTCCTTCACCCGGCCCCGGCTCACCTGGTACTGGGCCGGGTCCTCCTCCACCAGGGGGCTCATGCCCTCCAGCGTGATGTCGTAGCTCAGCCCGTACTGGTTGTCATCCAGCCGGTACCGGACGGCCCGCAGGGGCTCCACGATGTCGTAGGAGAACGGCCCCACCTTGAAGACGTCTATTTCCGGGCGAAGCTCGCGCGAGGCGCGCACGATGTGCTCGGTCTGCCCCTGGATGGCGAAGGCCACGAAGGCGTCCATCACGTTGCGGTTGGGGTAGTATCCGAAGCTGGCGGCCAGGTGGGCCGTGCCGGCCATGTCGTGCACCTGCATCCAGGCCCGCTCGGTCCACTCCCGGGCGCTGGTGCCCGGCTGGTCGAAGGTGGACACCGCCTGGTGGCAGAACGTCTCATCATATCTGGTTATCATGCTTCACACCTCCCAGCAGCCCCCATCGCTCGAGGTCCAGCGCCACGTCCGGCAGGCCCACCTTCTCCAGCGAGCGCCTGGTCTGGAGGCCGGTGGCCACGTCCCATCCTCTCAGCACGTAGTACTCGTCCTTCGTCTTCTCGAACGCGCCCCGGTCCACCACCACCCCCCGCCGCGAGACGGCCTGCCCGTCCTGGCCCGGCACCAGGCACTCGGCGTTGGCCTGGTCGTATTTCAACGGCTGGTTGAAGAAGTGGCCGGCCAGGGTGTCGAACTTCCGGCCGCGGTGGCCCTCCCGGACCAGGATGGCCCTCTGCTGGTTGAAGATCCTCTCGGCCACCCGGTAGAGATCATGCTCGCCTGCGCCATTCCCCAGCACGGCCGCCAGGATCCGGCTCTCCAGGCCGGGATCACCTGCTCTGTCCGGCGATGCCTCGCAGTCGGTGATGGGCCAGAGGAAATTGCACAGGATGAGGCTGGCCTCTACGTACTGACGTTCCTGGATCATCTTGACGGCCCGTGCCTTTCCCTCCCAGGTAGTGAAATCGGCGGCCGCCTCCCCGCCCCAGAACTTCCGGGCCACCGTCCGGACCACTTCCGAGTTGATGCTGGTCAGTCCCCGGGTGCCCGCCGACCACTTGGCCATCAGCAGGCCGACCTCGTGAAGCTGCTGTATGGGCATCCTGGGCTCCATGGCATAGAGCAGGGCATTGGTGTTGTAGAGCCGCGGCCCGTAGGGGTGATACCCAGGCTCCGCCAGGTGCCCGGCCAAACCGACCTGCTCCACGGCCGCCGGGCCCAGCGCCTCCGCCGCGCGGTGTATCCCCTGGGCCAGGAGATCGCCAAACCCCTCCCGGAAGGCGATCTGGCGCACCAGCGTCTGGATGAACTGGGCGCTGCCCAGCTTCGAAATGGGGAGGCCGGTGCTTTCATCGCTCAGGATGCCCGCCTGGTGGCAGAGGTGGAGCCAGTTGATCATGAGGTCCAGGGCCACGGCGTCCAGGCCATAGGTATCGCACAGCCAGGTGGCCTCGAAGGCGGCGTCGTTCCAGTCCCCGTAGTACTTGTCCGTCCACGGCTGATAGAAGAAGGCCGCGTGGCAGATGAACTTCCCCTTGCGCCCGTCGCTGGAGACATAGACCTTCCGGGCGCAGCGCCCCAGGCATCCGTAGCAGGTCTCCTTCTTCATCTCCGGCCCCGGCATCACCCTCGGCTCCAGGGTGGGGTCCCGCGACCAGCGGCTGAGGTACTCCCAGCCGTCAGTGGGGAAGGCCCTCTTCAGGCCGCGGTAGTGCTCGGTCACCTGGCGCAGCTCCTCGGGCCGGGCGATCCTCACCGGCTGGCGGCCCTCCATGACCACCACCGCCTTCAGGTTCTTGGCTCCCATCACCGCCCCCAGGCCACCCGATCCGATGGTGTAGTTGTCCGCCAGGAAGGTGGCTGTGACCACCCGGTGCTCGGCCGCCGGGCCGATGGCCGTCACCCTGGCCTGGCTGCCCAGCTCGCTCTTCAGGGCTTCCGCGGCCTGCAGGGCGTGCATGCCCCAGAGGGCGGACGCATCCCGGAGCTCGGCCTTGTCGTCGTGCACCAGGAGGTAGACCGGCTTTTCAGAGATGCCCTGCACGATGATGCCGTCATAGCCGGCGAACTTGAGGGCGGCCCCCCAGCGGCCGCCCAGGTTGGCATGGGAGAAACGCACCGGGGATTGAGGCCCTTTCCCGCACACCTCCCAGCGCGATCCGCTGACGGCCGGCACCCCGCACAGCGGCCCGGTGACGAACACCAGCCGGTTCTCCGCGTCGAAGGGGCCCGCCTCCGGCGGCACCTCATCCCAGTAGATCCGGGCCGCTATCCCCCGGCCGCCCAGAAACCTCTCCGAGTATGCCTCCGTGGGGACGGTCGATGTCCGCCCTGACGACAGGTCGGCCCGCAGGATCTGGCCGGCATATCCATATGTTGACATTGTCCCTCCCCAAGATCGACCCGGCGGCTTCCGCGCCCCCTACTCCGGGGGCACCATCTTCATCAGCTCGCCGGGGTTTCTGGCCCAGCCCTCGTCATAGGGCGTGATGAATTTCCATTTGGTTCCCATGTAGGAGAACTTCCACTCCCCATCTTCCCTGACGTATTCCTCGAAATAGGTGCCCGCCATCCACTGCGCCTTTCCCGTCTCGGTGTCCGTGGTCGGTGCTTCGTAGTACCATCTTCCGGTAGCCTTGTCCCCGTTGACCTCGATGATGGGGTTGTGCACCATGTGCATGCAGAAGCTCACGCCCATGGCCACGTAGGTGCCGAAGAAGAGGTGAAGTCCCTCGGTACCCTGGAACCGGGAAGGCGGCCCCAGGCCGTAGTCGAGCCTGGCATCTTTGGTGAAATGCGATACCAGCTCGTTGCGGTTCTTCTCTATGGTCAGCCCGGCGTCGCACAGGTAGCAGTACGTGGCCTTGAGCTTCTTGATGGCCTCGATGTCCTCCAGAACCCTGACCCTGGCTTCCAGCTCCTTCAGATCCATGTTCGAACGACCCTCCTTCGCAGCTTGTCGGGCGCGGCACGCACAGCGGGAACGCGAGGCGAGGGCAGTGGCGGATCGGGAAGCACCAGAACAGCGCCCACAGGCCACCCCCCATGCTCGTGGTCGATGGTACCCACCCCCGCGGCAAGGATATTATTCGGCTTCCCGGTTTGTCAAACCGGCCGGCGGCAGCTGACCGCGCTGTACGGCAGGCGGCGGTGAGGCGCCGGCCTGTAGCAGTGTCCAGCGGCTGGTAGTTGATATTCAACTCAACAAGGTACAGGATCAATGTACAGTAGCGTCGTTGCCCGGCATTACCGCCACAGGCGTCAGCGGCGCCCGGGCAACCCGCCGGGGAAGCGCCGCGCCGGCACGTGGACCCGGCATGCGCAGCAGCGAAAACCCGCTTTCCGTCCAGTAAGGCGTCCGTACCTCCGTACAGCGCCGGCCGCGCCTAGTTCGAGTATGATTCTTTTGTCGAGTTGCCAGTATCGTTGAGACAAGGGGGGGATACCGCTTCCGCACTCCGCGTGTTTGGGCGCGCGGAGCGCGTCATCCCGGCGCACCACCGGTCATCTAAGCCGCCGGGCTGGCGCATATCCCTCACTGATCGTGACGGCGCCCGGTTGTTGGCCTGGCCTGAAGCGGCGCGGCAGCCTGTCCGGCCAGGCAACCGATCGCAAGAGAGGAGTAAGGCATGAGCAAAGAGAATCGCTATGACGTGGTGGTGGTGGGCGGCGGCCCGAACGGGCTGGGGATCGCTGCGTACCTGGCCAAGTGCGGGGTCAAGGTCTGCGTGGTGGAGGCCAGGACGGAGATCGGGGGAGGCTGCGAGACCATCGAGCCCATCCCCGGCTTCAGGATCGAGCCGCACGCGGCCTACAACTACGCCGGGGCGTCGCCGGCCTGGGAGCAGCTGGAGCTGCACAAGTTCGGCCTGAGGATGGTCCCCACGGACGTCTGGGGCACCGCCGTGTCCTCGGATTTCAAGCGGGTGACCTCCGGCGGCCGCTGGAACAAGCAGGTGGTCCGGGAAGCCATGCTGACCTGGAGCGAGGAGGCCGCGGCCCAGACCGAGGCCATCTACTCCATCCTGGAGTCTCCCGAGTGCCGGGAGTGGCTGCGCTCCATCTACTGGACCCCGCCCCTGCCAGAGGGGTATAGCCGCGAGCCCAAGGACCTCCCCTGGGTCAAGGCCATCAAGAAGGTGCCCCTGCTGAAGGAGATCTACGACGACACCTGGCTGAAGATGTCCACCTGGGACATCACCAACATCCTGTGCAAGGAAGACGCCCAGAAGGTGGGCATCTGCGACGCCTCCTGGGACAGCGGCCCGGAGCACATCACCAAGGGCCTGGGCATGGTCGGCGCCGCCATCACCTTCCTCATCATGTATGCCTCCGGCGTCTTCCTGGGCGGCATGCACTCCTACGCCCACTCCACCATGCGCTGCGCCCTGGCCCACGGGGCCAAGTTCTACACCAACTCGAAGGTGGAGGAGATCATCATCGAGAACGGCGAGGCCAAGGGCGTCCGGCTGGCCGAGTCCGCGCCGACCGCGAACAAGGTGATCTGGGCAGACAAGGCCGTCATCAGCGATATCCACGTCAAGGAGACCTTCCTCAAGCTGGTCCCCAAGAAGCACCTGGATGCGGGGTTCTACCAGAAGGTGCTGGACATCAACCTGGCCGGCGGCAGCCTGTTCAAGCTGGACCTGGTGGTGAAAGAGCTGCCCCGCTTCAAGGGCAAGGCCGGCGAGTTCCTGGACAAGTACCCCTCCCTGGGGGTCATCTTCCCGGTCGAAAGCATGGAGGAGATGGACAAACACCGGAACGTGGTCGACGTGGAGCGCCGCTTCCCGGTGGCGGACAAGGACGGCTTCGTGCTGCGCTCGGTGCGCTCCAGCATCTACGACCCGACGCGCTGCCCGCCCGGCTATCACGTCATCTACAACTTCTTCCCGGTGCCGGTCCCCGAGTACTTCGTCGACGGCATCGAGAACTACAACAAGCACAAGGAAGAGATGGTGGACCTGGCCCTCGGCATGTACCGCAAGTACTGCACCAACATGGGAGACGACAACATCGTGGCCAAGTTCGCCATGTCCCCGCTGGACTCGTCGTTCCGGAACATGGGCTTCGTGGGCGGCAACTGGGAGGGGATCCGGGTCTGCGATGACCAGTGGTACGACCGCCGGCCCGTGCCGGAGTGCGGCCGGTACCGCACCCCCATCGACAGGCTCTACCTGGTGAGCCAGACATCGTACCCTGGAGGCCTGGCCCTGATGGCACAGCCCTACAACCTGATGCATCTGCTGATCGAAGACCTGAACCTGAAGCCGGGCGGGTGGTGGTACCCCTCGCCGTACTACGTTTCGGAGAAACAGGTCAAGAGCGGTGAGGTCTAGGATGGACAACTCGAGGAAGGAGGCAATCTGATGCAGCATCGTCAACCTTACCGGAATGAAGGCAACTACGGCCAGATTGTCCATCCGGTCATGTCGAACCGGCTGGAGTGCGACGTGGCGGTGATCGGCGCCGGCCCCAATGGGCTGATCACGGCGGCCTACCTGGCCAAGTCCGGGCTGAAGGTCATCCTGCTGGAGCGCCGCGGCGAGATCGGCGGCGGGCTGGCTACCGAGGAGATACTCTACCCCTGCCACTACGCCAACACCCATGCCATCTACCACCTGATGGTGGAGTACATGCCCATGTACCAGGACTTCGATTTCAAGGAGAGGGGCCTCACCTGGGTCAATCCCAACGCGCAGACAGGCATGCTCTTCAAGGACCGCAAATCGATCCTGCTGCACCGCATGAATGAGGACACCTACGACTCCATCCTGCGCTGGTCCATCGACGACGCCCGGACCTTCTACGGCTGGATCAAGAAGATCGACCAGATGATGGACGAGATACTGGCCCCGGGCACTTACGTGCCGCCCCTGCCCTCGCTGGACCTGGTGGTCAAGACACAGAGGACCAGGCTGGGCCAGGAGTTCCTGGAAATGATGGAGAAGTCACCCTACGACCTGGTGACCCAGACCTTCAAGAACCCCAAGGTGAGGGCGGTCTTCCTGTACTCTGCCTGCATGTGGGGCCTGGACCCGATGGAAACCGGGGCCTTCCTGTTCCCCCTGATGATAAACCGGGCCATGCACAAGCAGCAGTGCTACGGCGGCTCCCACAAGCTGGCCAGCCTGTTCGGCAAGGACGTCATAATGAACGGCGGGCTCATCATCGAGAACGCCGAGGTCTCGAAGATCAACATCGACGCCGGGAAGGTCACCGGCGTCGAGCTGTGGGACGGCACCCAGGTGAAGTGCAAGGCCGTGGCCTCGAGCCTGGACCCGCAGACCACCTTCCTCAAGCTGGCGGGCGAGAAGAACATCCCGGCCCAGCTGGCCGAGCGCTGCCACTCCTGGAAGTTCGACAAGTGGAGCCTGTGGACCCTGCACATCGCCACCGA
Source organism: uncultured Dehalococcoidia bacterium (assembly GCA_964423835.1). Taxonomy (GTDB): domain Bacteria; phylum Chloroflexota; class Dehalococcoidia; order UBA2247; family RBG-13-53-26; genus JAFGCL01. The sequence goes on along the minus strand of CAYRGJ010000008.1, from coordinate 6,451 downwards.
GAAGCCCCTGGTCTACGACGCGGAGGAGCCGGGCATCAGCCAGTCACTCATGAACATCATGGGCTTCGAGAACGAGGACGAGGTGATGAAGTTCTTCACCGGCGTCCGCGCCGGAAAGCTGGACCACATCGGCGGCCACGCCACCTGTGAGACCCTGTACGATCCTACCCTGGTGGACATCCCAGGGCATCACGTCTCCAAGTTCCAGTTCCCCGCCCCGTACGACCTGGACGGAAACAAGGAAAACTGGGAGAAGAGGAAGAAGGACATCGAGAACAAGGTCCTGGACCTGTGGCTCGGCCACCTCAAGGGCTTCAGCCGGAAGGACATCCTCCTGCAGACCAGCGAGTCCCCGGTGGACATCGAGAGAAGGATCCCCTGCATGGTGCGCGGCGGGATCAAGCACGGCGACTACACCATTCTGCAGATGGGGAACAACCGCCCGGACCAGTCCTGCTCCAGCACCAGGACGCCGGTGGGCGGCCTGTACGTCTGCGGCGCCTCCACCTACCCCGGGGGCATGGTCACCGGGGGGCCGTCCTACATCGCCAGCCAGGCCATAGTGGAGGACCTGGGGGCCAAGAAATGGTGGAAGGCGCCCGGATTCGTCAACAAGTACGTGGACACGTACATCAAGGACTAGAAAGGCTATCCGGCGTGGTCAGGGCCGGAAAGCAGGCGGCGGGCCGGTGGCATCACCGGCCCGCTTCTACTGCTTTCCATACCACTGCCGCATGTTGCTCCCCACGATCCTGATCAGCTGCCGGCGCGGCATCAGCCGTGAGGCCAGGGTCAGCGTCCAGCGGTTGCGCCTCCCCGGTATCCAGCTCGGCGCCCGGCCCAGCATCCGGAGCCCCTGCGCCACCGTCGGCCCCGGCTCACAGGACTCTCGCCGCAGAGTCTCGCCCTCCGGGCCCTTTCTGTCAATACGGCCGCCGCCAGGGGCGCCCGCCGGGCCAAAAATGCTAGAATATGGGCTATGAACAGGCCGATCTCGGATGAGGTCAGATCGCTGCTCCAGAAGGATGAGTTCCCCAGGTCAGCATCGTACGATCAAGAATGGATGTTGGACAACCAGATGGGGCCGAACGCTGTCTGGCTGGCTGAATGGCTGTGCGAGGTGCTGCCTCTGAAGCCGGGAATGCGGGTGTTGGACCTGGGCTGCGGAAAGGCCATGACCAGCATCTTCCTGGCCCGCGAGTTCGGTGTGCATGTTTGGGCAGCCGACCTGTGGATGAGTCCCGACCACAACTGGCAGCGGATTGTCGCGTCAGGCATGGCCGGCCTGGTCTGCCCATTGAAGGCCGAGGCCCATGCGCTGCCCTTCGCGCGAGGCTTCTTCGATGTGGCGGTCTCCATCGATGCCTACCAGTACTTCGGCACCGACACCCTGTACCTCGACTACCTGGCCCGCTTCGTGCGGCCGGCCGGGCTTGTCGGCGTGGTCGTGCCCGGCCTGATGCAACCTTTTGGCAGCACGGTGCCGCCACACCTGGCGCAACCCCAGTCCAACGGCAAGGTATTCTGGGATAGCGACTGCCTCTGCTTCAAGACCGCCGGGTTCTGGCAAGAGCTGTGGCAGGGTTGCCCGAAGGTGATGGAGACGGCCGTCGGGGCGCTGCCGGATGGCTGGCGGCACTGGCGGGACTTCGATCGCGCTCTCGAGGCCACTGGCAAGAACCTGTTTCCGTCGGATGCTGAAGCCCTGGAAGAAGACCGCGGTAGATACATCGGACTGCTGCGCGTGACGGCCAGGCGCACCGAAGCGACCGGCGAGAATCTCTACGAACCCGGACTCGGTGCGCTGGTTGGGGTCGACGGCCCCCCACCGGGCACAGCACCTTCTCCCTGAGATGCCGGCCTGGCCCGCTCGCCCAACGACCTGCGACCTGCAGAACTGCAGCCTCATAGGTTTCTGAGGCTGAAGGCCGGCTCGAAGCATCGAGTTCCATCTGCAGTAACGCCAGGTCCAGCATTCCGAGTCTACCTGTCGGGACTTGCCGTTCTGGCGCTATTCCCCAGCCCTGACCGGACTCACAGGATGTTGAACCGATATCCAACGCCGTTGATGCTCTCAATTGTCGGCTGACCGTGCCTCTCGAGCCTGAGTTCCTTGCGAAGCCGGCTGATGTAGACATGGAGATATCTCATTTCGCCGCTGTAGTCGCTACCCCAGACGCGGTTCAGCAATTGGGTGTGGGTAAGCACCTTGCCGCTGTTCTGGGCCAATACCTGGAGAAGGTTGAACTCGGTTGGTGTCAGTTTGACTTCCTGCCCGGCTACAGTCACCATCCTCGCCGGGAAGTCGATCTGCAGGTCACCGCTCACCACCTTGGGGGCTGATGGGGCGTTGGATGTCACCTCGCTGCGCCTGAGCACCGCCCTCACCCTGGCGACAAGTTCCCGTGTTGAAAAGGGCTTTGTTATGTAGTCATCGGCGCCTGCGTTGAGCCCCGTCACCTTGTCGTCATCATGGGCTTTGGCCGTGATCAGGATGACCGGCAACGTGGAGAAGCTGCGTATGTGCCGGCATACGGCCATACCATCAATGCCCGGCATCATCAGGTCCAGCAAAGCCAGATCGAATTCCCCGCGACCCAGCTCCTGCATCGCGGCTTCACCGCTTTCAGCCGTGACAACGACAAAGCCTTCCATCTCCAGCACCCGCCGGACAAGCCGGAGGATCTCCGCATCGTCATCGACGGCCAGGACTCTGGTTTCCCTTGGCGGCATGTCCGCCTGCCTCCTATGATCCTAATGGAATGGTGAAGACGAACCGGCTTCCCTGGCCGATCTTGCTTTCCGCCCAGATCCGGCCTCCGTGAGCCTCCACCAAGCCTTTACAGATGGATAGTCCCAGCCCCAGCCCATGCACCAGCGGTGCCGGTCGCCCCTCTACACGATACAGCCGGTCAAAGACCTTTTCCAGCTCGCCTTCGGGTATTCCGGGGCCATGGTCAGTTACGCTGAAGACAAGGCTGGCGTCACGGGACAGCGCTGACACCGTCACCTCTTTCCCATCGGAAGCATACTTGATGGCATTGTCGATCAGATTCTCCAGTACCTGCCGAATACGGTTGGCATCCATGCGGCCCAGCGGCAGGCTCGCCGGTACGTCCGCCTCAAGCCGATGGTCCGGCGACCGCAATCTCGCGTCGACCAGTGTCTGTTCTATCAGTTCGGCCGGATCGACAAGGTCCTTCTCCAGTTTCAACATCCCCGCCTCCATGCGGGACATTTCCAGCAGTTGATCCACCAGGCTGACCAGACGGTCCGTTGCCTTGTCAATGGATGTCAGAGACCTGGCCTTCTCATCGTCCTCGAGATTCTCACCATAGTCGACCAGCATGGTTGAATAGCCCTTTATCGTGGCCAGCGGCGTGCGGAGCTCGTGGGTGACCATGGAAAGCAGATTGCTCTTCAGCTTGTCCATTTCCTCGTATCTCTGACGCTCGATGGCTTCCGCCTGCAGCTCTCTGGTCCTGGCCTTTACCTGGATCCTCAGGACAAAGGAGCCTGCGGCCAGCAGCAACACCAGCAGCAGCACACCTGCCAAGGTCCACATGATCCATCTGGGAACCTTGACTACGCTTCCCCCGACCGGTCTGACCCCCAGCCAGTTACCCAGAGACGTGTAGTAGATGGAGCCCTGATCGCCCTTGAGTTCTGCCACGCGGTAGTCCAGCCTCTCTATGAGGTAAGGTGTCAGGCTGGCGCCTTTCGCCAAGGCGAAGTGGAGGGAGGAAGGTTGGAAGAGTATAGCCGTCTCCACCACATCATAATCCGCCGCGTGCAGGTGGCCGAAGTCCTTGCTGACGACCGCTGCATCCGCCTCTCCGCTGTCCGCCAGTCCAAAGACACTGACATAGCTGTCAGTCTCCATGAAGGCACACTGGACATGGAATTCGCCGACGAGCTTCTCTATGCCTTCCGGTCCCTCGACGTTGACGCTGCCCCTGAGCACCGCCACGGTCTTTCCTTCGAGGTCCAGGATGGACTCTATCTGAACCCCTCTTCTGGCATACACCCGTGACCAGCTCACGTAGACGGCCTCTTGGGAGAAATCGTATAGTGCGGCCCTGTCCTCCGTAAATGCCACGTCCGGCATGATGTCTATTTCTTCATTCTGCAGTCTGGTCAGGCACTCGTTCCAGGTTCCGGGTACATACTCGACCCGCCACCCCTCCTTTGAAGCGATGTAATTCACGATGTCTCCCCAGAATCCTGACGCTTGCCCTTCTTCGCCAGCGAAGATCTTGGGGTTGTTCTCATAGAGCCCGACTCTGACCGTAATCGAATCACCGGCAGAGACGGACAAGGCGGGAACAGACACAGCGAGCAACAAGACACACAGGAGCAGGATGGAGCATTTTTTCATCGACGCTAACCAGTCCCAGCCAATACTACCACCCGTCCAGCAGTAGATGCCACACCCAGGCCAGGACCTTTGCGCTTCCCAGGAGCCTCCCCTTCTCGACCATGAATGATCACAGAGCCCTGGCACCACCATCCGGCTCCCCAAACAGGAAGAGAGGGGCTCTGCGGCCTCTCTCCTCCTGCAATGCTCTGGGGAATGGCTTCAGTCCAGACGTGCCGCGCGGACAGCAAGGCACGACGCATTCTGTGCTAGTTGGTGCCTCATGCCGTGTGTTGCCCGTGGCGCTGGCCACGAATTCACCGGGATGCCGCCTTCTTCCTGGGGACGGTCAGCCTGGCGTAGATACTCAACAGCAGGACCGTCACGGCCAAGGCGACGATGAAGCCCCGAAATGATATGGCATCCCACCAGCCAGCCAAGTCGCCGATGAGCCCGGCCAGAAAGCACCCGGCGATACCGATCAGGATAGTCATGATCCACCCCATGCGTTCCTTGCCCGGGTGAATCAGCCTGGCGAGGATACCTGCCAGCGCACCGAGCAGTATGTACCAGAGGACTCCCATGTCCTCACCTCCTTTCACCGCGAGTCGGCGCGACCATCAGCCTGACAAGAGAGGCCCCCCACGAGGAAGAGGCGCCTCTCTGCAACAGGATCGTCGAACAGGTCTAGTCGCCTGGCTTGGCGGTGGCAATGACCGCTTTGACGGCCACGATGATGGCTGCCGGAGCCATGAGAAGGGCAAACGAACAGACCACGCCCTGCAGGTTCTCCGCCAGTGTCTCAGACACATCGGCGATTGGAGCCGCGGCCGGCGTGAAGCCCCAGATGCCCAGGATGATCAGGGCAACGGCGGCTGCCAGCACCGTGGCCCCCTCTTTGGCAGTGACGTTGAGCAGCCCGATGAGTATGCCGGCGATCAGGAGTACCCATATCACCACTTCATTGGTCGGTACGGATTTGCCTCCCCAGATTCCACCGAAGATCGCGAACAGGACGCCGACTACGAATGCGATCTTGCCTAGCAGCGCCAAAGCATTAGCCATCTAAGACCTCCTTTACCGCTCTTTGCCAGCAATCACCGCACGACGATTGTGGTCAGGCTGATCCAGCAGGGGCCACACTGGCAGCTTCTTCTGCCCCAGCCACTTTCGAAAGCTGCCTGACTCCCTGGCCATTGCCTCAGCCACCTGGCAACCATGGGCCTCCGCCAGAAGCCGGTACATCTCTATTGCCGATCCTGCCAGGATATCCTGGCCTCGCAGGATGAACACAGGTTCATCCTCACCAATCGTCGGAATGTCCACCTTCCCGTATGTCTCAGACAACGCCATTCGTCCTCCTCTTCCATCCCCGCCGGTTACACGACTCGGGGCCCCAGATGCCTCTTTCGCGGCATCTGAAACAGATGGTAATCCCTGTCACTCCCTGGCTCGGCGCGTCCATTACCGTCATGCCCATCATGGATGGCCTTGAATTGTGCGAACTCAGACGGGAGGGGGTTGTTCCGGAACAGCCTCTCCTCTCCGCAGATGCTGCATGCCCCCCTGCTAATCGCGCCCATTGCCGCTTCGATGATCCAGAAGTGGGAGCATGCAGGCGAACGCCGTGCAACCGCCGATGGTCCGGCGGCGTCTCTACAGCATCTGAGCGGGGATCGTGTGCCTTCCATTCTCGCTCGTATCCTTGTTGCCCTGTCTCGGATCTCGTCTCGATTGCTTCTCATCGGTATTCTCTTCTGACATCTTCGCTCCCCCCAACGGGTATCGGCAGCCGGCCCCGGAACAAGGTGGGACTGACTTCCCATCCTCAACACTCTTCCGCAGGGCATCTCGGCCACATGGGACGCTCAGGCAGCCTGACCCGGCGCGGACAAATCGGGCCCCCACCTGCCGGATCGAACGTGGCCTCCTAAATATATGGGCAGGATGCTCAACAAGGTGTCAATAACGCGGCGGGAATATCAACAGATCCTCAACAAGACGGGCCTGGTTCCCCGACCTGGCAGGGGCCAGCAGGCCTGTCAATCATCACGAACTTTGACCCACCTTCCGGCGATTTCATCACGATCTTTG